>NZ_JBGFSK010000029.1:0-668 GCF_041365945.1 Janibacter sp. GXQ6167 | reverse complement strand
GTGACGCTTCCTACTGTTCGTCATGATCTGACCAGTCTCCCTGCCCGCCACCGCGGGCAACAGGACGACTCGCATAACGACCGGACCTACGAAACGGGGTCAGCCCAACTTTGGCCCGAGTTCTGAAGCTGGGCCTCAAAGGCGGCTACTTGGCTATCACTGACGCGAGGCCCAGCAGGAGTAGCGGCGTTCGCAGGAGCGGACACGGCGAGGCCGCACAGGAGAGAGGCGGTCCCAAGGATCGCGCCGGTTGTGACTCGCTTCATCGGGCCACCGTCGACTTTCCCTTGATCTCCGCGGTGATGAGCCACCCAAGGACCGCCAAACTACCCAAGACCGGAACTGCGACAGTGGCCACGACGGCGAGCACCGCCTCGGTACCGGTGAGTCGCTTTGTCGCCATCCCCCATATCGTCGCAAGCAGCGCCGCGATGACCGTGCCGCTGTAGAGCCCCCACGCAATCTCAAACGGTGTTATGTCCAATGGACTGGTTTCCATGATCCCCTCATCGTAAACGGTCCGACTCCCTCTCGAGAGAGCTTGAACCGTCCAAAGTAGGGCGTGGGCCGCCCCCGTCATTCGGTCCGGACGGTGTGTGAGTCGTCGGTTTCGATTTGATGGGTGCATTGCCGAGCGTACTCGGCTGGGGGCAGGTAGCCGAGCGAGG
>NZ_JBGFSK010000028.1:0-673 GCF_041365945.1 Janibacter sp. GXQ6167 | reverse complement strand
GTGGGCCGCCCCCGTCATTCGGTCCGGACGGTGTGTGAGTCGTCGGTTTCGATTTGATGGGTGCATTGCCGAGCGTACTCGGCTGGGGGCAGGTAGCCGAGCGAGGAGTGCCGGCGGTGATGGTTGTACTCGTCCTTCCAGTCGCCGATCACGACCTGTGCGTGCAGTAGCGAGTAGAAGCTGTTGATGTTGAGACACTCGTCGCGGATCCGGCTGTTGAACGACTCGACGTACCCGTTGCGCCACGGCGAGCCCGGCGGGATGTAGGACAGGCCGGTGCGGGTGCCGGCCCAGTCGGCCATCGCCTCGCTGATGAACTCCGGCCCGTTGTCCGACCTGAGCACCGCCGGGGCGCCCCGGGCGGCGACGAGGTCCTCCAGGTGGGCGGTGAGCCGGTCCGCGGTGATCGATCGGTCGGTGAGTCCGCCGATGCACTCCCGGGTGTGCTCGTCGACGATCGAGCAGATCTTGATCGGTCTGCCCTGCTCGTCGGCGTCGAACTGGAAATCGACCGCCCACACCACGTTCGGCGCGTCCGCCGTCGGCGCGTCGATGGTCGAAGATCCGACGCGCTTGCGTCGACGCCGCTGCGGGACCCGGAGCCCCTCGTCACGCCAGAGGCGTTGGACCTTCTTGTGGTTCACCACCCAGCCCTCGGCGCGGGCGTCGTGGT
>NZ_JBGFSK010000027.1:0-829 GCF_041365945.1 Janibacter sp. GXQ6167 | reverse complement strand
GTGGCCCAGAGACCTGCCTTCGCCATCGGTGTTCCTCCTGATATCTGCGCATTTCACCGCTACACCAGGAATTCCAGTCTCCCCTACCACACTCTAGCCTGCCCGTACCCACTGCAAGTCCGGAGTTGAGCCCCGGATTTTCACAGCAGACGCGACAAACCGCCTACAAGCTCTTTACGCCCAATAATTCCGGACAACGCTCGCACCCTACGTATTACCGCGGCTGCTGGCACGTAGTTAGCCGGTGCTTCTTCTGCAGGTACCGTCACTTGCGCTTCTTCCCTGCTGAAAGAGGTTTACAACCCGAAGGCCGTCATCCCTCACGCGGCGTCGCTGCATCAGGCTTTCGCCCATTGTGCAATATTCCCCACTGCTGCCTCCCGTAGGAGTCTGGGCCGTGTCTCAGTCCCAGTGTGGCCGGTCGCCCTCTCAGGCCGGCTACCCGTCGTCGCCTTGGTGAGCCACTACCTCACCAACAAGCTGATAGGCCGCGAGTCCATCCCAAACCGAAAAACTTTCCACACCCAACCATGCGGCCAGGAGTCATATCCAGTATTAGACGCCGTTTCCAGCGCTTATTCCGAAGTTCGGGGCAGGTTACTCACGTGTTACTCACCCGTTCGCCACTAATCCACCAAAAGCAAGCTTCCAGCTTCATCGTTCGACTTGCATGTGTTAAGCACGCCGCCAGCGTTCGTCCTGAGCCAGGATCAAACTCTCCATAGATGTTTAAAAACAACCCACAAAGGGATTGAAAACCTGACAACACAACAAACAACCAACGTTAAAAAACATTGTTGTCCATCGAGCAATCAAAGAAATAAACCCG
>NZ_JBGFSK010000026.1:0-1356 GCF_041365945.1 Janibacter sp. GXQ6167 | reverse complement strand
GCAGGGATGCTCCTATAGATGTCAAGCGGCTGTCTCTAGAGATTCTGTTGAGCTCGTCAGCGGGTCTGTTCGACGGGTGACCAGTCGGTACATCTCGCGGGCGATGGCGCGTTTAAGACAGCGGATGATGTCCTTCTTCGTCAGTCCTTCGGCGGTGCGTTTCTGGACGTATGCGCGGGTCGGCTCGTGGTAACGCATGCGGACCAGTGCCACGGTGTAGAGCGCATTGTTGGCGGCACGGTCGCCGCCCCGGTTGAGCCGGTGCCGGTGCCGCTTTCCTGAGGAGGCGGGAACGGGCGCTACCCCGGTCAGGTGGGCGAAGGACGCCTCGGACCCGAGCCGGTCGGGGTTGTCGCCAGCGGTGATCAGCATCTGTGCCGCGACCTGGATACCGACGCCGGGCCGTTCAAGCATTTCGGGCGCGGCCTGTTGGGTGAGGTCGGTGAGCCAGCGGTGCAGTTCCTTGATTTCCTCATCGAGGTCCGCGTGACGACGCGCCAGTGAGCGCAACGCTCGCCGGCAGGCGATGCCGGGATCCGTCAGGTCAGCTCCGGGTCGCAGTCGTGCCAGGGACTTGATCATCTTCGCAGTGGGCAGTGGCTGCATCTGCTCGCGCAGGTTGGCCGGTCCGTTGACCAGGAGCGCCCGGATCTGGTTGATGCACTGGGTTCTGGCCTTGATCGCGGAGCGCTGCGCCAGGCGCAGGCACCGGATGGATTCGACGATGCCGTCCCGCGACTTCGGGGTTCCGGCCGCGCGTCCTGACGCGGCCGCCCGTGCCGCAGCGTATGCGTCCAGCGGGTCGGACTTGCCCTGCGAGCGTCGCGCAGATCGGTCTGGACGGTCGACCTCGACAACGGAGATTCCTGCGCCGGTGAGCACCCGCGCGAGCCCAGCACCGTAGGAGCCGGTGCCTTCGACTCCCACGCTCACCAGCTGGCCGCAGCCGAGCAACCATGACTGCAGAGATTCATAGCCGGCGGGCGTTGCAGGAAACTCGCGGTCAGCCAGCTCGCGACCGAGCTGGTCGACCACCGCGGCGTGGTGCGTGAGCGCGTGGGTGTCGACTCCGCCGAAGACTTCGGAGGACGAGGGGTGGTCGGTCATCGTGGTCTATGCCGCCTTTCATTGCCAGCTACAGGGGACGGCACACGCCCGGTCGAGCAAGGCGGACAAGACAGTGATGGGGCTTCTGCTCAAGCTCCTATGAGGTCACGCCGCCCGTCCGGTCGCGTGCGTGGCATCCCCGGGCCTGAAGATCGACGAATCCCATGCAAAGGCAGTCGCTGACGCCCGTCGACAATCGAGTCAGACCTCCACCCGGGGATGCCAAAACCCATCCTCACTGTCGACAAT
>NZ_JBGFSK010000025.1:0-1426 GCF_041365945.1 Janibacter sp. GXQ6167 | reverse complement strand
CGTAATGCCTCATGTCAATATGCCCGCGAAAGGTTGTCGATGCCTCACATAGTTTTGCCCGCGAAGCTTATGCGGTTTTGACGCGGATGCCTCGGCGTACGTCGGGCAGGGCTGTGGGGAATGAGGCGAGGTAGAGTTGTTCGGTTTTCTCGCGTGAGAGAACCAGCAGTCGGTCTTGGATGCTGGCGATCTCGGTGGCGATCTTTGCTGGGTTGAGGCCCTCTCGGTAGGCGGTGAGTTCTTCTACTTGCTGTGGTGAGAGGACACTGGCGTCGAGGAGCCTGTCGAAGGGTGTGCGCGGGGTGTCGTAGAGGCGTTTGCGTCGCCCGGTCTTCGTGGAGGAGTATCCGATGGGTTTGCTCGTGGGCATCAGATAGTTCACCCGGTCATTGACCAGCCGCCATAACCGGTTGAGAGCGCGTCGTTCCAGTTCAGTGTCGTAGCGGTAGTAGAACCCGTAGCGGCGCACGACGTGGTTGTTCTTCGACTCGATGGTGGCCTGGTCGTTCTTCTTATACGGACGCGACCGGGTGAAGTAGATGCCTCGTGAGCCGGCCCATTCAATGACGTACTGGTTGAGGAACTCTGAGCCGTTATCGAAGTCCAGGCCAGTGATCTGGAACGGGATCTCACGTGTTGCGGTCTTGAGTCCGGCCAGGATGTGGGTGTGGGAGTTGTTGCGCACGGTGCGGGTGTAGGTCCAGCCGGTGTGGAAGTCAGTCAGGTTGAGAGTCCGGGCGAATTCTCCGGACTCGACAGGCCCGCAGTGGGCGACGGTGTCGCCTTCGAAGAACCCGGGTTCGTCTTCAACTTCGTCACCGGCCCGCCGGATCGTGATCGCTGAGCGCAGCAGCGTGCCAGGCTTCGTGGTGGAATGCCCGCCGATGGCGTCTTTAGCGCGTGCCGGCTGCAGATACCGGTCGATCGTGGCCGGGCTCATCGCCAGCAGTTCCTTACGCACCGCTTTCGTGTAGCGATCCTGACCGTAGACGAACTCGTTGTGAGCTTCGAGGAGGTCGAGCAGGATCCGCATCGTCGCATGCAGGTACTTCCCGCACTGGCCACCGGAGATCGCCCACACCCGCTGGAGGACTTTCACCGCATCGTAAGAGTATTTCCTGGCTCTAGGCTTCCGTGGCCGTGTGGCGACGTTTCTGCCACGCCCCGGTGGCTGGTTCGCTGCCTGCCTCAGACGGCGACGGGCGTTGTCACGAGACCACCCGGTTACCGCCACGACTTCATCGAGCACAGCTCCCTTGGTCTTCTTCGCAGCCTTCTTATACGCCTTGGCGTACTTCGTGGTGATCTCGGCTCGTGTCGCCATCGACAGTTCACTTCCCATACTGTCCCAGGGTCCACCATTTCGCGGGCAAAAATATGTGAGGCACCGAGGGTGGTACGCGGGCGGTTTATCTGAGTCTCGTCG
>NZ_JBGFSK010000024.1:0-1497 GCF_041365945.1 Janibacter sp. GXQ6167 | reverse complement strand
CAGGGAGAAGCGACTGTTTACTAAAAACACAGGTCCGTGCGAAGTCGCAAGACGATGTATACGGACTGACGCCTGCCCGGTGCTGGAAGGTTAAGAGGACGGGTTAGGACCCTTCGGGGTTCGAAGCTCAGAATTTAAGCCCCAGTAAACGGCGGTGGTAACTATAACCATCCTAAGGTAGCGAAATTCCTTGTCGGGTAAGTTCCGACCTGCACGAATGGCGTAACGACTTCTCCACTGTCTCANGGTTCGAAGCTCAGAATTTAAGCCCCAGTAAACGGCGGTGGTAACTATAACCATCCTAAGGTAGCGAAATTCCTTGTCGGGTAAGTTCCGACCTGCACGAATGGCGTAACGACTTCTCCACTGTCTCAACCGCGAACTCGGCGAAATTGCACTACGAGTAAAGATGCTCGTTACGCGCAGCAGGACGGAAAGACCCCGGGACCTTCACTATAGCTTGGTATTGGTTGTCGGGACGGCTTGTGTAGGATAGGTGGGAGACTGTGAAACACCCGCGCCAGCGGGTGTGGAGTCAACGTTGAAATACCACTCTGGTCGTTCTGGTGATCTAACCTCGGTCCGTGATCCGGATCAGGGACAGTGCCTGGTGGGTAGTTTAACTGGGGCGGTTGCCTCCTAAAATGTAACGGAGGCGCTCAAAGGTTCCCTCAGCCTGGTTGGCAATCAGGTGGCGAGTGCAAGTGTACAAGGGAGCTTGACTGCGAGACAGACATGTCAAGCAGGGACGAAAGTCGGAACTAGTGACCCGACGGTGGCTTGTGGAAGCGCCGTCGCTCAACGGATAAAAGGTACCCCGGGGATAACAGGCTGATCTTCCCCAAGAGTCCATATCGACGGGATGGTTTGGCACCTCGATGTCGGCTCGTCGCATCCTGGGGGTGGAGTTGCTCCCAAGGGTTGGGCTGTTCGCCCATTAAAGCGGCACGCGAGCTGGGTTTAGAACGTCGTGAGACAGTTCGGTCCCTATCCGCTGTGCGCGTAGGAAACTTGAGAGAGGCTGACCCTAGTACGAGAGGACCGGGTTGGACGAACCTCTGGTGTGTCAGTTGTTCTGCCAAGAGCACCGCTGATTAGCTACGTTCGGAAGTGATAACCGCTGAAAGCATCTAAGCGGGAAGCACGTCTCAAGATGAGGTTTCCATGAACCAATGGTTCGAGAGGCTCCCAGCTAGACGACTGGGTTGATAGGCCAGATGTGGAAGCACAGCAATGTGTGAAGCTGACTGGTACTAATAAGCCGATAACTTAAACACCACAAAAACGTAAACTGTATCGCGTCCACTGTCCAGTATCTCGAGATACACCCAACCCACACACACAGGGTTACATGATATCTCCATAGAGTTACGGCTGTTATAGCGAGAGGGAAACGCCCGGTCCCATTCCGAACCCGGAAGCTAAGCCTCTCAGCGCCGATGGTACTGCACTGGAGACGGTGTGGGAGAGTAGGACACAGCCGGACAAACTTTCATA
>NZ_JBGFSK010000023.1:0-1720 GCF_041365945.1 Janibacter sp. GXQ6167 | reverse complement strand
CAAACAAAGTGTGCAACGTTTCGTCTACGGGGGTAACACCCTCTATGCCGAGCCATTCAAGACCCTTCGACTACACCACACATTTCTTACTTCGCGTCACCATGTCAGTGATGACCATGCCGCTCCCACGACCCCGACCGTGCAACCCCTGACAGGTATCACACACGACCGGTTTAGCCTCATCCGCTTTCGCTCGCCACTACTCACGGAATCGCGGTTGCTTTCTCTTCCTGTGGGTACTGAGATGTTTCACTTCCCCACGTTCCCTCTACCCGACCTATATATTCAGTCGGGAGTGACTAGGCTTTAACCCAGCCGGGTTTCCCCATTCGGAAATCCTCGGATCACAGTCTGGTTATCGACTCCCCGAGGCTTATCGCAGATTCCTACGTCCTTCTTCGGTTCCTGGTGCCAAGGCATCCACCGTGCGCCCTTAAAAACTTAAAAGCCACAAAGATAAGATGCTCGCGTCCACTGTTCAGTTCTCAACATACACACAACCACCACCAACCATCCCACCAAACCCACCACCACCATCCCCGAGAGACAAGCCCTCACGAGATGATCGTGCTAGTGGTATGAGACGCCACGCGGCAGTCACACACAACAAGAACCCACCACACCAACTACCCACCAGAATCCCCCACACGAAGCGTGCACGAGATCTAGCGGTCAGCTAGTGGTGCGAATCCTCAGGACCCAACAACGTGCCATCGACGCCACACCAGCCCTGTCCCCTACCGGCCCGATCCACACACCCACACCCACCACACACCCTCAAAAAGGTCCGTGACTTGTGTGCGTGTCGTACGGGGGCCACCAGGAAACACTGGTCAACGCCACCAACTATCGATGTTCCACCCATGAGCACCCGCCGGCACCACACTCGGGCACCAGAAACGGGCTTATCTGTGCTCCTTAGAAAGGAGGTGATCCAGCCGCACCTTCCGGTACGGCTACCTTGTTACGACTTAGTCCCAATCGCCAGTCCCACCTTCGACGGCTCCCCCCACAAGGGTTAGGCCACCGGCTTCGGGTGTTACCAACTTTCGTGACTTGACGGGCGGTGTGTACAAGGCCCGGGAACGTATTCACCGCAGCGTTGCTGATCTGCGATTACTAGCGACTCCGACTTCATGGGGTCGAGTTGCAGACCCCAATCCGAACTGAGACCGGTTTTTTGGGATTCGCTCCACCTTACGGTATCGCAGCCCTCTGTACCGGCCATTGTAGCATGCGTGAAGCCCAAGACATAAGGGGCATGATGATTTGACGTCATCCCCACCTTCCTCCGAGTTGACCCCGGCAGTCTCCTATGAGTCCCCACCATTACGTGCTGGCAACATAGAACGAGGGTTGCGCTCGTTGCGGGACTTAACCCAACATCTCACGACACGAGCTGACGACAACCATGCACCACCTGTACACCAGTCCAAAAGGAAAACAACATCTCTGCTGCGATCCGGTGTATGTCAAGCCTTGGTAAGGTTCTTCGCGTTGCATCGAATTAATCCGCATGCTCCGCCGCTTGTGCGGGCCCCCGTCAATTCCTTTGAGTTTTAGCCTTGCGGCCGTACTCCCCAGGCGGGGCGCTTAATGCGTTAGCTGCGGCACGGAACTCGTGGAATGAGTCCCACACCTAGCGCCCAACGTTTACGGCATGGACTACCAGGGTATCTAATCCTGTTCGCTCCCCATGCTTTCGCTTCTCAGCGTCAGT
>NZ_JBGFSK010000022.1:0-2706 GCF_041365945.1 Janibacter sp. GXQ6167 | reverse complement strand
GACTCCCGAACCAATGGTTATGTTGAACGGATCAGACGCTCATCGCCTCCCGGCCACGGCCCGCACGACGGCGGTGAACATAACCCCAAGGTCGACATACCGTCGCCCGGTCACTGCTCGAGGCCGGAGGATTCAGGCCCGCGCTACACCCTCATTCGTGAAGAGCCAGTTTTCACAACGGTTCGATATGACGGTTGATTCTCCGAAACCGTTCTGTATAACAGGAGAAGTCCACGCTGGATACGACGTGAATGGCGGGCGTAGTTAGAGACGCCCGCTCCATGAATGAAGGCTGAGGCATCCGCCCTCATTCCCCTCGTTGGTGCACTGCGGCTTCAACGTGATCCACAAGGATCGCGGGCCGCTCACATCAAGGAGGTGGCTCAGATGAGCCAGATGTCCATCACCGGAGACGCGGACGGCTACGTCCCGAACTCCGCCCGACCGGCATACGACGAGATCCGTCCGCTGTCGGTGCGGATGCGTGACAGCGTCCGCGCCCAGCTCGACGTGCTCGCCCAGCTGAACAACCGCAGCGTCACCGAGGAGACTCGTCTGGCGCTGGAGCACTGGGTCGAGAAGGCCAAGACCGATCCGTCGCTCAAGGAGCGCGCCGATCGTGTCCGCGCCGAGATCGACCGCGAGGTCGAGCAGCGCCGCCGTTCTGCGGAGCGCGACGCCGAGCACCGCCGTCAGGCCATCGCCGCCGTTCTCGGCGTCGACGGTCTCCCGCCTGAGTCGGACGACGAGTTCGATGTGGAGGCTTCCAAGGAAGCCGAGCACGACCCAGAGCCGCGACAACGCCGAGACGCCCGTCAAGCAGGCACGCGCCCCGCGCCGCAAGGCGAGCTGAACCACCACCAGGGAAGCCGCCCCCGGAGTTGAGACTGATCGAGGTCTCCTCCGGGGCGGCTTCCCGCGCACACACCTCGTTGCTGCCGTGCGGTCTATCAGGTGATCCATCCCGGATCGCCGGCCGCTCGCATCAAGGAGGTGCACCATGCCGAAAGGCATCTACATTCCGGCGACCCAAGAGGCGCCACTCGAACATCGCGATCTCACGGGACTCGAGGACTACCAGACGGCAGTCGGCGGCTACATCGAAGCTGTCGATCTCTCCGAAGCCGGTGCCACGGTCTTCGTCAACGAGGAAGGGGCTGCTGCGTAAGCTGCCGTTCAACCCGCGGGCGACGTTCCTGTGGTGGCTGTGGGTTCCCGCGGCCCGCAACAAGGCGATGCTCGTCGGCGACGCGCTCGTGGTCGGCACCTCCGACCAACGCGGCGACGAGACCGACATCCCGGAGCCGCTCGCGACCAGCCTGCTCAACCCGCACGGCCACCGGGTCGAGGTGCTGACCCACGGCGATCCGAAGTGGTACGGCAACCAGGCAACGTACCCGGACTACTTCGAGGCTGCCGTCTGGGCCATGACGCTCATGGAGCGCTGGACGCAGGCAGCCGACGTGCGCATCGTTCCGCTCACCGGGCAGGAAGGTATCGAGCGCGGCCTCACTGGTCAAGCCCCAGGGAGTGGTGTAGTTCGGGTCCCTTCGATCTGTTGATGGTTCAGGCGGTGAGCTCTAGGGTGCTGTCGGTGTTCACCTCCTCGGTGCCGGTGTCGGCGACGAGGGTCAGGCGGGACTTGGCGAGGATGTCGAGGCCGAGGTAGCGGCGGCCTTCGGCCCATTCGTCGGTCTGCTCGGCAAGGACCGCGCCGACGAGGCGGATGATCGCGTCACGGTTGGGGAAGATGCCGACGGAGTCGGTGCGGCGGCGGATCTCGCGGTTGAGTCTCTCGTTGGGGTTGTTGGACCAGATCTGCTGCCAGAGGCCCTCGGGGAACCCGGTGAACGCGAGGATGTCCTCCCGGGCGGTGTCGAGGTGCTCATGCGCGGCGGGGAGCTTCCCGTCGACGTAGTCCAGGAGTCGGTCGAACTGGGCGTGAACGCTGTCGGCGTCGGGTTGGTCGTAGACGGAGTGGAGCATCGCTTTCACCGCCGGCCACATAGTCTTCGGTGTCACGCTCATCAGGTTGGCCGCGTAGTGGGTGCGGCAGCGTTGCCAGACCGCTCCGGGCAGGTTCGCGGCGATCGCCTCGACGAGCCCGGCGTGCGCGTCGGAGGTGACCAGGCGGACGCCGCCGAGGCCGCGGGCGACGAGGTCGGCGAAGAACGAGTTCCATGCAGCGCCCGTTTCGCTGGTCGCGACGCGGAGCCCGAGGACCTCGCGGCGCCCGTCCGCGTTGACACCGGTCGCGACCAGCACCACGGCGTTGATGACCCGGCCGCCCTCGCGGACCTTCATCGTCAGGGCGTCGGCGGCGACGAACGTGAACGGGCCGGCGCCGCCCAGGGGTCGGTGCCGGAACTGGTCGACGTGCTCGTCGAGGTCCGCAGCCATCCGCGACACCTGCGACTTCGAGAGGGAGTGGATCCCGAGGGTCTTCACCAGCTTGTCCATCCGACGGGTGCTCACCCCGGCGAGGTAGCAGTCCGCGACGACCGTGATCAGCGCGGTCTCGGCGCGTTTGCGGCGCTCGAGCAGCCAGTCCGGGAAGTACGTGCCCTGCCGGAGCTTCGGGATGGCGACGTCGATCGTCCCGACCCGGGTATCGAGGTCGCGGTGCCCGGTAGCCGTTGCGCTGGCTCGTGCGGCCCGGTGTCGGCCGGCCGTACTCGGCACCGACGACAGCGTCAGCGTCAGCGG
>NZ_JBGFSK010000021.1:0-2863 GCF_041365945.1 Janibacter sp. GXQ6167 | reverse complement strand
TATGAAAGTTTGTCCGGCTGTGTCCTACTCTCCCACACCGTCTCCAGTGCAGTACCATCGGCGCTGAGAGGCTTAGCTTCCGGGTTCGGAATGGGACCGGGCGTTTCCCTCTCGCTATAACAGCCGTAACTCTATGGAGATATCATGTAACCCTGTGTGTGTGGGTTGGGTGTATCTCGAGATACTGGACAGTGGACGCGATACAGTTTACGTTTTTGTGGTGTTTAAGTTATCGGCTTATTAGTACCAGTCAGCTTCACACATTGCTGTGCTTCCACATCTGGCCTATCAACCCAGTCGTCTAGCTGGGAGCCTCTCGAACCATTGGTTCATGGAAACCTCATCTTGAGACGTGCTTCCCGCTTAGATGCTTTCAGCGGTTATCACTTCCGAACGTAGCTAATCAGCGGTGCTCTTGGCAGAACAACTGACACACCAGAGGTTCGTCCAACCCGGTCCTCTCGTACTAGGGTCAGCCTCTCTCAAGTTTCCTACGCGCACAGCGGATAGGGACCGAACTGTCTCACGACGTTCTAAACCCAGCTCGCGTGCCGCTTTAATGGGCGAACAGCCCAACCCTTGGGAGCAACTCCACCCCCAGGATGCGACGAGCCGACATCGAGGTGCCAAACCATCCCGTCGATATGGACTCTTGGGGAAGATCAGCCTGTTATCCCCGGGGTACCTTTTATCCGTTGAGCGACGGCGCTTCCACAAGCCACCGTCGGGTCACTAGTTCCGACTTTCGTCCCTGCTTGACATGTCTGTCTCGCAGTCAAGCTCCCTTGTACACTTGCACTCGCCACCTGATTGCCAACCAGGCTGAGGGAACCTTTGAGCGCCTCCGTTACATTTTAGGAGGCAACCGCCCCAGTTAAACTACCCACCAGGCACTGTCCCTGATCCGGATCACGGACCGAGGTTAGATCACCAGAACGACCAGAGTGGTATTTCAACGTTGACTCCACACCCGCTGGCGCGGGTGTTTCACAGTCTCCCACCTATCCTACACAAGCCGTCCCGACAACCAATACCAAGCTATAGTGAAGGTCCCGGGGTCTTTCCGTCCTGCTGCGCGTAACGAGCATCTTTACTCGTAGTGCAATTTCGCCGAGTTCGCGGTTGAGACAGTGGAGAAGTCGTTNTACACAAGCCGTCCCGACAACCAATACCAAGCTATAGTGAAGGTCCCGGGGTCTTTCCGTCCTGCTGCGCGTAACGAGCATCTTTACTCGTAGTGCAATTTCGCCGAGTTCGCGGTTGAGACAGTGGAGAAGTCGTTACGCCATTCGTGCAGGTCGGAACTTACCCGACAAGGAATTTCGCTACCTTAGGATGGTTATAGTTACCACCGCCGTTTACTGGGGCTTAAATTCTGAGCTTCGAACCTAAAGGGTTCTAACCCGTCCTCTTAACCTTCCAGCACCGGGCAGGCGTCAGTCCGTATACATCGTCTTGCGACTTCGCACGGACCTGTGTTTTTAGTAAACAGTCGCTTCTCCCTGGTCTCTGCGGCCCTTCACCCTAGTACGCGAAGTACTTCAAGTGTTGGGCCCCCCTTCTCCCGAAGTTACGGGGGCATTTTGCCGAATTCCTTAACCACGATTCACTCGATCGCCTTGGTATTCTCTACCTAACCACCTGAGTCGGTTTGGGGTACGGGCGGCTTACAACCTCGCTAGAGGATTTTCTCGGCAGCATAGGATCACCCTGCTTCCCACATAAAGTGGTCACTATCAGGTCTCAGGATTAATGCCAGGCGGATTTGCCTACCTGACTCCCTACACCCTTGGACGTGGACTACCATCGCCACGCGGAGGCTACCTTCCTGCGTCTCCCCATCGCTTGACTACTACGAGGTCGGGTCGCATGCTCCACCAGACCCGACGACCACCTCAAAGAAGTGACCGTCTTATGGTTGGCTTCAGATGCTTAGCATCACTCGCCTCGTCAGGGGCGGTTGCACGCCGGTTCCGGAATATCAACCGGATGTCCATCGACTACGCCTGTCGGCCTCGCCTTAGGTCCCGACTTACCCAGGGCAGATTAGCTTGACCCTGGAACCCTTGGTTATTCGGCGGACGGGTTTCTCACCCGTCTTTCGCTACTCATGCCTGCATTCTCACTCGTGCGGCCTCCACGGCTGGATCACTCCGCCGCTTCACTGCCCGCACGACGCTCCCCTACCCATCAACACCCCTGAACCACACACACGAATGTATGCGACTGGGGAATGTGTCAATGCCACAGCTTCGGTGGTGTGCTTGAGCCCCGCTACATTGTCGGCGCGGAATCACTTGACCAGTGAGCTATTACGCACTCTTTAAAGGGTGGCTGCTTCTAAGCCAACCTCCTGGTTGTCAAGGCAACTCCACATCCTTTCCCACTTAGCACACGCTTAGGGACCTTAGCTGGTGATCTGGGCTGTTTCCCTCTCGACTACGGAGCTTATCCCCCGCAGTCTCACTGCCACGCTTACACTTACCGGCATTCGGAGTTTGGCTAACGTCAGTAACCTGGTGAGGCCCATCGGCTATCCAGTAGCTCTACCTCCGGTAAGAAACACGTGACGCTGCACCTAAATGCATTTCGGGGAGAACCAGCTATCACGGAGTTTGATTGGCCTTTCACCCCTACCCACAGCTCATCCCCTCAGTTTTCAACCTAAGTGGGTTCGGTCCTCCACGACGTCTTACCGTCGCTTCAACCTGGCCATGGGTAGATCACTCCGCTTCGGGTCTAGACCCAGCGACTAAAAACGCCCTATTCGGACTCGCTTTCGCTACGGCTTCCCCACACGGGTTAACCTCGCCACTGAGCACTAACTCGCAGGCTCATTCTTCAAAAGGCACGCCGTCACCCC
>NZ_JBGFSK010000020.1:0-3122 GCF_041365945.1 Janibacter sp. GXQ6167 | reverse complement strand
GGCGACGGTATGTCGACCTTGGGGTTATGTTCACCGCCGTCGTGCGGGCCGTGGCCGGGAGGCGATGAGCGTCTGATCCGTTCAACATAACCATTGGTTCGGGAGTCGGGGTTCGCTTGATCTGACCGAGCGGTCGCTGGGATCGCTCGGCTTCAGGTCGAGGAGGACCGAGATGGTGGTTCATCGTGACCAGCGCCGCGCGGACGCGCGGGATGTGCTGGATGAGTTCGAGGCGTGGCTGCTGCAAGAGCGGTCGACGCAGGAGTGCACGGCTGCGGCATATACGGCTCGCGTTGCGGCATTCGTGGAGTGGCTGCCCGCGCCGGTCGAGGAGTCGCTGCGGAAGCTGACCGCGGCGACGGTGATCGAGTGGGTGAACCTGGAAGCCGCGCGCGGACTGAAGGCATCGACACTGGGCAAGCAGCTGGTGATGGTGCGGTCCTTCCTGCAGTACGCCCACCGCTCCGACCTGATGGGACAGGACTTGTCGGGAGTGGTGCCGCACGCGGCGGCGTGGCGTCTCTCATTGATCCCGGACCCGGTACCGGCGGGCACGATCGAGGCCCTGTTCGCCACTCTCGATCTGCGGTCACCGAAAGGGCTGCGTGATCGGGCGATCCTGCTGCTGCTCACCGGGCTCGGGCTCCGCGCGTGTGAGATCGCTGGCCTTCGGCTCGATGACATCGGCTGGCGCACCGGAGGCCTGCGCATCCGCGGCAAGGGCGACCGTATCGACGAACTCCCGCTGCCCGACGAGGTCGGCCAAGCGCTGGAGGACTACGTGCTCCACGGCCGCGGCGGCAGGGTTCAGGGCGAGGAGGTGTTCTGGACGGTGATCGATCCGGTCCAGCCACTGAGCGCCAATGGTGTCTGCGGAACCGTCCGGCAGATCTGCATCAAGGCCGGGGTGGAGAAGTTTGGCCCGCACCGGCTGCGGCACACGTTCGCGACCGGGATGCTCGCCACCGGGGCCACACTGCAGGAGGTCCAGGGGCTGCTGCGACACGCGCATCTGCGCACGACCGCGCTCTACACCAAGGTCGACAAGAACCGGCTCACTCCGCTCGCACCCGAATGGCCGGCGGCTGCCTCGGGCAGGTGGTCACGATGAGCGGGTTACGTGAGCTGATGGACGGCTACCTGGCCACCCGGCGCGCACTCGGGTTCAAGCTCGTCGCGCCAGGCAAGACCCTCGATGCGTTCGTCGGCTGGATGGAAGACGCCGGTGAGCCCACGATCCGCCGCGATCTGGCGACCGCGTGGGCAGCGCAGTTCTCCCGCCGCACGGTGCTGGACCGGTTGAATCACATTCGTCAGTTCGCCGAGCATGTCGCCTGGTTCGATCCCGCGACCGAGGTTCCGGTTCTGGACGGGCGACCCTACGGCGCGCATCGACCTCGTCCGCTGATCTTCACCGCCGAGCAGATCGACATGCTGCTAGCCGCGGCAGGCAGGCTGACCCCACGGGTCCGGGCGGCGTCTTGGCAGACACTCCTCGGGCTGCTGACGGTGACCGGGATGCGGATCAGCGAGGCCCGCAACCTCAACGACGACGACATCACAGCCGATGAGTCCGGGGATGGCAGCGGATGGGCGCGGGTCACCGACACGAAGTTCGGCAAGTCTCGCCTCGTCCCGCTCCACCCGACGACGATGACCGCGATCCGCCGATACCAGCGGCTGCGGGATCGCACGTTCCCGGTCCCGAAGACGACCGCGGTGTTCGTTGCCCGCCGAGGCACCCGAATCGCCCGCTCGACCGCGGGGAACACGTTTCGCGAGATACGAGAAGCCGCCGGCCTGGCAGGAGGCCCGACCGAACCGGCCGCCCGGCTGCACGACTTCCGGCACTCGTTCGCGACGACCACGCTCATCGGTCACATCCGCGCCGGCGGCGACGTCGACGCGATGATGCCGGTGCTGTCAGCGTTCCTCGGACATGTCGGCCCGGAAGCGACCTACTGGTATCTGTCGAACACCCCCGAACTGGCCGCCGTCCTGGCCGAACGCATCCACGCGAGCGGAGGGAACGATGAGTGACCTCGCGCCGCTGCTGCAGCGGTTCTTCACCGACAAACTCGACCGGCACCTGAACGCCGGCCCGCACACGAAAGCCGCCTACGCCGACACGTTCCGGCTCCTGCTGACCTACGCCCAACAAGCGACCGGTATCGCGCCGTCGGCGTTGACGCTGGCCGACCTCGACGCTGACCTCATCGGCGGGTTCCTCCAGCACCTGGAGACCGACCGCGGGAACTCGCCTGCCACAAGGAACGCCCGCCGGGCGGCGCTGCGGTCGTTCTTCACCTACGCCAGCTACCGAGCGCCCGACGCGATCGCGACGATCAGCCGAGTCCTCGCGATCCCAGCGAAACGCACCAAGACCACGCTCGTGTCGTTCCTCACCGCCCCCGAAGCCGAAGCGCTCATCGCTGCCCCGGACACCCACACCTGGCTCGGGCGCCGCGACCGGCTCCTGCTGCACCTGGGCATCCAAACCGGACTGCGCGTCAGCGAACTCGTCACCCTGCGGATCAGCGACCTTCACCTCGGACCGCACAGCCAACTCGAATGCGTCGGGAAAGGACGCAAGCAACGCGTGATCCCGCTGCAGAAGAACACCACCAAGCTCCTCACGGCCTGGCTCGCCGAGCTCCCACCCGAGCGAGAGGGGCCGCTGTTCCCAACCAGCAACGGGACCACGCTGACCAGAGCCGCGGTCGGCAAGCTCGTCACCCGTCACACAGCGACCGCGACCGCACGTTGCTCGAGCATCGCGGGGAAGAACGTCACGCCGCACACGCTGCGGCACACCTGCGCGATGAGCCTGCTGCACGCCGGGATCGACACCGCCAGCATCGCGCTCTGGCTTGGGCACGCGAACATCCAGACCACGCAGATCTACTTGCACGCCGATCTGGAACTCAAACGCCGGACCCTGGAGCGCGTCCCCGCGCTCGATGAGCGCCCACCGGCTCGCTACCAGGCATCCGACGCTCTCATCGCCTTCCTCAAGAACCGATGACCCTGCGATGGTTATGTCGACCAGCTCACCTGGTCAGCCCCTCCCGGCCAGGGCACCCACCGAGCCGGTCAACATAACCCCAAGGTCGACATACCAT
>NZ_JBGFSK010000019.1:0-4083 GCF_041365945.1 Janibacter sp. GXQ6167 | reverse complement strand
AAGATCGACGAATCCCATGCAAAGGCAGTCGCTGACGCCCGTCGACAATCGAGTCAGACCTCCACCCGGGGATGCCAAAACCCATCCTCACTGTCGACAATGTGTGGAGCGGTCATCGTGATGTTTCCGTTCGAGAGAGCTGTGGAAGGTGAACTCGAAGGATCACGCGGTGGCCGCGCCGACGTCCACGACCGGGACGAACTCAGCGACCGCGCTACACCACTATCGGGGACTCATGTGGACGGCGCTCGAAAACTGAGCAGTTTCGGCGGTCGAAGAGTGAGCAGGTTCAGTCTAGGGATTCTTGCTCGGCCTTGATGCTGGGCAGGGTGTCAACGCCGCGGTCTCGCAGTCGGTAGGAGGCGCCTTTGAGGGCGATGACGTCGGCGTGGTGGACGATGCGGTCGATCATCGCGGCGGCGACGACCTGGTCGCCGAAGACGCCGGCCCAGGAGCTGAACGGCAGGTTGGACGTCAGGATCAGGGAGGCGTGCTCGTACCGGGAGGAGACGAGCTGGAAGAACAGGTTGGCGGCGTTCTGCTCGAACGGCAGGTAGCCGACCTCGTCGACGATGATCAGCCCGTACCTTCGCAGCCGGGTCAGCTCGGCGGCCAGGCGGCCACGGTCGTGAGCCTCGCTCAGGCGGGTGACCCAGTCGGTGGCGGTGGCGAACAGCACCCGGTGGCCTTGCCGTGCGGCGGCGACGCCGAGGGCGGTGGCCAGATGCGTCTTGCCGGTCCCCGGCGGTCCGAGGAGGACGACGTTGCGGTGCTCGGCCAGGTAAGCACCTGAGGCCAGTGCCTGGATCGGGGTGCGGGCGCCGGGTTGGTGGTCGAAGTCGAAGTCCTCCAGGGTCTTGACCGCGCCGAAGCCGGCGGCGCGGATGCGTAGCCGGGCGCCGGAGGCGTTGCGGGCGGCGACCTCGCGTTCCAGGACCGCGGCCAGGTAGTCCTCGTGGGTCCATCCGGTGTCGCGGGCGTGGTCGGCCAGCCGGGCGGCGGACTCGGTGATCCGCGGCGCCTTGAGGGCGGCGGCCAGGTGGGTGATCTGCTTGAGCGACTCGGTCCTGGCGGCGGTGGTCTTGGGTGTCATGGCTGGCTCACCTCGCCCAGCCCGAAGGCTCGGTCGTAGTCGGCCAGGTCCCGCACCATGCCCGCGTCCTCGGGTTGTCGTGGTGCGGGGTGCTGGTAGTTGTGCCGCAGCGCCGCGGCGGTGGCGACGTGGGCCAGGTCGGTGACGGTCATGCTCCGGGCCCACCGGCGTGGGTGCTCGGCCACCAGCTGCCCGGCGTGCCGGACCCGGACGGTGTCCAGGTCGGCGGCCACGTCCACCCGGGCACCGATCGCGCGAGGATCGACGGAGTAGTCGCTGGTGTCCACGCGCACGTAGTAGTCCCGGCCCAGGCGGACGTGGTTGCGCCAGCCCAGATGCAGCACCGCCGGAGGCAACGCCAGCATCGCCTCCTTGTCCGCCGCCAGCAATTCGCTCGGGCGAGCCTTGATCGTGCGCACCACCCGGGCGTTCGCTCCTGTCAGCCAGTCGGTGAACTGGGCGTTGAAGTCGGCCGGGGACTCAAAGTGCCGCCCGGGCATGAAGGAGGTCTCGAAGAAGCCGTTGCGTCGTTCGACGATGCCCTTGGACTCCGGATCCTTCGGCGGCAGCAGCACCACCTTGGTCGCCAGCGTCCCGGCGAACACCGCCACCGGCTCGGTCACCTTGCCCCGACCAATCCCGGGCTCGTTGTCCCAGATCAGCCGGCGCGGCACCCGCCCCAGCTGCTCCAGCAGCGACCACGTGCCGAGCAGCAGGTCAGGGGTCTTACGGGTCGGGATCATCCGCCCGAGCGTGTACCGGGAGTATGCGCAGGTCATGATGAGCACCGGCAGCAGGGTGCGGGAGCCGTCCTCGAGCAGGATCTTGCGCGGCGGGAACCACAGGTTGCACTGCGCCACGTCCCCGGCCGCCCACGTCAACCGGTCCGCCGGGTCGATCCGGCGGTGGTCCGCCGAACCCGGTTGACGTTATCGCGGAACCACCGGGTCGAGCCGGTCCACCCAACCCGTTCGGCCAGCACCGTCGCGGGCATGTCCGGGGTATCCACCAGCAGCTGACGCACCCGCGCCTCGTACGGCGTGAACGACGTCGGGCCCGACTTGCGTTCGTACTTCGGCGGACCGTCCGAGGCCACGGCCGCAGTGACCGTGTTCCTCGCGATGCCCAACCTCCTGGCGATCGCGGCCTTCGGCACGCCCTCGGCGGCCAGCCTCCTGATCAGCGCCCAGTCCTCCATGGTGATCACACTCCAATCGTCGAAGAGTGCTCACTTTTCGAGCGCCGTATCTGCTCAGTTTTCAAGCGCCGTCGACAACTCAACTCCGGTCTCCGCGTCAGCGGGTCAGTAGATTGGGATGCGCTCGAACAGCCGGTCGACATCCTCGGGCTTGACCCGGAGGGATCGAGGTCCGCTGCGGTAGGCCGGGAGTCGACCGTCGGAGATCCGGCGTCGCAGCGTCTTCACGCTGAAGCCCGTGCGCTCCGCAGCGGATGCCAGGGTCTCAAAACGGTGGGTCGTCTCGTGGTCAACGTGCGTCGTCATGTGATCCAAAGCCGCTCGGCTCGCCCTGGGCGTTCAGCAGAGCCGGCCCAGCCAATAGAGCGTCTCGAGTGTCTCGATCACGTNTGGTCAACGTGCGTCGTCATGTGATCCAAAGCCGCTCGGCTCGCCCTGGGCGTTCAGCAGAGCCGGCCCAGCCAATAGAGCGTCTCGAGTGTCTCGATCACGTTGCGTCCCGCGTCGACAGGCGGGGACGGTCGCTCGCCTGTCGGGCTGCGTGCGTGTGCTCGCGTGACTAGGCTGACGGGGGCACGCCACGCCTTGCGCCCGAAGGGCCGTCAGCCTAGTCACGCGCGCAAGACGAAACCCCGGCGATGTGGCTGAGCCAGGGATCGTTCCGGGGTCTTCGAGAGACGACTGTACCCGAGGGAGTCGGAGGATTGCCAGACCGAGCTGACCATGACGTCGACTATCAGCGCCTGGAATCGCTTCTGACTGAGGAGCGGCTCGGCTCCTACTTCCGCGCAGCTGATGGAGACCGCACGGCCGCGTTCGCCCTCTATGAGTGGAACATCGAAGCGTCGGCCGCTGCCGTCTCGTTGTCCGCGATGGTGGAGGTCGTCCTCCGGAACGCCCTCGACCGAGAGATGGCCATCCTTGCGAGTAAGAAGGGGTGGTCCGACTGGCTGGACACGGCTCCGCTGGATGAACGGGGGCGCAAGGACGTCGGGCAGGCACGGGCTCGTGCCCGACGAGGGCGGAAGGTCGCAACACGAGGTCATGTCGTGGCCGAGCTGAACCTCGGCTTCTGGCGCTTCCTGATGAGTCGGCGGTACCTCACCCGCTTATGGGTCCCTGCCCTCGACAAGGCCTTCCCTGGTGCGGAAGGAGACGCTCGTACCAACCAGCGCGTCTTGGAGGGACACGTCGAGCAGATCAACTTCCTGAGGAACCGAGCCGCCCATCATGAGCCCATCCATCGACGGGACCTGCTCTCAGACCTGCATCGCGCGATCTACGTCGCGGACTGCATCGACCCCGTGGCCGGGCGGTGGATCAGGAGCAGGGAGACTCTGAGCGACACCTTGGCTCGACGACCCGACAAGCAGGACCAGAGATAGTGCGCGTACTCAGGGGGTCAGTTGGACACAGTCGCGTCCAGGAGTGGCCGGTGGGGCCTGTCGTGGGCCATGGGAGGGCCGCCGCGACGACGGAAGTTCCGGCCTGGCCCTTTGGACCAGGGCCCCGACCCAGGCGTGGGCGAACTGGCAGCCACAGTTAAGTCCCGCACAGTGGTGTAGCGCGGTCGCTGAGGTCGTCGTCTCCGGCGTGTACGTCGGACGAGGGCGCGGCCACCGCGTGATCCTTCGAGTGAACCTCTCACAGCACCCTCGAACGGAAACATCACGATGACCGCTCCCCATATTGTCGACAGTGAGGATGGGTTTTGGCATCCCCGGGTGGAGGTCTGACTCGATTGTCGACGGGCGTCAGCGACTGCCTTTGCATGGGATTCGTCGATCTTCAG
>NZ_JBGFSK010000018.1:0-6889 GCF_041365945.1 Janibacter sp. GXQ6167 | reverse complement strand
CTTGCGCCATGGCTCGAGCACTACAACACTGAACGACGCCACAGCTCACTCGCAGGCCATCCACCCATCAGCCGCCTGTAACCAACGTGGTGGCCGGGTACAGCTAGTCGCCGTCGCAGAGATCGTGCGGCTTCCTGGCAGGCCAGGCATCCCGATGTCGGAGAGAGCGACATCGCAGGTGACGCGAACGGTCACGCTGGCGGGTCGACCCGACCAGTTGCTGGTGTCGGTACTCACGCTCGGCCCGCCCCCAGTGCATGTGAGTCCCTGGTTCGCCAGGTCGGTCGCGGCGACCCGCTGCGCGGCGATGGTCGCCTCGCCGGGGGTACGGGCCAGGCTCGCGGCCCGGGCTGCGGAGCCGCCCACGGACTCGGCCGCGTTGGAGGCGACCATGATCCGGCCGCCCATGATGACCACCGACAGCGCCAGGAGCAGCGCCGGGGCGAGGATGGCCAGCTCGAGGGTGGCCGACCCGTCGTCGTTCGTGAGGCGTCTCACGGCTGGGTCCACCTCTCGATCTCGGCTGTTGCTGACTGCTCGACGCGCGTGGGAACTCCCGGGATCGGGAGGACCCGGTTGACCTCACGGGTCACGGTCACGGTGACGGTGGTGGCGGAGCGTTCGGCCCTGACGCTGTTCGCGCCGTCGGAGACCTGACCGAGGTAGTCCCGTGCTGCTGACGCCGCGGCCTCGGGCGAGGCGCCTTGGACGCTTCCCGTGCGCGCCCCTGCGGCGGCCGCGCCTTGCGCCTCGGTGCGGGCGGTGAACCAGAACGCGGTCTGGATGATCCCGAAGATCACCAGGATCGCCGCCGGGGCGAGGATGGCCCACTCCACCGACAGGTTGGCACGCTCGGACCGCACGGTCCGAGCGAGTCTGCGGTGGAGTGGGGTCATCACTCGATGCCCTCCGAGCGGGACTCGAAGGCGCCGGTGAGCTTCACGACGAGCAGGCCGGCGATGAGGATGACGACCGCGGCGATGATCGCGGCCTCGATGCTCATGATGCCTTCGTCGTTCTTCGCGCGGGCCTCGAGACGCTCACGGGCGTCGAGCGAGGTCACGTAGAGCAACGCGGCCATGCCGAGCATGACGCTGGTGATGGTCGTGACGTAGTGCTTCATGGTCTTGCTTCCCTTCGTTTCGTTGGTGTTAGCGATCGGTGAGTTCAGATGGCCATGAGGGCCGGGATGAAGTAGAGGGCGATGAACGCGGCCGCGATCAGGGAGATCGGGATGGTCAGCTGCTCGGAGACGGCCCCTGCTCGGCGGTGCTGCTCGGCGAGCTTGGCCGCGCGCAGAGAGCGGGCCTCGGCCAGGAGCGACTTGAACACGGCGGCTCCCGAGTCCGCGGAGGACTTCACCACGCGGGCCATGTTGGAGAGCTCCTCGACCCCGATCCGCTGCCCGATGGCGTCCAGCGCGTCCCAGGGTGGGGTCCCGGCGAGCTCGGCTCGCACGATCTCGCGGTGCAGGAGCCGGAAGGACCAGGCATCCGAGACTCGCGCCGCGGCCTCCAGCGCCTCGACCGGGGATCCGCGTGAGATCCGCTCCAGAGCGACGAGGCTGGTGAAGGTGGTCAGCGCGGCGGTGAACTGCGCGCGGGCGCGATCGGCGCGGGCACTGAGCTGGCGGCTCGGGTAGCGCCAGCCCAGCAGGGCCAGGAGCAGCGCGATGGCCGCGGGGAAGAACCAGTCGGTGGCCTCCCCACCCAGCCAGAGGATGCCGTTGTAGAGCGGAAGGACGCTCAGCCCGAGCAGCGCGCCGATGATCTTGCGGGCGGCGAGCTGGTCGCGGTCGATCGCCAGCAGCGCCAGGTCCTGCTCGGCGACCCCGAGGTAGTTCCTTGCGGGGTCGGTGAGGAAGCGTGGCAGGAAGGACGGTGCGGTGCTGGCCTGCACGGTGGTGCTCTCGCCGTTGAGCTGCTCGAGGACCTTGTCCAGGGCCGGCGGGGTGGGCCGGGCCAGGGCCAGGAGTGCTCCCCCGGCGCCAGCCACGGCGACGCCGGTACCGATGACGAGCATGTAGAGCGGGTTCATGAGGGCTGCTCCCCTGCCGTCTCGCCCAGGAGCCTGTCGCGCGGGATGGGGTCGAGGGCCTGCTGGACCCACACGGCCGCGCCGACGAAGACGCTGAGAATCAGAGCGAGGACGACCTGGCCGGAGGCGCTGTCGTAGTAGGCCAGGATCGAGCCTCCGACCCACTTCGCGCCGATCCACATCACCACCGCGATGGTGAGCAGGATGCGCACGACCACGACCTGGCGGTGACGTTCGGCGTCGACCGCTCTCTCGTTCTCGATCTGGGTGTCGACGGTCTCGGCGAGCTGGTCCAGGAGGCTGGGCAGGCCGCTGCCGCCCTGCCGCTCCCGGATGAGCAGCGCCATGACGATCTCGTCGCTGATCGGGTCGTCGAGCTCGTCGGCGAAGGCGCGCAGTGCCGGGTCGGCGCCCTGGGGCCCGATCCGGGAGGCCAGCCGCTGAGCCTGGGGGCGGATCAGGACGGGGCTGGTGTCGGCGGTACGGATCAGCGCGTCCCGCAGCGAGGTCACGCCGCCGGAACGCATGAGGTCGGCCAGTCGTCGAGTCCACGCCGCCAGGGAGGCCAGTCGCTCGTTGCGGATCTGCGTCTCCGTGCGCTGGAGGAACAGGTTGGGCACGAGGAGCACCATGGTTCCGAACGCCAGCCCGAGCACCGGCCAGGAGGTCAGCAGCCAGGCCAGGACGCCGACACCGAGAGCCAAGGCGTGGCGTCGTTCGAAGCGGGTCTGACCACGCGCACCGGCCTGCCCGGCGCTGCCGAAGACGTCGACGCCGCGCAGGATCGCCACGGCAAGACCAGCAGCGGCCAGGGCCACGGCGACGCCGGCGACCACGAGGAACGTCGCGGGGGTCACGACAGGTCCCCCCACTCGGGCCAGTCGCTGTTGTCGGGGTTCATCCAGTCCGGGCTCCACCCCTCGGCGACGAGCCGCTCCAGCAGCTTCCCCGTGGGGCGGCCAGCGGGCACGGCACGACCGTCCTCCCCTGCTTGGTAGAGGACCGTGTACGAGGGCAGGCCGTTGTCGCCCAAGGAGCGGTTCACGCCGTCGAAGGCGATGATCTCGCTGATGAACCGCCGGTGCCTGCGGTCACGGCGCATGAAGACGACGAGGTCGAAGTAGGCCAGGCCACGCAGTGCGTAGTCGGCGGGCAGCGGTGGGTTGACGGCACGGACCATCTGGACGACTCGGTCGAAGATGCCCTTGGCCGAGTCGGCGTGGATGGTCGCCATGACCCCGGAGACGCCGTTGCTGATCGCGTCGATCATGACGGTGACATCCGCGCCCCGGGTCTCCCCGACGATCACCCGGTCGGGGCTGTCGCGCAGGCTCTGGTGCAGGTTGTCGGCCATGGTGATCGCGCCCATGCCCTCAGCGTTGGCCGGGCGGGACTCGTAGGCCTTGACCAGCGCCGGGGGGCGCATCGGGACGGGCTTTCCCTGCGCGTCGCGCACAACCTCGCCGTACTCGTCCCGGCGTGGCATGACGTGCAGGCCGAGCTCTCGGTTGTCCTCGACGGTGACGACCGCCTGATCGGTGGGGATGACTCCGCACAGGGCCCGCAGGAGGGTGGTCTTGCCCGCGCCGGGCTCGCCGCAGACGAGGATCTTCCCGGAGGCAAGGACCGCTGCCTTCAGCAGGGCGTGGAGGCCGGAGTCGATCGTCCCCCGCTCGTGCAGGTCCTCCAGGGTGATGTCGACGTGACGGTGCACGCGGATGGTGCCCACGGGGCTGGGAGTGACGTCGATGGCCGCCGAGAGCCGGCCCCCCATGAGGCCGACTGCGGGCATCCGCACGGCTAGCAACGGCTTGGACTGAGAGAGCTCGCGGCCGCTGCCGTCCTCCTGGGAGCTGGCAAGGGATGCAACCAGCTGACGCACCCGCTCGTCGCTCTCCCCCAGCGGTGGCCCCTCGACCTTGCGGCCGTCGGCCAGCCGAAGGATCGTCGGGTGGCTCCCGTTGAAGTAGATGTCCTCGACGTCCTCCCGCTCCAGGAGTGCCTCCAGCGGACCAAGACCGGACAGGGCGGCCATGACGGCGGCCTCGATGCGGTCCTCGTCGGCGTCGGTCAGCGGCGACTCGCCACGGCGGGCCCGTGCCTGACTCCAGGCGTCCAGCTCTTCGTAGAAGAGACTGCGGTGGCGCATCGGTCGCTCGCCGGGGTCCATCCCGTCGAGCACCTCGTCGTGGGCGATCCGGGTGGCGACCCGCTCACGCAGCTCGTCGACGTGGGCGTTGATCTGGTCGGCGGGCAGCGTGGAGAGGCTCGCCGCGGTGACGCTGACGCCGGGCAGCGAGGTCGGCCCGAGGGTGGGCTTGGCGGCGGTGGTCATGCGGGCACCGCCTGGCGCTGCGCGACGAGCCCGTTGCAGGCTCGGATCAGGCGGGAACGCAGGAGGGAACGCTCCACGAACAGAGCGCCCTCGGTGAGCATCGCGGCGGCCTTGCGGTCGGCTGGTACGCGAACGGCGCTCTCGAACTCCAGCGCGTCCGCTACCTCCTCGGCGGTGTAGGGCCCGGAGTTGTTGACGACCAGGCGGACCCTGTTGAGGTCCCCCAGGCGCGCTCGGAGCTGGGCGAGCACCCAGCCGGCTCCGTGCACAGAGCGGGCGGTGGGCTGCACGACGAGGACGACCTGGTCGGCTCCGCTGAGCATCGACCACCCGGTCCCGTCGTGCGCGCGGCCGAGGTCGACCACGACGTCGGCTCCTTCGACGTGCTCGCACGCCGTGGCCAACCGCTCCCAGGATGAGGTCAGCGTCCCGGCCTGACTCGGGGACTGGATGCCAGCAACTACCGTCAGCGGGACCTGCTCGCTGACTGCGACCCCGAAGGAAGGCAGCTGCGCGGCGGCCTGGAGGGCGCCTGCGCGGCGGGTGGCCACCAGCCAGGGCAGCAGGCCTGAGCTGTTGTCGGCCCGACCGGGCAGCATCCCAGGGACGACGTCGCCGCCGAACGGGTCGGCGTCGATGACCACCACGGGGCGATCCGCTGCCCAGGACATCGCGAGACTGAGGGTGGTCACTCCCGGCGCTGCCTTGCCGCCGATCACCGCTGTGAGGGTCACTGGACACCCACCCGGATGATGACCGTCAGGCCGTTGTCCGAACCCAGGCGGGCCACGTCGTGACCGGCGGCCTCGGAGACCGCGACATCGACGACGGTGACGCCGGTCGCGGTGTCGGGCGGGCTGACGCTGACCACTGTGGCGTCGATGGCGGGCAGAGTCGGCAGCTCGCCGGAGTTGTCTCGCTTGGAGGGGACCAGGGAGACCTTGGTGCCAGGAGCAAGGCCTCGGGGGAACTGCCCGACCTTGGCCGGGACCGGGACGATCACGTTGCCGTTGGCGACATCGGCCCCTCCCACCAGGCCGGAGTTCAGGAGCGTGCCGGCCGGTAGCGCCGACCGTGCCTGCTTGCCCACGACCTGCGAGGCGGAGCTCAGCACGGGCAGATCAGAGGAGACCTCGACGCGGGTCAGGTCTGCCTCGGTGATGACCTCACCTGCAGGCACGTCCTGCGCGATCGCCAGCGCCTGCTCGGTATCGGTCAGCTGCTGCACACCCAGGTACGCGGCCAGGGCGCCCAGGACACTGACCAGACCGAGCATGAGGAGGGTGCGCCGTCGCCGCTGCGGGGGCGCCGCGAGCTGGGCGCGAGCCTGCGNCCCAGGTACGCGGCCAGGGCGCCCAGGACACTGACCAGACCGAGCATGAGGAGGGTGCGCCGTCGCCGCTGCGGGGGCGCCGCGAGCTGGGCGCGAGCCTGCGCAGGCTCGGGACGCTCGCCCCTCCCCGGCTCGCGCCGTTGCGGCGGCCGCGGTACTGCACTCGTCGTCATCTGCGCCTCCCTGCCGTCCTCCGCGATTCGGGTGCCTCACCCATTCCCTAAGGCCTCCGGGGTCGCCGCGGACGATCACCAACGATCAAACTCGATGCAGAAACACTAGTGCAGTTTCATCAAGTATGCTGACCGGAAGAATCCCCCTGTGGATATCTCCGTCAACATGGGCCCAATGCCACCACAGGAACCCGGCTCTCGCAGGTCGAGAAATCCGCGACTCAGGCCTGCCGGGCGCGCGAGATGGCCGCAGCCACGTCCTCGACGCTGACACCCAGCGCCGTCGCCAGCGCCTGGAGGGTGGGGTCCGGCAGGGGTCGGCTGGTGCGCCCAGACTCCCACCGCTGGATGGTCGAGACGGACATATGAGTGGCCTCTGCAAGGTCGCGCGGGGAAAGGCCGGCTCGGGTTCGCAGCTCCCGCAGCCCGGGTGCAGCGCCGACGCTGGGCATCAGGTCGTCAACGGAGACCCCAAGCGCAGATGCCAGACGACCAACCGTGACGGCCCGTGGCGTTGTCACGCCGAGCTCCCAGCGGGAGACCCGCTCTCCCCCGGCGACGTCAACAAGACGGGCAAGCCCGTGCTGAGTCAGGCCTCTTCGAACTCTGGCCGCACGGAGCGCCTCCCCGTCGAACGGGACCGCATGTCTAGGCATCGTGGGCCACCCTATGTCGCGGAGGCCGACCTGCCAGTAGGTGCCCTGGCGCAGCTTGGGGACCGCGACGTCCACGGTGCCGACCCCGGTGTCCAGGGGTCGGTGCCGGTAGCCGTTGCGCTGGGCCACGCGGCCGGGGTCGGGGCGGCCGTACTCGGCGCCGACGACAGCGTCGGCGTCCGCGGACAGCAGGGCATTGATGATCGACTGCAGCAGGTGCCGCATCAGATCCGGGCTCGCCTCGGCCAGGGCTTCACCGAGCAGGCCGGCAGGGATGCTCCTATA
Organism: Janibacter sp. GXQ6167; assembly: GCF_041365945.1. Lineage (NCBI taxonomy): Bacteria > Bacillati > Actinomycetota > Actinomycetes > Micrococcales > Intrasporangiaceae > Janibacter > Janibacter sp. GXQ6167. The sequence continues at coordinate 70 of NZ_JBGFSK010000018.1, read as the reverse complement.
GATGTCAAGCGGCTGTCTCTAGAGATTCTGTTGAGCTCGTCAGCGGGTCTGTTCGACGGGTGACCAGTCG
>NZ_JBGFSK010000017.1:0-12733 GCF_041365945.1 Janibacter sp. GXQ6167 | reverse complement strand
CTGAAGATCGACGAATCCCATGCAAAGGCAGTCGCTGACGCCCGTCGACAATCGAGTCAGACCTCCACCCGGGGATGCCAAAACCCATCCTCACTGTCGACAATATGAGGAGCGGTCATCGTGATGATGCCTTTCGAGTGGAGGTAAGAGACTTCTCGAAGGATCACACGGTGACCGCGCCTACGTCGCGAACGACGAGCCGGCCACCGCGGGCTACACCACGCTACGGGGCACTACTGCCTCACTGCGGGTGAGCCGTCGTGAATGGTGAGACCGTCACGGCTGTTCTCATCCCGGCGCAGATCGAGCAACAACTCGAAACGCGGGAGGTCGCAGGGTTCGCAGACATTCAGCAGCTCGCTGATCTGGTGATCCCGATCGACATCGAGAGCCGAGGTGTCACGATGTGGCTCGACGCCGACGACCGCCGAAACGGGCTCCCGATGAACCTGCGCGCCTCGTCGCTGCGCTGGTTCTGGGACACCACTTCAAGGCAGCGGCCGGCGTTGCACGGCGACGTGCTCCTCGTGGGCGATATCGGCAGCACCTACCCGGTCGGTGACGTCCCGGCATCACTCGTGCAGGAACTCCTGCATGGCGGCCCTTACGAAGTCGGCTACCGGCGCACCGCTTCGAGCGGCTGGCGGGCGCAGTCAGATCTGCACACAACGTATGCCGACGCGGCGTTCTGGGCGATGTACCTGCGCACGCACGACCCCGCCCTCCACGAGACCCGCATTCGCGCCGTCTCACCAGCCAGCCATCAGCTGCACGCCCTGCTCGGGAGTTCGCCCCGGCCTTGAGAACCACGAGTTCTCGGCTGGAGCGGCTCCCGGGCCTTCTTCATTCATGCGCCTATCGTCGCCGACGGCCACGCGGGGTTACTGATCGAGCGGATCTATTGCCATATACAGGAGGTTCGTTCCGGGAGGCCACCTGCTCAGCCTGGGGTGATGGCAAAAACGACGACCCGATGGCCCTTGGCCCCAGTACGCGCGCGAACTTGGTGCCAGCATTCAGCGGCACCGGATCGACCGTGGACTCACCCAGGAGCAGGTTGCCTACGCCGCTGGGCTCACGCGCTACACCTTCCAGAAGTTCGAGAAGGGCGAGTCGATGCCGGAGACTCCGGCCAACCCGAGTCTGCGCAAGATCATGGCCATCGCGCAGGTGCTCGGTGTCACGCTCGACCAGCTGGTGCCGCAGCCGTGGCCGGATCTGCGCGCGGGTCTGCCCTATGCACCTCCTCCTACTGGCGGAGCTTGATCGCCTCGTTGCGTGAAGCGAGCGCCCCGGATATCGCCGCGATCTGGCCGACGGTATCCTCTTGCGAAGCTTGGATGTGGACGAGGCTCTCCAGTCGCTCGAGCTGCACGGCGATCTGCGCGTCGACTTCGCGCACCTGGTTCGAGCGCATCGTCGGGCTGTAGCGGAACTCCTCGGCCAGCCCGTCCAGCGACTTCGCCAGGCGCGGATCGTGGGCGACACGTCCCAGGGCCGTGATGCGGGTGACGGCGCTCTTGATCACCAGGACGTCGGCGTGCTGGGTCTCGATCTGGGCGGCGATGGCCTCGTTGGACAACAAGGTGGTGAGGAACACGACGAGGAAGATCGCGGCCAGGATCAGCTGCGTGATGATCACCCACGGGTATGGAATGTCCTGCACGTAGATGAAGATGCTGGCCGCGATGAGCTCGGCAGTGAAGTAGATGCTCGCCACCAGGATCAGGGGCATGGCCAGGATCGCGGCTATCCGACTGCGCGGCACGGCGACGAAACTGACGGCGAGCATGACGTAGGCGAACGCCAGCAGCAGTGCGGACGTCCAGAACGTCGCGCCCTGCGGGGCCTCGAGGATGAGGAAGATGGCGACGTAGACGGCGATGGGGACGAGCCACAGGATGGCGCGCAGGATCGTGCGGGTCATGAGGATGCTCCCTGGTTGTTCGGCGTTCCGCATTCGGGGCAGAACTTGGCCGTGCTCGCGATTGCGGTTCCGCAACCCGAGCAGGGCACCTGCTGAGGTGCGAGACGGTTGCCGCACTCCGGGCAGAACTTCGCTCCCGCCGCCACGCTCGCGCCGCAGCCCGGACACGTCTCGGCGGCGGCCGGCGCGGCAGGCTCTGCGGGCGAGAAGCGCGATGTGCGGTTGCGCCCGACATTGCCAGCCATCGGGTCGCCTGCGGGCTGGACGGGGCGCGTGAACATCTGCGTCGCCATCTCCCCGAAGACGCTGCCCGCAGCCAGGCCAACGCCTGCTGCGGCACCCGCGGAAGCCACGCCACCCGCGCCGGGGTTCTTGGCGAGCTCGGTGAGGATGGTGGCCGACTGCTGCCTGGCCCAGTCTTCCCCGAGCAGCCCCATGACGGCCTTATCGCCCTGCGCGCTCTGCAGCTTGGCCTGCTTCTGTGCGATCGAGTTCTCCAGCACTTGGCGGTTCGGGTCGTCGGTGGGGATGTCGATCGCGGCGATGTAGAAGTTGACGAGCTTCACGCCGTACTCATCCAGCAGCGGTGCGAGCCTCGGGTGCAGCTGCTCGGCCAGCAGCTCGATGTCCGAGGTGATCTCCAGGATCTCCTGGCCGGAGTCGCGGATGTAGCGGGCGATCTGTCCGCGGATGTGCTGCGAGAAGGCGCTGCGGAAGTAGCCGGCGAGCTGCTGCTCGTCGAAAACCTGGATGTTGGTGCCGAGCAGTTTGATCAGGAACTTCTTGGAGTCCGTCACCTGGATCGAGTACGAGCCGCGCGCCTGCACGCTGGTCTGCAGGCTCCAGACCGGGTCGCGGAGCTGGATCGGGCTGTCGGTGCCCCACAGCAGTTCCAACTTGTGATCGATGTTGACGAAGTACACCCGCGAGCTGAACGCGCTCACCCCGCCGGAGAGCAGGTTCCTCAGCCTGCCGATGAAGGGGTGGTTGTTGCTGTTGAGCGTGTAGCGGCCGCCGCCGAAGGTCGCCACGGCGATGCCGTCGCGGATGAAGATCGCCTCCTCCGATTCGGAGACGATCAGCTGCGTGTTGTCGTTGAAGTCCTCACCGGTGAACTTCCACGCCAGCACGGCCTTCGAGCCCAGGCCGTCGTTGAGAAGGCCGGTCTCGTTCTTGATGACGTCGTAGATCTTCATACGGTGTTCGCTTTCGTCGGATCGGATGCCGGGTCGGCTACTTCCTCACGGGCAGGTACTGGACGCCGTTCAGACGCGCCTGTTCCAGGCGGTGCCTGCCGCCGGTGACGTCGAGCGATCCGTCCTCGCGCTCTCCGCCGCTCTTGATCGCGTCGCCGCCGAGCATGTAGTCGTAGACGCCGGCCAGCTGCCGCTGCCCTTCGAGGCCGTGCTCCTGGTCGTAGGCGGCGAAGTCCTCACGGGTCGCGCCGGCCGCGATGCCGGGCGCGATCTCGTCGTTCCAGGCGTTGACGGCGTACGCGACGTCTTCGGGCGGGGCGGACTCGCGGTAGCCGAGAACCGGGTTGTCGCTGTAGTCGAAGCGATCGACCGGCTCCAGCGACAGGCCTTTCTCGGCTAGCGCCGAGGTCAGTGCCTCGTTCTCTGGGGAGTTGCTGCGGTCATTGGCGGCGTCCGCGTGATCGCTCGACTCCGGCGCCTCGGCAGCGTCTGCTCCGGGAGTGTCCTGCGTCTCGACCGGCTCGGCGTCGGATGGTGTGTCATCGGCCAGCACATCAGCCACGTCGGCGTAGTACTCGGCGCGCAGCTCGTCGGCGGGGCGGGCCTCATCCCGGGCCGCCTCTGTCAACTCATCGACCCTGGGCTCGGGTTCGGCATCCGTCACGTCGTTTGCGGCCTCGGGCTCAATCTCCGCCGCCTCAGGTACCTGCTCGTCGGCGTCAGTCGGCGCATCACCGGCGCCCGGTTCGTCGTCCGTCGGTGTCGTCAGATCCTCACCGGCGCTATCCGTGGGAGCCTCGGCCTCCGGGCTGTCGGCCAGGTCGGGATCACCCAGGTCGCGCCCGGCAGGATCGTCCGCCTCGGCGGTCTCGTCCTCCTGCGGGGCGTCGGGGGCAGCGTCGTCGCCGAGATCGACGACCTCGCCCTCCTGCCAGTCCTGGGGCTGTTCCGGGGCGGCGTCGGCCGTTTCCGGGGCCGCGCCCAGGTCGACGGGTGCCTCCGCATCCGCCGGCGTCTCCGCCGTGCCGCTCAGTTCATCTGCTGCGGGCTCCGAGAGGTCTTCGGCGGGCGGCGCCTCCTCGGCCTCGGGCGCCTCCGACTCGGGCGGGGTCTCGGCCAGGTCGACCGGCTCGTCGGCGTAGTCGGTCGTATCGGGCACGCTGACGTCCGCGCCGGTGTCGACGGGGGCGTCTGCAATGTCGGTGCCGTAGTCGCTCATGCTGTGCGGCTCCTCTCGGCTTCGAGGGTCTTGTGGATCGTGGCGTCCGACAGTGGGATCTGCGACTCGTACTTGACCAGCCGCAGGAAGTTGACCTTGACCGCTCGCCGCAGGGCCGGCGTGTTCGGGATCGACGCGGGAAGTTCGGCGGCGATGAACGCATCGAGCTGCCGGTAGATGCTGCCGAATCTCTTGACGCCGACATCGCCGGCCGGGACGTGCGCGGCGAAGAGGCGCCGGGCGATCTCCTTGCCCGCACCGGCAACCGAGGCGTCCCAGCCCCCGATGTAGGCGCTCTCCGGGTATGGCATGAGCAGTTCCGGGTGCCGCTGCCAGTAAGTGACCTTTCGGGCGATCTCCTCATCGGACACGAACGTCGGGATGCCGCGCTGGGCGCGCCAGTCGGCTGTGGCGATCTCCTCGGGGTCTTCGAGGCGGTCGTAGAACAGGAGTGCCTCGCCCGGCCGGAGCCGCGCCAGCCGCTCGCGCTGCGCGTCGCTCATGTTGGTGCTCTCGGCCAGGATCTCCTTGTCTGCGGCCTCGACCAGCCGGAACCCGAGCTTGATGTTCGTGAGCGCCACCACGTCCGAGCCGACCTTGCGTGGCGACTGATCGGCCACGATGATGCCGACGCCGTAGGAGCGGATCTCGGCCAACATGCGTTTGAGCAGCTTCTTCGCAATCGCGGCGGGGTCCGCTTCGCCCGGTCCGCTGGCGTCGTCGGCGTCGAGCAAGACGTGGGCTTCTTCGAGCAGGAGGACGTGCTTGAGTTTCCCGTCGCCGGCGACGTTGGCGTTCACGTAGGCGAGGACCTGCAGCAGGATGAGCGCGATGTAGAGGGCCTTGTCGTCGCTGTTCTCGATCCCTGCCAGCTCGATTACCGTGGGTTTCGACAGCAGATCCTCGACAGGGATCGAAGGGTAGGTGTCGAACAGGCCAACCAGACTCTGCAGGCGCACCTGGCCTGCTCGTCCGATGTTGGCCGCGTCTCCGGTGTAGCCGATGCGGACGAAGGTCTCCTGGAAAACGGCCAGGAAGTCGCGGATAGAGAACACCTCACGGCCATCGGCGGCTGTGTCGGCATCGAACCAGCCAAACCGCGAGTACGTGGCTGAGAGGGCGTCCTCGAAGATCTTGTCCAGGGGGCTCGTCATCGTGACCGCGGCTGCGAACGCCGTCTTGAGGGTCGACTTGTAGCTCTGCACCCGCACGCCCGCTGGCGGCAGGAACGGGTTCAGCACAAGCGGAGACAGATGATCCTTGCCCGGGGTGAACACCTGCAGATCCGGCGTCGTCTCGATCAGCGCCCGGTACTCGTTCTTCGCCGGCTCGATCACCAGATACGGGATGCCGTGCTCGTGCCAGAGCCGGTCGAGCAGCCCGACCGTGAACGTCGTCTTACCCGAACCGGGCGTCCCCGTGACGAAAGCGTGCTTGGTCAGGTCGGTATGCCCGAACCCGATCGAGACCTCGGCCGCCCCGGCGAGTCGCCCGGCTTCGATGCTCGAGCTCCCGATCACGCCGGCCGAGTAGTTGCGCGAGTGCCGGGTCGTGGTGTTCACCGTCAGCCCGGCGCCGACCGTGTCACTGCCGATCGGCAGACGGAACAACTCCGATGCCTCGAATGCCGTCAGCAGGAACGGCAGCCGGTAGAATGCCTCACCGGGATTGCGGCCCGCCGCCCAGAGCGACGGATCACGAGTCTGGTCGAGCAGCGTCTCGTTCAGCTGCCACGGTGCAGCGACGAAGGACGCATCGCCTCGTGGCACCAGGGCTGTGGCGTCGACGAAGCGTGCCGCCAGCGCGCCTACCTCGGCGTCGGCGGAGAGGTGACCGAGCACCCGGTTGGCGATCACCGGCACGGCGAGCTTCGGCCCGGAGACGACGACGTTAAACAGAAACAGGGGCGAGTCCTTGTGCCCCTCCAGATACGAGTACATCTCCGCGAGGCGCTTCGCCGCGGTGAAGCTGACGGTACCGATCGACTGATCCGTCACACCGTTGGCGAGGGTCGTGAGCGCCAGCGTCAGCTGCTCGATAGCAGTCCGCTCGTCAGGCTCCAGTGTCGCCGGGATCAGCTGAACCGAGAGGGACGCACCGGGCACCTCGGTTAGGGCGCTGGCGATACGTGAGAGATCACGGCTGCCCGTGGGGATACGGTGGAAGGCGAAGGCGCTCGGCAGGATCTGGTTGCCGAGGTTCTCAATCCACTCCTCCTTCACGAGCGCAACCGACCGTTCCGCCGCCTGGGCGCCGATCGCGGAGGCAGGACGATCTGCGTAGTCGAAGCCGCCGAGCGTGAGCGCGCTGATCACGACAGCGTGCAGCTCGTTGACAACCGCCGCTGCGTCGTCCCGGTTCGCGCCGATCGCGCGAACGATGATGAATAGCGTGAGGTCGGCGGCGTGCGGCTGGCCCTGAATGGGGTGTGCTTGCCAAAGCAGTTCCAGAGCGCAGTCGCTAGCTCGGTCGGGGCCGTCCTCGTACTGTCCGCGGTACGACTGGTACGCCTCGAACAGCAGGCTGACGAAGTCCCGCTTGGACTGCTGCACCAGCTCGGCAGCCGGATCATCGCCCAGCACGGAGACGTGCGGGATGCGGACGACCTCGACCACCGTAGCAGCGGCTACTTCACCCTGCGCGAGAGGCGTGAACGTCAGGGGCGCGTCGCCTGCGGGCATACGGCACACTCCTCACGTCACGCTCGGGCAGCGGAATTGGTGTGCCGGAGCCGGTGGCGACTGCCGACCGGCCCCGGCACGCAGAGAACTCGGGGTCAGGACGCGATCTTCTTCTCGCGAATCAGGCTGCGCGCGCCGGAGATGACGCGGCTGACCGAGCCCTCGTCGCGGATCGACGAAGTGATCGAGGTGCCACCCGTGGTGGTGAGCTTGAACTCCTCGAAGTTGACCTGCTGGCTGTTGCCCTTGATGTCGTTGATCTTGAACGTCTCCGACTGCGTCGCCACCGACACGACGTCCTTGTAGAAGTACTCGTCGGTCTGCTCGCGGCTCTCCTGCGGCGAGACGAGAGAGAACTGGAACTTGAACGCGTGCAGCTGGTGCTCGCTGAAGAACAGCACGACGCCCTCGTAGTTCGAGGAACGGAAGACGCGGTCCTTGCCGAGCTTGACCTGCACGCCCGAGGCGATGTTCTTGTAGTAGTAGCCGTGAACGATCACCGGGTCGATGAGCTTGACCTCGTCCTCGTCCAGACCGAGCTTGCCCAGCGCGCGCTTCTTCACGTCCGCGATGGCGGCAGCAGCGTCCGAGTCGATGTCCGCGTCGCTCGGCTTGCCCGCGAACTGGAAGTAGATCAGCGCCGCGCCACCCAGGATGCCCAGGATGCCGACGAGCTTGCCCGCCTCGGGGAGGGCGAGCGTCAGCACCAGGCCGATCACGATCAGGATGATGCCGGCCTTGGGGCTGGACTGCTTGAAGTACTTCTTGTTGCGCTCATAGTTGATGGCCATTGCGAAGGAACCTCTCTCGGGTGGTTAGAACAGGGGTCAGGCGGAAACGCTGGTCGGAATGGAAGCGGACGAAGGGACGATCTCCAGCAGCTCGAACAGCGTCTGGATGTCCAGATCGGTCACACCGCGAAGCACTGCCTGCTGCAGGTAGTGCTGGTACGACGGCTCGACGTTCAGCGACTTGCGCTCGTAGTAGTCGAAGCGGATGTACCCGTAGAGGTAGGCGTAGATTCCGCGCTCCTCGAGCCGCAGCGCCGCCGTGAGGTACTCCTCCGCGCGGCGGATGCCAGCCAGCGGAACCAGGAACGGCTTCTTGCCACCCAGCGACGCGACGGCGGCGTAGAAGTACGGTTCCGAGTTCTCGATGTCATCGAGCAGCGCATCCTCGAAGTGCGACAGCGCCTTGTCGCGCAGCCCCAGCTTGAGCAGGCACATGCCGAGCGCCGCATGCACGCTCGGATCATCGGCGCCCTCGTCCAGCGCGTCCTCGTAGGTACGGACGTGCTTCTTGAGGTCGCGCGCTTCCAGGCTGATCAGGTCGGACATCGAGCTGATCAGCACCTGGCGACCGCAGTACTGGCAGAACTGCTGGTTGGTGCTCCAGGCGCTCCCGCATCCCGGACAACGCACATCGACGACTCGCGCGGCCACGCCGTACACCTCCAGACTCGATCTGGGTAGCCCCCAGACAAGGCCCAGGTGCATCCTGTATATGGCCTCTCGTAATAGATATACCACAGAACGTCTTTTCGAGCCGATCCGGCGGGTCGCAAGGCGACGCAAGCGCCCGGGCGGGCCGCGGCACGAGGGCCGCGGCATCCTGACCCCGAACTCACAGGTCACGGTCGCCGGCTATCTGCAGCAGTGGCTAGAGACAGTCGTGCCGCGCCGCAACCGACGCAACACCGCACGGGGATACGAGGGCGTCGTGCGACTGCACATCCTTCCTCGCATCGGCAGCAAGCGCCTGACCCAGCTCACCGTGCGCGACGTGCAGAACGCCGCCTGCGCGCTGCTCGACGAGGGCCACTCAATCCGCACCGCACAGAAGTTCCGCACCGTACTGTCCGCCGCCCTGACCCGCGCGATGCGCGACGAACTCGTCAGCCGCAACGTCGCCCGTCTTATCGGGCTCTTCACGAATGAGGGTGTAGTCGGGTGAGCGCGTTGGCAGCCGGGTAGGGGTCGAGGTCTCCCGGATGATGGAAGTTCTTCACGCTCGCCATCCCGAAAGACCTCGACGTGCTCCACCCTACTTTCGCGACCCCTGACCTGACCACGTTCTGCCGCCTCGATGAACTCGGGCTCGAAGCGGTCGGCCAGCTGCTCGAGCGGGACCGGGCGATGATCGAGTGTCGGTCGGTCGAGGTGGACCCCTGGTGTCGGAAGTGCGGGGCGGAGGGGTGTGTCGCGGGACACGGTGACGCGTCGACTCGCGCATGAGCCGTTCGGGCATAGGCCGACAACGCTTCTGGTCCGGGTCCGCCGCTACCGGTGCGCGCACTGCCGGCGGACGTGGCGGCGGGACATGACTCGCGCCGCCGCGCCACGAGCGAAGATCTCCCGCCTCGGCGTGGAGTGGGCGCTGCGGGGCATCGTCGTCGACCACCTCACCGTGACCCGTGTCGCCGCCGGTCTTGGGGTTTCCTGGAGCGCCGCGAACACTGCGGTGCTCGCGGAGGGCAAGCGGCGCCTGATCGACGATCCTGGTCGGTTCGACGGGGTCACCACGATCGGTGTCGACGAGCACGTCGTGCGCCACGAGGCGCTGTTGTATCGGATGGAGGTGAGAGACCTTGATCGATTGGCCGTCGTAGCGGCCGAGTGAAGCTGACGGCAGCCTGTCCTGGGGGAACGCCTGGGGTGGGTGGGAGCAGCCGTGACATAGTCAGGACGGTCCAGTACTACCGGATGGGCCGTGTCTGGTGAGCAAGGCGGGAAGGTGTACGAGAGGAACCGGTGTCGTAAAGCCTCTTGATCGTCGCCCAGCTCTAACCCGGTGGATCGGGGCTGGTTTGCGGTGCGTAACCGCTTGTCGGGGCCATCGTTGATGGTCGTGGCGGGTGGGGAACTGTCGGAACGGTGGTATGTGTCGGGTCCGGCAGGTCGTGGTGAAGGTCTACGGCGTAGCCACGACGATGCCGCAGGGGTAAAGCCGGACGCCTCGCCCGTCAACCGAACAACAGTGAACGTGGGAACCATCCGCATTCCGCTCCCCGCATTGGTGGGGATAGGTGCGTTGCCAGCCGAAGGGTGCGGGTGGGGCGGAGCCGTCGTAGTACTCCGAGGCCGGGAAAGCCGGGCACATGGGGAAGGGCGGCAGTGAGAGAAAGCAGAAGAAGGTGAATGTAATGTCCGAAGATGCNGCGGGTGGGGCGGAGCCGTCGTAGTACTCCGAGGCCGGGAAAGCCGGGCACATGGGGAAGGGCGGCAGTGAGAGAAAGCAGAAGAAGGTGAATGTAATGTCCGAAGATGCGCCGGTGAATGTCGGCGCCGCCGGGTGGCCCAGCGATGCCCGGGCCTATCTGGGGGTACGGAGGATGCAGACCAAGCTGCATGGTTGGGCGGCCACCGATGGTGGCCGCCGGTTCGATGACCTGTGGAACCTTGTGTGTGATCCGGCGTTCTTGACGATGGCGTGGGAACGCGTCGCTGGGAACAAGGGGTCCAAGACTCCCGGGGTGGACCGTGTCTCCGTGGCACGGATCAGTTCCGGGGTCGGGGTGGAGGATTTCCTGCGGACCATTCGAGCCCAGTTGAGGGCTGGAGAGTTCAGGCCGGTACCGGTGCGGCAGGTGATGATCCCCAAGGCCAGCGGCAAGCTGCGCAAACTGGGCATCCCGACCGTGACCGACCGGGTGGTGCAGGCAGCTTTGAAGCTGGTGCTGGAACCCATCTTCGAGGCCGACTTCAAGTCGTGCTCCTACGGGTTCAGACCCAACCGACGCGCGCAGGACGCGGTCGCCGAAATCCACCACTTCGCGAGCAAATCGTATGAGTGGGTGTTGGAGGCCGACATTGAGGCGTGTTTCGACATGATCGACCACACCGCTTTGATGGGCCGGCTCCGGTGCAGGATCGGTGACAAGCGGGTGCTCGCGCTGGTCAAGGCGTTCCTGAAAGCAGGCGTGCTCACCACGGTGGGCACGACCGAGGGGACGATCACCGGCACCCCACAGGGCGGGATCTTGTCCCCGCTGCTGGCCAACATTGCCCTATCAGTCCTCGATGACGAGTTCGCTCGCCGCTGGGACCATGAGATGGGCACGGCTGGTAAGCGGGCCTGGCGCCGTGACCACGGCAAGGCGTCCTACCGGCTGATCCGTTACGCCGATGACTTCGTCATCGTCGTGAAGGGTCAGCCAAGAACACGCCGAGCAGTTGCGTCACGAGGTGGCAGACGTGCTGGCCCCGATGGGGTTGCGTCTGTCACCGGAGAAGACCCGCGTGGTCCACATCGACCACGGGTTCGACTTCCTCGGTTTCCACATCCGACGGATGCGGAGACGAGGCAGCAGCAAGTGGTACGTCTACACCCTGCCCGCGAAGAAGGCGATCGCCTCGATCAAACAGCGGGTGAAGACCATGACCTACAGGAACACCCTGCACCAGGACCCGGGATACCTCATGGACTATCTCGGTCGGGTGCTGCGGGGATGGGCGAACTACTTCCGGTATGCGGTGGCCAAAGCGACCTTCGCCGCGATCGACTCCTACACGTGGGAGCGGATCACGGCATGGCTACGCAAGAAGCACCGCCGACTCGGATGGCCGGAACTCCGCCGCAGGTACTGCCTGCCCGGAACCTGGCGCCTCGCTCACAACGGGAAACGGTTCACCGGCGCCGCCAGCGTCCCGGTGACCAGGTACCGCTACCGCGGCTACCACATCCCTACCCCCTGGGACCGGCCAGCTGTCACCACCAGCTGAACCAGCCCTCTCTCATGGAGAGCCGGATGCGGTGAAAGTCGCACGTCCGGTTCGGCGGGCGGCCTGGGGAAACGGATCGGGAGCAATCCCGACACCGCGCCCCAGGCCGACCCAACTGGAGACACACACGACACGGCGACAAGTACGTCACCGTCATCATCGACCTCACCCCGGCCCGCGAGAAGACAGGGCCAGCGCGGCTGCTGGACATGGTCGAGGGCAGGTCGAAGGCGGTGTTCAAGCAGTGGCTCGCCGGAAGACCCCAGGAGTGGAGCAAGCGCATCGAGGTGGTCGCGATGGATGGGTTCGCCGGCTTCAAGACCGCTGCCGCCGAAGAACTCCCCGACGCCGTCCCGGTCATGGACCCCTTCCACGTTGTCCGCCTCGCCGGCGACGCGTTGGACCAATGCCGACGACGCGTTCAGCAGGACCTGTTCGGGCGCCGCGGAATGAAGAACGACCGTCTCTACAAAGCCCGCCGCACCCTCCACACCGGCGCGGACCTGCTCACCGACAAGCAGAAGATCCGACTGGACGCGGTGTTCGCCGTCGAGGAGCACGTCGAGGTCGAAGCGACCTGGGGCATCTACCAGCGCATCGTCGCCGCGTACCGCGAGCCCGACAAGAAGAGGGCCAAGGAGATGATGCAGGCCGTGATCGACACGATCACAGCCGGCGTCCCCGCCGCGCTCGTCGAGATCCGCAAGCTCGGCCGCACCATGAAGCAGCGCGCCACCGACATCCTCGCGTTCTTCGACCGACCCGGCACATCGAACGGGCCGACCGAGGCGATCAACGGGCGGCTCGAGCACCTCCGCGGCTCCGCGCTCGGCTTCCGGAACCTCACCCACTACATCGCTTATGCGGAATTCCGCATAAGCGATGGTATGTCGACCTTGGGGTTATGTTGACCGGCTCGGTGGGTGCCCTGGCCGGGAGGGGCTGACCAGGTGAGCTGGTCGACATAACCATCGCAGGGTCATCGGTTC
>NZ_JBGFSK010000016.1:0-19443 GCF_041365945.1 Janibacter sp. GXQ6167 | reverse complement strand
CTTGCGCCATGGCTCGAGCACTACAACACTGAACGACGCCACAGCTCACTCGCAGGCCATCCACCCATCAGCCGCCTGTAACCAACGTGGTGGCCGGGTACACCTAGTCACGGGGCGTGGGCAGGGCCGGTTGGGTGTGGGCCTGCTGATGACGATCGCCGGTACGGGTGCCGTCCTGCTGGGGCACGTGGGCGAGGCAGCAGCCTTGGCCTTTCTGTTCTCGATTGCCGAGGCGCTTGAGGACCGCGCTATGGACCGGGCCCGTCACGGGCTGCGGGCGTTGTTGTCCCTGATCCCAGAGACCGCTGTCGTTTCACGAGCGGGAACTGATGAACGGATCCCCGCGGAGCAGGTTCGGCGGGGCGATGTCCTCGTCGTCGGCGCTGGCGACCGGGTCAGCACGGACGGCGTGGTCGAGGCGGGTCACTCGTGGATGGACACCTCTGCGATCACCGGCGAGTCGATCCCCGTCGAAGTCGCGCCCGGCGACGAGATCGCGGCCGGATCGGTCAACACATCGGGCACGTTGCGCATCACAGCAGTCGCCGACGGGCGCGACAACTCCCTGACCCAGATGGTCGAGCTCGTCGAGCAGGCTCACGCGAACAAGGGCGAGCGTGCGCGCCTGGCTGACCGCATCGCCCAACCACTCGTCCCATTGGTGCTGCTGGCCGCTGCTCTGATCGCGGCGTACGGGTTCGTCGTGGGCGACCCACAGACGTGGATCGAGCGTGCGCTGGTGGTGCTGGTCGCGGCCTCACCCTGCGCCTTGGCGATCGCGGTCCCGGTCACGGTGATCTCAGCGATCGGCTCGGCCAGCAAGTTCGGGGTGATCATCAAGTCCGGAGCAGCTTTCGAGCAGCTCGGGACGATCCGCACCGTCGCCTTCGACAAAACAGGCACCCTGACTCGCAACGAGCCCCGGGTGGTGGCCACCCACGCGGCCAACGGTCACACCGACGCGGAGGTGCTCTCCTTGGCAGCGGCACTGGAGGCCACCAGCACCCACCCCCTGGCGGCGGCAGTGGTCGCTGCCTCACCAGATCATCCTGCGGCGAGCGACGTCCACGAGCACGCCGGACACGGAGTCACCGGGTTGGTGGACGGACTCCGGGTACGCGTTGGCAGCCCCCGCTGGGTCGCCCCGCACGACCTGAGCGGGCAGGCCGACGCCATGGCCAGCCAAGGCATGAGCCTCATTGTGGTCGAGGTCAACGATCAAGCGTGCGGCGTGATCGGCGTCCGCGACGAGCTGCGCCCCGAGGCAGCCCAGGCCATCTCCGCCCTGCACCAGCAGGGGGTGTCCACCGTGATGCTCACCGGGGACAACACACGCACCGCGCAGGCCATCGCCAGTGAAGCCGGCATCCGACAAGTTCACGCGGAGACCCTGCCCCAGGACAAGGCCGACCACATCCGCGCCTCGATGGCCACGGCCCCGACGGCGATGATCGGCGACGGCATCAACGACGCGCCCGCGCTGGCCACGACCACCGTCGGTATCGCGATGGGCGCCAGCGGTTCCGCCGCCGCAGTCGAGTCCGCAGACGTTGCCTTCACCGGCCACGACCTGCGGCTGCTGCCACAAGCCCTCGCACATGCCCGCCGCGGACGAGCGATCATGACCCAAAACGTCGTCCTGTCCGTGGCCCTGATCGCGGTCCTGTTCCCGCTTGCCCTGTTCGGCGTGCTGGGTTTGGCCGCGGTCGTGCTGGTCCACGAGGTCGCCGAGGTCATCGTCATCGCCAACGGTTTGCGAGCCAATCGCACCCAGCGCCATTCCCAGCCTGAGGCCAGAAACGATGACTACTCTGCGCGCCAGCAGCGCCCTTCGATGATTGGAACCCGATGAGCAAGAGCCTGAAACTGTCCATGGCCATGATCGTGGCGGTCCTGGTAGCACTGGTCGCTGCGGTGACGTTCAGCCGGGCCGGCGAAGAAGCGGCACCCACGGGGTCCGGAAGCGGTGCGTCCGCGCCATTGGTGCGCGATGACAGCCCTCGCCTGACCTCCGGCAAGAAGGCAGTGTTCGTGGAGTACCTCGACTTCGAGTGCGAAGCGTGCGGCGCAGCCCACCCCGTCATGACGGACCTGCGAGAGAAATACGGCAAAGATGTGACCTTCGTGGTGCGCTACCTCCCCCTCCACGGAAACTCGATGAACGCGGCGCTAGCTGCCGAGGCCGCCCGTGAACAGGACAAGTTCGAGGAAATGCACGACAAGCTCTTCGAGACGCAGGCCGAGTGGAGCCACTCTGAGTCGTCCAAGGAGAAGACCTTCGAGGGATATGCCCAGGAGCTGGGGTTGGACATGAAGCAGTACCGCGCCAGCCTGAAAGACCCCGCCGCAGCACAGCGCATCGAGCAGAGCAAGAAGGACGCCCAGACACTGGGCGTCACCGGCACCCCCACGTTCTTCCTCGACGGCGAAAAGATCGAGCCGACCACCATCGCCGACTTCGAGACCAAGCTTGATGCCGCAATCGAAGACTGAGCCGGCCGTCGTCACTCCGTCGGCTGCATTCAACGCACGCGGACTGGGCTGGCTTTACCTCGTCGGGGGCCTGGTCGGGCTGCTCTGCGCCGGCGTGCTGCTCGTGGAGAAGATCGAGCTGCTCAAGAACCCGGACTACGTCCCCTCGTGCAGCATCAACCCGATCCTGTCCTGCGGCTCGGTCATGGTCACCCCGCAGGCAGACGCCTTCGGCATCCCCAATCCGCTTATCGGAGTCGCCGGGTTCGCAGCCCTTGCCATGCTTGGAGCAGTCCTGGTCAGTGGCACAAGCCTTCGGGCATGGTTGTGGGTCGCGACCCAGGCCGCGGTGACCCTCGCGGTGGTGTTCATTCACTGGCTGATCTTCCAGAGCCTGTACGTCATCGGCGCACTGTGTCCCTATTGCATGGTCGTGTGGGTCGTGACCATCGCCGTCTTCTGGCACACCACCATCCACAACCTTCGGCGTCACCGTGGCTCCGTCGCTTCGCCCGCACGCCGCGGTGTGGCGATGCTCATCGAGTACCGCGCAGCGGTCTTGACCGCTTGGTACCTGGTGATCATCGTGCTCATCGCTATCAGGTTCTGGGACTACTGGGTCACGCTCCTGTGATCAGTGCCCCGTGGACCGAATCGCCATCACGCCGAGAGGCCGAGCGGCATCCTCCAGCCGCCTCGGCGCTGACGAACGACGACCCCGACACCTCGCCGCGCATCCACGCACGCGCGGCGACGACCTCAGGAGCATGAGACCCGAATGACCGCACGTCGTCCCTCCCGCCGAAGTCTCCTCGCCGCGGCCAGTGCTGTCGCTGCCACCAGTGGGCTCGCCGCGTGCTCCTCATCCGGCGCCAAGGATGAGCAAGACCTCGGCTATCGATCCGGGGACGGCAGCGTGACCGCCTTCGACGAGACCCAGCGGGGCGAACCCGTCGAGCTCGCTGGTGACACGCTTGACGGCCAGACGTGGGACAGCGCCGATCACCGTGGCCAGGTCGTCGTCGTCAACGTCTGGGCCAGCTGGTGCGGACCCTGCGCCAAAGAGGCCCCACACCTCGTCGCGCTCAACAAGGAGTTGAAGGGCGATGACGTGCAGCTCGTCGGGATCAACTTCCGAGAGTCCTCCGTAGCGACCGGCAGAGCACAAGCCAAGACGTGGGGCTTCGTCTGGCCCTCGATCTACGACAAATCCGGCACCACCTCGATCGCCATGCAGGGCAAGATGACCACCCAGCCCTCCACCGCTGTCCTCGACCGACAGGGTCGTATCGCTGCGGTTGTCCTCGGGGCCACCACGCAGTCGACCCTTCGAGGCTTGATCGAGGACACCCTCGCCGAGGAGGGTCGATGATCGTCGCTTTCACGACCGGGCTCAGTGACCAGGTTGCCAGTGGGGCTCTGCCTCTCGCCGTGCTCGTCGCGGCCCTCGCCGGGCTCGTCTCCTTCGCCACGCCCTGCGTGCTGCCCCTCGTACCGGGCTATCTCGGCTACGTCACCGGCCTGTCCGACGTAGCACTGGAGAAGCGCAGCCGCGGCCGGATGGTCTTGGGCGCGCTGCTGTTCATCCTCGGCTTCACCCTCGTTTTCGTTCTTGCCTCGATGTTCGTCGCCACCGCCGGCCGCGCGCTCGTGGAGCACCGAGAGCTGCTGATGCGCATCGGTGGCGTAGTGGTGATTCTCATGGCCCTTGTCTTCCTCGGCGCCGGTTCGCAGCGGACCTTCCGCCTGCCGATCAAGCCCGCCACCGGCCTGGCCGGGGCGCCAGTCCTCGGGGCCGTCTTCGGGCTGGGCTGGGCTCCCTGCATGGGCCCGACACTTGCCGCGGTCCTCGCGCTCAACCTCGCCGGCGACGCCTCGATCACCCGAGCTGTCGTTCTCGCCGTGGCCTACTGCCTAGGGCTGGGACTGCCCTTCATCCTCATCGCCGCGGCCTACGAGCGCTGGGCCCCGGTCTCGTCGTGGCTGCAACGACACCAGCGCGCGATCCAGGTCGTCGGCGCAAGCCTGCTGATCATCGTCGGGACACTCCTGCTCACCGGCGGTTGGGATGCGATCGTCCAGCGGCTGCAGACCAGACTCATCAGCGATTGGGAAGTGCCCCTCTGATGCGAAGGAACGTGACCCACTGATGTCAGTTCCCGAGCCACGATGTGACCGCTCATCGTGTGGCCTCCGCTGTAGACAACGGGGCTCGTCGAGCACCTCGGTGGCGCCGGCCTGCCGGTCAGGTGACGCCCGGGCAACGGGCGTTCCGTTGGAGGATCGTCAAATGCGACGCCGCGATTGCGACGACCGTTCAGCGCGCCGATCGCGGCGAGCCCGTCGCATTTGACCTGCACGTCGTAGAATCGCAGTAACGAACCCCAAATGACACACGAGAGGGTGCGGGCGGCGTGCTGATTGGATACGCGCGGGTCTCGACTGAGCGCCAGGACCTCGCTGCGCAGCTCAAGGGCCTGACTGACCTCGGTGTGGACCAGGAGCGGATCTACACGGACAAGCGCACGGGGCGGTCGATGAAGAACCGGCCCGGGCTCACACAAGCGATCGCCGCCCTTCGTCCTGCGGATGTGCTCGTGGTGACCAAGCTCGACCGGCTAGCCCGATCGGTGCCAGATGCTCGCGACCTCGTGGGTCAGGTGTACGCCAAGGGAGCGGCGTTGCAGCTGGGGCCGTCGCTGCACGACCCGGAGGACCCGGTGGGAAAGTTCCTGTTCAACGCACTGGCGATGGTCGCGGAGTTCGAGTCCGACCTGAATCGGCAGCGCACCATGGAGGGCTTAGCGATCGCGCGGGCGCAGGGCCGGCTCAACGGGAAGCCGCCCAAGCTCAACGAGCGGCGCACGAAGAAGCTGCTCCAAGACTACGAGGCCGGCACCGCGACCGTTGGTCAACTAGCTGAGGACTACAACGTGTCCAGGGCAACCGTGTACCGCACGCTTAAGCGCGCCAAGGCGCAGAAGGAAGGGGCTCAATGACCACACCGACGTTTGAAGTCGTCGAGGCTGACTTCGAGGATCATGCGTTGGTGGCGTTCCTGCGGGAGCACCTAGACGACATTGCTCCGACAGCACCCTATGAGAGCCGGCACGCTTTGGATGTAGACGCCCTGCGCGACCCCAGCGTTCAAATGTGGGTTGCAGTTGAAGATGGAGACGTCATCGGAACCGTCGCCCTGGCGGCGATGACCGAGGGTTGTGAGGAGCTGAAGAGCATGAGGACTGCGCCGGCTCGGCGCGGAGCAGGCGTCGCGTCCCTGTTGCTCGGCCACGCACTGCACGATGCGCGATTGCGGGGTGTGAAGAGGGTGTCGCTGGAGACTGGGAGTATGGCCTTCTTCGCACCAGCCCGCGCCTTCTATCGCAAAGCCGGCTTCAGTGATTGCGAACCGTTTGGGACGTACGAGGACGATCCGAACAGTGTGTTCATGACCTTGGTGCTCGAGGAATCCAGTGCCGAGTCCCAGGGGGGCATGGAGGTGTCTCAGTGACCACTCCGCGTGAGCCTGCTCGCACGGTGGCAGGACTGGACGTTCGCTTCCAAGGCAACGGTGCCACTGTCGAGATCTACGGATGGGTGGTGCGAGGCTCCGCCGCCACCTTCCAAATCTCTTGGGAAGCTGCGGAGATCAGCGGTCACGACTATCTCGCTGATCTCGCAGGATGGGGACCCGATAGCTCCTGGGGCGAACTGCGGCCACCTGGCTCCTTCGAGTTGTCACTGGCCTCGCACACGCAGAGCCTCCCGTATGAAGTCGTTGACGCCGGTGGCGGCGTCGACGAAGACGGAGCAGTGGATTTCCACGGCCAGGGACGAATTGTGGTACCCACCCGGGGCGATGACCTTGACGTCGCAGTGGTGTGGCCAGCACACCGGCTGATAGGTGCTGAGCGACTCCCCCTCAACCTTCTCCGATGACGACGACCGTCCGACACCTGAGGCCCAAGCCCGTACAACATGGCCTACTACGAGGCCATGGGCTTCGCCCCGTACCGAGAGGGCAGCGACACCATCCACTACCGCTTCGACGTCCTTTAACTGGTCGCCGGACACGCGAAGGGAGGGCAACATCGTCAAGAGGTGGGAACTGGAGATGAGCGGAGACAGTCCAGCCGCCTTCCTGGGAGAGTGCGGCGGACCTTGGCGGTGCCTTGCTCGGCCGATCGCGACGGACCTTTATGACGAGAAGCGCAACTGGGGAGCGTCTCAGTGACCACCGAGCAACGATGTACCGCACCATCGACCGGAGCGAAGAAGATGAGGGAGGGTCTCGGTGACTGCGGCGGGTCCAGCGACGGCCTCGAGTGGTCGGCCGTTGGGCGGCTGGCATGACCTACTTCGGCCTCGCGTTCACTGGACTTGTGGGGAGCGGAACTGGCAGGGCTTAACGGCCTCGGATGCTCGCGAGCACGAGCTATTCGTGCAGTTCGAATATGTGACGTCGCCAGTACCACCGTGGGTTGAGGAGAGAGGCCGTCAGCGGCCGATGCCTCGAAACCCGAAGGCCCCGTCACGCATCGCGTGGCGGGGCCTTCGTCGTGCCCCAACCCAACTTTCATCGTGACAGTGGGATATCATCGTTAAATGACGATCAATGAAGAAGGTGGCGCGCTGGCCGGCGCCGAGGCACGGGGGGCCTTCGCTGCGCTCTTCCACGCGTTGTCCGAGCCGACCCGGCTGGCGCTGCTCGATCACCTGGCGACGGGCGAGCACCGGGTCCGCGACCTCGTCGACCACATGCACCTCGCCCAGTCGACCGTCAGCGTGCATCTGGCCTGCCTGCGGGACTGTGGTCTGGTCACGGTCCGACCCGAAGGGAGGTCCTCGTGGTTCGCGCTCGCTGATCCTGAGCGCCTCGCTGAGCTGCTCGGCAGTGCTGATGCGCTCCTCGCGGCTGCGGGGGCGACCCTGACGCTCGACGACCACCTCGACCGCGAGGGCGCGTCGTGACCCCCTCTGTCGAGGTCGGTGCCATCGTCGCGCTCGGCGTCTACGTCGTCGGCCTGCTCCTGGCCTTCGGCGCGCGAACCTGGCAGCAGTACCGCAGGACCGGCGACACCGGGATCCGTCGCGTCGCCTCCGAGGCCGGTGCCGGACGGTGGGGTGGCGCACTCTTCGCCGTCGCGGTGCTCCTCGGCCTCGTCGGGCCTGTCCTCGCGTTGGTGGCACCCGCGTCGACGCTCGAACCGGGGGTGGCCTGGTGGGTTGGGCTCGTCGTGGCCCTCGCCGGTCTCGCGCTGGTCATCGCGTCCCAGCAGGCGATGGGCGCCTCGTGGCGGATCGGTGTCGACCCCAGCGAGGAGACGGCCCTGGTGACTCGCGGTCCCTTCGCCCTCGTGCGCAACCCGATCTTCACCGCCATGGGGTTGGCGATGATCGGCGTCCTCGTCATGGTCCCCAACCCGGTGACGCTGGCCGCGGTCATCGCTCTGACCATCGGCGTGGAGTTGCAGGTCCGGTTCGTCGAGGAGCCCTACCTGCTCCGGGTCCACGGTCAGGACTTCCGCGACTACGCCGAGCGGGTGGGGCGGTTCGTGCCGGGGCTGGGCACCCTGTAGGTCGCCCCGGGCTCAGCGGTAGTCGTCGATGACGCCGAGGGGCTGGTCCTCCCAGCCGAGGTCGCGAATGAGGCCCCAGCAGTCAGGTCGCGACCCGTCGACGTCCGTCACCCCGTACTCGTCGGAGAGCTGGCGCGCGGTGAGCACCGCGCCGTGGTGTCGAGCGACCCCGGGGTCGGCCGCGAGGGCGGCGACCCCGCGTGCCACATAGGCCGGCGTCTCCGAGGCGCCGAAGCCGGGGATGCGCTCGGCCGCCTCGGTCCACGTCGCCTCGGTCACCTCGAAGGCCTCGAGCACCGCCTCTGATCGCAACCACCCGGGGGTGACGCCGACGACGACGAAGGGAGAGGGCATGGGGCAGGGCAGCGAGAGCCGCGGCGCGGCAGACGAGGCTCGCCTCACCGAGGAAGCGCGGGAGTGGCTTCACTCGCAACCGGGATACCGCCCGGGCATGAAGCAGATGACTGCCACTCACACCGACGAGGACATTGCCGCTGCGAAGCAAGGGCATCGGGAGGATGAGTCTCAGTGACCACGATAATGTTCGACTTCATCAAGAGGTGGCGGCGCGAGGGCTGGCCGGACTACTTGGAGCGGATCGAGCAGAGAGGCCTCCGCGAGACCGGAGCATGCTCTCGCGTCCATTGCCACGGCGCGCATTACACGGTCCGTGGTGGGGACCTGCCCCAGTGGGTTCAGGATCTTGTGGGGGATCGAGACGTCTCCGGGCCCGAGGCACCGTCGGCCGATTACCGGGAGCAGGTCTTCCGGGAGTACTCAGCTGATACCGCGTGGTCGCACGCCCTGGCTACCCGGGATGACCTCACCGCCCTCGATGACGAGTGGCCAACCACGGGGATCCTCCAGCTCGCGAACGAGGCCCGGGCGGCGGGCACCACGACGCACCTCGACGTTGCGTTCTACATCACGGGTGTGGAGCAGTTCGGGCTGGAGGCTTGGACGTTGGTCCTTGCCCCCGACGCGCCTGCCAGTCTCGTGCGCTCTACGCACGAACGGCTGCTTGCCCTGTTCCCTGACGAGGTCAGGATGACCTACGAGAGGCAGGGGCCGGACGGGTTCCCCGCGACGCCCGAGTCGGTGGGTGACCACACATGGACATTCTGCTGAGGGAAATCAAACGAGGTGTCGCAGTGACCACCACCGATCGGGGGACGCACGCGTTCTACACGCGCAGCCGGCGGCGATCGCTTGGTGGCGTTGGGTTGCTGTGCGCCGTCGGGCTGCTGGTCTCATCCTGCTCGTCGCGGCAGGCGCAGGCGGATGCCGCTGCCGAGGATGCTGTGGGGTGGGTCGCGACCGAGCTTTCCGGTGTGTCCTTCGAGAGGTGGTCTCGCCCGCCCACCTCGCTGAAGGAAAGGCTGTCGTCGTCCCAAACCACGTGGTACCGCGTCCTGAGCAGCAGCGATGAGGGTGCGGAGGTGGCGGTCTGGCAGGTCGATACCGGCGCCGACCCCTTCACCGACGACACCCCGCGTACCGGCGTCGCATGCGCATGGATCGACCGGGACGACGGGTCTCATCGCATCCAGGACTGTCCTCGTCGTCTGGCACAGGAGGTAGAGCCGGGGATGGCCGACTGGTCGGACGCTTCGGCCGCGTACGAGGCCGCGCTTGACGACATCCACAGTGCGTTGGTGGAACTGCAGCCTGAGGTGACCGGCGGTCGGGTGATGAGCAGGTCTGCAGTAGTCGCTGGGCTTAGGCGCAGTGGGATCTCTGTGCGGCCTCGCGCGGCGAAAGGCGCCAAGAATCTGCTCGTGGACGTGCGTCGCACCGGCACGGGCCCGCGGATCTCCGACACGGACCAGACCGTGTCGGCGACGGCCTGCGCGACGGTCGGAATCTCCTTGGACACAGCCTCCTACAGCATCGACGAGGAGAGGCCGTGCAGTCCGAAGGGACAGCAGACGATGGCGTCTCAGTGACCACGGATGGGGACAATAAGGACGGTCGGGTGCCGGCAGGGGTCTTCGTGACCGCGAGCGGCGTGGCGCTGGTGGGCCTAGCCTGGTGGTGGTCGGAAGACTCGCTCCAAGAGTTTCTATCGGTGGCCATGTACAGCGTGGGGTGGGCTCTCCTGACTTTTGTGACGCTATATCTCCTGACGGGCAGCTTCGACAGGATGAAGTGGCGGCGCAATGACCATGATCTGGTGCCCGGGTTTGAGGCAGGTCTGGCTGATGAGGGCACCCAGGGGAGCGAGTCTCAGTGACCACGCCGCCGCGATCTGTGGGCTCAGTTGCCAAATGGAACGCGTGGTCGCACAGCCTTATTGGTCAGGTCACGATGATTGACAGCCTGCTGACCTACCTACTTGGCCCGGAACTCCCGAAGCTGTCCCCAGCCGCAAGGTGTGGGTCGTTAGGCGGGGCTGAGGTGGGCCGTAGAGCCGGCTCATAGGTACCGGCAGACCTGGTCCGGGCTGCAGGTGTCGGGCTCGGGCTGGGCGGCGTCGTCACGGAGTTCGGCGATGGTGCCGCGCAGCGCGGCGAGTTGAGCAAGCTGCTGGTCGATGTCTGCGAGGCGCGCGTCCAGTAGTTCGCGTACGTGTCCACACGGAGCCTGCCCCTGGTCGCGGATGTCAAGGATCGGACGGATCTGGGCGAGGGTGAGCCCGGCCGATTGACCTCGGTGGATGAAGTCGATCCTGGCGATCGCGTCGGGTGCGTAGTCGCGGTAGCCGGCGGGGGTGCGCTCGGCCGGCGGCAGCAGCCCCCGTTCCTCGTAGAAGCGAAGTGTCTTGGTCGTCGTGCCGGCCGCCTCGGCGAGTTCCCCGATACGCATCCCATGCTCCTTGTGTCGCAGGTCTCGCTTGACCTTCCCCTGTGCTGGAAGGTCCAGTCTGACTGCATCAGAAGCGTTTCCCAACAGTTCCGGGGAGGAATCGGCATGCAGTCGAGGTTTGATCTGGCGGTGATCGGGTCGGGCGGTGGGGCGTTCGCCGCCGCCATCCACGCCACCACCCAGGGCAAGTCGGTGGTGATGATCGAGCGCGGCACATTCGGTGGCACCTGCGTGAACACCGGGTGCGTGCCGTCGAAGGCCTTGATCGCGGCCGCCGAGGCGCGCCACGTCGCCGCGGATGCGAGCGCCCGGTTCCCCGGCATCACCACCACTGCGGCACCGGTGGACATGGCGGCACTGATCAGCGGCAAGCAGGACCTCGTCGAGAGCCTGCGGGGCGAAAAGTACCTCGACGTGGCCGAGGCCTACGGCTGGCAGGTCCGCCGGGGCGACGCAGCGTTCGCCGGCACTCCGGACGCGCCCCTGCTTGAGGTGAGCGCACCCGACGGGACCGTCGAGGCGATCGAAGCCGCCCACTACCTGGTCGCCACCGGCGCGCGGGCATGGACACCGTCCATCGCGGGCCTCGATGAGGTCGACTATCTGACCTCCACGTCGGCGATGGAGCTGACCGACGTGCCGCAGTCGCTGCTCGTGCTCGGCGGCGGCTACGTGGCACTGGAGCAGGCCCAGCTCTTCGCCCGCCTGGGTTCGCAGGTGACCCTCCTGGTCCGCTCCCGGCTGGCGTCGAAGGAGGAGCCCGAGGTCTCCAAGGCACTGCAGGAGGTCTTCGCCGACGAGGGCATCCGGGTGGTCCGCCGCGCAACCCCCACCCACGTCGCCCGCGATGCCGGCACGGGGCAGGTGGTCATTACCGCAGCCGTCTCGGGCGGGGAGCAGGAGTTCCGCGCCGACCAGGTCCTGGTCGCTCTGGGGCGCCGGCCCGTCACCGACGGACTCAACCTGGAGCAGGTGGAGGTGAAGACCGGCGAGGCCGGCGAGATCGTNGCAGGAGTTCCGCGCCGACCAGGTCCTGGTCGCTCTGGGGCGCCGGCCCGTCACCGACGGACTCAACCTGGAGCAGGTGGAGGTGAAGACCGGCGAGGCCGGCGAGATCGTGGTCACCGACCAGCTGCAGTCCTCCAACCCGCGGATCTGGGCCGCCGGTGACGTCACCGGGCACCCCGAGTTCGTCTACGTCGCCGCCCACCACGGCACCCTGGTCGCCGAGAACGCCTTCGCCGCCGCGGACCGCTCGGTGGACTACACCCGGCTGCCGCGGGTCACGTTCACTAGCCCGGCGATCGGGGCGGTCGGGATGACCGAGGAGCAGGTCATCGCCGCCGGGATCCGCTGCGACTGCCGGGTCCTGCCCCTGGACTACGTGCCCCGGGCCCTGGTCAACCGCGACACCCGCGGATTCATCAAGATGGTCGCCAACGCCGACACCGGCGAAATCCTCGGCCTCACCGCCGTGGCGAAGGACGCCGGCGAGCTCGCCGCCGCCGGCGTGCACATCCTCGCCAAGACCACCGCCGAGGTCGCCGACGCCTGGGCGCCCTACCTGACCATGACCGAGGGCATCCGGATCGTCGCCAAGGCCTTCACCACCGACGTCTCGAAGCTGTCCTGCTGCGCCTGACCGCACGCCCCCTGGACAGCGCATCCCTACCTCACAGAACTCGTGCCGCCGGGACGGAGCAGATCGACGGTCTTGATGAGGAAGTGGTCGTGGATCGGAAGATTGGCCGGGTTGTGGCGCTGGTCGTGCAACCGGACGGAGCCGAAGGGGACGTTGCCGATGGCGGCGTCGAAGGACCCCGAGGGGAAGAGCGAGTCGGCGAAGGACTCTGTACGCACGTTCGCGTCCGGGTAGAGGGCTCGGGAGATGTTGGCGGAGATGGGGTCGACCTCCACCCCGGTCAGGTGTGTGGTCGACAGCAGGTCCTCGGGGATGGCTCCCAGGAAGTTCCCCGACCCTGACCCCGGCTCGAGGACCGTCCCGCCGTCGAAGCCGCTCTGGTTCAGCGCGTCCCACATGACCCTCATCAGGTCGGGGTCGGTGTAGTGCGCGTTGATCGTGGAACGCGAGGCGGCCGCGTACATCTCGGGGTCGAGATACTCGCGCAGGAGCTTGCGGTCCTCGGCGTACTCCTGGTTCTTCTCGTCGAACACGGCAGGGACCGCCCCCCAGCCTGACCACTGAGAGATCCGGTGCTGCATCCATTCGTTGACGCCACCGCCCCGCTGCGCCTCCCGAAGCCAGTGCAGCGCCTGGAGGTTGTTCGCCACCCGGCGGCGCGTCGAGATCGAGCCGCCGAAACGAGTCGGGGCGGCCTCGCTCTCGTACCGTCCAGTGCTGTACCGGGGGGTACCCGGGGGAAGGGTCAGAGGGTCTGCAAGGACTGCATCCAGGCTGCGCGGCGCTTCTGGAACTCGCTCGGGCTCACCCGATCGTCCTCCAGATCCCCCCACAACGGGTGCGACTGGTCCGTTGGCATCCCGCTCGGGTCGATCAGGTCCGTCGACGGGCTGCTCTCCGAGGGCTGGCCCTGCGGCATCACCAGCAGGTCCGAGAGCACCAGCTCCCGTGCCGTGGCCTCCGCGGTGCTGCGCCGGCTCACCTCCGCGAGGTAGTCCTCCTTCGGCGGTTCCCGACGAAGAATCTCCTCGGTCAGCTGCACCACCTGCTCCTGTGCCCGCATCCCCACCTGGGTGAAGTGCTCCCTGGGGTTGGGGATCTGCCGGAGCTCCTCCGGCCTCCACCGCTCCCAATGCGTCATCGCGATCTGTCCCAGCTCGTTCATAGCCCTCCCCTTCCTCTTCGCCGGACCAGAGGTCTAAAGCCATCTGGCCCTCATGACGTCGCTGTCCAGCCATTTGTCTTCAACTCCACTTTCGCTTGACATAGTGCACACGCGCCACCGACAACGCCGCCTAACACCAACCGGCACGCCGGGGCGGCTCTCACCACAGATGCAGCTGCTCGCCATAGATCTCGCGGAGCCGTTGCTGGTCCTGCGTGACCAGCAACGGGTCGCGGCGGGCCAGGTCCCGCAGTTCTCGCGCTCGATCTCGTGCTCCGCGCGGATCGCCGAGCGGCGAGCCCGTGAGGTCCTTGCGAGCAGCCCACTCGCGGCGGTTCTGCTGGTGCGAGGAGACGACCACGTGCTCGTCCCCGATCCGCTGGCACAGCGGGTTGTCGCACCGATGGCCCAGCACCTCGACGCCATCCAGCGCATCTACGCCGCTAACGAGGGCGAAGGCGAAGCGATGAGCGATCACGACACGACCCGGGCCGAGCCAGAATCGGCCGTGACCGCGCCCGCTGACCGCACCGGTCCACCACAGACAGTTGCTGTGCGGAACCCTCACCGTCTTGGACCGCCACCGGCTCACGGTCTCCTCGTCCTGGACCGCTGCTGCAAGCAGCTCCAGGACGCTCCCGCCGAGCCGAGTCGTCACGGCAGGGTCACTCCCCCGGCTCCGAGAAACTCTTCGCCTCGGTCAGGGTGCGCAGCCTGCGCGCCTCGGCCTGGGTCAAGCCGTCGCCGCACCAGTGAGCGGCCTCACGAAGGCTCATGCCCTCGACGTCAACCATCTGCCGCAGGGCCCTGCCTGCACGCTGCTCGAAGTCGCGGACGACCGCATCCCGCTCACCGAGCGAGATCATGACCTCCTCGCCGAGCGCGCTGAGCCTCTTCTCCCTGGCCTTGCGGTCCTGCCGCAGCCGCGCCTGAGCTTCCTTGGCTTCCCGCCGAACTCTCATCCGGACCGACTGAGACCCCATCGCAGATCCTTCCGTCGTTCTTCCTCGGTCACCCTCTAAAGCCGTCCCGACCCCGCCCAGCGTTCACCCCAGCACCGACAACTTCCGTCGAGCCTTCAACCGTCCCTCGACCCTGACCCCGAACTCCCGAATCCACCGCCGCCCCGACCCGATCCGAGAACGCACTCTCCGTTCCCACTCAAAACCACCGAAAACCAAGTGCCACACACCTCTTGCATTGACCGGTCAAGCGTGACAAATCCCGGCTGCCGGGACTGGTCATGGCGAGTGATTTTCCAGGCCAGGGACGCTCTCCGAACGCTGCTCCTGGGGGCCCGCCGCGAAGCGTCTCAGGGCTATGGCGGCGTTCGTGCAGGTGGGCGATGCCTCTCTTGCCGCCCGGGCGATAGGCGGGCTATTGTCATGATAGACGGGCGAGCCAGGAGGTGTCGATGGACGATCAGGACCGGATACCGCGGAGCCTGTCAGCGCTGTCGTTGATCACCTCGGGGGTGGGCCTGGTCCGGCCCGAGGAACAGGTGCTGGACGCGATGCTCGACGGCTGGGAACGGCAGATGCTCGCCCGGAACCTCTCCGTGGTCACAGTCCGCAACCGGCGTGCGCAGGTGCGCGCGTTCGTTGAGCATTCCAACGAGTACCCGTGGACCTGGATGCCCCGCCACGCCGATGAGTGGTTCGCCGATCTGCGGTCGGTGAAAGGCCTTGCTCTGTCCACGATCCGGAACTACCAGGTCGGGTTGCGGATCTTCGGGGAGTACGTCACCGACCCTGCCTACGAGTGGCCGCTGGTGTGCCAGGAACGGTTCGACGCGTTCCCCACGCAGGTCCTCAACGAGGTGAACAGCGCAGCGCACGTGGCCGACTACGAGGGGCTGCCGACCCGCCGGGCGTTCACCCTCGCCGAGCTGGAGTCACTGTTCGCGCACGTCGACGCGACCGCGCTGGACCGGGCCGCCCGCGGCACCAAAGGGTGGGCCTCGGTGTTCCGGGACGGGGTGATCTTCAAGCTCGCCTACGGGTACGGGATGCGGCGCAATGAGGTCCGCATGCTCGACGTCACCGACTTCTCGCCCAACCCGCACGCCCCGGAGTTCGGCGCTTTCGGGGTCCTGCTGATCCGTCACGGTAAGGCCCAGCGGGGCTCAGCCCCCAAACGGCGCAGCGTGCTCACGGTGTGGCCCTGGACGGTGGACGTGGTCCAGCAGTACCTGCAGGAGGTCCGGCCCCTGCTGCACACCAACGGCGGCGACGCCCTGTTCCCTACCGAGCGGGGCGAGCGGATCGCTGGGGAGGTCCTGTCCCGGCGGCTGCGCGCCTACTGCGACGAGCTGGGTCTGGACCCGGCGTTGACCTTCCACTCCCTGCGCCGCTCCTACGTCACGACGTTGATGGAGCAAGGTTTCGAGCTGAGATTCGTCCAGGACCAGGTCGGGCACGACTACGGCTCGACCACGAGCCTGTACACCTGCGTGTCCTCCGACTTCCGCGTCCGCACCCTGCGCCGCGCCCTGGACGCCGATATCGCCCAAGCCGTGGCCCGCACCCCCACCGAGAAAACTCTGGAAGGAACCTGCTGATGGCCCAGCTGTGGAACACGACCTACACCTGGCGACTGCGCGCACTGATGGCCGAGCGCGGCATGTACATGACCACCGACATCATCCCGCACCTGGCCGAGCACGGGATCAACCTGTCCAGCTCCCAGGCCCACCGCCTGGTCACCGGCACCCCCGAACGGCTCAATCTGCACGTTCTGTCCGCGCTCTGCCACATCCTGGGCGTGACCTCCGACGAGCTCATCGACAGCCAGACCCACCTCATTGGTGTCCGCCCCAAGGTCGTCGGCGACCCCCGCCCCCGCCGTAACCAGACCAGTCCACCAGTGCGCCCGGTCCACGTCCGGCTGACCACCACGGACACACCCGAGCAGAGGTGAACCAGCAGGCCCGCCCCGACAGTTCGTGTGCCCGCTGCGCCCGCCCGCTCCGGCCACCAGCACCCCCGGGCTCGACCACCAGCAGCCGCCGGCCAGGGTTCGTGGTCGCTGTCCGGAACTGGCCCGAGGGTCCGGTCTGCTCCGGCTGCTACGCCAAGGCCCGCGAGACCTACGGAACCTGCCCCGGATGCGGCACCCACCGGCTTCTGCCTGGACTGGACCAAGGACGCACGGTGTGCACCGACTGCGCCGGCGGCATCGGCAACTTCACCTGCGCCCGGTGCGGACAGGAAGGATGGAATCACTACAAGAACACCTGCGGACGGTGCGTGCTGACAGACCGGTTGACCGCCGCCCTTGACGACGGCACCGGCACCGTGGCCCCCGCCCTGCAACCGCTGCTGGAGCACCTGGTGGCCATGCCCCGCCCCCGCACCGGGATCCTGTGGCTCACCAAACCACACACCACCAGGTTGCTCGGCGCCCTGGCCACCGGCCAGGTCGACCTCACCCACGACGGTCTGGCCACGCTCCAGCCTTACCGCGCGGTCGCGCACCTGCGCCAGCTTCTCATCGCCGCCGGCGTCCTGCCCGAGGTCGACCCAACCCTGCGCCGCGTCCAGGAATGGACCACCGTCTACCTGAACGATCAGGTCGACCCCGACGTGCGGCCCGTGCTGGAACGCTACGCCCGCTGGCAGCTCCATCGGCGACTACGCCAAGACGCCGACCGGGCAATGCTGCACCCCTACCGAGACCAGAACACCCGCGTCGCGCTACGACAGACCAACGCCTTCCTCACCTGGCTGCGAGGCCAGGAGCAGAACCTGGACACACTCACCCAGGACGATCTGGACCGCTGGGTCAGCGACCACAAGCAATGGCAGCGCGCCCCGGTAGCAGCCTTCCTGGCCTGGGCGGCCCGTCGTGGCCTGGCCCCGCCCCTGCGCATCACGCCCAGCGTGCACCAGCAGATCCGACCCTTCAGCCAGGCCGACCGCCTGGACTGGCTGCGCCGCGCCGCCCTGGACGACTCCCTCGACCACCGCGACCGGGTCGTTCTCGCACTGATGCTCCTCTACGCCCAACCCCTGGGTCGCCTCGCACAGCTGCGCACCAAAGACATCACCCGCGACGAGGACGCAGCGGTCAAGATCCACCTGGGTACACCACCAGCCCCCGTCCCAGCCCCCTTTGACCAGCTCCTCACCGACTACCTCACCACTCACCGTTTCCCCACCGCCGCAAACCCCGACAGCCACTGGCTGTTCCCTGGCCGACGCGGCACCCAGCCCGTGCACCCCACCACCCTGCGACTACGCCTCGAACACCTCGGCCTTCAACCCCGGGCAGCCCGTGCCAGCACCCTGTCCCGTCTGACCCTCCAAGCGCCCCCAGCCATCGTCAGCCAGATGCTCGGCTACCACATCAACACCACCGAACGCCGCGCCCAAGAAGCCGGCAGCACCTGGGCCCGATACCCCAGCACCCGCGAAAGCAGCGGATGAGGTCCATCCCTCCTGTGGCTGTCGGCCGCGCGCGCCTCGCGGCACTTCCGGATGTTTCCTATGGCGAGGGGTCGAGCCTGACCTGTCCCAACTGTCGGCCGTCGTGGCCGAGAATCGACAGCCGTTGCGCGCGTCGCCCGGGCCAGGCGACGACGCATCGCCCATGCCAGGGAACCGCGATCTGCCGACCCTCGAGGACGAGATGGGCAACGTCTACGTTGACCCGCACGAGGACGTAGTTGATCCACCGCCCGCGGGTAGTCCACCACCTCTTGTGATGACCGTCCAGGATGCCGCCGGCGCCTTCCATCGCCAGGATCCGGGGATCCACACCAAGGCTTGTGCGCCCGCCGGCAGGCAGTTCTGCAGGCCGCTCGTGGAGGGCGTCGTCATCCAGTGCTCCACCGCCACCGCCGCCGAGGATCACCCACTCCCCGTTGTGACGAGCGAAGACATGAGTTTCCTCGACGTTGCAGCCCACGCTCCTGCGCGCGAACATGGTCACCGCTACGTCGTCGGAGACGTCGACCGCCATAGCGGCATGCCGGCGACGGCGGCTCAGGCTCCTCACCGGAGTGAGCTCGCGAGACTCGATGAGTCGGAGGCTTTCTGCAACGGCGTCATAGGCCATGCCTCAACCTACGGCTAGAAGGGGCAAGACAGACCGCAGGCCGCCGCACCACCCGCGGCAAGAGCGGATGACCGATGGCGGGGCTACGGCGCGCTGGCTACGCTCCGGCTATGCCCAATCCAGACGGCTTCGCCTACATCGTGCAGGGTGAACAAGTGGTCATCAGTCACCACGGGCGTAACGCCACGACGCTGCGTGGCCGGCGCGCCCGGGTCTTCCTCGAAGACGTCGAGTCCGAGGACCCCCAGGAACTGATGGCCAGACTCACCGGCAACTACCGGCGGGGAAACGAGCGCCATGCCCGGAATCACCCACGGAACCAGCGCCGCTAAGTCGCGCTCCGCTCCTGCGCCCCTCGAGCGCGGCCAGCGGCAGAGTCGGATGGTTCGCATATCCACTTGCTCAGGCTGAGCCGCTTCGTCAGGCTCGGGCGATGACCTCCAGTGACTTGTGGGACGCCGATGCCGCCAGGCGCTATGACGACGCCTCGTCTCCGATGTTCAGCCCGGAGATCCTCGGCCCCACGGTGAACTTCCTTGCCGAACTGACCGGGGACGGGCAGGCGCTGGAGTTGGCCATCGGGACCGGTCGGGTGGCGGTGCCCTTGCTTGAGCGGGTGGGCTGACCCCGTTTCGTAGGTCCGG
Organism: Janibacter sp. GXQ6167; assembly: GCF_041365945.1. Lineage (NCBI taxonomy): Bacteria > Bacillati > Actinomycetota > Actinomycetes > Micrococcales > Intrasporangiaceae > Janibacter > Janibacter sp. GXQ6167. The sequence continues at coordinate 78 of NZ_JBGFSK010000016.1, read as the reverse complement.
TCGTTATGCGAGTCGTCCTGTTGCCCGCGGTGGCGGGCAGGGAGACTGGTCAGATCATGACGAACAGTAGGAAGCGTC
>NZ_JBGFSK010000015.1:0-20472 GCF_041365945.1 Janibacter sp. GXQ6167 | reverse complement strand
GCGCCATGGCTCGAGCACTACAACACTGAACGACGCCACAGCTCACTCGCAGGCCATCCACCCATCAGCCGCCTGTAACCAACGTGGTGGCCGGGTACAACTAGCCCGCGAGCGCCGACCAGTCCTCGGGAGTCAGGGAGCCCAGCACCACCGGGTCCGGCCCTGGCCGGACCACGACTGCGCCCCCTTCAGGCAGGCTCACGCCGGTGACCGCGCGAAGGGGGTCACTGTGCGAGAAGATCACGAGGTTCTTGCCGGGCTCGAGCGGTTCGCTGAAGAGAGACATCAAATAGCTGTAGTCGAGATCGCTGCGCTCGCCCTCGCCGAGGAGCTTGACCTCTTCCCCGTCGCTTCGCCCGAAGGCCAACTCGGCCATGTCCTTGTTGCGCTCGTAGGGCGAGGTGAGGATGCGTGACGCGTCGATGTCGTTGGTCTTGAAGGCCTCGCCGATCGTGCGCGACTGCTCCTGACCCTCTTCGGAGAGGAGGCGTTGCTCCGAGCGCGGCGCCTGGTAGTCGTCGTACCCGCCACGATCGGTCGCCCCGTGGCGGAAGTAGATGACGACGGCGCCTTCCTTCATCGCGGCGAGAAGGGCGTCGCGGTCCTGCTCTTCGTTGACGCTGATGGTGTTCGAACCGGTCGGCGTGGTGGGCGAACCCGTTGTCTGGGTGGTCGTCTGCGTCGTCGCCGTATCAGCGCTGTCATCGCTCCCGCAGGCGCCGAGCGCGCCCGCGCCGAGGATGACAGCGGCGCCGATCATGGCCAGACGTCGTCGCTGAGAGATGGTCATCGCGGCCTCCTGCGGGTCGGTCGGCCCACTATAAACTTCACGCAGAGAAGTTCTCTAGAGCTTGCTCCGCACTCCGGCCCGAGCGTCGAGTGGTGCTGGCATGGGTTCGACCGCTTCGCCGAAGGGGGTCACGACCCGCCTTGGGCGACGAGGCATCACCGCCCAGAGGACTCCGCCCACGACGAGGACTCCACCGACCAGTTCCAATAGAGCCGGCCGTTCGCCGAGGACGATCCAGGCCGTCAGGATGCCGACGACCGGGACCAACATCGAGAAGGGGGCGACGACGCTCGACGGATGACGGGTCATCAGCCACACCCAGATCCCCGAACCGAGGACCGTCCCGATGAGGATTGTGTAGGCAAGTCCGATCCAGGCGGGGAGCGCGGCTGAGGTGAGCGAGGTCGCGAGCGCCTGACCGATCTCGGCTGGACCCTCAACGACCAACGACAGGGCGAGCATCGGCAGAGGTGGGACAACCGACATCCACAAGGTGAGGTGAAGGGGGTTGGGCGCCTTCGCCTGGCGGCTCGCGAGATTGCCGATCGCCCAGCCGAAGGCACCAAACACCACGAGCAGGAAGGGCATCCACGATGTCGCCTGCGCGCGCGTGACGCCGACGACCGCGAGCCCAACCACCGCGACCGTCACGCCGATGATCCGTGCGGGAGTGAGGTGTTCGCGCAGCACCAGCGCGGCAAGGATCACCGTGAAGGGGGCGGACGCCTGGAGGACGAGTGAGGCCAGGCCAGCGGGGAACCCGGCCGCCATCCCGAGGTAGAGCCCCAGGAATTGCAGCGTCCCGAAGCCGAGCCCGTAGCCGATCAGGTACCGCGCGGGGACCTTGGGGCGGGGGATGAGCACGATGGTCGGGATCGCGATGAGGGCGAAGCGCAGCGCCACGAGGAAGAGCGGCGGGAAGTGCTGCAAAGAGGCGTGGATCGCGAGGAAGTTCACGCCCCAGGCGGTCGCGACGAGGACCGCGAGGAGGATGTGGCGCACGGGCATAGGCCGAGTCTGGAGGCGGGATTCCCGATAGGTCTAGCGATTCTTTATCACCTCACTCATTAGGCTCCCTTCATGGATGTACGCCACCTCGAGCTGCTCAGGGAGCTCTCCGTCCGCGGCACCCTCGCGGCCGTCGCCGCGGCGACCCACCGAACTCCCTCGGCCCTGTCGCAGCAACTCCGCACCGCGCAGCGCGAATTCGGGGTCACGCTCGTGGAGCAGGACGGTCGCGGCCTGCGCCTCACGTCGTACGGTCAGTTGCTCGCCGACGCCGCCGATGAGGTCGCTCGGGTGCACGAAGAGGTTCAGGCGCGCCTCGACGCGGCCCGCGGCGAGCCGCGTGGGTTGGTGCGGATCGGGACCTTCCCCAGCGCAGGCGAGGCACTCCTCCCTTCCCTCGTCACCGCCCTGGCAGCCACGGCGATCGAGGTCGAGATCGACGACTTCGATCTCGCCGAGGCCGACTACGCCACGCGCACGCTCGACGCGGACATCGTGATCGCGCACAGCCTGACCGGCGATATCCCGGCGAGCGCGGACGGCCTGACCGCGCGCGTGCTCGTCCGCGAGCCGATCGATGTCGTCCTGCCGTCCGCCCACCCGTTGGCCGCCCACGCCGACCTGCGGCCCCGCGACCTTCGCGGCACGGCGTGGATTGGGGTGCCGCCGGGGTACCCCTTCGACACGATCCTGCAGCGGGTCGAGGCCGTCAACGACGAGCCCCTGACGAGGGTGCAGCGGCTGCGTGACAACCGGCTGACGCGAGCCCTGGTGGCCGAAGGGGTGGGGCTCGCGCTGCTCCCCCGCTTCACCACCGTCGGTGACGAAGGGGTCGTGCTGCGCCCCCTCGTCGGTGTGCCTGCGCGCCGATCGGTGATCGCCCTCGCCCGCCCCGACCGGTTTGCGCGCCTCGCCGTGCGCCGCGTGGTCGATGAGTTGGCGACTATCGGAGAGAGTTTGGCGGCCACCCACGGCGGGCTTCCCTAGCGCGTTACATTTCCCGTACAGTCATTATAAGACTGTAATGATGAGGAGGTGCCGATGAGCGTCAGCCAGACCGCCGAACGGCCGCTGAGCGCGCGCTCGGTCGCCCTCAGCCTGCTCCTCGGCGCCCGACCGCCGCGTCTCGACGCCCGGCACCTCACCGCCCTTGGCGAACTCTTCGACGTATCCGCGGCGACCATGCGAGTCGCCTTGTCCCGCATGGTTTCTGCCGGTGATCTCGAGGTCGCCAACGGTCACTACACGTTGGCTGCGCGACACATCGAGCGCCAGCGCATCACCGAGTCCCTGCTCCACCCGCAGCGCCGCCCCTACGACGGGATGTGGCGCATGATCGTGGTCGTCGAGCGCGGTCGGGCCTCACAGCAGCGGGCCGCCCTTCGTACCGAGATGACTCAGGCTCGCTATGCCGAATTGCGCGAAGGGGTGTGGCTGCGGCCGGACAATCTGCACGCCCCTCGCGGCGGCGATCCGGTGACGGCCGCGACCCCCGAGGGCGCGCAGAGTTTCACCACCCTGCCCGATGACGATCGCGCGCTGACCCGGCAGCTCTGGGATCTCCCGGCGTGGGCCAGCCGTGCCAACGATCTTCTCGCCGCGCTCGAAAGCCCCGGCCGCCCGATCGAGCACCTCACGACCGCCGCCGCGACGGTGCGGCACCTGCGCACCGATCCCGCCCTTCCGGACGAGTTGGCGCCCGAGCACTGGCCTGCCGATCGACTGCGCTGGGCCTACGAGGAGTACCGCGCCGACCTCAGCACTCGCTACCTCGGCGCGACCACCGACATCGACGCGAGCGCACCCGCCGCGGTCAAGGAGTGAACATGAAGACCCACGATGTGGTGAATCAGGTCCCGCCGCTGGTGGACTACAACGCCGCCGATTACCCCGTCCTGCGCGAAGCACTCGAGCGCGCCGGGGCCGCCGACGCCCTCGCCGAGGTCGATGAAGTCGGGCGAGCCGCTGGCAGCGACCACGCGATCACGCTCGGCGACCTCGCCGAGGAGCACCCGCCGACGCTCCACACCCACGACCGGTACGGCAACCGGATCGACGAGGTCGTCTACGACCCGGCCTATCACGAGCTGATGCGCACCGCCGTCGGGTTTGGCCTCCACGGAGCGCCGTGGCAGGACGAGCGGGAGAGCGCCCACCTCATCCGCGCCGCGAAGTTCAGCCTCTGGCAGCAGGTCGACGCCGGCCACGGCTGCCCGATTTCGATGACCTACTCGGCGGTGCCCGCCCTTCGCGCCAACCCCGACCTCTTCGACACGTACGCGCCGCTGCTCGGCAGCGAGGTCTATGACCCGACGCTCTCCGTCCCCTCGACGAAGGGGGGCCTCATCGCGGGGATGTCGATGACCGAAAAGCAGGGTGGCTCGGACGTGCGGGCCAACACGACGACCGCGACCCCCTTGCCCGATAGGACGTATCGGATCGTCGGGCACAAGTGGTTTACCTCCGCGCCGATGTCGGACATCCTGCTGACGCTGGCGCAGGCACCTGGTGGCCTCACCTGCTTCGTCCTGCCGCGGGTGCTGCCCGATGGCACGCGCAACGCCCTTCGCCTGCAACGGTTGAAGAACAAGCTCGGCAACCACTCCAACGCGAGCAGCGAGGTCGAGTACGAAGAGGCGATCGGCTGGCGCCTCGGCGACGAAGGGCGGGGGGTGCGCACCATCATCGAGATGGTGAACGGCACCCGGCTCGATTGCACCCTCGGGAGCGCGGCGCTTATGCGTCATGGCGTGCAGCTCGCCGCGCACCACGCAAACCACCGGTCGGCCTTCGGGAAGACGTTGATCGACCAGCCGCTGATGCGCAACGTGCTCGCGGACCTGGCGGTCGAGGCCGAGGCGTCGACCACGGTGGCCCTCTGGCTCGCCGCGCTCACCGACGATGCTGAGCGCGGCGACGAGCGGGCTGCCCTGCTGCGCCGGATCGGCCTTGCCGCGTCGAAGTACTACNCCACGGTGGCCCTCTGGCTCGCCGCGCTCACCGACGATGCTGAGCGCGGCGACGAGCGGGCTGCCCTGCTGCGCCGGATCGGCCTTGCCGCGTCGAAGTACTACGTGTGCAAGCGCGGGCCGGCGCATGCGGCCGAGGCCCTGGAGTGCTTGGGCGGCAACGGATATGTCGAGGACTCGCGGATGCCGCGGCTCTTCCGCGAGTCGCCGCTGTACTCGGTGTGGGAAGGGAGCGGCAACGTCGCCGCGCTCGACACGCTGCGCGCGATCGCTCGCCAGCCGGAGAGCCTGGCCGTCCTCTTCGACGAGCTCGGCGCGGCGGCGGGGGTCGATGCGCGCTACGACGCGTTCCTCACGCGGGCGAAGGATCAGTTCACCGATCTGGGGGCGCTGGAGTTCCGGGCGCGGACGGCAGTGGGTGAGTTGGCGATCGCCCTTCAAGCGTCGTTGCTCCTTCGCCATGGCCACCCGGCGGTCGCGGATGCCTTCGTCGGCTCGCGCCTCGACCGGCAATGGGGCACCGTCTACGGCACGCTCGACCAGAGCATCGACACCGCCGCGATCCTGGAGCGCTGCACGCCGAAGATCTGATGGTCGCCGCAGGCGGCCCCGGCGCTCTAGCATCTGCGCCGATACCTACCAGTCGAGAGCTCCCTTAAAGCGGCCCCGTGCGTCGTCGGTGAGTTGATATGGGCGGCGACGGAAGAAACGCGACCACTTCGTCGAAGGCCCGACTGGATAGAGCCAGATCTCCGACCACTCATCCTCATAGCCGCGGACGAAGGCCAAGGTCTTACCGTCCGGCGAGTAGACCGGGCCCCCGTCACTCAAGGTGGGGTCGCTTGGCCCCGGGACCAGTGCGAGCGCACCCGTCGCGGTCGTCACTTCGGCGACCCGTGAGCCCTGCCCCGGTTGCCAGGTCGCGACCGCGATCCGACTTCCGTCCGGAGAGAAGGCCGGGCTCGACAGTTGCGTGTCGGGAGGACCAATCGGTGCCACTGCGGCGCTCGAGATCGGCACGCCGCCAGCCCGTGCGACCGCGACGGCGGCACTGGACGCAACGCGCACCGACACATCGCCAGCCGCCGGGTCGACGAGGGCGAGAGCCAAACCCGCGCTCGGGTGCCAGGCGTGTCCGGTGATCTCGAACCCCGGCGAGAGGTCGGTGATCTGCACGCTCGCGTGAGTGGACGGGTTGAGAGCGAAGATCTCCCATCGGGCGTCGTCGGGGTCACCCACCGCTCCGAGGTGAAGGATCGTCTCCACATCCGCCCAGACCGGAGAGTGCCCCGCTCCGAGTACTTCCAGGGTCGCGCCCGAGGTCGCCGAAACGATCACGAGTCGAGAGGTCGGATCGGTCTCGCTTCCTCGGTGGATGATGAACCGGGTCCGGTCCGGGGACCATGACGGATTCCGGTCGCTGACGTAGGTCAGGTTCGCCCGATCGTCGATGACACGCTCGATCACCCCAGTGACGGGCGAGCAGGTGAAGATGTCCTCCTGACTCGTATGGTCACCGTCGTAATCCGACGTGCTGTACCCGAAGAAGGCGATCTGCGGCCGCCGCCGAAGGATCGGGATCACCCAGGGCGGGAGTGCCCTCTCCGCGGCGACTCCTATGGTTCCGAAGCCTCGGCGGACGGCGGCGTTCGCACTGGGATCGGGGAAGGTGGGGAAACGACGCTCGGACATGGCGACCCCTTCGCTCGCTGCGGTGGGCGCAACACTGCACCCGTAGGGGCAGGTCTCCGGCGTCAGGGTCACAGATCTGTCCCTCTTCCACGGTACGCCGAAGGGAGGGCCTGGGCGTGTGGATATGCGGCCCTGGCTTCGACACGTCACGCCTTGCGGGTGCTTCGTTCGGGCACACCGATGTTTCCGTTCGCGGGCCGTTGTCGGTGGCCTTCGGTAGCGTGAGCAGTAGATCGAGAAGAGCGACCACAAGCCCTCCGGCAGGTCGCCTGGCAACCGCCGCGTGCGGCGGTGCCCCCGGAGGAAGATCTGCCCCGCGGGCAGGCCGCGGGGAACGCACGAATGGAAGGTTCGCCATGTCCGAGCACCAGCCCCAGCCAGCCCAGGTCGTCGAAGTCGCGGCCGGCGGTGTCGACGGCTCGCCCGTCTGCTCCCTCTATCACCCAGGCCACCAGGCCCACTTCATCCAGGTCCGCAAAGCGCGGGCGACCGCACCGATCCCGCTGACGTTCGTCGCCCTTCGCGGCCGGTGTGTACGCACGACCGACCCGGAGGGGAAGCCAATGAACTTCTGCAATCACGACCCGGGTCGCCTCGCCCGCGCTGTCGAGCGCTCTGGAGGCCGCGACATTCGGCTGTATGACTACGGGATCCTCGCGATCGGCGGTGAGGTCTTCTGCGTCAACCGCGGGACCAGGCTCATCGGGGCGTGCCGCTCGTCGGACGGCCAGAGTCAGCTCGGCGTCACGGGGGTCGTCATCTAACGGCCGTCTCCTAGACGATGCGCCGTAGCCGTGCGCCCTCGTAGTCTCTGACAGATGATGCCGACGACCGACGAAGTCTTCCTGCTACTCACGAAGGATGACGGCAAGCTCGAAGGGATGACGACCCAGCGCGGCTACGGCCTCGTCGGGGCGATGCTGAGCGACTTGATCCGTGCTGGCGCGATCGACGTGACGGCGGACAAGAATCCGCGGCTGCTCGTCGTCGACAGCACGCCGACCGGCGATCCGGTCCTGGACCGTGGGCTAGAGCGGATCGCCAAGAAGTTCGACGGGAAGAAGCTCTCGTCGCTGATCAGCGACGGGAAGCTCAACCCGGAGAGCGCGGTCGTCGAGCGGCTTGCCTCGCAGGGCGTGATCAAGGTCCTGGAGAAGGCGGCCTGGGGCTTGATCCCCGAGCGGTACCCGGTCCTCAACCCTGGCCCGGAGCAGCAGCTTCGCCGGCGCCTCGCCGCGGTGCTCGCGGGAAGCGCGCCGCCGACCCTGCAGGACGCGACCGTGCTGTCGATCCTGCAGGGCCTGGGCGTGGCCCACACGGTCCTCAAGGACGAGGCCGCTGGAATGAGCAAGCGCGACCTGGCCAACCGCATCGAGCAGGTCGCTGCCTCCGACCCCAGCGGTGAAGCCGTCAGCAAGGCGGTCGAGTCCCTGAACGCCGCGATGATGACGGCCGTCATGATTCCGATGGTGGTAACGACCACCAATTAGCAGTGCCCGCCGGCCTCAGTGATCGCGTCGCTTATGGCGCGTCCATCATGACCGACACGCTATTGATGTGGTCGTCGTCGAAACCGAACCAGATGAAGCAGGGGTCGATTTCGAACCGCAGCCAATCAGCGCCTTCGGCCTCTGGCTCTCCGAAGAACTCCCGCACCTCCGCTCGGGTCGCGGTCGTGAGCGGCAATCCCTTGATGAGCGCGTCCGGTAGCGGGTAAAAGCCCGGACCCCCGTCGGGTCGGATCGCGAGGACCGCGGAGTCGAAGACACCGTTGACATACACCATGTCCGCGCCCATCTCCGGCGATGAGTAGTAGCGGGTGAACTCACCCTCGTCGTCGAACTCGCTGGTCTCGGTCGGCCCGCCAAAGATCTTCCACGGGATCTGGACCCGGTCGTCGCCGTCTTCGGCTCCGAGCACGTCGATCAGTTGCCGAAGCTCGCCCTGCACCGCCGGTCGGTGGCTGACGGGAGAAGGGGGACGAACCGAGCCCGGGTTCCGGTGCTGCTGCGTGGCAGCGGGGTCGTTCGCGGAAGCCGGACCTCGGTCTCTCGCGCTTCGCAACTCCGCGAGCGCTGGGCCGTAGAACCCTTCGACAATCTCCTGCCAGCTCTGCGCGTTGGCACCGAGGACGTCTGCGAACCTCGCGGTGTGAGCGGTCAACTCCGAACGTGTCAGCTCATCCAGTGTCCCGACCTCCTCCTGGAGATAGGCGTGGAGGAGCCGCTGGAGGAGTTGGAACTGGTATGGCGAGAGCTTCTTCTCCGGGCCTGAGCTCCGTCGCCACGGCCACCTCTTCGATCGCGAGCCCACCTCGTGCCCCCCTTCTCCCCTGCCTGCCTCAACCCGCCGAACGAGGCGGCCGCATAAGGATCGCCACTGCTTGCCCAGGACTGCCGATCGCCGGGTCCCGTCTTCGGTGACGAACCGCTCCCAGTCCGCGGGTTGGTCGGTCAAAGCGTGCCTCTGACGCTCCAATTAAAGCCGCTGTTCGGCGGAATGCCGCCGACTTAGCTCGCGCTCGGCCGGGTCAATCACGCGCGCGGGTCGATCAAGACCATCGCATGGTGGTTCGCGGTGGCGAGATCGTCGAAAGCCGCCTCGACTCCATCGAGACCGACGGTGCCGGCGTGGTGGATCGCCGGGTTGATCTTGCCGTCCGCCATGAGGCGCAGGCGCCGGTGAACTCACCGGGGTCATGCGCGCAGACGAACTGCAGGATGATCTCCGCCTTAATCCCAATTGAGGGTGTGATGAGTGCGGGGAGGGGGCTTTCGAGACACGCGCCACTACTTTGGTCTCTGAGGTGGGACTGCACTGCCAACCAGGTGCGACCCGGTCTAGGAACTCCGAGGGGCCATCACATCCGACTGGATATCCGCGACCGCGGTAGCTCACGCGCTCGACCTTCTCTTGCCGTAGGCCACACCTACGGTGAGATGATGGGCACATGACCGATCACGACTTCGAGGCCGACGCGGACTTCCCAGCCGAAACCGAGCGGGACAACGTCCTGGACGTCGATCCTGAACTTGAGGTCGTTTCAACCTCCTACGACATCACCTCTTACGGTGCCGACTATCCGGTTGACGGCCTGGTGAGCCGCCTTCAAAAGGGTGACATTGTTATTCCCACATTTGATCCGACCTTCGAGGGAAGCCAGGACATTCGGGGCTTCCAGCGAAAGTTCGTCTGGAGCCGTCCACAGATGGACAAGTTCATCGAGTCCCTACTCCTGGGGCTCCCGGTCCCGGGGATCTTCCTTGTCAGGGACAGGGACAACAAACTGCTGGTGCTGGATGGTCAGCAAAGACTCAAGACGCTGCAGGCCTTCTACAATCCCGACCGCTCCGGTGCGGACTATCGACTACGGAATGTCCAGGCACCATTCCAAAGCATGCGCTACCAAGATCTCGATGATGAGGATCGCCGGCGCCTAGACGACAGCATCATTCATGCAACAGTTCTGCGCCAAGAGCACCCGGCCGGAAACCAAGATGCTGTGTACTCAATATTCGAACGGCTCAATACGGGGGGTAGCCCTCTTCAACCACAGGAGATCCGCGTTGCGTTATACAGCGGCGCCTTCCTCCAGGAGATCGGGCGGACCGCGGCCGATATGCACTGGCGCAATCTTTATGGTGACCCCTCCGCACGCTTGAAGGACCACGAGCTGATCCTTCGAGTCCTGGCGCTCTACGAAAGCTTGTCCGACTACAGGCGCCCGCTCAAGTCCTTCCTCAACCACTACCTCGACGCGAACCGAAATCGGTCGGATTACAAGGGGCTATTCGACCTCTTTCGCGCAGCCGCGGAACGATTGGACGGAGCCCTCGGGAAGACCGCGTTTCGCCCGGTACGCCCACTCAATGCCGCCATTCTCGACTCGGTCTTCGTCGGGGTCATGCGGCGTCTCGAGAAGGGTCCAATCAACGACCTGGAACAACTCAGGGAGGCATATGAGGCTTTGCTGAAGAACGAAGATTATGTATCAGCGATCGACAAGTCGACGGCGGACGAGACCAGTGTGAGCCGGCGTATTGAGCTGGCGACCGCCGCATTCCGCGACTTGGTTTGATGGCACACTTTCGCGGCCGAAACGAGGTCAAGCGGCGGCGTGATCGACTGGAATCGGCAGTCGGGCTCATCGACGGGAGTACGCAGAATGGTGAGTTGCTGTCTCACTACGCGCGTTACGTCGTGGTACTTGTCAGTGGCTATGTCGAGCAGGGCGTGAAGGAACTCATTCGCGAGTACTCCCGAAATCACTGCGACAAGCGTCTTCAGCGATACGTTGGCAAGCAACTTGACCGCGTGAACGTCATCAATCCCGATCGCCTGAAACAGCTACTCGACTCTCTCGATCCGGAGTGGTGGCCAGAGCTTGAGGCTCGCCACGCAGACGACTTGCAAGCGTTGAGCAGCATCGTCACTCACCGCCACAAAGTTTCGCATGGCGGCGACTCTGAGATCACCGTTGTAACAGTTCGTCAGTACCTAAGCCAGGTCGATCCTGTTATGAGTTGGCTAATTAACTGCCTTGATCCGCCGCCATCTTCTTCATGACTCCTATCCTCCGACGAGCTGGAGCAGAGGGCGGGCAGCAGGTTGTTGCACGCCCACGCTCAAGCCAGCTCGTACAGCGATCCGTGCTTGCTGGCCATGGTCGACTCGACTGACTCGGCGAGGGCGGAGTCGCGTACGAGAAGACCGAACTCGACGTTGCGATTCTCGGCGCTGAAAGAAAAGTTGGCACTGGTCAACAACAGCACCTCGTGGTCGATCACGATGAACTTCGCGTGGCTGACCACACGCCTGCCGCTGGGGAGATCCCCAGACTGATATACGGTCGCCTTCGGCAGTTGTGCCTTGACTTCGACTGAGTCTGCCTTGTCGCCGTCGACGTAGACAGTGACGATGACTCCCGGCTGCTCGGACGCTTCCTTAAGCACTTTCCACATCTGGGAGGTCTGCTCGAAGTTGTACGTCGCGCACACGACGGACTGACGGGCCGCTTGAACGAGGCGGTGGAACTGGCCCGTCAGGTGGCCGATCTTCGCTTCGTTGCCCGGCATCGTCCAGACGGGCGTGAGATCACGGTTGAGCGACTTCGCCCCACTGATGGCACGCAGCACCCCTGCCGCACGATCGCCCTGCTCGTGGCTAAGTCCGGCATCAGCGAGCAACTGCTTGGCCTCGCCACGACGTGCGGCGTTGACGACAGACAAAGCCTTGACGACGTGCTGACCCGAGGCGAACTGCACGGCGAGGGCTTCGGCCTCGCTGGCAGTCAGGAACTCCCCCAGTGATGCGAAGGGGTCAGAGGGCATCCGGACTCCCGAAGAACCCGGGGACGGTCTCGCCCGTCGCCGTTGGGAGACTGAGCAGGAACCGCCGGTCGAGGAAGCGGTTGGCCTTCTCGCACGAGGTCTCCGAGGCGAAGGAGCAACCGTGGCATGCGGCACCGTGGAGAAAGTCCTCGGGGTCGCTCGGTGTCCGTATCGCGCAGACAGGGTCGGAAGAGCATCGCGCGGCACGACGTAGGCCAGACACGACAAGGCCGCGGAGCCGCTCGGGCTCGGACAGCGCGACCAAACCGCCCAAGGTGCCTTCGCTGTCGGATGCCGTGGTGCAGATCAGCAGTCCGGCGGCGGCCTCGCGCTGGGGTGTACTGGTCCAGCCGTAGATGCGTTCGGTGAGGCTGGCAGCGCCGTAGCCACTTGACATCGCCATCTCACGGATAAGGGAGTGCGACAGAGTGTGGAGTAGCCAGTACCGGGGCGCGGGCAGTCGCAGGTCGGGGTCGACGTTCTTGGCGGTCTCGGAGAACCGGCGCTCGAAGTTGCGGCGGTGGGCGGACCGGTGGGCATCCCACAACGGGGTCGAGAGGATCGACTGCTCCCACGTCGCGACCTCGCCGAGGTCGAGCTGGAGGAAGATTCCTTCACCTCGGTCCTCGGTGGCAGGAACCCAGGTCGGCTTGCCGTTGCGGGTGAGCTTGACCAGCCGGCTGACGAGGTCGTTGACGCGGTCCATCTCGTCGAGACGGGTGAAGCCCAGGACGGCATTCACCTTCTTCATCTGGTTGACCGCGACGACGCGACTGATCCGTTGGTGCAGGTCAGAATCGCGTTGCATCTCGGTGACCATGAGGCCGCTGGAATTCTGCTGCTGCGGGAAGAGTGACGGCTTCTGGAGGTAGCGCCACTCGGGCACGAGGAGGTCGACGGGGTCCCACGCGGCTAGCTTCTCCTGGCGGACCTCTTCGGAATCGGCTGGTGCGAGCACGTCGGCGATGGCGGCGGCGAAGTCGTCGTCGGTGAGTCCGTCGAGGTCGATGTTCTTAGCCCCAGAGAGCGCCTTGATGACGTCGATCTGGCTGCCGAACTGCCTGACCTGCTCAACGCCTAACTCGACGCGGAGCCGGTCGGCGAGGGCTTCCTTCTCCTCCGCGTCGGTGCGCGGCATGACGATGATCGACTGTATAGAGGCGAACCAGAGGTTTGAGGCCCCCATCATGATGAGCGCTGGGCGTGCATCGCAGCCGCTGTCGAAGGCATTGAGATGAGGGTGCCGCCCACGGCACTTCTGCGGGAGCTTGTCCCGGCCGATTGAGCCCTGAGCCTCCGCCATGCCACGGGTCTGGCCACAGGAGGCGCAGACGATGATGGAGCCGACGCTTTTGCCGACGTTGGCGTCTCTCATCTTCAGGTCGGGCAGTTCGGCCTTGGGGCACCTTTTGCCTCGGTGGACCCAGAGCGAGTAGGGGAACTCGTCGAGGTGGCCGTTGGTGCAGGTCAGCAGGTGCTGAGCAGGCACGGCAGGGCTGCCTGACTTTTTCTTCGCGTTGCCGCCTCGGCCAGGGCACTTCTTGTGGGTGAACTGCGCGAAGTCCGGGCGGAAGGGATGCGTGTTCGTGTAGTGGAAGCGCGGAAGCGGGCCGAGGTAGTCGCAGCCCGTGCATCGGAACCATTGCGGGAACACCCGCCCGGGGATACCGAGGTCGGAGCCTTCGCTCGACATGCCCATGCGCTTCGGTTGCCAAGGGAACGGACGCAGCGCGTCGACCTGGGAGCCAAGGTGGAGCCGGATCACGTTGAGGAGGCGCGGTTCGAGAATCGCCGGCACGTGGTCGCGGCGCTTCCAGATGGTCTCCCAGTCATCGAGGCCGGCGGGCATGATCGAGAAGTTCGGGAGGTCCATGATCGCGCCGGGACCGTAGGTGTAAAGCAGCGATGAAGGACGGGCGGAGCCGACCTTGGCGCGGTTCTTAACCAACCCTTCCTCGGCGTCACCGAGGGGGTCGAGCGTCTCGTGCTCGTCGCGCAACATGTCCTCAGCGGACTCCGGCAGCAGGTCGGTCATCAGTCCTCCTCCTCCTCAACCGGAAGGGTCCAGTCGCCAACGCCATCGGGCGTTCTGGCGAAGAGACGATCGGGCACCGGGCTGACAAGCAGGTTGATCTCGGGCTGAACCTCGCGCATGGAGTTGGCGATCACGAACGGAGCCTCCATCGAACCACCGACAGACGCCTTCGCATTCTCGGGGCTGATGATGAGCGGCAGGTACTTCCGGCCCTCGCCCGTGCGCTCGTAAACGAGCGTCGTATGCATGTCGGCGGCACGTCTGGCCCGTTCGGTCCATCGGTCCAGCCGGTTAACGAGAAGGTCGTTGGCTCTCTTGGTCGCGGCCTCGTCGAGGGCGGCGGCGGCGATCCGTTTCTTGAGTTTCTTAGCGATGACCTCCACCGCAGTGCGCTGGTCTCTGATCCGCCATGCCTCACGCTCCGGTGAGAGTCCGTCGACGACGGCCGCTTGAAGAACTCGGGCAGCGCTCACGAGCAGCCCATCGATACCGCGCGCCAGCGAAGTCGGCGAGTACGGCGTGACCGACAGGGCTTCGACCTGCGCATAGAAGGTCTCGTGGTAGTGCCGGAACTGCTCGAAATGCGCGAGGTCGCGGGGACGCGCCCAGTTTCCGAGCGACACCACCAGTCCCGGGCGAGCGGAGGGGTCACGTCCCACACGGGACGATGCCTGGATGTACTCAGCGGTGTTCTTCGGCTGGCCGACGACGAGCATCAGACCGAGACGCTGGACGTCCACACCGACCTGCAACATCGAGGTTGCCAGCACGACGTCAAACGGCGAGTCAGCCTCGGTGCGGCGAGCAGTCTTCTTGCCGTCCTTCTCGTCAGCGATGCGCTGCTTTGCGGCGTCCGAAGTGTCGTAGCCCGGGTCAAACTCCAAGCCGAGGCGGTCGAGCGTCGCACCGATCTCTGACGACGCGATACGGGAAGTCAACTCGCCGGTCTTCAACAGACCGAAGCTCGCCCCACGACGGCTTGGGAAGCCCGAGTCCTTACGCGGTCGCTTCACGCGGCTTTGCACGTCGTCGGCGACGTACCGCGCCATGCCGGCGAGCTCACGGGTGGCATTGAAGTAGCCGACCAGTGTCATGTACGGGTCGGCGGCAGCCCCAGCCATGTCGAGCAGCAACTGCCCGGCTGAGAGCAGCACCTCGGAGACGCGAATCTCTGCGCTCGACAGCCGTACTCCTTGAGCGCTGACGCCGATGTAGCGACGGCCCGGGTTGGCGTCGTCAATTGGTACTTCCCGCGAGAAGAACGTGTCAGCAACGTCAAGCACTTGCGGCGGGAAGATCTCTACCTGTCGGCCATAGAGCCCACGCACCTGTTCCTGAGCATTACGCACCGTTGCGGTGGAAGCCACGATCAGTGGCTTGACAGGAGCACCATCAGGGGTCTCCCACGACGACAGCGTCTCGACGGCAACCTCGAACAGTCCGACCGAGGTGCCGAGAGCTCCCGTGATGAGGTGCAGCTCGTCCTGGATGATGAGGTCAGGCGGGCGGAGCCGTCCGATGGGTGCGACAGTCGCGCCGGGCAGGCCGTCTTTAGCAGGGTGTGAGCCGACCTGACATGGCGCGTAGTCCGCGTGAACGTAGCCGTGCCGCCCGCATCGCCTGCTGACAAACCCGAACAGCGCTGCTGCTTCCCCTTCGCGAGCGAGGCGCGCGAACTTGTCGACCGTGGCGATGACGAAGGCGGGCGTGAGGCGGTAGATCTCCTCGTCCACAGTCAAGACGGGCAGGCCCTCGCCGACTGCTCCGCCCTTGGAGAACGGGCAACGGGCCAACTCGTCTCCGCAGTGGACGAAGACTCTGCGGTAGTTCGCGTCTGCCCTAACCTGGGCTCCGGTGATGGGTGTGCCGCACCAAGGGCAGCGCTGAATCTGGAGCACGGTCAGACGGTGACCGAAGCCCTCATTGACCTTCTTGAGTTGCTCGTCGGCTTCCTCAAACCGCTTCGGGCTGACATCAGTCCCAACCCACAGTCCGATGCGGAAGGGTGCGGCGCCCCAAGTCTCCTCGTCATCACGGCGGGCGAGCTCGGCGGCGCAGACCAGCGCGGTCGCACGCTGGAACTGCTGAGCGGTCAGGAGGCGGAGCGTGTATCGCATGAGCACAGCGATGCCGTCGCGCCCGTCGAGCAGTCCATGGGCGGACTCGACGACGCCCTGGCGTCGGCGGATGGCGAACGTATATGCGGCGAGTCCGAGGTACGCCTCGGTCTTGCCGCCACCAGTCGGGAAGAACAGCAGTTCAACCTTCGACTGGTGCTCCGAACTCCGGATCGGCGCGGCTGGATCAGTTAGAGCTCCGAGCTGCATCAGGATGAAGGCGAGCTGGAACGGACGCCACGATGCGGCGGACGAACCGCGACCAGCGACGACCTCTTGCGCTGCCTTAATCGACAGCGAGGCGTCAGCAGCACGTGCCGTGGCCACCTGCGAAGCGACGCGCTGGTCGCGCATGACTCGGTTCATGAACTGGAAGCAGCGCAGCGCCTCGGGGTCGGTTGCGACGTGCTCCAAGCCGGAAACCAGCCGCTGGTGCGCCTCGCGCGCTTCCCAGAGCGCGACCTCGGCGGTCTCCTGGAGGTGGCTTGGCAGCGTGGCGGCCTCCGCCTCCTGCGTGCCCAGCCATGATCCGTAACCATCGACGAGCGGAGCGAGGCCGGACCGCAGGTCGCCTGCCGTGACGGTCGAGAGCGCGTCCATCGACAGGGTCGCGTCCTCGACCGAGCGAGCCTTGGTTTGCGGCGTCTCTCCGATGGGCAGCCAGGTCGTTTCGACAGCGGTAGCGCGGCGCGAGCCGGTCGACAGCGACCAGTCGGCCGAGCAAGTGCGGCCGATCGCGAACTCCAGTCGGTTGCGGTACTGGAGGTTGAGGCGCTTGACCTCGTCATCGTGCTCGGGCCAGTCCTGCTCCATCACGTCCTGCACCGGCAGGAACACCTCGGCGCCACCGGCGTCGACGAGGAGCTTGGTCTGGAACATCCACATACTCAGCGGAATGGGCATAGGAGTCTCGCGGTCGTTGCACAGCGCGATCTCCACGAGCACCCGATCGAACTTCGGGTCGTCGTAGCGGTCGACCCGCAGGACGATCGAGTCCTTCAACCCGACTGTCGCGGTCTGGCCAGGCGTGAGGTCAGCGAGGCGAAGGGTGCGGGTCTCCTCAATCGGAGTGCGCTGGTATTCGCGCACCGGGCGGCCGGCCTTGGTGACCTTGTCGGTCTCGACCGTCTCGTAGGTGCCCCATGAGGCGATGACACGGAAGGTGTCGAGGTCGGCGGGCACTTGGAACCGCAGCCCCATCGACGCAGGGATCATCAAGCCCTGCTTAGGAGCGCGGTCCTCCACGTCGTCGTCCTGGGCGTCAGCCTCGGTGTCGTCGGCGGCGTAAGCCGGGACCCCGCGTCCCTCGGTGACGGCGTCGTCATCGGTGCGAACTTCGACCAGGTCCCCGCCGTCCGTGTCGTCAGGGGTGGCGGTCGCGGAGCCGACCAGCTTGACCGGTGCAATATGCCCGACGAGGTACTGCGAGCGAGGGCTGAACGGCAGCGTCTCCTCCGGGCCGTGGATCGGGCCGAGCAGTTCGCGCTGCAGGATGTCCACAAGGTTCTCGCGCACCGCGTACGACGAGCCGTCCAACTCATAGTTCAGCTCGTACGACGCCTGCGGCCCAGCCGCCTCAGTGGTTGCCTTAGTCACAAGTCAGAAGTCTGCCGTAGACCTCCGACGGGTTTGGCGGAGACTTACACATCCACGTCTGACGCCGGCTTCCATTGCAGCAGGACACGATCGCTGTCGAAGTATCGGCCGACGACACCTCGGCGGACGCGAAGGCTCTGCAACTGGGTCAATAGGATCTCCCGGCGTGAGTCGTCGCTCGTCCCGGCAGCTGCCCAGTGAGCCGCCACGGTCGAGCCACCCAGGGGCTCGGTTCCCCGCTCGGCGATGAGGCGATCGATGAGGTGCGGATCGAGAGTTGACCGGCTCATCGTTTGACGGCACGACGGGCAGTAGAGCACCGGACGCTTTTGGTTGGTGCCACGACAGAGGAACACGTCGCAGTGATCACAGCGAACCACGCGCGCGAGGAACGGACTCGTGGGCTCCCGCTCACTCCGCTTCCTGGCCTGTGGCGTGCTCCGCGCATCGAGCAGCCTCTGAAGGACCGTAAACTCCTCCGCACTGATGACCGCGAGCGCGTGGTTGACGACCGGCTTGCCGTCTTCGTCGCGGAACACAGCGAAGGGATCGGCTCGCTTCGCGCTCTTGGGGCGACCAGGGTTGTGCGGGGTCATGCCAGCCAGCACCGGGTTGCGGAGGATGCCGTCGACGGTCTGGCGGTTCCATGCGGTCGCCCCGGACTTCCGACGCGCGATTGAGCCGACTGGCAGCGGGGCGCCCTGAGCGGTCATCCAGGTGGTGATGGCGTTGACGGTCTCGCCGCTAAGTGCCTTGCCGACAACCTCGGCGAGCCAGGGCTGACGGACGGGGTCTTTGACGAGCACCCAGCCGGGGCCGTCGGGGTTCGCAGCCGACTGGTAGCCGTACGGGATACCGCCACCAGCCCAGCGCCCGTCCTTGAGGAGTTGTGCACGAGCCGCCCGGACACGAGCGCGAATGGCCTCGGCCTCCATCTCGCCGAACACCGCGAGCATCACCGCGAAGGCGCGGCCCTGCGGGCTAGTCATATCGATGGGGTCCTCGACAGCGACGAGGCCGGCCCCGCGCTTCTGGAGGGCTTCGTCAGCCTGAAGGAAGTCGAGGACGCGCCGGGCGAGTCGGTCGACCTTCCAGATGATGACGGCGTCGAAGTCGGTCGTGGCAAGTAGTGTTGCCCAGCCGTTGCGGTCCTCGGGGCGATTGGCGGTGGCCGAGACACCGTCGTCGATGAACTCCCCCATCACCTCCCATCCTCGGGCCTCGGCGTACCGGCGACAGGACTGGAGTTGGCGCGCGATGGATACGGACTCTTCTTTGGTGACGCTGAGCCGGGCGTAGAGCACGCAGCGCCGTTCTTGGTGTGTAGTCATGGGCCACAGCCCACTGCGTAGCCGGCAACCCGCCTCTACCGAGGTGCCACGTCGCTCTTGCAGGCGAAGGGCACCCTGGGGTTGATCGCGACCAACACCGTTGCTCAGGGCGACACCCGTGAGGTTGGGCTTGACGTCATGGTCACTAACGGCTTCACGATTACCCGGGCGATCCAGTCTCGTTCCTGGCCGGCGTCGAGCGCCAATCTGGAGTACGCAGCCGTATGGGGCACTGTCGAGACGGTCCCGGAGGACCTCCCACGGGTCGCCGACGGCGCCGATGTGCGGCGGATCAGCACGCTACTTGAACCAGTCGGGAGAGTCGCAGGACTCCCATCCCGCTTGGCCGAGAACGCCGGCATCTCGTTCATAGGCTCGATCGTCAACGGCGTGGGCTTCACAATGCCGCCGGAGGTGGCGTCGGAGATGCTTGCTGAAGACGATGCGGCGAACCGAGTTATCTTCCCGTACCTGACCGGCGAAGACACCAACAGCAGGCCTGATGCCAGCGCGTCCCGTTACGTAGTCGACTTCACTGGGATGAGCCAAGCGGAGGCGATGCATTGGCGTCGCCCATTCGCATGGGTTGAGGAGCATGTCAGGCCCCATCGCAGCACGCTGACCAACAAGCCCAAGCAGCAAGAAGAGTGGTGGCTCTACGAACGGCCAGGACCAGCAATGCGACGTGCGATCGCGGGGTTGCCTGAAGTGCTGGTCATCGCTCGTGTCAGCAAGACCGTGATGCCTCTCCGCGTTCCGACCGGGCAGGTGGTGAGCGAAGCCTGTGTGGTGTTCGCCACTGATGCCTACGGCGACCAAGCAGTCTTGTCATCAAGCCTTCACCAGCTCTGGGCGATCACGTACGGCTCGGGGATGCGAAACGATCCTCGGTACACGCCCTCCGACGTCTTCGAGACCTTCCCACGGCCTAGGTCGGCGGAGGCGTTGGAACAGATCGGGCGACTGCTTGATGAGAAACGGCGGAAAGTCATGATCCGACGCGACCTTGGGCTCACCAAGCTCTACAACCTCATGAATGATCCAGCCGTTGCGAGCGAGGCCGACAGTGACGTCGCTCGTATGAGGGCGATTCACACAGAACTCGATCGGGCGGTCCTGGCTGCCTACGGGTGGAGTGATCTCTCATTGGGCCACGGTTTTCATGAGTACAGGAAGATCGTGAGGTGGACGGTAGGCCCGGACGCGAGGACGGAGATCCTGGACCGACTGCTTGAGGAGAACCAACGTCGAGCAGCCCTTGAGTCGACGGGCCGGAGACCCGAGCGTCGCAGCGACGCGGCTCACGAGAGTGCAACCCTGTTTGATTGAGCCGCGCAGGCGTCAATCAAACAGAATCCCTCTCTCTTGAGGGATCTTGGCGGAAGCCTTTGGTCCACTTCCAACTTGATTCGCAGCACGCGCTTGGTTCTCGGCGAGGAGCCGGTCCAGGAGTTCCGTGCGCGCAACTGGACTCGGACCCCAGCGTTCAACCTTCCGGTGGGCCGCCCCCGTCATTCGGTCCGGACGGTGTGTGAGTCGTCGGTTTCGATTTGATGGGTGCATTGCCGAGCGTACTCGGCTGGGGGCAGGTAGCCGAGCGAGGA
>NZ_JBGFSK010000014.1:0-29444 GCF_041365945.1 Janibacter sp. GXQ6167 | reverse complement strand
CCTCGCTCGGCTACCTGCCCCCAGCCGAGTACGCTCGGCAATGCACCCATCAAATCGAAACCGACGACTCACACACCGTCCGGACCGAATGACGGGGGCGGCCCACGGGGCGTGCCGGTCGCTGGCATCGAGCTCTCGGAGCCGATGGTCGAGCAACTGCGAAGGAAGGCATCGGCCACCGAGATTCCCGTCGTGGTCGGCGACATGGCGACCACACAGGTAGAGGGCGTCTTCTCTCTCGTGTACCTCGTGTTCAACACGCTGGGGAACCTGCGCACGCAGGAGGAGCAAGTCGCATGCTTCCGCAACGCGGCGCGCCACCTCGCTCCTGGTGGACACTTCGTGATCGAGCTGTGGGTACCCGGCATCCGCCGCTTCCCGCCCGGGCAGACAGCCGTGCCCTTCGAGGTCACAGAACATCACACCGGCTTCGACACCTACGACATGACCACCCAGCAAGGCACTTCGCACCACTACTCGAGGGAACCCGACGGGACGTACCGGTACTCGACGAGCAACTTCCGCTACGTCTGGCCGGCCGAGTGTGACCTCATGGCCCAGCTCGCCGGGCTCGCACCGGCCGGACGCTGGGCCGACTGGACCCGCTCGGAGTTCACCTCCGAGAGCGACAGCCACATCTCCGCATACCGCCTGCCCGCATAACCGAGCGCGGCAGTACAGGAAGTCCGGAAGGGGCTCACGGGTGAAGCTGGATCCTGCAAGAGACGGCTCGTCGCTTGGCTGCCTTTGCCCCGCACTGCCCGTCCGCACTCACGTCGAAAACGTTGCCCCCCCGAGCTGAGGGAGGCTGCGGCGGAAGCGATGCACACCAAGTCAAGTGAGCCCCTGGGCGGCTACCGGAAGAACAAACAGCCGATGTCTCTGGGACAGCCGGAGGGCCACTCGCACTGACGTGGAATAGCCAGCCTCTGCGGATTCCACGCTCGCATGATCACGCTGAAGCTCTAGCACACGAGCGCAACGCACCCCCTTACTGGTCACTACGGCAATCACGTCACCTACTGCGACGCCGTGGGGCAGGCTGTAGTAACCAGCAATGTGGTTGCGGAAAACCTTATCCGGACGACCGAGCTCCACGCCTTGCAACCTGACGAAATGTCTCGCAACAGCACTCGCTGCTGCCTCAAACAGGGCCACGCAAAAGGCGTCGACAACTTCAATATAGGCTTGCATCAGTTCAAATGACAAGAGTTCTGACTGCCAGCCGTGCGAAGCCTCGTTTCGACGCTGAGCGAGATCGTCGATGATCTGTGTCGAGGTGGCTGCATCCGGAAAGAATCGGTCCATCGCTTCCACAAGGGCCGGTGCAGACTCAACAGCCCTGGACTCACGGTCCACGGGTGCCACTGGTCACCGTGGAACTGAGCACCTACCCACCAGGGGGTGAACGCCCAGGGCCTTCTCGGAGGCTTTAGGGGGTGTGACGATGTCGATGCACAAGCTCACCGCCGGGAGCGGGTACGACTACCTGACCCGACAGGTAGCGGCGCAGGACGTCACCGAGAAGGGCCACACCGGGCTGGCGTCCTACTACGCCGCCAAGGGCGAGTCGCCTGGTGTGTGGGTCGGCTCCGGGGTCGCCGGGATCGAGGGCCTGGCGGCCGGGGACGTGGTCACGGCCGAGCAGATGCAGGCCCTGTTCGGGTCTGGTCACCACCCGCTGGCGGACGCTCGGATGGCGGCCCTGGGGGATGAGGCGTCGCCGGAGGACTTCAGGACCGCGGCACGTCTGGGCCGGCCGTACCGGGTGTACGAGAACGACGTCAGCGCTTTTCGGATCGAGGTCGCGCAGCGCCTGAGCGAGTACAACGCGCAGATGGGTCAGCCCAGCGGGGCCCCCGTTCCGGTCGATGTGCGGGCCAGCATCCGCGACGAGGTGGGCGCCAAGTTCTTCCGGGCCGAGCACGGCAGGGACCCCGCCGACGCCCGCGAGCTGGCTGCCGGGATCGCCAAGTACTCCCGCCCCAAGACGAGGGCGGTGGCCGGGTACGACCTGACCTTCTCCCCGGTGAAGTCGGTCTCGACGCTGTGGGCGCTGGCCGACCCGGCGACCGCGGCGCGGATCGAGAAGGCACACCAGGGGGCGATCAAGGACGCTCTGGCCTTCCTCGAAGAGCACGCCCTCTACACGCGCACCGGCACGAACGGGGTCCGTCAGGTCGACGTGAAGGGGCTGGTAGCGACCGCGTTCACCCACCGCGA
Source organism: Janibacter sp. GXQ6167 (assembly GCF_041365945.1). Lineage (NCBI taxonomy): Bacteria > Bacillati > Actinomycetota > Actinomycetes > Micrococcales > Intrasporangiaceae > Janibacter > Janibacter sp. GXQ6167. The sequence goes on along the minus strand of NZ_JBGFSK010000014.1, from coordinate 27,221 downwards.
CTCCCGCGCCGGCGACCCGGACCTGCACACCCACGTCGCCGTGGCCAACAAGGTCCAGACCGAGGACGGACAGTGGCTGGCGATCGACGGGCGGGTCATGTTCAAGGCGGTCGTGTCGGCCTCGGAGACCTACAACACGGCCCTGGAGAAGCACCTTCGTGTCGACCTGGGGCTGCGTTTCGAGGAGCGAGCCACCGCGGATGCGCGTAAGCGGCCCGTGCGTGAGGTCGTCGGTGTCTCCCCCGATCTGAACGAGCTGTGGTCTGCCCGCCGGGCTCTGATCGCGGCTCGGCAGACCGAGCTGACGGCGCAGTTCCAGCGGGACCACGCCCGTCCCCCGACCCCGGTTGAGGCGATCCAGCTGGCCAGCCAGGCCACCCTGGAGACCCGCGACGCGAAGAAGGAGCCCCGCTCCCTGGCCGAGCAGCGGCAGACCTGGCGGCAGCAGGCCGGCGAGGTCCTCGGCGGCGACGATGGCATTGCACGGATGCTCCACGCCGCCATCAACCCCTCCCCCAAGGCCCTTGCCCAGGTCACCGACCGGTGGGTCCGCGACACCGCCGCGGAGGTCATCGCCACGGTGCAGGCCCGCCGCAGCACCTGGCAGACCTGGCACGTCCGGGCCGAAGCACAGCGCCGCGTCCGGGCCATGGACCTCGCCCCGGAGCACGTCGAGAGGATCGTCACGCACCTGACAGAGCAGGCGCTCGAGGCCGGTTCGGTTCGCCTGCGGCACCCCGAGGACGGCATCGAGGAGCCGTCCTCGTTGCGACGCCGCGACGGCTCCAGCGTCTACACCGTGCACGGCACGCAGCAGTACACCTCGCGCGACGTCCTTGCCGCCGAGCGGCGCATCGTCGCCGCGGCCGCGCACCACGACAGGCATGCGGCCTCGCCACAAGCGGTCGATCTCGCACTGCTGGAGTCCGTCGCCAACGGCACCACCCTCAACGTCGGGCAGGCCGCGCTTGTGCGGCAGATGGCAACCTCGGGCGCCCGCGTCCAGCTCGCGATCGCACCCGCCGGAGCAGGCAAGACCACCGCGATGAAGGCCCTGGCGACCGCGTGGGAGAACGACGGCGGGACCGTCCTGGGCCTGGCCCCCTCAGCCGCGGCTGCTTCCGCGCTGCGCGAGCAGATCGACACATCGACCGACACCCTGGCCAAGCTCGCCCACTCGATCCGCCACGACGAGCTGCCCGAATGGGCGCGCAGCATCGGGCCCAAGACCCTGGTCATCATCGACGAGGCCGGCATGGCCGACACCCTCACCCTCGACACCACGATCGTGTTCGTCCTGTCCCGAGGCGGCAGCGTGCGCCTCATCGGCGACGACCAGCAACTCGCCGCGATCGGTGCCGGCGGAATCCTGCGCGACATCGCCACCAGTCACGGCGCGCTGCGCCTGACCGAGCTGATGCGCTTCTCCGATCCCGGCGAAGGGGCCGCCTCCCTGGCCCTGCGGGAGGGCTCGCCCGAGGCCCTGGGCTACTACCTCGACCACGGCCGCGTGCACGTCGGCAACCTCACCACCATCACCGAGGACGTCTTCACCGCCTGGCAGATCGACCGGGCGCACGGGCGGGACTCGATCATGCTCGCTCCCACCCGCGACCTGGTCAGCGAGCTCAACCAGCGCGCCCAGGCCCACCGCCTTGACGGTCAAGAGCCCTCCCGGACCGCCCCCCTCAGCGACGGGAACCGAGCATGTGTCGGGGACCTGCTCATCACCCGAGCCAACGAGCGGCGGCTGCGGATGACCGCCACAGACTGGGTCAAGAACGGCGACCGGTGGACGGTCACCGACGTCCACCGTGACGGTTCCCTAGCTGTGCAGCATGCCCACACCCGCAAGACGCTGACCCTGCCCGCCGACTACGTGTCCGCTTCCACCGAGCTCGGGTACGCCACCACCGTGCACGCCGCCCAAGGCGTCTCGGTCGACACGATGCACGGTCTGGCCACCGGCTGTGAGTCCCGCCAGCAGATCTACACGATGCTTACTCGCGGCCGGCACTCCAACCACGTCTACCTGCAGGTCGTCGGCGACGGCGACGAGCACAACGCCATCCGGCCCGAGGCCGTCGCCCCGCCCACGGCCACCGACATCCTCGAAGGAATCCTCGCCCGCGACGCCTCCCCCGTCTCTGCGTCCACTCTCCTGCGTGAGGGCAACGACCCCACGCGTCGCCTCGGCGAGGCCACCGCCCGGTACTGCGATGCCCTTCACTTCGCCGCCCAAGAACGTCTCGGACCCGATGCCGTGACAGCCCTCGAAGAGCACGCCGAGACCCTGCTACGCGGCCTGACCGAGCAGCCCGCGTGGCCGACTCTGCGCTCACACCTGATCCTGCGCTCAGCCCACGGCATCGACCCCAACCAGGCCCTCAGCGACGCTCTTCACAGCAGGGACATCGACAGCGCCGTCGACGCAGCAGCCGTCCTGGACTGGCGCATCGACCACGCCGGGGCACGCGATGCGAACCCCGCTCCGCTGCCCTGGTTGCCCGGCATCCCGCGGTCACTGGCCGACGACCCCGCCTGGGGTGACTACCTCACCGCCCGCGCAGACCTCACCACGGCCCTGGCTGCCGAGGTCCGCGAAGAGGCGCACGGCCAGGACCTGCCCTGGCTCCAGGACGGAGCGCGCCGCCCCGACGCCCCGGTGATCGCCGACGTCGCAGTCTGGCGCGCTGCCACGCAGGTCGACCCGACCGATCGCCGACCCACCGGAGCACCGCAGACGAACAAGCTCGCCGTGCAGTGGCAGCGCCACCTCAACAACCAGCTCGGCGGCACCCGCACCCCGGCCATCCTCGAGTGGGGCGCATCCCTTCGCGCGCTGGCACCCCAGGTCGGCCGTGACCCCTTCATCGGCGCCCTGGCCGAGCGCCTGGCCGCGATGAGCCGCGCCGGGATCAACCCCGCCCCCCTGGTCACACACGCCATGGCCCAGGGCCCGCTTCCCGACGACCACGCGGCAGCAGCCCTGTGGTGGCGACTCTCCCAGCACGTGCCGGCCGTCGACACCGACACCGGCAGCCAACTGGCCACCACCTGGGACCGCGACCTCGCCCACGCAGTCGGACGCAACCGCTCCGAGGATATGCACGCCAGCCCCGCCTGGTCCCGCCTGGTCGCCACCATCGACCACGCCCTCCAGCGCGGCATGCCCTTGAACGAGATCCTGCGCGCCACCAACCCCGGCGACGCAGCCGCAGACATCGACGAGTGCCAGGCCATGATCTGGCGGCTGACGTTGCTCACCGAGGCCGTCGACACCCACCACGACCACGAGCCCCCTCCGCCCGAGGAAGACCAACCCCCACACGACCTCTGGCACGGAGCCCCCGTCCACCCCTCACCGACGAGCGTGGAGCTCGAGACGCTCGACGACCGAGCCCCCGTCCCCGCACCCGCGAGCAACCTCGACTTCGCCGCCATGCGCCGAGAACTCATGGGTCCACTCGAGCCGTCCTACCAAGACATTCAAGCCCAAGAACGGCGAGCCGCCGAGGCCGACCTCAGCCCGATCCCGATCGCGCGGCTGCTCCAGGTCAACAACCTCACCCGCGCCTACTACGAGCAGTCCCTCCCCGGCTCCTGGGCACATCAATACCTCCACGACCGCTTCGGGATGGACCTCACCGGACACCCTGACTTCGCGCCCGGCTACGCACCCCAGGGCTGGACCCGCCTGGTCGACCACCTCCACCAGGCCGGAGTCACCGGCGACGAGATGCTCGCCGCCGGCGTCGCCACCGTCGCCAGCACCGGACGCCTCATCGACCGCTTCCGCGACCGCGCAATCTTCCCCATCACCCACCAGGGAGAGGTCCTCGGCTTCGTCGGGCGACGTCACCCCGACCTCACCGACGACGACCGAGGCGGCCCGAAGTACCTCAACACCGCCCAGACCGTCCTCTTCCACAAGGGCGCCCAGCTGTTCGGTGCCCCCAGCGGCCTGCCCGCCGACGCCACCCCCGTCCTGGTCGAAGGACCCATGGACGCCATCGCCGTCACCCTCTCCAGCAACCGACACGTCGGCGTCGCCCCCCTCGGAACATCGCTGACCAGCGAGCAAGCCACCCAGCTCGCCGAGCACGGCTCCGAGGTTCTCGTCGCCACCGACGCCGACCTCGCCGGCCAGATCGCCGCAGAGCGTGCCTTCTGGCTCCTGGCCCAGCACAACCTGGCAACCTCGCACGTATCGCTCCCCACCGGCTCCGACCCCGCAGACCTGCTGGCCAACCGCGGCGCGCGAGCCCTTGCCCTGGCCCTCGTCGAGACCAAGCCCCTCAGCCATGTCCTCCTCGATGAGCGCCTGACGAACCTCACCGGAAAGGCTGCCCAGGACGCGGCCATGGACGTGCTCGCTGCTTCAGCCCCCGACGGGTGGGCGACAGGCCTGACACGGATCGCCTCAGCCACTCAGCAGCCACACGACGACCTCACCAGGCTCCTCGGAGAGCGCATCACCGCCTGGAACCATGACCCCCGCACCGCGGCACAGGACGCGCTCAACCAGGTCGCAGCGGTCCGCGCCCGGCTCGAAGCCGGCCCCTCCCCCGAAGGACCGTGGATCGTCTTGGCCCGAGACCTGGACCCGCGCCTGCCGCACGAATCCGACTGGCCCGCCGTCGCCTGGATGCTCGACGAGGCCCAACAGGCTGGCCTCGACGTCGAGACCCTGGCGCACACGCTCGTGTCAGAGGAGCCCCTCAGCAGTCGACCTGCCCAGGACCTCAGGTACCGGATCGCCGCAGCGATGCCCGGCACTCCCCCGACACCCGAGGCAACCGTTGCCAAGACCCACGCCGTGCCGGGCACCCAGGAGGAGCGGCGTCAGACGCCACCATCTACGACGGTTCAACAAGCTCCTCGCCTTTAGCTCTTAGCCCGTGCCTCACGCCATAGGCGTGACCTTCTCCTCGACGAAGGCGATCTCCTCGGCATCGAGCCCGTACTTCGCGTAGAGCTGCTGGTCGATGTCAGGGATGGGCTTGGACCAGTCGATATCGGACGACGCCGTGAAGTCCTGGAGCGGGACGTGCTTCCAGGTCGAGGCGGGGTTGTGCTGGGTGGCCTTGAGGACGCCCAGCATGGCGCGGGCGAACTTGGTGCTGACGTACTTCAGGCACGCCTGTGCCTCGTCGTCAGTGTCGAACGAGCCGATGGTGAGGAAGGTCTGGGTGACGCCGACGCCGGGGCCCAGCACGGTGGGGTTGTTCAGGGCGACTCCGAAGAAGTCGGTGGTCGACCCCGAGCCGTTCGCGGCCGGGACTGCGACCTTGTACTTGTCGAAGCTGTCCGGGCCCGTGAGGTAGTCACGGCGGATCCAGCGGTAGTGCCGGCGGTTCTTGATGACGCCAAGGAGCTGTGCGTAGGACATGTCGTCCTCGGGCTCGTCCTCGTGGAAGAGGAACGCGAGCTGCTCGAAGCTGTTGGTGCTGACCCGGAACTGGGCGTCGCTGGACATCTTGCCGGAGGCCTCGGGGTGGGCGGTGTGCATGGCCGCCGTGAAGGCGTAGGCCCGACCGCTCGAAACCTGCTTGTCGATGGAGGGTTGTCCGGCGTCGTCCACCTTGCTCAGGATCGTGCTGAGCTCGGGGTGCTTGGCGAAGGAGCCGATGGGCCCGATGGCGTTCTCGCTGTCGTGGTAGGTGACCGCGATCCCACCCTTGATCGGGTCGGTCAGGCCGGGGAAGAGCTTCTTGGAGTCGGACTCGTAGTGGGCCACGCTCAGGTGCTCGTCTGCCAGCATCTTCACGTTCCACGCCTTGGGGGTGAAGCCGGCGTTGAAGAGGAAGCGCGCGGGGGTGATGAGCACGGTCTTGACGCCGATCTCGTAGGCGGCGTCCATGAAAAGGTGGTAGACCGGCGTGTCCCGGGTTCCTCCACCCTGGGCCTCCTCCTGGTACGGCGGGTTGCCGATGACAACGTCGAACTTCTTGCCCATGGTCAGGCTCCTTCGGTGAGCATGTCGTCTGCCAGCTGCTGGCGCTCGTCGGGGGTCATGCGGGCGATGTTGCCGACCTGGAAGTGGCCGGAGTCCTCGAGCCAGCGCCGGCGCTCGGCATCGCCGCCGGAGACGGCCTCCAGGCTGATCGCGTGCATGATCTGGCTCTGACTGACCTTGAAGATCTGCCGGGTGAGGATGTGCCGGAGGCGCTCGTCCTGGTCGGGGATCTGCGGAGCCAGACCGGCATCGAGCCTGCGCACGATGTCCATAAGGAAGAGACCGTTGGTCGACACCGGGTCCACGAAGGTCTTGTCAGGGTCGGAGAAGATGCCAGGGTTCTCGGTCTCGACGACGTCCACCATCTGGTTCACGACTGGTCTCGGGGTGAAGACCAGCGAGGTCTTCTGCTGAGGGATGTAGGCGAAGATGTCCTCGGTCAGCGCGTCGTCGAAGTAGTCGGCGAGCTCCTCCTTCTTGTCGAGGAACTCCTGGATCGACTGGTCAAACACCGCCTCGTCGAACAGGCCAGGGATCTTCTCCACCCGCCCGTCGTCGTGGGTGATCTCCTGCCCGTCGCGCAGCAGCCGGAACTCCGCCTCAGTGATCCCGGTGATCTCCTCGAAGACGTCGTCCGGAGTGTGGTCATCGAAGTTGGACAGGGTCATCCCTCGCGTGCCGTAGGCCATGAGGAACATCGGGATGGTCCGGGCGAACCCACGCAGCCGGTCACGGGTGTCGTCCATGGTCTCGTTGGCCACGCGCTGCTTCCTGCGGACCTCCTCGCGGTGGACGACCTCGGGCGTGACGTCCTCGATGGACTCGGCCACGATCGCGGCGATCTGCTTCTGGAACTCGGCGTCCTGCTCGGCCTTCTTGGCCGCGACGGCGGCCGCCTCGGCCTCCGTCGCCGCAGCCGCGCGCTCGTCCTCGAGGTGCTTGGCAGCGATGCCGTAGTCGGCGTAGGCCCGCTCGACCTTCCCGCGGACGACCTGCTCGGTGCTCTTCTCGTCGCGTGCGACCTGCTTGGCCGAGAGGCCGTACTCCTGCTGCAGCTCCGCACGGTGAGGACGGCTCTGCTCGGTGACGGCCTTGGCCAGTAGGTCGGCGGCCTTGGAGGCCTTCGTGTCCGGGGTGACCGTCGGGATGTTCTCGACGCTCCATACAGGCGGACCCAGCTCGGCCACCTTCGGGGCGATGACGGTCTCGTAGTCCACCTGGACGTTGCCCTCGTGGTCGGTGACAGGAGGCGGCTGTGGGATCTCGATGGGGTCGGCCTTAACGATCCTCTGCTGCTTGGCCACGGGGAGCTTGTCGAGGATCTCTTTGACCTGCTCGGAGTACCGGAAGATGCCGGCAACGTTGTCGAAGAGCAGGTTCGACAGGAAGCCGCGGCGCACGACCTCGCGGGCCTTGAAGACTTGCGGGAAGGTCAGCACCTGGGTGGCGTCGAGCTCGATCATCCGGCCCTGGGAGTCCTCACCGATGACGGGGAAGAAGTTGAGCAGCTGGCGGATGTTCTCTCGGCGCAGGGCTGGGTTGCCGGTTGAGTCCTGGCCGAGGTTGTTGGCGAACGCCTCGAAGATGGTCAGGGTGCGTTCGGGTGCGAAGTCGAAGATGTAGGCGTTCTTCTTCTGGAGCACGGTTCCGTTGCGCTCGAAGGTGCGAGGGTTCTGCGCCCGGAAGGCTGCCTGCATGTACAGGGCCGGGGAGACGATGTTTGAGAGCATGACGACGGCCGTCCACTCGGGGACCGTGACCCCGGTGGTCAGCTGGCCGACGGAGAGGGTGATGGTCTGGCCGCCGACCTTCTCGGCGTCGGCGATGGCCTTGCGGACCTTGCTCAGGCTCTTGCCGACGGAGATGTCGTCGCCGTCGTCCTCGGTCTTGCCGTCGCCGGCTGCGAGCACGATCGTGTAGTCCTTGAAGACCTCGTGCTTCTTGAGGATCCGCTCCAGTGCCTTGGCCGAGGCCACCCGGTTGAGCAGCCAGAGCGAGTGCCGGATCTCGTCGCGCAGCTCGGGCGTGGAGAAGGGGTACTTCTCGTTCTCGGTGAGCCGGTCGAGGAACTTGATGACCGAGTCCTCGTACTCGAAGTATCCGTTGTCCTTGGTGGAGAAGAACTCGGAGAGGTCGAAGGTGTAGTCGACGCTGTCCGAGTCCTCGTCGATAGCCACGCCCTCGGACAGCCGGTCGCTGATCATCCTCGATAGCTGGTAGGTCAGCAGGTTCAGCGTCGGAAGCGCCGTGTAGGGGTTCTCCTCCCCCGTCGCCGGCCAGCTCGCCTTGGCGGTCTGCTCGTCCTCGTAGGTCCAGTTGAAGATCTGCTCCTGGGAGAACGTGCCCTTGGCCAGCGCCCTGAACGGCGTGCCCGAGAGGTGGAGCGTGCGCGGTCGCTTGATCTGGTTGAAGGCGACGTCGGTCTTGGTGGTGTCGACGCCTTCGTGCGACTCGTCGATGACGAGCAGGTCCCACTCGAAGTCGGCGATGTGCTTGAGCTTCTTGAACTCGCCCCCGAAGTAGGCGGACCCCTTCAGGTCCTGCAGCGAGACGAACTCGATGATGCGGGGGTCCTCGTCCTGGTGGTCGAGCGAGTAGGCGCGCCACTGCTCGCGGGACATCGGCGACCGCTCAGCCAGGGAGGCGGACTCGCTGACGAACTTGTACGCGGTCTGGTGGCCGATGAAGCGCTCGAAGTCGTCGAACCAGCTGTTGGCGATGGCCGGCCGGTTGGTGACCACCAGGACGCGGCGTGCGTCCAGCCGGCGCATCAGGTCGTAGGTGGTCAGGGTCTTGCCGAAGCGGGGCTTGGCGTTCCACAGCACCTCGTCGTGACCGGCGTCGAACGCAGCGATGGCCTGGTCGACCGCAGCCTGCTGCTCTGGCCGCAGGGTGTAGTCGTCCCGCCCACCGGTCTGAAGGTCGGAGTAGTCCTGGCCGGCGAAAGAGTTGAAGTACTCCAGCGAGGTCTTGGCGGTGCCGTTGAAGTCGTGCCACTCGGTGCGCGGGTCGAGCTCCCGGGTGATGCCCTGCTGCTGGAGATAGGTGTGGAAGTCGTGGTCGGTGAACCGGCCGCCGGCCTCGGAGGTGAACAGCGCCCGTCGGGCCCAGAGGCGCTCCTTGGCGATCGCAAGCTGCGAGGCCTGCTGCGCGATGCGCGCGTCGGCGCTCTCCTGCTCGGTGTAGCCGATCTTCTCCCAGCCCGCGTACTTGGGCACGTCAGGGGTACGCCAGGAGTAGATCAGCGGGGTGATCTCGCGGAAGGTGCTGATCTTTGGGGTGTTCACGCCCGGACCTCCTGGTGGACCTGCTCGATCGCGCACGGCGCGTAGCTCTCGTAGGCAGTGAAGTCGAACATCGCGCTCTCACGCAGGGAGTTGAGTGTGAAGGGCTCGCGCAGAACCAGCCCCGGCGCATCAGTCGAGCGGGTCCACCAGGACAGCTGGATCTCCTGACCCTCGGGGTCCAGGCCGGTGAGGGTGTTCCCGCGCACGATGTTGGCGTCGATCAGGAAGACCGCCGCCCGGTGCAGATCAGTGCCCGCGTCGCACGTAGCGCCCTGACGCCGGTGAAAGTCCAGGAAGGTCTCGAGCATCGCCGTCTTGGCGTCCGCGTGGTTGTCCTCGAGCAGCTCGACCCCGTAGATCGAAGCCAGGGCGAACAGCGACTCCTGCGGTCGCAGACCCGGCTCGGTGGTTGACTCGACGGTCCGCAGCTTGCGTTCCAAGATCGCCACGAGGAAGTTCCCGTCGCCGGCCGCCGGCTCGAGCACTGTCTTGTCGACGGCCTCGATGTCCTCGGCGACGACGTCGATCATCTGCTCGACCATGTGACGCGGCGTGAACACCTCGCCGTATGCCTTGACCCGATCGCGGGACTTCACCAGGGACTCCTCCAGGGCCAGAGTCATGACGGCCTCACCTTGCACACCCGGCGAGAGTATCGACCGGGTCGGACAGGCATGCTCGCTACCGCATCTCTCGACCGTGGCAGCCGGGGGATCAGGAGGCGATCTAGGGGTCTGGAGAATGCTGAACCGTGACGCCATGGAGGCGACTGGTCAAAGCCGTTTAGTCGTGGACCTCTCCGGTCTCGCGGTCGACGAGCTGGAGTCGTGGCCCGGTGCTGGGCGGCTCTGGGCCTGTGGACCTGCGGGTGGCTTCGTCTTGGAGGTAGAGCCGTTCTCGTCGGTGGCGCTGCTCATCGCTGACGTGCCTGGTGTGGCGGGCACGGCCGGGCCATTCCTGGTGGCGTTCTTCGCAGTGGCTCTTGAGTCGGAGTTTCATGCGGTCGACGAAGGCTGGCAGGGCGTAGCGGTGCCACTCCTCGAGCGCGTCGCTGGTCAGGGCTTTGCCGGCTCGTCTGCGTTGGTCGGCCAGGACGGCGATCTCGTGGACAAGGTGGGGGTGGAGGGGCCAGCAGAGCGGGATCACGGCTCCGACGTCCCAGGAGTGCTCGTGGTTGAGCCAGGACACGAACGCCTCCAGCCAGGCCCACAGTTCTCGCCGTTGGCGGGGTTCCTTGACGCTGGCGGGGTCCCAGGGTCGGGGCAGGGCTTCGAGCGAGCCGAGGACTGCCTTCTGCTCTGCGGTCCCGTGCTGGGCCAGGTGGAGTTCACGGTATGCGTGCTCGATCCGTTGGCCTGGATCGGGGAAGTCCAGGACGAGCTGGGAGGGCGAAGGGGGTTGGCGGCTGGGGTCGGTCATGGTTAGTTCCACTCGTGCCCGGTGGGCGCGTCGGGGGTGAGTCCGTGGCGTCTTGCGTGCACGAGCGCGGCGGTGGCGCGGGCCTCGGGGGTGACGACCATGCGCCGCCCGGCGGCGAGGTGGTCGCGCAGGTTCTTCTGCTCCGCAAGGAGGGCTTTGCCTGCCTTGCCGTCGATGCTGCGGTGCAGCCGGGCGATGATCGCCTTGCTGTTCTCGGCGATGACCAGCGCAGTGCGTTCCTTGAGCTGGCGCAGCTCGGCCCCAGTGAGGATGGGGATGTCTTCCCCGGAGTAGGTCCGTCCGTCCGTCTTTCCGGTCTGCCAGTTCTTGCGGGAGACGCGCGTGTTGCCCAGGAGGTCGGAGATCTCCTGGTTGAAGTTCTTGTCCTTGCTGCCGCCAAAGACGACGAGGTTGTTGGTGAGCTGGATCAGCGCGCCGGCTCCTTGCTCTCCGAAGATCGAGGTCAGCTGGGAGCGGGTCTGCGCGGCCCAGATGAAGGAGAGACCGAGTGCTCGCTCGTTGGCCATGCGGGTGCGCAGGGTCGGCAAGGGCGCGGTGGAGGGGAGCTCGTCGAGGCAGGCGAGCATCGGGGGGCAGAGCCGGCCCCAGGGCGAGTTGTTCGCTGCGGCCAGGGCGGTGTCGAGGACGTGCTCGGTGACAGCGGTCATCAGCGGTGAGGCCGAGGCGTACGGGTCCTCTCGTCCGAGGAGGTAGATCGTGCCCCCGCGACGGATGACCTCGGCGATGTCGGTCGCGGCCCGGCCGGGTCCGGGCACGCAGCGTTTCCGGATCGGCTCCTGGAAGAAGAGGCTCATGGCCTGCTGGACGCTGGTGACGGTGTTGCCTGCGGTTCGGTCGTCGCCGTTGAGGGATCCGTGGAGGAGCCCGTGCCAGAAGGGGGCCGCGTGCGGGTGCTCGCGCAGAATCTCGGCTGGCTCGGTGGAGCTGAGGGGGTTGGCCACCCACCGCAGGACGTCCTCGAGAGTGCGGCCGGTCAGTGCGGCCGCGTGGAAGTAGGCCTGGAGCACCTTGGCGGCCTCCGCGGCGTAGAAGCGCGCGGCCGAGTCCTCGTGACCACCTTCCTGGGCGCCCTTGATGGTGCCCGCGGTGAAGGCCTTGGCGCGACGCTCGGCGACCATCGAGTCCACGCAGCCCTCGATCGGATCCCACACGAGCTCGGGCAGTCCTTCGGCCAGGCCGAAGGGGTCGAGCACGACGCAGGGCCGCTCGTCCTGCGATCGGGCGGTGAACGTCAGCAGCAGGTCGTCGACCTTGGTCAGGGTCACCAGAGCCGCGCCGGGCGCGCCGAGCAGGGCCGGGACCAGGGCGTCGAGGGTCTTACCGCAGCCCTGGGGTCCGATCACCCCGGCGGTACGGTCCCAGGGGACCCAGAGCTGCCCGCGGCGTGGGTGCTCGCCGGTGCCGAGGTTCCATCCGACGGCGCGGGGGTCGAACTTCCTCATCTGTCTGCCTTTCCGTAGAGGTCAGGTCGCACGACGGGGGCGACCTTGCGCAGCCGCCCAAGGCCCAGGAGCTGGTCGAGCTCGCCTCGGGTGGCGACCCCTTCGACACGGCCCGGTCCCCAGCGCTGCCACGCGATGCGCGACCCCCACCCGATGAGCAGCAGGTTGAGGGTCTGGACGACGAAGGTGCACAGCCACAGCAGCGCTGCGCCGGCCACGCGCCCTGGGCGCGGCTGGAGCCCTGCCGCGGCATCGCCCGCCAGGAGCGCGGGGACCCCGGTCAGGAGCGCCTCACGGGGAGTGAGGGTAAGGCCTGCCCCGGCGACAAGGTTGGCCAGGGCGCGCCCGGCGTGGACGCCGAGCAGCAGCAGGAGCAGGACACCCAGGACGATCCCGACGGGGATCTCCCAGGTGAACGGGTACGGGTTGGTGCGTCGTGAACGCTGCATGCGTCTCTCCCTTCCACCTCCGAAAGCCGCGAGGTCGGCGGTGAGCGTTCAGGCCTTGGTGGTGGGCTTGTCGGAGACGTTGCCGACGCGCCAAATCTCGAAGAGGGCCTTGGTCTCGGCCTTGCCGGCGTAGGAGAAGTGCCCGACTCCGCGGGAGGACGAGCTGGCCTCGACGGTGGTCTGCTTGGCCGGGTCCCACACGACCGCGACGTGTCCGATCAGCGAGGGCCCTCGGTAGGAGTCGTAGAAGATCAGATCGCCGGGCCTTTCCTGCCCTGGCTGGACTCGGTAGCCGTTGCCCTTAGCGAGCCAGTCCCGCTGGTCCTGCGCGGTTCTGGGCATGCTCACGCCGATCCGGGCGAACGTAGCCTGGGTGAAGGAGGAGCAGTCCCAGGCGTCGGGGCCGTTGGCTCCCATGCGGTAGGAGTCTCCGTCCTGGCTGGCCGCCCAGGTCAGGACCTGCTGGGTGCGCGAGTCGGAGAGCGGCGGCAGGTCGGGGTTTCCCTCGCCGGTCACGGTGCAGCTCTGCCCTCCCCCGAGCACCTGACCACCGCCGTAGGCCTGGGCGTAGTAGAGGACGTCGTTGACGTACCAGTCGGCGTGGTTGTAGGCCCACAGCGCCTCGCGCACCCCGGCCTCGCCGCCTGTCACGCCGGACTTCACGAGGTAGTTCGCGGCTGAGAAGACGCTGTCGGCGTCGTTGTGGATGTCGGCGCGGCCGTCGCCGTCTCCGTCGACGCCCATGGAGGCGAAGGTGGCTGGCATGAACTGCATGAGCCCCTGGGCGCCGGCCGAGGAGGAGGCGGTGTTGCGTCCGTGGTTGGTCTCTTCCATCCCGATCCCGGCGAGCAGGGTCCAGGGGATCTTGTACCGCTTGGCGGCCGCGACGTAGAGCGTCTTGATGCTGGCCGGGATGCTCTGCGGCTTGTTGTGCAGGGACGCCTGTCGTGGCGTGCCGGGGGCTGGGAGGTCGAAGGGGGCCACGCCTCCCTCGGCAACTCCCGCGGGCACCGCCTCGGCGCTGGTCGCGGTGCTCGGTGCGACGGCCTTGCCGTTCAGCGGTGCGCCCCGCTCGAGCATCCAGGCCGCCGGGTCGACGGGCGAGCCGTTGACGCGGATCTCGAAGTGGAGGTGGTTGCCGGTGCTGGTCCCGGTGGTCCCTTCCATCCCGAGCCGGGTGCCCGCCGCGACGGCCTGGCCCTTGGTGACGTCGAGGTTGGCCAGGTGCGCGTACCGGCTGACGACCCCTGCGGCGTGCTCGACGTCGACGACGTTGCCGTAGCCGCCCATGACCCCTGAGAACGCGACTCTCCCGTCACCGACAGAGACCACCGGGCCGGGGCCGGGCAGGGAGACCAGGTCTTGCCCGGAGTGCATCCGCCACTGCTGGTAGATCGGGTGGAACTCGTTGCCGAACCCGCGGGCGCTGACCGCGTAGGCCTGCTGGAACGGTGGCCGCCACTGCCCCGTGGCCGGGATGGCCCCTTCGCACTCGACGGCCCGCAGCTCCTCGGCGGCCGCGGGCGCGCTGACCGCGGCGACCATGAGCATCAACCCCAGGGGTACGCCCACGAAGACCATCAGCGGCACAAGGAGGAGAGCGACCTTCTTCATGGCTCAGGCGGCGCCCTTGATGGCCTCGTTGGTGTACGTCAGGTCCTGCTCGACGGGGTGCAGGACCGTCTGCACCTTGTAGTTCTGGTCACCGACGCACCACAGCGCCCGGCCCTTGCCCTGCATGGCCCATCGGGTGACGACGTCGCGCGAGAGCGGGCCCAGGCCGAGCATCTTCTCCAGCTCCTCCGCGACGCCGAGGTCCTGCCCGTGGAGGATCTTGATGTCGGCCAGGTGCAGGAGGTCCTTGGCGATCGCCACCGCCTGGGAGCCGGTGTCTCCGGCGCTGAGCATGTCGGAGGGCTTGTGCGCCACCGCGAACTGGATGTCGCCGCTGCTGCGAGAGAGGCGTAGGTCGGCGTCGAAGGACTTGACCGCCTCGGGCCCGAGCCGCAGCTGCTTCCACGACTCGTCGCGCACGACGATGCGCACATCGCCCGGTGCGCTCGTCTCGCGCATGCCCCTGCCCCAGGAGTTGAGGCAGGTCAGGGCGACCCCGACGGCCTCATCACCCAGGGGTTCGAGCCGGGACAGGCTCAGGGACTGGATCGGAGCGGACCAGTCGACGTCGATGGTGGTGTGGTCGTCGAAGAGGCCGGCCAGCGCTCCCTTGACCAGCTGAGCCAGCGCGTCGCGCAGGAGCCGGGTGTCGTCGAGGAACTGACGCTCGCCGGAGTACCGGCAGTCCCGGATCAGCTCGTCGGTGGGGTCGTTCAGCGCGGCCCACAGCTCGGGGATGGTTGTCTCGCGCAGCCGCGAGCTGCCCTTGGAGTAGCCGGTCAGATAGCCCAGCGCGGCCTGCACGACGGTCTCCTCGGTGGGACCGAAGGGGACGTGCCGCTCTCCGATGCGCTGGGAGCCGACCAGACCCCGGACCAGCGTCAGCCAGCGCGCGAAGACGATCGCGGCACGGGCCTGCGCCTGGTCGGCGGGCAGGTTCTCCCAATCGCTGAGCAGCGGCCCGAACGAGAGGGGGTTGATCCGGGTGGACAGCCCTTGGCCGATGACGAAGGGCTCGACGCCGAAGAAGCGGCACAGGGCCTCGTACTCGTCCTTGGGGTCGCCGATCACCAGGACCCGGTAGCCAAAGTCCATCATCCGCAGGCAGAAAGCCTTGGTCGTCGCGGACTTGCCGCGGCCGGGCTTGCCGAAGCTGAAGATGTTCGGGTTGGTCACCGAGATCTCGTCGTTGAGGACCCACCCCAGCGGGTCGGCGAAGAACGAGCCACCGGAGAGGACGTCGATGCCCATCTGCGCCCCGGTCGGGGGCAGACCAGGGCTGGAGATGAATGGCCAGTACACGGGGGCCTGGTCTGAGGTCATCCGCCACGTCGAGACTGGCGCCGAGGCTGGCGCCCATCCGCGTCCGCGGGCGCGTGCCCCGCGCCGGGGGGCGTGGTGGAAGAGCGGGCCCTCCTTGATCGCTTCCGGTGACGCGGGCACCGCGGGAAGGTCGTGGCCGAAGTCGGCCAGGAGGCGGGACATGTCGCGGCCGTGGGCCTTGCTGCTCATCAGTTGGCCTTTCGGGTCAGGGAGACGCCCAGGGGGACGTTGGTGGCGGCGAAGGCCACGTCCTGGGCGAGGTCGAGACGAAGGGGGGCGAACCCGGCGCGACGGATCGAGGCGTCGAGGTTGCGGCCGAAAGCGGCCACTCGTTGGGTCTTGGGCACGGTGACGGTGCAGACCGCGTAGGGCCGGGTCAGTGCGTTGCCTCGGGCGATCTTGGCGTCGAGTCCGCGGACCTTCTCGGCCTCGGCGCGGGAGCTGGCCCGCTGCTTGCGCCGGGCCCGGTTGTTCAGCTCCTCACCGATGTCGGCTGCCCACTCGCTGGTGGCACTCTGCCGCTGGGCTGCTGCCTGGGACAGGATCGGGTAGGCGACCGTGAAGCTGCGGCGCTCTCCGGGCTCGGTGGGCGTCAGGACACCCGCCAGGGAGCCCATCAACGCCCCCTTGGCGGGGAGCTTGATCGTCGAGGAGATCGAGTTCCAGGCGTCGTGGCTGTAGTGCCGGGCGACAGGGTCGGCGCCGGAGGGGCCGGCCATGGCCCACGGGACCTCGGCGTTGACCTCCGGGTCCAACTCCTTCTCGGCCAGGGCGTCGATGATCGTGGCCCGGTCCCCCGGCGCGAACCCTGTGCGGCAGGCCAGCGCCAGCTCCGGGCTGGTCAGCCAGTTCACGCTCGTCATGCCCATGCCTCCGCGCAGCTGGGCCTCGAGCTCGCCCGCGAGGCTGTAGAGCACCCTGGCCCGGCCGTCGAGGCCACCGCCGGACTCCTTGGCGTCTCGGGCGAGCCGGCCCTCGGGGACGACGAAGGTCACGAAGGCCTCGCTGCGCACGCTGGCCCGGGTGAGGTTGGCCTGGATCTCGTCGTTGATCCTGCGGGCGACGGAGGGTCCGTCTGCTCGGCGGTGCCGGGCGATCCACTGGTTGCGTTCGGCACCGTCCTCGGGGACGGTCCGAACCAGGAAGAGGATCTCGTCGATCATCTCGGTGCGGGCTGCGAGGTCGATCAGCTCGCTCAGCCCATGGCCGTGACGCTCTCTGACCTCGGCCTCGGAGAGCCCGATGCCGGGGTGAACGATGGCTGCGGTCAACGCCCAGGTACGGGCACGGTGGTCCTGGATGATGGCGATCCGAGAGAACGTCGCGCCCTGGGGCGGGCCGTCGTGGATCGTCACCCCTTGGAGCACCCCCGGCAGGTCCGGTTCGTCGAGGTTGTCGGTCTTGCCGCTCGTCGCCTTCGCGCGGAAGCTCGTCCAGCCGGTCAGCCCACCGAACGCGAAGGTCAGTGCGGCGTGCAGCCAGCCCACCGCGGACCGCCCCCGCACGGGGGTCAGGGTCAGCGCGCTGATGGCCAGCCAGAGGACGCCGAACAGGGCGACCGAAGGCCACGCGCCGACACTGACCGCTCCCGCGATGGGCAGGAAGGTCAGCGCGACCACGCTCACCTGCCAGCCGGAGAAGCCGAAGATGAAGCCCAGACGAGCTCGTGAGTAGTCCGAGTAGATGGTGGCCATGTCGTGGGTTCCTTATCTGTCTTAGACCACGGGGGGCGGGGTCGCGCCCCCACCTGCGGCAGCGGCTCCACCGCCCCCACCGGTCGTGGGTGCCGCTGACGGCATCGAAGGTGCAGGGGGCGTGGGCATCGGGGGTGTCGGCGAGCCGCTCTGTCCCTGGTCGGCGTCCGGCGAGGAAGGACCGGAGCCGTTGACGGCGGGGTTGCCGTCCTCCTTCGAGGAGCCGCCGGCCCGCCGTGCGGGCGAGCTGAAGTCGGGGACGTACTGGTTGTGCCCGACGCCCATCTGGTTGGACAGGTCGGCACCGATGGTCGCGGCCTTGTTTCCGAGGTTGCTTGCGAAACCCAGCCCGGTCGCTGCGGCCTGACCGACGGGGCCCGCTGCCGCGCCGATCTTGCCCAAGAGGCCAGTGGGTCCTCCGCCGCTGTCGCCGCCACTGCCGCCGCTGCTGCCGCTGTCGCCGCCGCTGCTGCCGCTGTCGCCGCTGCTGCTGCTGCTGAAACGTCCCGCGGTCGCGTCCTCTGCGGAGGACTCGCCCTGGGAGCGGCCCTGGCCGTCGCTGGCTGCTGCTGCCGAGGTGGTGCTCCCGGACTTGCTGCCGCCGAGGAGGCCACCGATCCCGCCCTGTGCGGCCATGCCTGCTCGCATGGCTGCCCCGGAGGTGGTGCCGGGATCGGTGAAGGCCAGGAGCTTGAAGAGGGCCAGCGGGCAGAAGCACGCCATGAGGATGAGCAGTACACCGGGGATGGCGGTCCCGATGGACTTCTGAAGGTCGTCGGTCAGTCCCGTTGTGGCTCCAGCGGTGAGCTGGACCCCGATGCCCAGGACCAGCACCATCAGTACCGGCGTCAGCGCGGCAGCGTGGAACCACCGGAAGGACTTCCAGAACCAGCTGCGGCCGAACTCCGTGCTCAGACCTGCCGCTGAGATCGGGGTGGTGGCAGCAAGGATGATCAGCGCCCCAGCCCTGGTGAGCATGACCAGGATGTGACCGATCGCCGCGAGGATCATCATCAGCCCGAGGATGGCCAGCACCGTGGCGATCGTCCCGTCGGTGACGTCCTTGGGTGAGAGCTGGGTGCCCAGCGGCTCGAACTGCACCCACTTGTTGATGTGCAGTAGGCGGTGCATCAAGGCCTTGGTCAGGCCGCCGCAGGCGGCGATGACGGTCGCGCCGTAGGCGAGCCATCCGACCCAGATCATGAGGAACTGCCCCGTGCCGATGAGGACCTGCGCGAAGTTCTTCCCGTCGCGCCGGAAGGCCGAGATCCCGAGCTGGGCCAGGGTGAGGATGAGCATGAGCGTGACGGCGATCCAGAAGGTGCTCTCGTAGACCTCTCGGCCCGGCCCGCCCTCGCTGATGTCAGGCGTGGTGAAGAAGTCGACGATGCTCAGGGCGACCTTGAGCAGCCACATGCCGGCGTTGAAGATGCCCAGGCAGGCTGCCGTCCAGGCGTCGGCTGCGACCTTGCCCGCGGCGGTGCCGAGGTAGTCGAAGGGGTTGGGCAGCGGGATCATGGCTCAGCGCCCTCCTGATCGTCGATCCAGGTACGCCATCCGGCCTCGTGGGCCAGATCGGTGCCGGGCCAGGTGGAGGGAGCCGGGGCCGGCTCGGGGCCGGGCGCGATCATCCAGCGGTCCTGCGCCCACTGCATGCGTTCGCAGTGTCCGTAGGCGATGCGGGACTGCGTGGCGACCACGGCCTGCACATCGACCAGGACGCAGGCCAGGACCCAATCGGGGCCGTCGGTTCCCTTGACCTGGCCAGCCAGGGGTNTGCGTTCGCAGTGTCCGTAGGCGATGCGGGACTGCGTGGCGACCACGGCCTGCACATCGACCAGGACGCAGGCCAGGACCCAATCGGGGCCGTCGGTTCCCTTGACCTGGCCAGCCAGGGGTCGTGCCGTCACCGAGACCGTGGGCGCCTTGGCCTGACCCTGCTGGCCAGAGCTGGACAGGAAGGCCGCGACGTTCTTCGTCATGCGCCACTGCGATGCCGGGGGCGCCCCCGGCATGGACCACTGCTGGTGCACCACATGGGTGTGGTCGATGGACATTCCCTGCAAGACGGCGGTCACGATCGTCGAGAGCTGACCGACGGCACCCGCGGGCGTCTTGGGGAACCCTGTCGGGATCTCCGCGGGTCCGGCCTTCGTCGGCGCGGGCACAGTCATGCTCTCTCCGGGCGTGGTCGAGGGCTCTCCCTCTCGCGCGTCCTCCGGGGCGGCCTGGACCATGGGCGCGGCCGCGATCTGGTCGCGGTGCTCCTCTCCTCGCGCGGAGGCCACAGGGGCGGACGGGTCGATGTCGTCTCCCGCCGCGTCAGCGGGCTGGAGGGCGTAGTGAACCGCGAACCCCAGGCCGGCCAGGATCAGGAGAGCAGCAGCAACGCCGCCGGCCAGGACGGCCAGCAGTCGCCGCCGGCTCCAGGCCTGGGCGTTGGTCTCTGCTCCCCCAGCCATCAGACGCAGCCAGACCCGGTCATCGACTCGAGGATCCCCGGAAGGATGAGGTAGCCGATCACCGCGACGAAGACGACGACGAGGGAGACGACGCCGGCCTTGCTCGCGTGGGGCATCGCGAAGACGCGACCGGCGACCACGGCACCGACGCCGATGATGAGGCCGAGGATGAACAGCAGGCCCATTCCCCACAGCACGTAGCCCATGAGCTGGTCGGCGTGTGCCTGCGCCCCGGGCGGGGCGACCGGGCAGACCGTCGGCATGGACAGGACCTTGGTGGCGATTGCGGACTTCATTGGTTGCTACCCCTTCGTGGTGGTATTCCCGGCTCCTGTGAGCCGGAGCAGGTGGGACGCCGCACTGATCAGCGGTGTCGGGATCGCACGGCCGGTCAGACCGTTCAGGGCGAGGTCTGCGTCGTGCGGGAGGTCGACGAGCAGCCCGTCGGCGTCGAGGCGGCGTGTGAGGGCGCCCATGGAGGCCTGGAGGACCCGCGGCCACTTCTTCCGGCGCGGGCCGATGACGGCCGCGATCACGGTGGGTCCGTCTTCGAGCAGCGTCAGAGCGCCTTCCAGACGGCGCATCGCAGGGACGGTGGCGCGGCTGACGACGACGACGGCGGGCGCGGAGAGGATCTGGTCGCTGAGCCAGGACGGTGAGGAGAGGACGACGGACAGGTCCCAGGCGACGTCCAGCACGGTCAGCTCGCAGCCGGCCGGGGGTTCTGCCGGGAGGGTGACCTGGTCGGGGCTGGTGAAGACCTCAGAGGCTCGCTCGACGAGCACGCTGCCTCTCGTGCCTCGAGACCATCCGTCGGGCGTCTGCCCGAGCTCGGCGGTGGGGGCTGCCGAGAGGCCGGATGAGGTGACGGAGCAGCACTCGGTGACGCGGCTGGTCTCGGCGGCGGTGGCGATCGCCAGGGCCGTCGTGGTCGCTCCTGCTCCGCCGGAGCAGGAAATGACCGGCACGACCGGCTGGTCGCTCTCCCAGGTGCTCGCCGAATCTCGACGGGCCCCCACGAGGCTGTGCGAGGAGGTGTCTCGGCGGAAGGTCCCAGCCTTGACCGCCTGGAAGGCCCGCTGCAGCTCTTCGACGCTGACGGGTCGGTGGGTCGCGGTGCTCACGCGCACCTCACCTCGGTGGCATCTCGCTGGGCGAGGACGCGGCGCACGGTCGCCGGGTCGAACTCTTCGAGCTGAGCCTTGGCCTCCTGCACCGCACGCAGGTTCGCCATGCAGGTGCCCAGGTCGAGCAGTGCCTGGTGCTCGTTCATGGCTACCTCCACCAGTCGTTCGATCTCTGCCAGATCAGTCACGGTCTTCACCTCGCTGTCCCCCAAAGCCGGTCACGTGTGCGTGGGCGTTCATCACGCGGGGACTCGATCCACGCCGCGGGCCTCTCGTATGGCACTCACGCAGCGACGGGTGTGCCGGCGGATCGTCAGAGCAGAGACCCCGCGGCCGTCGGCGACCTCGGCGGAGGCCTTGTTCCCGAGCAGTCCCCCGCTCCCCCGGCCGCCGCCGGCGCCGTGCCGATCTGCCGCCTCGGCGACATCGACGAGCAGGGCCCGGTCCGCCTCGGTGATGACCCCACGGCGGCAGGCCCAATCGAGCAGCGACCGCAGCTCGGCCTCAGGGCTGGGTCCGGCATCGCCCGGCAGCAGCTGGTCGCACAGGTCCTGGATCTCGTGGGAATCCACGACGGTGCTTCGACCCCAGGTGGCTCCCGAGGCGGCACCCAGCCCGAGATCGCGCATCACGGACTTGCGCGCGTTCATGAGGATGTTCGCGGCTACCCGCCGGCCGCGTTGCCAAGGGAAGGTCCGGGCCTCCACCCACAGGGCAGCGGCCAGGAGCTCATCGACCTGGGGAGCGATCGGGTCCAGGCTCGCGGCGACCGTGATGGCCCCCGGGAGGAGGAGCCAGGTCAACGCGCCCGTGGCGGCCACGTCGTCTGACCCCTCGGGCGAGGACAGCTCCGCCAGTGCCAGGAGAACCTCGTCGGCACGGCACCGGTCGGGCTGGTCGGCCAGCCAGGCCGGAAGGTCGTCGAGAGCCTCGACCACCTGGAGCGCGGGGTGCTCGCTCTGCCACTTTCCCCACCGGTCACGAGCCAGGGCCAGCACCTCGTTGTCGGGGTGGTTCAGGCCGAGCTGGGTGGCGACGCTCATCTCGAGTTCCTTCCGTCGTGTGGACACGGAAGGAAGTTCTCGATGGGCCGTACCGGGGAGCGTTCCCCCAGCACCGCCGACCCGTCCCTCACACCGGGAACGGGCGCGTTCTCCCCCGGAAAATCGGGGGAGAACGCGCCCGTTCCCTGCGTTCCCCAACTCGCCCCTTGCGGGGGCTTGCGAGTCAGCCGTGAGCAGGCTTCAAGGAAGTACCCGCACACGGGAAGGGCGCCTTCTCCCTAGCTGGGAGGAGGCGCCCTTCGCGGGTCGCGCCAGGCTCCGCGTGCGGAGCCTGAGAGGGGGTTATCCCTCGACGATCGACTGTCCCTCGACGACGGTGAAGGACCACGGAGCCGTGCTCGTGACGGTGCCGAAGTCGCCGGCCTGGCCACCGCTGGCGGTCCAGGTCGCGTGCCAGTCAATCGAGATCGTGGCGTTGACGTCGCCGGCCCTCTTGTAGATGTGGTGGCACCCTCCGGGAGCCTCCGCGAAGGGGTCGGTTCCCTGGGTCCAGGCCTGACCGGGCCCAGAGCAGGTCACGTCCGGGGACCCGTCGCCCGGGCTCAGGCGAAGCCTGGTCGGCTCGAGGTTGACCTCGACCCACATCCCGGCGCCGCTCTCGCGGTCGCTCACGGACCGCCACGAGGACTCATCGACCCAGAACCACGTCGTCGCGTTGACCGCCGTGTAGGGGCGACCATCCGCCAACGCCACACCCGCAGGGCCACCCTCTGGCGCGGCCGGCTTCGGGATCTCCACCTTCGCCATGATCCGCACCGCAGCCTCCCCAGGCGTCTCAGGCCTGGGAGCACTCTCGCCGTCGACAGGCACGGCCGTGACCCGGCACGCGGCAGGGACCTGCCCGGTCAGAGACGAGACGCCCGCACACGCGGAGTCCAGCCCCATCTGTCGTGACCGGGCCTCAGCCTTCTGCTCCTCCGTCAAGACGACCGGCTTCGGAGCCGCGGGACCCGCACCACTGCCGCCTCGGTTCGGGGGCGTCGAAGGCGACCCTCCCGTCCCCTTCGTCCCATCGCTCCCCGGCTTCTTGATTTCCTTGAAGCAGCCTGAAGGAGTACAGATGAGCGGCACTGCCGCAGTAGCGGACGTTGCACCAACCATCCCCAGGGAAACCAACGTCACGAAGGCTGCTGTGCGTCGCATGCGCCCTTCTCCGTCCACGAGTCGATGAGCCAGGTCTTGCCGCCGTCCGGGGTGGTCAGGGTGTACCGGATGAGGGTCTTGGTGCCCTTCTCCAGCGGATTGCCCTTCTGATCGGCGGTGATGTCGTTGCCGTCCTCGTCGATGAACCGTGAGTTCCGAACCACGCAGGCATCCACGGTGGTCTGCTCATCGCCGATATCCGGCTTCTCGTAAGCACCGGGCTTGGTCCACAGCACCTCATCCCTGCCCTTCACTGTGATGCCACGCTTCTTCATCTGGGCCTCGACCGGATCCGTCTGCTTCAGGAGTGACTCGGAGTAGGCCTCCTGCTTGGTCTTGGGATCGTTGGGGTCTCTCTCAGCGCCCTTCGTGACGGTCTGCTCAGATGTTTCGAGATACTGCGCGGTCGGGGGTGCGCTGATCGTGGTGCCCGGTGGGGGTGTGGGCTCGTCGCTGCTGTTGCAGCCGGCGGCCAGGGCGGTGGTCGCGAGGAGCAGCGCGGCGGCTGCGGGTCGGTTTCTCATGAGGCCTCCTTGGCCCATTCACGGTCTCGCACGATCCTGTCAGTGCGTTCGGACAGATCAACTGGAAGCGTGTTGTCGCTGCTTTCGAGGACGCTCTGGCGGAGCTGGCCAGCGGTGTTTCCGTGGCCGGTGGCGCTCATCGCGGCGACGAGGTCGAGGCGAGCGATCTCTTCATGCGGGACTGCCGCCATGACTGCTTCGGCGGTGGCCAGGGCGGTGGGGCCGTCGTTGGTGGCGATGGCGTGGTTGATGACGATGTGCGCGACGTCGGTGACCGCGCACACCATCTGCTGGTCGGGGCGGTCTCCTTCGGCCAGCCAGGACCAGCCACCTGCACGGAGCTGGTCGAAGGGCGGTCCTTTGACAAGGGCGAGAGCGGCGTTGAGGTCCTCGAGCCCGTGCTCGCCGCGGGCCTGCCCGCGGGCACGTAGCCGGCGGAAGAGGTCGACGTCGACCAGGACGTCATCGACTTGGTACACGCCGACGCCGCGGATCTTTGCGGCGCGCGAGTCCTTGGCGTTGGGCAGGTGCGGCTTCCCGCTGCGGGGGTTGGTGCCAAGCCAGTCACGGAGCGACTTGATGCTTGACCGGACGCGACCGTCGGAGATGCCGAACGCCTCGCGGACCTCGGCCATGGTTGCGCCCTGCGGACGCAGAGCGAGGTATGCCAGGAGCTCGGTGAGGTAGGCGCGGGAGTCTTCGAGCACGGCTCGCGCGTCGCCGCCGACTCGCGCCGTGACCGGGCCGAGGAGCGAGAGCCGCGGCAGGTCGCAGTCCGGGGAGTGCCACCGCTCGAGGTCCTCGTCCAGGTCGGGGTCACGGTCCTCGAGGTCCTGGCGAACAGACTCGGTGACGCGCGGGGCGATCCTTTCGACGTCCTCGACGGTGGTGGCGGTCTGCGCGATCCACTCATCCTCGTTGGGGGGCAGGAGGCTGCTGGATGCCTCGGCGGCGTCGTGGTCCTGACGGGGCTGGGTGTACTCCTCGCGCAGGGCACCGGAGGCGTCGGTCATGGAGCGCCAGTCCTCGTCGGCGTCGCTGGGGGCAGCCAGGGGCATCGGCTCGTCATGCTGCGCGCGTCCCCGGTCGAGGAGCTGGACGATGCCGTGCGCTTCGTCGATCGGAAGGGCGCAGGCGGTCAGCCGCAGCCCGGTCCGGGGCATGAAGAGGTGCCCGTCCGCGGTGACTTCGATGGTCGTGGCCAGGTCGTCCTCGGGGTCGTGCGCAGAGAGGCTGACCACGGATGCCCCGGCTCGCCCGACGGAGGTGGCGACGGTCTGCGCGGCCTGGGCCACGGCGGGGTCGTCGTTGCGGGCCACGAGCAGGGCACGGGAGGTCCACAGGTCCTCGCCGGTCTGGTTGGCTCGCGCGTCGGCGACGGTGGTTCCCTCGTCGGTGCAGCGGTCGATGGTGCCGACGGCGTGAGCGGTGAGGTCCTGGGCGGCGTGCGCGGCCTGGTCGTGGACGTGGATGCGTCCTGGGTCGATGGCGGCGATCTCGGTGGCGACGTCGACAAGGTCCATCCGAACGGTCTGGGACCAGTCGTTGACGGCCAGCTCCGCGGCCATGTACCGGATCAGGTCGGCGCTCTTGTCCGCGTCTCCGGTGATCGTCACGGCTCCGAGCTCTTCGAGGTTGAGCAGCCAGACCTGCCCGCGCGGGCCGGTGCCGACGGTGACCAGTGCCGGGAGCGGGGGCTCGCCCTCGGGCACGGTCTGGTCCGTGCCGGGGCTGTCGTGTACCCACCGTGTCGCTTCGCCGGTCCACGGGGTCGGCAGGTCGGCCGGTTCGCTCAGGTGGACGATCACCTCGGACCCGTCGAGCTCGACGGCGGCCACCGGGGGGAACGGCCGGTCCTGGTCGGCGCATGTTGCTGCGAGGGAACGCAGCGCTTGGTCCATGGATTCGAGAGTTGCCAGGGCGTCGGTCCCGGCGGCGCGCACGCCTCGTTCGATCGGGACGAGCTCGGTGGCGGGGATGGGTGCTGCCCGGCCGGGGCGTCGGTGGCGTCGCTGAGCGGTGCGGCGGCGACGAAGGAGGGTCAGGGTGCCGGCTGCGAAGACTGCTCCCCCACCGGCGAACGCGGCGATGCCAGCGATCTGCTCCAGGGGAACGTCGGCTGTCGAGTCCTCGTTCGTGGTCTCTGCCGGGGCCGGCGCGACGGGGCTGGGGGGCGCGGTGGGCGCGGCTTCGGGAATGACCTGCGGCTTCTCGGTGGCCTCGGGGCCGACAGCCTCTCCCCGGCTGCTGGCAGCGTCCTGCTCGGCTGCGGTGTGAATCGCTGCGCCACCTTCACGGACGGCGTCCGCGGGCTCCTTTGCCTGCGTTCCCGTTGTCGGGGTGCCCTTTCCCTGCGTCTGCGGGGTGGGGACGACGATGGTGTCTCCCACGTGGATCAGGTCGGGATCGGTGATCTGCGGATTGGCCTCGGCCAGCGCCATCCAGGTGGTGTCGTGCTCGGCGGCGATCTCGGCCAGAGTGTCTCCTGCTTCGACCGTGACGGGGGTGGGTGCGTGGCCGGGCAGGAGGAGCTGCTGGCCGGGCGTGATCGTGTACGGCTGCGACAAGCCGTTGAGGGCGGCGATCTCGCGGTATCGCGTCGGGTCGCCGAGCTCCCTGTCCGCGATGCTCCACAGCGTCTCGTGGCGCTTGACGGTCACGCCACGGTCGGCGGCCTGGTCGGGCGAGGCAACCTCGGTCGTCTTGGCCTCTGCTGCGTGGGCTGCCTCGACGGCCGGGGTGGCCTCCTGGGCCACGACGAGGGACTGCGCGGGCGGTGCGGCGGTAGCAGTCATCGTGCTCGCGCCCATGGCGATGACCGCGCCGACCAGTATGGCCGCGGGGCGTCCCGCCGGCCCCTTGGGGACCGTGAGGCGGATGCCGCGTGCTGCCGCGACCGCCTCGACGAGGACGGAGTAGGTGAACGCGGCCCACAGCACGGCGGCGGCGACGATGAGGACGGCGACGAGCACCTGCCCGGTCTCGTCACGGCTGGTCAGGGCGGCGGTGATCTGCTCGAGGGTCGGGAGCTGGTCGGGCAGCACCCCCGAGAGCATCAGCAGCGCCGGGGCTCCGACGACGAGCAGGAGGATCGTGGCCAGGGCCAGCAGGCCCTTGACCAGGCTCGCAGCGCGGTTCATCTCGCTCACTCTCCTGTCTCGACGCCGATGTTGAGCCGGGCGACGGCGGTCCGGGTGATCGTCCAGCCCCGTCCAGTCCACGGCCCTTGCCCGGACTTCCTCGCGGTGACGGTGATCTCGCCCGGTCCGGTGACGGTGACCGTGCCGGTTGCGTCGGAGTTGGTCAGGCAGGTCTGCGCGGCCCGGATCGCGTTCTCCATATCAGCGCTGGAGGCGCGAGAGCGCGGGTCGATGGCCCCGGTCGCGCACCGGGCGCTCTCGTTGGCGACGATGTCGGTCTGCGTGGTGGTGCGCACCTTGGCCCCGACGTCGACGACCAGAGCTCCGGCGATGAGCAGACCCGCGGCGACGACCGCGATCCAGACCGTCACCGCCCCCTCGTCATCCCCGGTCCTGGCCAGGAGGGCTCGAAGCGTTCTCACTGTCCCCTCCACACGTCGACGGGGCTAGTTGTACCCGGCCATCAGGTTGGTAGCAGCGCGCCTGCTTGAACGAACGAGAACCTCCGAATGGGATGTGGCTTGTCGAAGGCCCACTCCAACCCGGAGGTTCT
>NZ_JBGFSK010000013.1:5082-46934 GCF_041365945.1 Janibacter sp. GXQ6167 | reverse complement strand
GACTCCCGAACCAATGGTTATGTTGAACGGATCAGACGCTCATCGCCTCCCGGCCACGGCCCGCACGACGGCGGTGAACATAACCCCAAGGTCGACATACCGTCGCCGAGAGCCCGTAGAGGTCGAGCTGCGGTGTCTCCCAGATGCCACGGGTCGCGTTCCATGCCGCGAAGGGTTGCATCGCCGTGGTTGCGTCGTTCATGGTCGTCTCCTTGTGCTGGTAACCGTGTCGCGGGCGAGGACAGCAGCCCGCGGACGTTCTCGATGACGACCCATTCGGGCTGGAGAGCGTCGATGGCTGCGGCCATGTGCGCCCAGAGCCCTGAGCGCGTACCTGGTGCGAGGCCGGCGCGCTTGCCGACGGTGGAGACGTCTTGTCGCTCCAATGTCAGGGTGGTGGTGCCGTCTTCGTTGACGGTGGCCGGTGAAGCGGCGGTGGGCTGACTCGTTCCCGTGCTGTCACCACGACGACCGAGGAGAGAGCCGATGGTGCTGTGCTTCGAGAATGGAGAGCACGGTGCCGGGTTGGCTCCTTCCCTTAGGTCGCCTTCGTGGTTGACGTGGTCTTGTCATGTCGCCCGTCGCCGCTTCGCTGAGGACCGGTGTGACTTCATTGGAGCGTGATCCCGAGTGCGGGGTTCTTGATTGAGGCATGTCCACCGGTCGACCCCTGAATCGAAAGGAGAACGGAGATGGATCAGAGAATCGTCATCGGGCTCGATCCGCACAAGGACGTCCTGGTCGCTGTCGCGGTAGACAGTAACGGCAGGCAGCTCGATGTGAAGGACGCCTCCGCAAGACCGCGCGGATATCGAGAATTGCTGACGTGGGCGAGGAAGCTCGGGCGGCACCGCTGGGCGGTGGAGGACGTGCGTCACGTCGCCGGCGGGCTCGTGCGGTTCCTGCTCGCCGAGGGCGAGCAGGTGGTGTGGGTGCCAACGCATATGAGCGCCGACTACCGCCGTCGGGTGCGCGCGATCGGGAAGTCTGACCCGATCGACGCCCTGGCTTGCGCTCGCGCGGCGTTGGCGGAGGACCTGCCCGTGGCGGTGCCGGAGACGGACGTGCGGGAGATCAAGATGCTTCTGGACCACCGGGAGGATCTGGTGGGCGAGATGGTGCGGATGTGCTGCCGGCTGCGGTGGCACCTGCACGACATTGACCCGGACTTCGCCGCTACGATTCCCGCCCGCAAGCTGCATCGACCGAAGTGGAACGCCATGGTCGTCGCGTTCCTGCGCGAGCACGAAGGCGGTGTCGCAGTCTCGATCTGCCTGGACCTCGCGGAACGGATCAAGGACCTCGGCGACCGCGCCGGCCGTCTCGAACGTGAGTTGGAAGAGCGCGTGAAGATCGAGGCGCCGCAGTTGCTGGAGCTGCCGGGTTGTGGGCCGATGTCGGCGGCACGGATCGTCGCCGAGACCGGCGACCCTGGGCGGTTCAAGTCGGCCGCGGCGTTCGCGATGTTCACCGGGTGCGCGCCGATCCCAGCATCGTCGGGCAACAGCCAGCGGGTCAGGCTGAACAGGGGCGGGAACCGGCGGATGAACGCCGCGATCCACCGCATCGCGATCACCCAGAAGCGCATGTACCCACCAGCGCAGGATTACCTGGCTGCCCGGCGGGCGCTGGGTAACTCGAACACCGAGGCCATCCGTGCTCTCAAGCGGCATCTTGCGAGGCGCGTGTTCGGCCTCTTGCACGAGCTGCACCGCGAAGCAGAGGCCGGTGCGGCGTCCCTGCGCTCGGCCGCTTGAGCGTGCCTGACTACACGGCGGGTCGCGGGGGAAGCTCTCCGCCGGTCGCGTGCGGTGGGTGTCCGAGTCGTCCCTTCGTGATGGAGATTGTGATGATCGCGAGTGCTGCGAGTCCGAGCGCGGCAGGCCAGTTGTTTTCGATGGCCTGACCGGTGATGGTGCCTGCGGCGAATAGCGCCCAGTTGATGCCGTTGTGCCCGAGGATCGCGAGCATCACCGAACCGTTCGAGCCGTTGAACAGCCAAGACATGATGACCGACATGCTCACGACGAGGAGGAGGTAGGCCAGAAACTGGCTGGGCTGATGACGGGCCGTGTCCCATTCGGAGGTGAGGAACAGCGGTGCGTGCCAGAAGCAGTGGATGACGCCGAGGACGAGCGCCGCGGTGACCGGGGACAGCCGTGTCTGGAGGCGAGGAAGTGCGAAGCCCCGCCAACCGATCTCCTCTTGAACCGGCCCGCCGAGAAGATAGGTAACGTACGTCGTGGTGAGAACCGCCAGCGCCGTAAGGACTCCGCCGTCGAGGACGAAGGTCGTGCCAGGAAGGAAGAGATAGCCGAGGCCGGTCGCCGCAGGGATCACGACGAGCGCGAGGACGTACCAGAAGGGCCGGGCGCGCCACTGCACCATGCGTCGCAGCAGTCGGCGCGGCCCGTCGCGTCCCTCGATGATCCGGGTCACCAGCAGAGCGGATGCGAACGGTCCGGCAAAGAGCCCGAGCTGGTTGATGCCCGCAACCGCGACGAATGGGAGCTCGAATGGGAGCACTCCGACGCCGCTTTGCGAGAGCCACCACGGGCTCCACAGCACCCATGATCCCAAGTACGCGAGAACGAAGAACGCCGTCAAGGGCCGGCGGCGGATGAGAGCGATCACAATTGTCCTTCAATGTCGTCGAGTATGGATTGCCAGAAGGCCAGGTCGGCTCGCACCGTCATCCGGCCCCAGGACAAGACGCGGCGGTGCGCGGGTTGCGTGCCGCCGAGGCCGGGTTGTTCCAGGAACTGCAGCATGCCCGTCAGCTCACCGATGCGCTGCTTCGCCAACGTCAAAGCCCGCTCGGGGGCTGCGTCGGTGAAGAACAGGCGCAGCATCGCGGGATCGTGATACTGCGATGGCTCCGGAGGCGTGCCGAGCCAGCTCACCAGAGCGTCTTGCCCAGATTCTGTAATGGTGAACGTGCGGCGTCGGCGCCCGGACGTCTCCTGGCTCGCCGAGACGAGCCCAAGACCTGCTAACCGTTTCGGCTCGGCATACAACTGTGAACGCGGGACGGGCCAGAAGAAGGACACCGACACGTCGACGTTCCGCGCCAGCTCGTACGACGTCTGAGGGCCGGCGGTCGCCAGCAGGCCCAGCACGATGAACGAGACAGGGCGAAGCAGACGGTCTGATTCGGATGGTTGCATCGCAACTAGCCTAATGGTGCCGGCAGACCAGCTGGGCTCCCGCAGAGCGTGAACTTGACATTGAGGCAGGGGAACCCGCCGATGAGGATGTCCACGGGCTCGACCCGGCTCCAGTCGATGGCCGTGATGTCCCCGAGGTTCGGCACCTCGGGCCAGTGGCGCCAAAAGACGTGGGCGACGGGCTCGTTGAGTTCGGAGAACCACACGGTCTTGGCGTTGAAGACGTGCTCGACGGCGAGGTCGAGCCCGCCGTAGCCACTGAACAGCGACCCGATCCTGAGTCGTGGGTCGCCGCTGGCGTCGAGGTCGCGCATGAAGTCCGCTCCGGTGACGGTCGTCCCCGGCAGCCGTGCCTCATCGAGAACGGATGCCGAGCTGGTCACCTGTCAGGTGCACGACTCCGGCACGCCCGCCGCTCATCGAGCCATCCGAGCGACACCGCCGGAGCCCGATCTGCCACTTCCTCTCCGACCGCACATCGAGGTCACACGCCTCTTGCAGGTCGAGGGTGAGCCGGGCATTACCGCTTCAGAAATCACCGGGTGCGGGTGCTCACCTGCTGGCCATGAGCGGAGGTGAGCATGACGGTTTCGATGCGTGTGATGTCGGCGGGCGATGGCTATAAGTACCTGCTCAAGACGGTCGCGGCTGCCGACGGCGACCGGCCACTTTCAACGCCGCTGACTCGCTACTACATGGAGGAGGGCACCCCGCCTGGTCGCTGGCACGGCGCGGGTGTAGCGGACCTCGGCAAGGGCGAGATTCAGGTGGGCGACCGAGTATCAGAACACCAGCTCCAGATCCTGATGGGCACGGGCTGTGATCCGATCACTGGCGACAAGCTCGGCCTGGGCTTCGCGGCGTACAAGAGCCAGGAAGAGCGGATCGAGGCACAGATCGCCGCTCTTGACCAGACGCTGACACCTGGGGCCAAGGGCGAGGCGGTCGCGCAGATCGTTGCCGATGAAACTGCCCGGAGCACACGGCGTGCGGTGGCGGGCTTCGACTTCACCTTCTCCATCCCGAAGTCCGCATCGGTGCTGTGGGCGGTCGCCGACGCCGGGGTCCAAGCACTCATCGCAGAAGCGCATCATCGCGCGGTTGCGGAGGTGGTTGCGTTCATGGAACGCGAGGTTGCAGCCACCCGCGCGGGCGCAACCGCCGGGGACGGTGCGGTTGCTCAGGTCGATGTCACCGGGCTGATCTCGACCGCGTTCGATCACTTTGACTCCCGCGCTGGCGACCCTCACCTCCACACGCACGTGGTCATCAGCAACAAGGCCAAGACCGTCCTCGACGGGAAGTGGCGCTCGCTCGACGGCAGACCCATGCACACCGCCGTCGTCGCGCTCTCCGAACTCCACGAAGCCGTGTTCGCCGACCACATGACACGCACCTTCGGCGTCTCATGGGAGGCCCGAGAGATGGGCCGCGACCACAACCCTGCATGGGCGATCACTGGAGTGCCCGACGAACTGATCGCCGAGTTCTCTACCCGCGCGCGTCACATCAACGCCGAGACCGATCGCCTCATCGCCAAGTACGTCGCAGCGCACGGACGACGCCCGACACCAGCGGCGATCATGAAATTGCGAGCTCAAGCCACACTCGCGACTCGGCCCGAGAAGCAGGTTCGGTCCTTGGCTGACCTCACCGTCGAATGGCGGGAGCGCGCCACGAAGTCGTTGAGGCGGGATGCGACGACGTGGGCGCGCGAGGTGACCGACAACGACAAGCCGCTCCTGCTGCGTGCCGACGACGTACCGCTCGATGTCATTGGCGAGATTGGGCGTTCGGTCGTCGAGGTGGTCGGTGAGAAGCGCTCGACCTGGCGACGCTGGAATCTCATGGCCGAGGCATCCCGGCAGACGATGGGCTGGCGCTTCGCCACCATGCACGACCGGGAAGCCATCGTCGCCATGGTTGCCGATGCCGCCGAGTTCGCTTCGCTTCGCTTGACCCCGCCCGAACTCGCCGCCTCGCCCGTCGTGTTCCGTCGTCCCGACGGCACCTCGGTGTTCCGACCGAAAAGCTCGACGGTGTTCACCTCCGAGGCCCAGCTCGCGGCCGAGGACAGACTCCTCGAACGAGCCGCCAACCTCGGCGGGCCGACGGTGCCGCTGTCAACCATTGAGAAGATCACGCGCAGACCCGATGCGGACGGTCGGATGCTCGGCGACGACCAGGCCGACGCCTTGACCCGGATCGCGGTGTCGGGACGGATGCTCGACGTACTGGTCGGTCCCGCCGGGGCGGGCAAGACTACCGCCATGAACGCGCTCCGCCGCGCATGGGAAGCCGAGCACGGCTCCGGTTCCGTCGTCGGTCTCGCGCCGTCAGCGGTTGCTGCTCAGGTTCTCGCTGACGATCTCGGGATCGCGACCGAGAACACGGCGAAGTGGTGGCAGAACCACCTTCTCCACGGCACCACGTTCGAGGCGGGCCAGCTCGTCATCATCGACGAAGCCTCCCTCGCTGGCACCCTGTCACTGGACCGCCTCACCCACCTCGCCCAGGACGCTGGCGCGAAGGTGCTGCTGGTCGGCGACTACGCCCAACTGCAATCCGTGGATGCGGGCGGTGCGTTCGCGATGATCGCCAGAGACCGGGCCGACACCCCCGAACTGGTCGATGTTCACCGCTTCACCCACGCCTGGGAGAAGACCGCCTCGCTCGAGCTGCGTCACGGGCGCACGGCGGCTATCGACAGTTACCTCGCCCACGAGCGCATCACCGACGGCGACGCCAAGGCCATTACCGATGCCGCCTACAACGCCTGGCGCGCCGACCGCGACGCGGGACTGGTCTCGGTACTGATCGCCGAAACCCACGAAGACGTGACCATGCTGAACCGACGCGCCCGAGCCGACCTGATCCTCAACAAGACCCTGAAACCCGACCGCGAAGTCGAGCTGCGCGACGGCACCGCCGCCGGCGTCGGGGACACCATCATCACGCGCCTCAACAACCGGAACCTCCGCACCCTGGCCGGACGGGACTGGGTACGCAACGGCGACATCTGGACCATCACCGCCGTCGGCGACGACGGGACCATCACCATCGCACGCGACTACGGGATCGGCACCACCGTCCGCGACGACGGAACCATCAGGGCTCGCAGGCGTGGGCGCAGGTTCGGCGGCAGCATCGTCCTCCCAGCGGCGTATGTGGATGAGCATGTCGATCTCGGCTATGCAGTCACCGCCTACCGCGCCCAAGGCATCACGACCGACACCGCGCACGTCCTGGTCGAACCGACCTCGACGAGAGAGACCTTCTACGTCGCGATGACCCGAGGACGGCACGCGAACCACGCCTACGTGACCCTCGACCGCGCCGACGACCACGCGCAGCCACACCCCGGCGACGACCCGCACGCCACCGCACGAAGCGTGCTCTACGGCGTCCTGCAGCACAGCGGGGCCGAACTCTCGGCGCACGAGACCATCGTGGCCGAACAGGAACTTTGGGGCTCGATCGCCCAACTCGCCGCCGAGTACGAGACCATCGCAGCCGCAGCCCAACACGACCGCTGGGCCACCCTCATCCGCGCCTCCGGGCTCACCGACGAACAGGCCGAGAGCGCCATCGAGTCCGAAGCGTTCGGCCCGCTCGCGGCAGAACTCCGACGCGCCGAAGCCAACCACCACAACGTCGAAGCGCTGCTGCCGCGCCTCGTCGCCGCGCGTGGGTTCGGCGACGCCGACGACATCGCCGCTGT
Source organism: Janibacter sp. GXQ6167 (assembly GCF_041365945.1). Lineage (NCBI taxonomy): Bacteria > Bacillati > Actinomycetota > Actinomycetes > Micrococcales > Intrasporangiaceae > Janibacter > Janibacter sp. GXQ6167. The sequence goes on along the minus strand of NZ_JBGFSK010000013.1, from coordinate 40,046 downwards.
CCTCCACTACCGGGTTGAGCGGGCGACCGCGCGTCCCGCAGGCTCAGGCAGGACACGCAAGCCATCGCGGCTCATCGCCGGCCTCATCCCGCAGGCGCATGGAGTCATCGACGCCGAGATGCGCTCAGCTCTCGACGAGCGAGAGGGACTGATCGAGGCACGCGCCGACGCCGCACTCGAAGCTGCACTCACCGAGAACGCACCGTGGACGAAGGCTCTTGGGGCGCAGCCAGACGACCGACGACGAGCCGCGGTCTGGCGTAAGGCCGCCCGCGTGGTCGCCGCCTACCGAGACCGCTACCGCATCACCGACGACACACCTCTCGGTGCTCCGCCCGAGTCGGCCGCCCAGAAGATCGACGCCGCGCGAGCACGATCCGCAGTCACGCAGGCGACCGAAGCCGCTGGTACGCCTACGGGACACAGCGGGCCTCGGCCGGTTGAGCACAGGCCGCTGGGTCGCTCGCTGTGACCTGAGCCAGTGGGAGTGTCGGAGCGGCGGCGTAGAGTAGTTACATGGTTGTAGTTCCCGCAAATCCGCCCGACGCCGGAGGCAACGTGCCCGGTGGTCAGCTTGAGGTGGGCGCACAACTGGACAGCGCCGGGGTGACCGGTCAGCTACCTGAGATGGGTTCAGAACCGTTCCAGATACTGGCACTGGACGGCGGCGGCGCCAAGGCCCTCTTCACCGCTCATGTGCTCGCAAGGTTAGAGCAGGACCTTGGTGTCAGCATCAGCGAGTCTTTCGACTTGATCGCCGGGACCTCGGCTGGCGGGATCGTCGCGCTGGCGCTGGGCGCCGGGCTCACCCCCGCCCAGATCGTTGAGCACTACGAGGAGCTCGTCAACACTGTGTTCCCGGCCGCAAGACGTCGGCTGTGGCGGCGTCCGCGCCAGCTGACCGCTCCCATCTACGATGGCGCTGCACTCCGAACCGCGCTCACGAACGTGCTCGGAGGACGGATACTCGGCAACAGCACCAAGCGACTGGTCATCCCAGCGTGGGACGTGCAACGGGGCAGCGTGCACATCTTCAAGACACCACACAACACGCGGCTCACCCGAGACTGGCGCATCCCGATGGTGGACATCGCGATGGCGACCTCAGCAGCGCCGCTCTACTTCCCGGCCGCTCGCGTGGACGGGCACCGACTCATCGACGGTGGTGTATGGGCGAACAATCCATCCGTTGTCGCGATTGCTGAAGCCGTAAGCATGCTCAATCAGCCACTGAGCTCGATCAAGGTGCTCAACGTTGGCACCATCGACCAGCTCACGAACCACCCCAAGCGCCTCGACCGCGGCGGACTGCTGAACTGGGCGAAGCCAATCGCTCCACTCATCCTCAACGCCGGAAGCCGCGGTGGACAAGGCATCGCTGAACATCTGATCGGCAAGGATGCCTACACCAGGTTCGATGCCCGCGTCCCCGGCGATCTGTACGCACTCGACTCGGCAGACCCGAGCGACCTCGCCGGGCTTGCTGCGTCCGCCAGCCGCGAACTCAGCCCCCTCTACACCGAGAAGTTCGCGACGCATCGCGCAGCCGAATACACACCATTGATCGGAGACCCACATCGCGGTGACCCGACGAGTATGCCTACCACGGAGGTCTCCCGATGAAGCTCACCGACCACTTCAACGTCCTGCTCAAGGACACCGTCAACCTCGGCCAGGTAAAGCTGGACCTGCTCGACTCACGCGTCGAGTCGGTCTACAAGGCGTTGAAAGCCGACGAGCAGATCGGCCCGCTTATCCTGGGCAAGACGCCCCAGGGCTCCTGGGCACACAAGACGATCATCAACCCCGTCGGCGACAACGAGTTCGACGCAGACTTCATGCTCAACATGAGCGAGAACCCGGACTGGTCCGACGAACCGAAGAAGTACATCGAGGAGGTCTACGCGGCTCTGCATCGCCACAGCACCTACGGCAACATGCCGCACTCACGGAAGTGCCGCTGCGTCCGTCTAGTCTACGCGAACTCGATGCACCTTGACATCGTGCCGCACTTGAACCTCTCAGACGGGCGCGAGGTCATCGTAAACCGCGACGACAATGACTGGGAACCGACCAACCCCCAGGGCTTCACCGACTGGATGAAGACCAAGGACACGCTCGCCAACGGCAACCTTCGCAAGGTCATCCGGCTGATGAAGTACCTGCGCGACCACAAGAATTCCTTCACAGGAACACGGTCGATCCTCCTGACCACTCTGCTCGGCGAGCAGGTCACCGAACTGCGTACACTGCTGAATCCGAACTACTACAGCGACGTTCCGACCGCGCTCCTACACCTCGTCAACGACCTCGACAGTTGGCTCCAAGACCGCCCGACCAAGCCCTCGATCCCGGACCCGTCCGGTTCTGGAGTCACGTTCGACCACCGGTGGGAGCAGTCAACCTACAGCTACTTCCGGGATCGCATCCACTCCCACGCGGCCGAGATCGAGAAGGCGTACAACGAGGAGAACAAGGACCGCAGCGTTGAGTTGTGGCAGGGCATCTTCGGCGATGGGTTCAAGGCCCCGGCAACGTCGTCGAACAGCACCAAGTTCCCCGCAGCGCCGGTACCGGCTACCACCGTGGGGCGGTCTGGCCGCGCGGGATGAGCCGTCGGAATCGGGGCACGCTGTCGGTCTGGCAGAAGCAACTTGTTGACGATCTGAGGGCGCTCGCCAAAGACAGGCCCGACGACCTGCGGATCGTCCAGCAACCCAAACTCGACGCAGAAGGCCATGCCAGCGTTCGGGTCCGGCTCAACACAGCCAATGTCCTGCGAAGTTCCGCAGGTCTCGTGCTTGAGAACTACGAGGAGTTCATCCTCCAGATTCAACCCTCGATGTTCGTTCCGCCGAGCGTCGAGGTTGACCACCCACGCTTCCTCGGCTTTCCACATGTTCTCCAGGGGCAACGGCTCTGCATCTACCTCGATCCTTCGCGCGAGTGGCGTCCGTCGGAAGGAATGGCTGGGTTCCTCAACCGTCTGTGGGGCTGGCTCACTGACGCCGCTGGTGGAAAGTTCGACCCCTCGACCGCGATGTATCACGCGGTCGGCGGTGTGCTCCACCACGCGGACGACACTCCCACCATCGTGGTCCGCGAGCCTGGCCCAACGAAGCCACGGCAGATTGCTCAGCTCATCGCCCGCTCGACCCATCGGTACGATCTCACCTACTCGACCGAGGGAGGCGGACATCGCACGCCTGTCTTCACCCTCGCTAGCGACATGCCCTTCGGTGCCGCCTCGACTCTCGCGTTGTTCCTTGCGCTCCTGGATGATCCGTATCTCGACCAGGCCGGAGGTCAGCCCCCACGAGTAGCGGCTCAATCGCCAGCGTTCATCACCTCCCTTCTCGCCAGTGCTCTCAGAAACCCCGACGGCGAGGAGCAATACTTCGTCCTCGCCGTTCCCCATCCCGCAGGCGGCCCACATCACCTGCTCGGCGGACGCCTCCACGCGACGACCGCCGACGCGCTTCGACGTATCGCTAAGAAGCACGGCACCGCGATCAACCTTGATCCCGCGAGCATCAACGCCGAAATCCCCATTGAATGGTGCAACATGTCCGACGAACGACAAGCAGTCACGACGCGGCGCGACGAACGCCGACCAGTCAACGGCTACCAAGGAAAGATGGTTCACATCTGGGGGTGCGGCGGACTGGGATCATGGGCGGCCGAGTTCATCGCACGCGCCGGGGCCGCAGGTATCACCGTCTGCGACCCAGGAGTCATCACCGGCGGACTCCTGGTACGACAGAACTACACCGAAGCCGACATCGGACAGACGAAAGCCGATGCCCTCGCGACACGGCTGCGCTCGCTCCGCGACGACCTCACCGTCACAATCGCCGAGGGAAGCGTGCCAGACCTCGCCGATCTCCTGGCCGCCGATCTCATCATCGATGCGACCGTAAGCCACAGCGTGACCACGTACCTCGACACACTTGTCGGCGTCGAGCGCAAAGCCCTCATTGCCCAGATCGCAACTGACGCCAGCTCCGGCACCCTCGGCATCGCCAACATCAGCGCACCTGACTCCACTCTGACGCCATCGGGAATGGACGCACGCGCGGGTCGCACGGTCCTCACCGACAGTGAGCTGGAGCTTTACCACCCGCTCTGGCAGGAGGTGGCCGACGGGGACGAACTGATACCAACAAGAGGGTGCTCCGTGCCCACCTTCCACGGTTCAGCCGCAGACCTTGCCGCCGTCGCTGCGACGCTCGTCAACATGATCGGCCGCCACCTGCAACAGGTGCCGTCCACAGTCTCCGGGACACACCTCATCGCGCTGCCGCACGCTCCCTCCGGGCCCAGGCATCACTTCGTGTTGGCCGAAACAGAGGATACGAGTCTGCCGCCCTCAGCCGGAGTCACTGAATAGCCTCGCCTACGCCGCTGACGGCTACAAGCGCCTCGATCCAGACCAAGCTGTCGTTGCGGGCAGACACTACCGGCCTTCCCAAGCCCGCAACTGGGGCGTAGCCTTGAAGGTGAGGCGGATTTCTCCCTACCTTTGGGCCGCTCGCGGCAGACCTTCGGGTCACTCTCCACGCACCGTCTCGACAACGACTCGCGTGTTGAGAGGAGCCCATCATGATCCGCCTACTGTGGACAGCCAGCGCCGAGGTCCGCTACTTCCTGCGTCGCTACATGCCGAGCAACATCCTGCTCGATCTGATCCGCACGAGGAAGGGACTGAAGTGGGGCGTCCCCGCGATGCTCCTGGCCGGTCCCTACCTGGCCATCGCCTTCTGGTGCACCACACTCATCGAGAACCGCGGCCCAGGATGGCTCCACATCGTCGTGCTGGTCTGCCTCTGGAACGCTCTCAAGATGATGGCCATCGGCCCAGTGAGCGTCGTTCTCCTCGTAAGGGCTCGCGCCCGTGAGTACCGCGCGCAGCGGCAGGAGCTCTCCGAGGATGTGCCACTGGGTGAGCTCACTCGAAGCTCTCGCTGAGTTCAGGCTCCGGCGTCCACCTCTGACCGGCGCGCTACAGCGTGCGCGTCGGAGCGGGCGAAGGAGGGCGGACGAGCTCCCTGTCGAGCCCTACTCGCGGCGTCTGATCTCGTTCCACCAACCTGGCAAGGTCCGAAGTGTCCGCCACCAAGGACGCGATGCCATCGCGCAGCAAACGATGCGGTCCCACACTCACAGCGCTCGTGACTGGACCGGGGACAGCTCCGACACGTCGGCCGATTTCCGCGGCTCGCTGAGCAACCAGCAGTGAACCTGATCGCGAGCCCGCCTCCACGATCACCGTCGCGGAGGACAGCGCAGCCATCAGCCGGGCGCGGGCGATGACCCGATGTCGGGTCGGAACGGCACCGGGCGGAACTTCGCTAACAAGCAGGCCGACGTCAGCGACGCGATCAAGCAGGTCGCGATGGCCGACAGGGTACGGGCGATCAACTCCGTTGGCGAGGATCGCGATCGTGTCGCCACCTGCCGCGAGGGCCGCCTGTTGCGACGCACCCTCGATGCCGTAAGCACCTCCCGCGACGACAACCCGTTCGTCGGCAGCAACGGAACTGGCAAGTTCCCGCGCCACATACTCACCGTAGGAGGTGCATGCCCGAGCGCCGGTGATCGCGACGAGATCGCTCATCGGACGCGAGAGGAACGATGACGCGCCGCGAGTCCACAGCGCGTAGGGTGCGACTTCACCAAGATCGTCGACTGCGGTGGGCCAGTCTGTATCGCCTGGGATGAGCGCGCGAACACCTGATTGCTGCACCTGGTCGATACGCGCCGTCAGTTCCGTTGCGCTTGGCACGCTGAGGTGGTCGCGCCAGACCTGTGCGCCCACGGGGCTCAGCCCCATCACCGCACCGTCGCGCTCAGCGAGCCAGAGCGTCTCGACTGCTCCCAGCCTGGACAGGATGCGGCCTGTCACTGGGTCATTGGGCTCGACGAGCATAGACAGCACCATCCTCGCGGTACGCTCGTCATTCGCGACATTACTCAAGCTGGTCATCATCGGTTCCTCTCGGCGCTCGTTACCGACAAGGTGCGCCGAGCGCTACCGACGGATCAGCTACTCGGAACCTCGGCTATGCGTCATCGCTCGCTTCGGCCACGATGAGTCCCGCCTCGACCAGCGCTGCGCGCACGGCCTTGCGGTCCACGCCCATCCGACGGCCGATCGCGCGCATCGAGACCCCAGCTCGCGCGAGACGCACCGCCTCGGCCTTCTCGTCGATCCCGAGCCCTGGTCGGCGGCTCGGCACGTTGCGGCGACGGAGGTGCGCGAACACCGTGGCGCGGTGGATGCCGTACCTCTCAGCGAGTGCCTTGACGCTCGTCCCGGCCAGGTAGTCGCCGACGAGCGCGTCCACCTCGGCGGCGGTGAGAAAAGTTTGAGCCGTCTCGACAGTCCTCACGACGGGGCCACGATCGTCCTTCGGAGCGGTATCCTGGGGGCGTCGAGAGACCGCGTAGACCCCACGGTCTAGGCGGTTGACCAGCGTTTTTGTCTTGGGGGCGGAGTTGCCGAACGTATTACTCAGGCACCCCAAACGGGTCAGGTTTGAACTCGCGACCAAGGGTCCGCCCTTGGTCGCGGGGTCAGCCTGGCCCATTTTCCTTGCCTCGGCGGCCCAACTCAGTGCGTCGGCATTGAGACCGGGGATGCTCAGCCCGTCGTATGGGTTGCTGTAGCCGACGCGCACGTCGTTGTCCTCGTCGATGTAGATCGTCTTGAACAGCGCCTGGTTGAGGAGCCGACGGTTCGCGTCGTCGGCGTGCTCGTAGATGTCGGCGGCGTTGGACAGCAACTTCAGTGAGTCGTCGAGGTTCACTCTCGCGTCGGCGTAGTGCCCATCACCGGCAACCCACTTGGCTTGGCGTTCCCGAACTACAAGACCCAGGCGGAGCGGATCGAATCCCGGATCGCCGCGCTCGATCCGTCGATGACGCCCGGAGCCAAGGGCGAGTCCGTCGCGCAGATCACGGCCGAGGAAACCGCTCGCGGCACCCGGCGTGCCGTGGCTGGCTTCGACTTCACGTTCTCGATCCCGAAGTCCGCGAGCGTGCTGTGGGCGGTCGCCGATGCCGGGGTCCAAGCACTCATCGGCGAGGCCCACCACCAGGCGGTTGCGGAGGTGGTTGCGTTCATGGAGCGCGAGGTTGCAGCCACCCGCACGGGCGCAACCGCCGGGGATGGCGCGGTTGCGCAGGTCGATGTCACCGGGCTCATCGCGACCGCGTTCGATCACTTCGACTCCCGTGCCGGCGACCCTCACCTGCATACGCATGTGGTCATCAGCAACAAGGCGAAGACCGTCCCGACGGTAAGTGGCGTTCACTTGACGGCAGGCCGATGCACGCCGCCGTTGTCGCCCTGTCCGAGCTGTACGAAGCCTTGTTCGCCGACCACATGACCCGAACCTTCGGGGTCTCCTGGGAAGCCCGAGACATGGGCCGCGACCACAACCCTGCCTGGGCGATCACCGGAGTCCCGGAAGAACTGATCGCCGAGTTCTCCACCCGCGCCCGTCACATCGATATCGAGACCGACCGTCTCATCGCTGAGTACGTCGCAGCACACGGCCGGCGCCCAACACCCGCAGCAATCATGAAGCTCCGCGCCCAAGCCACCCTGACCACCCGGCCCGAGAAGCAGATCCGATCCCTGGCCGACCTCACCGCAGAGTGGCGGACCCGCGCCACGAAGACGCTGGGCCGGGACGCGACGATGTGGGCTCGCGAGGTCACCGACAACGACAAGCCGTTGCTGTTTCGCGCCGACGACGTGCCGCTCGACGTGATCGGCGAGATCGGGCTCTCGGTGGTCGAGGTGGTTGGCGAGAAGCGATCGACCCGGCGACGGTGGAATCTCATGGCTGAGGCAGCCAGGCAGACGATGGGCTGGCGGTTCGCCACCATGCAAGACCGAGAAGCGATCGTCGCGATGGTCTCCGACGCAGCCGAACAAGTATCCCTCCGGCTAACGCCACCCGAACTCGCTACGTCACCGGTAGTGTTCCGCCGACCCGACGGCACGTCCGTGTTCCGGCCGAAGAGTTCGACCGTGTTCACCTCAGAGACCCAACTTGCGGCCGAGGACAGGCTGCTCGAACGTGCCAGCAACTTGGCCGGTCCGACGGTGGCGCTCGCGACGGTCGAGAAGATTACGCGTCGCGCCGGCCCTGATGGGCAGCTGCTTGGCGACGACCAAGGCGACGCTCTGAGCTGCATCGCGGTGTCAGGGCGGGTGCTTGACGTGCTGGTCGGTCCTGCCGGGGCGGGCAAGACAACCGCCATGAACGCACTCCGCCGCGCGTGGGAGGCCGAGCACGGTGCCAGGTCGGTCGTCGGCCTCGCTCCGTCAGCGGTCGCTGCACAGGTCCTCGCCGACGACCTGGGGGTCACGACCGAGAACACAGCGAAGTGGTGGCAGAACCATCTCCTGCACGGCACGACGTTCGAGAAGGGTCAACTCGTCATCATCGACGAAGCCTCGCTCGCGGGCACCCTGTCGCTGGACCGCATCACTCACCTCGCCCAGGATGCTGGTGCGAAGGTGCTGCTGGTCGGTGACTACGCTCAGCTGCAATCCGTGGACGCCGGTGGCGCGTTCGCGATGATCGCCAACGACCGCGACGACACCTCCGAACTGGTCGACGTTCACCGCTTCACCCACGCGTGGGAGATGGCCGCCTCACTCGAGCTGCGCCACGGACGCGTCCAAGCCATCGACTCCTACCTCGCTCATCAGCGCATCGTCGGCGGTGACGCCGAGACCATGACCGATGCCGCCTACAACGCCTGGCGCGCCGACCGTGACAAAGGGCTCGTCTCAGTGCTGATTGCTGAGACCCACGAAGACGTGACAGAGCTCAACCGACGCGCCCGCGCCGACCTGATCCACGACGAGACCCTGAACCCCGACCGCGAGGTCGAACTGCGCGATGGCTCCGCCGCCGGGGTCGGCGACACGATCATCACGCGCGACAATGACCGGCGGCTTCGCACCGCGACCGGGCGGGACTGGGTACGCAACGGCGATGTCTGCACCATCACGGCCGTCGGCGACGACGGGACTCTCACCATCGCCCGCGACCACGGGGTCGGTACCACTGTCCGTCAGGACGGGACCATCGCAGTACGAAAGCGTGGGCGAAGATTCGGCGGCAGCATCGTCCTGCCCGCCTCGTATGTCTCCGAGAGCGTCGATCTCGGCTACGCAGTGACCGCGTTCCGTGCGCAAGGCGTCACGACCGACACCGCGCATGTGCTGGTCGAACCGACCTCGACCAGAGAGACCTTCTACGTCGCGATGACCCGAGGCCGGCACTCCAACCGCGCCTACGTCACCCTTGACCGCGCCGACGACCATGCAGAGCCGCACCCCGGCGACGACCCCAACGCGACCGCCCGCAGCGTGCTCCACGGCGTTCTCCAGCACAGCGGAGCCGAACTCTCGGCGCACGAGACCATCGTTGCCGAGCAGGAGCAGTGGGGCTCGATCGCCCAGCTCGCCGCCGAGTACGAAACCATCGCCGCCGCTGCCCAACACGACCGCTGGGCCACCCTCATCCGCACCTCCGGCCTAACCGGCGAACAGGCCGAAAGTGCCATCGAATCCGAGGCATTCGGCCCACTCGCCGCCGAACTCCGCCGCGCTGAGGCCAACCACCACGATGTCAATGCGATCCTGCCGCGCCTGGTTGCGGCGCGGGGATTCGGCGACGCCGACGACATCGCCGCCGTCCTCCACTACAGGGTCGAGCGAACGACTGCTCGGCCCGCTGGGTCAGGGCGAACCAGGAAGCCACCACGACTCATTGCTGGCCTCATCCCGTATGCCCACGGTGTGACGGACGCGGAGATGCGAGCAGCCCTCGACGAACGAGAAGCACTGATCGAAGCCCGCGCCGACGCAGTGCTCGACACCGCGCTTACCGAAGGCGTTCCCTGGACAAGGGCACTCGGAACGCCACCGAGTGAGCGACGCCGAGCGGCGACCTGGCGCAGGGCTGCACGAGTCGTCGCCGCTTACCGGGACCGGCACCGCATCACCGGCGACGCACCCCTTGGTGCCCCGGCCGAGTCGTCCGCGCAGAAGATCGACGCCGCAAGAGCGCGAGCAGCACTCGACAGGATGCTCCTTCTCGCTGCCCAGAGCGCTCCGCCGGAGCCTGGGCTCAACGCCATCAGGCGGGGGCAGCCTCAGACAGGACGCAGCATCTGACCCTTCCAGATGTCCCCGCCGCTACGTAGTCTTGAGGGTGAGGCGGATTTCTCCTTACCTTTGGGCCGTTCGCGGCAGACCTTGGGGTCACTCTCCACGCACCGTCTCGACAACGTACGTGCGTGTTGAGCGGAGCCCATCATGATCCGCCTACTGTGGGCAGCCAGCGCCGAGGTCCGCTACTTCCTGCGCCGATACATGCCGAGCAACATCCTGCTCGACCTGATCCGAACGAGGAAAGGACTGAAATGGGGCGTGCCAGCGATGCTGCTGGCCGGCCCCTACCTGGCCGTCGCCTCCTGGTGCACTACTCTCATCGAGTCCGGCGGCCCCGGATGGCTCCACCTCGCCGTCCTGGTCTGCATCTGGAACGCTCTCAAGATGGTCATCATTGGCCCAGTGAGCGTCGCGCTGCTCGTGAAGGCTCGCATACGCGAGCGCCAGGTCGAGCACGATACGCGCGCAGAGGCGCCGCTTCCAGAATTTGCCCGAAACGGCCAGTAGTCCAAGACTCCACCTCTGGGCACCGCAGCACGCAGCGAGCGAAGGGCAGCAGACAAGAACCGATCAAGGTCGCGCCACATGCGCTGACGCTGAGGCACCGATTGAAACGTTCCCCAGGTGTCAGACCACTCCTTGATGGTTAAGCCGTTCAAGATGGCGAAGGTTCTTGAGCTGTTCAAGGAAGCCCGGGTAGTCGTCTACGTTCTTGAGAGGCTCGGTGGCAAGCTTGAAATCGCGGCGGAGTCTCGTCGTCCCTGCGTGGATCACATCTCCAGCGAAGGTGTCGTCGACTGCGGCATCGATTCTCTTCAGCACCACCGCTGCACGATCTCGCGTGCAACCGATTGGGTGGTCTGCGGTGAATGTGTCGATGATGCGTTCCAGCCTCTGATCCCTCCGTGCGTCGCTCTCACGTTCACGCGCAAGTGTGAGTGTGTCGGTGAGGTTGAGGAGTAGCGCACCGAAGTGGGAATCGAGCGCCGGTACGCCAGGCGGGCGTGCGCCGCCATCTGCTTCTGACTCCGCCAGATAGGCGAGCAGTTCTTTGGCAAATCCGGCCTTGCCGATCTCCGTATCAAAGGCCGTCCTGAACGCCTCGGCTAACGCATCCCAGAGACTGCCATCCTTGCTGCTGATGAGGTTCGTCACCGAGTCTTCCGTCAGGCTTTTGTACGAGGCCTCGTTGAGACCCAGGAAGTACCGCGCATAGCGGCGAGCAGCCGCTACTGCGACGCTGACGGGAACAAGGTCCTCAGGCTCACGGACGCTCACACCATCTGTGACCGTCAAGCTCGCTTTGCTCGCCCATTCAGCAAGATCGATGATGAGGTCGTCAGAGACGGTTGGCTTACCGTGCGCACCACCACGTCTGATCTGCTTCCTCATGGTCTGACCAGCAGCATCCCCGTCCACGAGGACTGCACAGGCTGGCTTGATCTGGTCCCGGCCTCTCGCAAGGTACAGCATGTAAGGAACGTTCGAGCCGCCATGAACGATGGTCACCTGGTTGAGGTCGAGGCACTGGCTCGGCGGAGTCCCCAACCTGAGTAGCCGCGCATTCATGCCCGCAAGCAGCACCTGATCCGAGATTCCTTCAACGAAGAGATTGTCGCCACCGATGAAGGCAGTCTCGGCGACAAACGCGCCCAGGGATGCCCGAAGCGGTTCGTAGTGGTTGCGCGTCGCATCCTTCACGAGCCTCGTTCCCTCGTCGCGGGCTCCCTTATCGACCACGCGGACGCGGTGCCCAGCATTTCTGTTGATGAGGAACGGTGAGTGCGTCACGTAGATCACCTGGTCCTCACGATCTGAGTCATCCGGACGAGCCTGATGCTCCAGCACTCGGAGAAGGTCCTGTTGGCCTGAAGCTGAGAGGTAGGCATCGGGCTCGTCCATCAGAAGGACCTCAGGGAGTGCTGCCGGACGATCATGAGCGAGTAGCTGAACGTAGTAACTGAGGAAGTAGCGGAGCCCTCTGCTGCGTTCCGTGAACGAGTAATCTGTGCCGGTTCGGTCGCGGATGGTGAACACAAGTTCGTGCTCACGTGGCGAGACACGGAGCTGGAACTCAGGGTCCTGCGTCCACCAGCGGGAGACGTTCAGATGGCGGGCGATCGAGTTGTTCATCTCCTGGATAAGGCCATTGACGAGTCCCTCGCGCTCCTCCGCAATAGCCTTCTGGAGTTCCTGGAAGCTTGACTCTTCGATGCGAGCCACGCGTACGAGAAGATCGACACCAAGCTGCTGGGCGGCTGCTTCGGGGTCCTCAAGGTCGCTCGGCACCAAGCTCGCGGCATTCGCCGTTACGTCGTTCGCGCTTGTGAAGGACGAAATGATGTCGAGCAGACGCTTGCGCTCTCTCCGGCTTCGGAACCTGCTGCCATCGTGAGCCAGTGCAGAGATTGAGACAGAATCCGGCAGGGCTACCTCGGTCTTCAACTCATGGGGATGCGGCATCAGTGCCTGAAGCGCTGCGGCCTGCGTCGAGGTCAGGTCCACCCGCTTCTCATCCGAACCGACGACGGCAGTGACGCCCGGAGCCGATCGCAGCATGAGAAGGTCGCCGTTCTTTCGGGTCGGGATGTTGTTGTCGCGAAGAACCGACGCCTCGCCTTCGCTCGGCGTCAGCGTGAGCCCGACCTCCGGGTAGAAGCGCGAGCCGTGCTCAACCGAAAACAGCGACGACGAACGACAGAAATCCCTCTGAAGGAGCCCATCGCCCGTGAGTGCGATGCGAATTGCATCGAGTAGGTGAGTCTTGCCCGACTCGTTGGCGCCGACGACGGCGGTGATGTCGGGCTCGATTGGGACACGCACGTGAGGCATCCAGCCGTCATCCAGTTGCTGCCAGGGTTTTGCCTTGCTGCCTGGCGTAGCCTTCAACTCATAGTCGAAGTTGAACGACTTGTAGAACCGGACCCAGACTTCTCGAATGCGCACGTCTACTCCCTCCTAAAATCCTGGGGGTCTCGTGGACACCCCGCATGCGACCCTACGGCTGACCTCCGACATTGGCCGCTGGACTACTCCAGCGGCCAACCCGAAGATCACCCCTTGGATGACCTCGGGTCGTTGCCGGGTGCGATCGTGTCTTGCGCACGGATCGTTCCTTTGAGCGAACGGACCTGTAGCTCGCCACCTCCGTCGTTGCCGAGGATCGTGCGGGCGCGCTCGATGCCCTCTGCCTGTGTCGAGGTAACAGCGCTGGCGCGATCGGCTCCCGGCTTTCGTACCTCCCAGTCGCCGTCGCCTCGACGCTGAACTACTCGCTTGTTGGGCTCTGTCATGGTTCTACCTTTCTCAGATGGGAGTGCGTCCCACTACTTCCTGCTGTCTGGATGGTCTTTCACCAGCGTGAGCTTGGGTTGAGGATCGTCGATGTCGGCTAGCCGTCGTATGTGGCGAGGAGTCATCTGGAGGTCCTCCGCGACCTGACTCAGTGGAATCCCCGACTCGTCGAGCAGTTCGAGTGCGGACTTGAGGAGTTCTGGCCGCTCGCCGGGATAGTCGTGGACCGGCATGGGCCGCCGCACGATCCCGTTCAGCGTGATGTACGCGCGCCGGGCTGTGGATTCTGAGATGAGGTCGAGTTCACGCGACCGGAAGATCAATGAGTTGATCGAGACTCCCCACAACTGGCTGAGCTCCTCGTATCGATTGAAGTTGATTCGTCGGGGCAACTGATCCCGGATCACATCACGGGGAGTGAGAAACTCAGCTGCGAACATGTCCGCCTGCCGCTCTAGTTGGCTATCTGTTCCCTGCCTGCCACGATGGAGGACAATGTGCCCGAGTTCGTGCGCAGCCGAGAACCGATGCCGCATCACGTCATTGGCCTTGTCTGGGGTCAGCACGATCATGGGACGCGGCAGCGCGATGGTTGAGAAGGCATCGATGCGACTCTTCTCGTCGAGCGAGGCATCTTCCTTCATGGAGAAAAAGACCGTCAAGATGCCGTGCTGTTCAAGCTGATACACGAGGTGCTCTATCGGACCGGTTCCGAGCAGCCAGTGTTGGCGCATGGCTCGCGCTGCGGTCGCAGGGTCCGGCACATCAAGTGAATCGGCGTGCGCCCAGGCAGGGAGGTCCAACTCCGGGAACTCCACACTCTCTTCGAGGTAGCAGCTGAGTTCCCAGGCTTGTTCGACATACGCGGTCGCCTGCTGCTGTTGTGTGACAGTCGTTGAGCGGAGTCGACGGAACGATGCTTCAGCGATGTCCACTTGGACACGTGGACGCCCAAGCGCGAAGAAGCCCGGTGGGACACCGAGCGCCGTGGCCAGTGCAGCGACCGTTTCTGCGCGGGGACGCACCTCTCCGCGCTCGTACTGCCCGATCGCGGCGGCGGACACGCCCACCTTGCGATGAAGGTCCGCCTTGGACATCTTGCTGATCCGGCGAGCCTGGGCTAGCCGCGCTGGGTCAAACATCCTGGCGATTCCGGCGAGGTCAACGTTGCCGTCGTGTGCCATCGCCATGATCAGCTGCCTTCCTGCTCGGGCTGCCGCTGGCGCAGCTTCACTGAGGTACGCGGGCGGTCGCCGCTGTTGAACCCAGCGACAGGCTTCAACATGGTGCGCGGAGCATCGACGGAAGACGGTGTGCGCTCGTAGGTCAACCGCTCGGGGTCTGCAAACTCCAGGTACCGACCGTTCAGTCGCGCGGGCGCGAAGTAGATCGTTCCCACGCCCTGCGGCGTACTGCTGTAGTACGGAACGAAGAGGGTCGTGCGAGGCACGGCCGACTCGACGTGGCTGAGAGCATCCTCGAGAGACGCAGGCTGATCTCCTTCGAGAACGTCGCTGATGTCGAAGAGCCCGGCGTCGG
The DNA here is from genome assembly GCF_041365945.1 of Janibacter sp. GXQ6167. Classification (NCBI taxonomy): domain Bacteria; kingdom Bacillati; phylum Actinomycetota; class Actinomycetes; order Micrococcales; family Intrasporangiaceae; genus Janibacter; species Janibacter sp. GXQ6167. Next base: position 25,012 of record NZ_JBGFSK010000013.1, on the reverse strand, counting down.
AGTACTTGACGTTACTCGTCTTCGAGAGGAGTTCACGGCGCGAGTCGGGCAAGTAGCTGAGTCGAACTCGGCGAAAATTGCGCGGCATCTGCTTGCCCACACGTTGCGCGAAGATGAGCGTGTTGCCGACGAAGGTCAGCATCCGTCGGGTGGTGGGAATCTTGGCCTCTCGATAGGAAGGCAGGTCAGACAGAAGTGTGCGGAGTTCCTTCTGTACGCCACGGGCCATCCCCGCGCCATACACGTCCTGGTCCCCATCGGGATCGTCATACGCTGCCTGAGCGCGGGCCGAGCGATCCTGGCTGCACTGGATCGCGGTCGGGATTCGTTCGCGGAGTGCCGCGAGTTCTGCTGGCTGGAACTCGCTGCGCCAGTCGTCGCTGTCGTGTTGCTGAACCACCGGGTCCTCCTTCGCCGTCACGAAGGACTCTAGCACACAACTTTAGTCTCAGTCGTCATTCCGTCAGAGTTAGCGAGCATGAGAGGGTTGCCACGGTCACTCTTCACTCGGTTCAGTGCCATCAGTCTGTCAGATCGGGGTCGGCATGCCGGAGCGGCGCGCTCCATTGGTGCAATCCATGATGAGTCCAGCCTCGACCAGCGCTGTGCGTACAGCCTTGCGGTCCACGCCCATCCGGCGTCCGATCGCCCGCATCGAGATGCCCGCGCGGGCGAGCCGCACGGCCTCCGCCTTCTCGTCGACCCCCAGCCCCGGCCGGCGGCTCGGTACGTTGCGACGGCGAAGGTGTGAGAACACCGTGGCGCGGTGGATGCCGTACCGCTCGGCGAGAGCCTTCACGCCCACCCCGGCCAGGTAGTCGCCGACAAGCGCGTCCACCTCGGCGGCGGTGAGAAAAGTTTGAGCCGTCTCGACAGTTCTCACAACAGGGCCGCGATCGTCCCTGGGAGCGGTGCTTTCGGGCCGTCGGGAGACCGCGTAGACCCCACGGTTCAGACGGTTGACCAGGGTTTTCGTCTTGGGGGCGGAGTTGCCAAACGTGCTACTCAGGCACCCCATGAGATCGGCCCCGAGGCATCGCCTCGGGGCCGATCTGCTTTCTCGGCGCAGCGCGACTTATGCGCTGGGAGCCGCCGAGCCCGGCACGTTGAGCGCCCACATCACGCCGTATTTGTCGAAGATCTGCCCGTAGTGGTCCCCCCAGGGCGCCAACTCGAAGGGCATGGCGAGTTCGCCACCTGCGGCGACCATCTGGTCGATCACCCGCCGGGCCTCGTCCACATTGTCGAGCGTGTAGAGCAACGAGTAGACCGTGTCGCGCACTGCGTAGTCGCCGCCCGGCGGCATGTCGCCCCCAGCGATGACCCCGCCCGGCAAGGTGAGGACACCGTGCGCCACCGAGTCGGGATCGGGTTCGAAGGGCATGCCGGGCATCGGGATATCGCCGTAGAAGGTGAGGTCGAGCTCTCCGCCGAAGACCTCCTGATAGTGCTCGAGCGCCTCCTTGGCGTTGCCGAAGAAGGCGATATAGGTAGCCAACTGAGCCATGCGTACTCCCTTGACGTGGTGGACCGAGTAGTGGTCGGCCGACGACAACGCTAGAGGTCCGGGTCTGCCCCAGCCATCGTTCGCCGGGACCTTTTCCCCGGTAATCGCTGAGCGGCTCCGGGCCGCATCGAGACCCCCTTCGCCCTGGCACGCAGGAACCCCAGGCCCGCCGAGGCAGACCTGGGGTTCAGCGATGAAGGGAGATCAGCGACGGCGGCCGATGACCACCTTCAGCACGATGAGCCCGACGACGACCGCGCCCGCGACCGCGAGGCGCTCGGTGCGCAGCTCGCCCCGCTCGTCGTGGGTGGCGTCATAGAACCCCTGCTTGGCGCGAGCGACCTGCGAGGCGACGAGGTTGTCGGGCCGGACGCGCTCGGTGAGCTCGTCGATGCTGCGGGCCAACCGGTCCCGGGTCGCGGTGATGTCGTTCTCGAGCGCGGTCAGGCTGCGCGAGTCGAGCGCGGCCTGGTCGGACGGGCGGTTCGGGATCTCACTCATATCGGTGGTTTCAGTCCTTCTCTTCGAGGCCGAGGTCGCGCCGGAGCTTTGCTACGTGCCCGGTCGCCCTGACGTTATAAAAAGCATGCGTGACGACGCCCTCGCCGTCCACCACGATGGTCGAGCGGATCACGCCTTGTACTACCTTGCCGTACAACTTCTTCTCGCCGAAGGCGGCATACCGCGTCATCACCGACTTGTCGGGGTCGGAGAGGAGGGTGATCGTGAGGGCATCGCGCTCTCGGAAGCGGGCGAGTTTTTCCGGCTTGTCCGGCGAGATCCCGACGACCTCGTAGCCATCGCGGTGCAAAGACTCCAGCGATTCGGTGAAGTCGCACGCCTGCTTGGTGCAGCCCGGAGTCATCGCCGCCGGGTAGAAATAGATGATGAGGTTCTTGCCGGCGTAGTCGCCGAGGCTGACCTCCTCCCCTTCGTCGGAGGTCAAGGTGAAGTCCGGGGCATGGTCGCCGGGGACGAGTCGGTCGGTCACCAGGTCTCCTTTTGTTGCACAGATGGTGCAATAGTGCGGGTGAGGTGCTTCGATCGTGCCCTCGCAACCTATCCCAGCGGACCGACCGGTAGGAGACCAAGGCCGTGCACGTACCCGACGGATTTCTCGACGCACCCACGTCGCTTGCGACCGGCGTCGTCGCGGTCGCGGGTATCGGCCTCGCGCTGTGGCGTTCCCGCAGCGCCGCCGCGGACCCGATTGCGCCGCTCGCTGGGCTCGTCGCGACCTTCGTGATGGCCGCGCAGATGCTGAACTTCCCGGTGGGCGCTGGCACGTCGGGCCATCTGCTGGGCGGCGCATTGGCCGCGGTCCTGATCGGACCCTGGCTCGCGACGCTCGCCATCTCGGTGGTCCTCCTGGTGCAAGCCGTGGCCTTCGCAGATGGCGGGCTCACCGCGCTCGGGACCAACGTGACCTTGATGGCGCTCGTCGGCGTCTGGACCGGATGGGCGATCTTCGCCGCGATCCGCTCGGTGCTGCCCAAGCGCCTCGCGATGGTCCCGATCGCCGCCGCCATCGCAGCCTGGTTCTCGGTCCTCTTCGCCGCGCTCACCTTCGTCGGCCTCTATGCGATCGGCGGCCAAGCGCCGATCGCGCTCGACACTCTCACCACAGGGATGCTCGGCGTCCACGCCCTGATCGGTCTCGGCGAAGCAGCGATCACCTTCCTCATCGTCTCGGCCGTCATTACCGCTCGGCCCGACCTCGTCTACGGCGCGGGACCGGCTCGTGCTGTCGAGGCCAAACGGCGCGCCCAGCAGATCCAGGGGGCCCTCGCATGAGCACCAAGACCAGCACGACGCAGGAGCAGGAGAAGGGGGCCCGCCGCCGGGTGTCGACCCGCACCTTCGTCCTGGCCTCCCTGGTGGTGATCCTGCTCCTCGCCGGGGTCGTTTCGTACTTCGCCTCCGCCCACCCCGATGGTCTTGAGCACGTCGCCGAGACCCTCGGCTTCGACACCACGGCTGGTGATCACGGCACCGAGGCCTCCCCCTTCGCGGACTACGGGACCTCCGGCGTCGACAACGGCTTCCTCTCCGGCGGGATCGCCGGGGTCGTGGGCGTCGTGCTCGTCGGCGCGGTGATGTGGGCCGTGCTCGCGCTCCTGCGCCGCGGTCGCAAGCGGGACTGATCGTGGGTGGGCCGCACGGGCACTCCCTGAGTTATCACGGCCACTCGCCGCTCCACCGCGCCCCCGCGCACGTCAAGATCGTCGGGACGCTCCTCTTCGTCCTCGCCGTCGTGGCGACGCCCCGAGAGGCGATTTGGGCCTTCGGCATCCACCTGCTGGTCCTCGTCGTCGCGATCGTGATCTCCCGGGTTCCGCTGCGGCACATCGTGGTCCGCCTTGTCGTCGAGGTGCCCTTCCTCGTCTTCGCCGCGCTCATGCCCTTCGTCGCGGCGGGCCCGCGCGTGGAGGTCGGCCCGATGACCCTCTCGGAAGCGGGCCTTTGGGGTGCGTGGGCACTCGTCGCCAAGGGCACCCTCGGCGCCGCCGCCTCTATCCTGCTGGCCTCGACCACCGAGGCTCCCGATCTGGTCTCTGGGCTCGCCCGGCTGCGCCTCCCGGCGACCCTCGTGCAGATCCTCGCCTTCATGGTTCGTTACATCGAAGTGGTCGCGGACCAACTGCGCCGCATGCGGATCGCCCGTGAATCCCGGGCGTTTCGAGGCCGATCCGTCGCCGCCTGGCCGGTGATCGCGGGTTCGGCTGGCGCCCTCTTCATCCGGTCCTACGAGCGCGGCGAGCGCGTCCACCTGGCGATGCTCTCGCGGGGCTACCAGGGCCAGGCCTACTTCGACGAAGGGGGCAGCGTCTCCCTTCGCACCTGGACCTATGCGCTCATCCCGGCGGCCGTCGCGGCGAGCGTCGCCCTGATTGGCATGATGGCCCGATGACCACCCCCGTGCTCGACCTGCGCGGCGTCATCCACGCCTACCCGGATGGGCACCTCGCGCTGCGGGGGGTGGATCTTCACGTCCATCGCGGCGAGCGGGTCGCTCTCCTCGGCCCAAACGGCGCCGGCAAGACCACGCTCGTCCTGCACTTAAACGGCATCCTCGTCCCAGAGGCGGGGACGGTCACCGTCTCCGGGCTGCCGGTCACCGAGGACAACCTGCTCGATATCCGTCGGCGCGTCGGGATTGTCTTCCAGGACCCGGATGACCAACTCTTCATGCCGACGGTGGGTCAGGACGTGGCCTTCGGCCCGCGCAACCTCGGCTTGCGCGGCCCGGAGCTCCAAGCCCGGGTCGACGCGGCACTCGACGCCGTCGGGATGCGCGAGTTCGCCGACCGACCTCCGCACCACCTGTCCTTCGGCCAGCGGCGACGCGTTGCTGTCGCGACCGTGCTTGCCATGGAGCCGGAGATTCTCGTCCTCGACGAACCCTCGTCCAACCTCGACCCCAGCGCCCGGCGCGAACTCGCTGACATCTTGCGCGGGCTCGACGTCACGGTCCTGATGGTCACTCACGACCTGCCGTATGCCCTCGAACTCTGCGAGCGTTCGGTCATTTTGAGCGAAGGGCGAGTGGTCGCCGATGGCGGGACCGCTGACCTGCTCTCCGACCCCGAACTGATGGCGGGGCATCGGCTGGAACTGCCCTACGGATTCGATCCCCGGTCGGTCTCCTGACGGATGACCGGTTCGAGGGTGATCTCGCTGGACAGTGACCGAGCGATGAAGCACTCGCGATGGGCGACCTCGAGCAGGTGCCGGATTCGCCCTTCGTCCACCTCGCCGCGCACGGTGACGTCGGGGCGCAGGATGATCCGGCCAACGCGAAGGGGTGGATCCGCCTCATCCATCACCGCGCTCGCCCGGTCGGAGTAGGCGATCACATCCAACCGGGCCCGCGCCGCCACGGCGAGGAAGGAGAGCAGCTGGCACGACGAGGCGGCCATGAGCAGCAATTGCTCGGGGTTGGTGAGCGCAGGGTCCCCGCGAAAGGCCGGGTCGGCCGAGAGCGCGTACTCGCGATCGCCCACGACAGCCCGATGAGCGCGCCCGTAGTCGTCGTGCCCGAGGCCGGTCGAGCCGCTCCAGCGCAGCGTCGTGTCGTAGGTGTGCTCCATGCCGCCTACACTTACCAGTCGCGCCGAAGTGGTGGAATTGGCAGACACGCCAGATTTAGGTTCTGGTGCCTTCGGGTGTGCGGGTTCAAGTCCCGCCTTCGGCACTTTTAAGTTTCACAGGTCCCTCGGGCGCGGCGGCGGCCGAAGCGTCGGTCAGTGACACCTCGAGCGCCTCCCCGACACCACCCGGGCGCCGAAACGTCGGTAAGTGACACCTCGAGCCCCTCCCCGCCACCACCCAGGCACCGAAGCGTCGGTAAGTCACCCCTCGAGCCCCTTACCGCCACTTCCGCGGCGCCGAAGCGTCGGTAAGTGACAGCTCGAGCGCCTTACCTGCCTGACGCGAAGGGGGAAGCGCCCAGCGCCTCAGCCGAGCAGGTCCCGCAGGTGGGGGGCTAAGGCGCGGAAGGCGCGCCCGCGGTGGCTGATCGCGTTCTTTTCGTCCTGGCTGAGCTCGGCCATCGTGCGCGAATGTCCTTCGGGGACGAAGATCGGGTCGTACCCGAAACCGCCCTCCCCCACCGGCGCCTGGAGGAGGACGCCGTCGACACGCCCTTCGACCGCGGCCGAACGACCATCGGGAAGGGCGCTCACGGCGGCGCAGCGGAAGGCCGCGGCGCGATGCTCGTCCGGGACATCCGCGAGTTGATCAAGGAGCAACTGAAGATTGCGCCGGTCCTTCTCACCGCGAGGAAGCACCTCTCCCCCGTGCAGCCCAGACCAGCGGGCCGAGAAGACGCCCGGCGACCCACCCAGCACCTCGACGCTCAGGCCCGAATCATCGGCGAGCGCTGGCAGCCCGGTGACGACGGCAACCGCTTCGGCCTTCAGGCGCGCGTTGCCCTCGAAGGTCACCTCGGTCTCCGGGACCTCGCCGATCTGCGGAAACGCCGCCATCGAGACGATCTCGAGGTCGAGCTCGGCGACGACGTCGGCGAGGATTGACGTGAGTTCGTCGACCTTGTGCTCGTTGTGCGTGGCTAGCACGACGCGCCGCATGACTTACAGCTCCCGGGTTCGAGGAGTCGCCGCGAGGGCCTCGGCCTGGATCTCGGTGAGCCGAGCGCACCCGGTGGTCGCGAGGTCCAGCAGTTGGTCGAGCAGAGAGCGGTCGAAGGGGACGCCTTCGGCCGTCCCCTGCACCTCGACGAACGCCCCCTCGCCGGTCATCACGACGTTCATGTCGGTCTCGGCGGTCGAGTCCTCCGGGTAGTCGAGGTCGGCGACTGGCTCCCCCTTCACCACCCCGACTGAGACGGCGGCGATGGACCCCGTGAGCGGCTTGGCGTCCTTGGCGATCAGACCGCGCGATCGCGCATCCTCGATCGCGTCGGCGAGGGCGACATAGGCCCCGGTGATCGACGCCGTGCGGGTCCCGCCATCGGCCTGGAGGACATCGCAGTCGATCACGATCGTGTTTTCGCCAAGCGCCTTGGTGTCGATGATCGCCCGCAGGCTCCGGCCGATGAGGCGGCTGATCTCGTGGGTCCGTCCGCCGACCTTGCCGCGCCGGGACTCGCGGTCCGAGCGGGTGTTTGTCGCGCGCGGCAGCATCTCGTATTCGCCGGTGACCCAACCGGTCCCGCGCCCCTTCAGCCACCGCGGCACCCCTTCGGTGAAGGAGGCCGCGACGAGCACCCGGGTCTTGCCGAATTCGACCAGCACCGATCCCTCGGCGTGGTCGAGCCAGTTGCGGGTGATCCGTACGTCGCGGAGTTGGTCGGGGGTGCGGCCGTCGTGGCGAAGGGAGGTCATGTCGCCCCAGGGTAGTTCGCGCCGCGCGATCGGCCACCCCGAGTGGCTACCAACCGGTAACTGGTGGCATGCTCCCTTCTCGTGCAGACGCTTCGCGAGATCGAGCTCCCCAAAGGCGGCTCCACAGTTCTGCTCGGCGCCGAAGGGGGCGGACCGGCCGATCCCGTCATCCTGGTGCTGCCCGCGATGGGGGTCCCGGCCGCCTACTACGGCCCCTTCGTCGAGGATCTCGCGAATCAGGGAGTCGGCGCCGCCGTCGGTGACTACCCCGGCCAAGGTCAGGCCCGTCCCCGGATCAGTCGCGTCGTCGACTACGGGTACGGGGAGTTAGCGCGTATGTGGCTCCCGGTCATCCTCGACGCGACCCACGCCGCCTTCCCGGGACGGGCTGTCGTCCTGCTCGGCCACAGCCTGGGCGGTCACGTTATGCTCGCGTATCTCGCCCATGTCGAGGACCCGAAGGTTCGCGCGGGGATCCTCGTCGGCTCCGGCTCTCCGTACTGGAAGGCCCAGGGCCGAAATCTCGGAGTGCTCGTCAAGACCCAGATCGCCGGCGGCATCACCCGGGTACGCGGGATGTGGCCCGGTCACCGCTTTGGTTTCGGGGGGCGCCAGCCCAAGACCTTGATGGCTGAGTGGGCTGGGTACGCGCGCCACGGCCGACTCGAGCCGGGCGGCCAGGCCGTCGAAGAGCACCTCCACGACGTGGCACTCCCGGTCCTCGCCGTCGACCTCGACGGCGACCCTCTGTGCCCGCCGTCGGCGACCGATCATCTGGTGGGCAAGCTCACCGCGGCGCCGGTCGAACGATGGACCTTCACGAAGGGGCCGACGGATCCCGGCAAGCCGGTGGACCACTTCTCCTTCGCTCGCTCCCCCGAGATCATCGGCGAGCATCTCGCGACCTGGGCGCGCACGACCGTCAGGTAAGCGACTGACTGATGGACTGGCCGCCGGGGTCGACGACCACCTCGGCGTGGGCCCCGTTGACGAGCGTCAGGAAGGGCTGCTGGTGGCCGAAATCGACGTCGAGGACCACTGGCACCTCAAGATCGCCGAGAGCGTCGCGCACCGCGTGGTGTTGCGTCAGCGACGGGGCATCAGGCGCGGGGGTGCGACCGATCAGGACGCCAGCGGCAGCGTCAAACCACCCGGCGAGACGGAGGCCATGGAGCAGCCGCGCCACCTCGTAGGCATTGCCCTCCGCAGCCTCCAGGCAGACCACCGTCGGCTCGTCCTGCTGGGCCGCCCACCCGGGCACGTCACCAAAAGGCGTCCCGGCGAGCGGCGAGAGCACCTCAAGGCAGCCGCCAATCACCCGTCCGGAGAAGTGAGCAGTAGCCCCGTCGAGCACCTTCCATCGCGTGGGGACGGTCAGCGTCATCTCGCTCACCTGCGGGTCCTCGCGGTAGTCGTCCCATCCCGCGTCGCGCCGATGCGTCGCGGCCCGCTGGGCGAAGGGGGTCACCCGCTCCTCTTCGCTGAGCTCAGCGACCTCCAGCCAGCGGCGGTGTCCCGGCGCTGGTGCGTAGGGGGTGTCCATCAGGTTCCAGCCGTGCAGGGTGGCCCAGCCGGAGCGCAGCGTCAACGGGAGCATGGTGGTCGTGGTGTCCGAAAAGCCTGCGTACCAGCATGGTTCGCTCGCGGCGAGGAGCTCGAAGTCGAGGAGAGGGAGCAGGTCGATCCCGGTCTCACCGCCCCACGGCGGAATGACAGCGGCGACATCGGGATCGATGAGCAGCGCCATGAGTTCGTCGGCGCGGGCCTCCTTGGAGGCGCTGATGTGCGCCGTTTCGGTGTCATCGCGAAGGCAGACGCCCTGGATCACCTCGTAGCCGCCGGCCCGTAAGGCCGCGATCGCGACGTCGAGGCGCGCCGACATGCTCGGCGGGACCCCCGCAGAGGGGGCCGTGACCGCGATCGTGTCACCGGGCGTGAGCGGTGCCGGATAGACGATGTCCATGCCACCAGCCAATCAGACGCGAGTGGGGACGACTGCCCAGGCGGCCGACCGGCCGAGCTAGATCTCGTAGGTCGTATCTGGCGCCGCGAGCTCGACCTCGCGGCCATCACCGGTCCACACCGCGGCGGCCTGCGCTCGGCAGACCTCGGGGTCATTCCATGCCGGGATATGGGTCAGCATGAGCCGCTTCGCGCCAGCGGCCATCGCGGCCGCTGCCGCCCGGGACCCCGACAGGTGGATCCCTTCGATGTGATCGCGCCCGTCGATGAAGGCCGAGTCGGTGAGTGCGAGATCCACACCCTCCATCAAGGTCACGAGCGCGTCGCAGGTGTCGGTGTCGCCGGTGTACGCGAGCGCGCGCCCCCCGGCCTCGACCCGTACCCCGTACGCCTCGACCGGGTGATTCACGAGGTGCGGGGTGACGGTGAAGGGCCCGAGCCGGAAGGGAATCCCATCGGCGACGCGACGGGAGTCAAAAACCCGGTCGAAGTCGACCTCGTACATGCCCTCATAGGCCGCCGCGAGACGCGTGCCGGTCCCCGCCGGTCCGTAGACGGGCAGCCGGTCGGTGTGCGCCCCGCGCGGATCGTAGGTCCGCATGACGTAAAGGCCGGTGAGGTCCAGGCAGTGGTCGGGGTGGAGGTGGCTGATCATGATGGCGTCGAGCGCCGCCGGGTCCAGGTGGCGCTGCAGCGCCCCGAGCGCCCCGTTGCCGAGGTCGAGGAGCAGGTGCCAGTCCCGCCCTTCGTGCTCGGCCGTCACGAGATAGCACGACGCCGGCGAAGTGGGGCCCGCGAAGGAGCCCGAGCAGCCGATCACCGTCAGCCTCACGCCGCGCCTCCCGGGTTTTCGTAGATGTCGCCGACCTCGGGTCCGAGGAAGCGTCGCGCCAACCGGCGGAACTCCTCCGGGTCACCCGTGGTGGTGAAACCATGCGCGGGCGAAGGGAGGTCATCCCCCCGGAGCAGATCGAGGTCGGCAAGCACACGGTAGACGTCCTTGGCCGTCTCCTCGGCGGATGAGACGAGGGTGACACCTTCACCCATCACGTACGAGATGACACCGGTGAGAAGGGGGTAATGCGTGCAGCCGAGCACGAGCGTGTCAATCTGCTTGCGCTGCAAGGGTTCTAGATACTCGCGCGCGACCGACAGCAGTTCCGGACCACCGGTGATCCCGGCCTCGACGAACTCCACGAAGCGGGGGCACGCGATGCTTGTCACATCGATTTGGGGGGCCGCGGCGAAGGCATCGATGTACGCCCCGGACTGGTGCGTCCCGCGGGTCGAGATCACCCCGACCCGCTCGTTGCGGGTCGCGGCGGCGGCACGCCGGACCGCTGGGCGGATCACCTCGACGACCGGCACGTCGTAGCGCTCCCGCGCGTCGTGCAAGACCGCTGCGCTCGCGGTGTTGCAGGCGATGACCAACGCCTTGACGCCGTGGTCGACGAGCCGATCGAGGCACTCGAGGGCGAACTGCCGGGTCTGCGCGATGGGCCTCGGGCCGTAGGGAGCCCGCGCGGTGTCGCCGAGATAGGCGACCGATTCGTGCGGCAACTGGTCGAGCACGGCCCGGGCGACCGTGAGCCCGCCGTACCCGGAGTCGAAGATCCCGATCGGTGCGTCCACGACGGCTCAGCCTACGTGCCTGAGGTGACGACCCACGACGACGAGCAGCGCCCCGATGAGCGCGCCACCGGTGTTGCTGATGACATCCAGGTAGGTCGCATCGCGCACTCCGCCGAGCAGTTGACCCCCTTCGATGAGGCAGCTGCCGACGAAGGCCACCAGGACCCACACCCAGACCGGCACGCGCGGGAAGGATGCCGCCGCAAGGATGACGAGAGGGATGAAGAGGATGACGTTGAGCAGCGTCGCGAAGGCTTCGGGCGAGAAGGTGCTCGGGTCGTACCACCCGTTGGTCACCCCGATCTGCCAGACCCGCACGACCGTCCGGTTGACCGTCCACGCATTGGGCCAGGCCACGACGAGGGCGGTCAGGGCGAGATAGACCCCGAGGATGACCCGCCACCCGGCGCGGCCGGCCCCCTTCTCACTCACCGCCCATCAGCGCCTGCGCAAGGGTTTCCTGCAACCAGGTGAGGAAGTCATAGATCATCAGGGCCACCACGGCCGGGTCGTCTTCGTCGAGTTCATCGACCAACTCATCGAGCCGCTCGGCATCGGCATCGGTGCGCAGCCCGAGCCGCTCGCCCATCACCAGGCGGATATCGGTGAGCGCCGTCAACACCTGGGGCGCCGTCGTCGCCGCGAGGCGCACCTCGTCGTCGTCGGCCTCCGGATCGACCGCCGCGATGAGCGCGGCGAGCTGATCCCCCTTCCGCTGTCGCAGCGAGGCCTCGGTGAGCCGCCGGAACTCCGTGGCCTCCTGCTCGTCGGTGCGGTGGCCCGTCGGGAAGAGGCGGTCCAGTGCCGGATCGCGATCCTCGTCGTGGCCGAAGCCGCGCTCGGGCAACTCATCGGGGACGGTCGGGCTGGTCGGGTCATCGGTGGTGAGCGGGCCGATCCCGGCGACGATGGCCTCGAAGGGGTCCAGGCTCGCCTGATCGGTGGACGCGCCAGCCGGCGCGACGAGTTCGCGCACCTGCTCGGCCAGCGAGCGCACGAGGGCGCGCTCCTGCGAGTCCAACCGGGCGACGACCTCTTCGCCGTCGCGCGCAAATGCCCAGGCCACTTAGTCGTCCTTCTGATAGGTCGCCCAGAGGCCGTATCCCTGGAGGGCCTCGGTATCGAGTTCCATCTGCTCCTTCGGCCCGTTCGAGACGACCGCGCGACCCTTGACGTGGACGTCCATCATGAGCTTTTCGGCCTTCGCCCGGGAGTAGCCGAAGTGGGTTTGGAAGACCCAGGTCACGTAGGACATCAGGTTGACGGGGTCATTCCAGACGAGCGTGACCCATGGGTGGTCGACCGCGTCGAGGACCTCCGGATCCTCGGTGAGTTGCTCGGCGGGGGCGATGGACACCATCCCACTGTAGAGCGGCGTCGCCCTACAGTGGGCCGGGTGAGTGAGCCCACCACCGCCCTGTTGACCGACCACTACGAGTTGACGATGATCCAGGCCGCGCTGGCCTCGGGCGCCGCCAGTCGCAGGTGCGTCTTCGAGGTCTTCGCCCGCCGCCTGCCGACCGGCCGGCGCTACGGCGTGGTGGCCGGGACCGGGCGCGTGCTCGATGCGATCGAGAACTTCCGCTTCGGGGACGCCGAGATCGCCGACCTGCGCGCGCGTGGCGTCGTGGACGAGCAGACGCTGGACTTCCTCGCGTCCTATCGCTTCACCGGGGACATCTGGGGGTATGCCGAGGGCGAGACCTACTTCCCCTACTCCCCCGTCATGGTGGTCGAGGCCGACTTCGCCCACGGCGTGCTGCTCGAGACCGTCGTGCTCTCGATCCTCAACCACGACTGCGCCGTCGCGTCGGCCGCCTCGCGGATGACCGGCGCGGCGGGCACGCGGCCGTGCATCGAGATGGGCTCGCGCCGCGCCCACGACCAGGCGGCGGTGGCCGCGGCCCGCGCGGCGTACATCGCTGGGTTCGCCTCGACCTCCAATCTCGAGGCCGGCCGCCGCTACGGCGTCCCGACCCAGGGCACGGCCGCGCACGCCTTCACCCTCCTGCACGACACCGAGCGGGAGGCCTTCGCCGCTCAGGTCGCCTCCCTCGGTCCGCAGACCACGCTGCTGGTCGACACCTACGACGTGACCGAAGGGGTCGCGACGGCCGTCGAGGTCGCCGGGACCGGTCTCGGCGGGGTTCGCCTGGACTCCGGCGACCTGCTGGTCCAGGCCCACGAGGTCCGCGAGCAGCTCGATAGCCTCGGCGCCCGCGACACGCGGATCGTCGTCACCTCCGATCTCGACGAGTACGCGATCGCGGCGCTCGCCGCTGCACCGGTCGATGCCTACGGCGTGGGGACCCGGGTCGTCACCGGATCCGGTGCCCCCACCGCGAGCATGGTCTACAAACTGGTCGCCCGCGAGGACGACCACGGGCAGATGATCGGCGTGGTGAAGAAGAGCAAAGACAAGCAATCGATCGGCGGCCGCAAGTACGCCCTTCGTCGTCGCGATGCCAACGGTGTGGCGACGGCTGAGGTCCTCGGCATCGATGAGCTGCCCGAAGACGACGGCACCGGCGCGGTCGACCGCGAGCTCCTGGTCCCGCTCGTGCGCGACGGCGAGATCGTCGGCCGCGAGGTCACGACCATCGCGGCAGCTCGGGCTCGCCACGAGGCGTCCGTCGCCGAGTTGCCTCGCGCCGCCCACCAGTTGTCGCAAGGCCAGCCGGCGATCGAGACCCTCTTCGCGACCGAGACGCCCTAGCGGCAACCCTCGGCGAAGGAGCAGCTTCAGCCACCGATGGCGGCCCAGACTGACCCTCCCGAGGTCGACCTGGTCGACGGGACGACGATCTAGGCTGGATGCCATGAACGAGCGGGCGCTGATCCTCGTCGATATCCAAAACGACTTCGCCGAAGGGGGCTCGCTGGCGGTCTCCGGCGGCGCTCAGGTCGCGCGCGATACTGCCGCGTACGTCGAGCGGTCCCACGACGCCTACGCCGCCATCGTCGCCACCGCCGACTGGCACCACGATCCCGGCGATCACTGGGCCGCGGCTGGCGAAGAGCCCAATTACGTGACGACCTGGCCCGTGCACTGCGCGGCCGGGACCGAGGGTGCGTCCTTCCATCCCGAGGTCACGCCTGCGCTTGGTCGGGTCGATGAGGTCTTCCGCAAGGGCGCTCACACGGCGGCCTACAGCGGTTTTGAGGGGACGGCGCCCGACGGGACCTCCCTTGCGGACTGGCTGCGCGCCCGCGGCGTCACCGAGGTCGACGTCTGCGGCATCGCCACCGATCACTGCGTCCGCGCGACCGCGCTGGACGCCAACCGTGAGGGCTTCGCCACGACCGTGCTGCTCAACCTGGTCGCCGGCGTTGCCCCCGAGACGACGGCTGCCGCTCTGGATGAGATGGCCGACGCTGGCGTTTCGATCGCCCGCTAGCGCCCCTCTCGGCGACGGGCGGCCGTGACCCTTAGTGCCGGTTGCGCCAGGACCAGGCGTACACGCCGTCGTCGCAGGCGATCCCCCCTTCGCCAAGCGCCAGCGGCTTGAAGGTGTCGACCATGACCGCGAGCTCATCGAAGGCCTCGACGCCGATCGCCTTCTCGTAGGCCCCCGGCTGCGGGCCGTGCGCGTGCCCGCCGGGGTGCAGGCTGATCGACCCGGCCTTGATCCCACTGCCCTTGCGCGCCTCGTAGTCGCCGGCCACGTAGAACATCACCTCGTCGGAGTCGACATTGGAGTGGTAGTACGGCACCGGGATCGCCAGGGGGTGGTAGTCCACCTTCCGCGGCACGAAGTTGCACACGACGAAGTTCCAGCCCTCGAAGACCTGGTGCACGGGCGGCGGCTGATGCACCCGACCGGTGATGGGCTCGAAATCGGCGACATTGAACACGAAGGGGTACAGGCAGCCATCCCAGCCGACGACGTCGAGCGGGTGGAAGGGATAGGTGTAGACCGTGCCGACGATGCCGCCCGGGCCGTCGCCGCGGTGGCGGACGAAGACCTCGGTCGGCTCATCCGCGGACTCCCCGATGTCCTCGGCGAGGAGCGGCCCCTCGGGCACGCGCAGGTCACGCTCGCAGTAGGGCGAGTGCTCGAGGAGCTGCCCGTAGCGCGAGAGGTACTGCTTCGGCGGGGTGATGTGGCTGCTGGCCTCGATCGCGTACGCGCGAAGGGGGGATCCGTCACCGGCCTCATCGGCCCCCTTCGGCAGCCACCGGTGGGTCGTTGCCCGCGGGATCACGACGTAGTCGCCGTGAGCGACCTCGAAGGAGCCGAAGACCGTCTCGACCCGCGCCTCGCCGGCCTCGACGAAGACGCACTCGTCACCAACTGCGTTGCGGTACCACGGGCTCGGGGCACCGGCGACGACATAGGACAAGCGCACGTCGGCATTACCGAGCAGCAGTCGGCGGCCGCGGACGACGTCGATGTCACCCACGTCATCGCCGAAGAGGGTGTGCGGCTGAAGGTGGAGGGGCTTTAGCGGGTGGTTGGCGGTCAGCGTCTGATCCGGGAGCTCCCACACCTGCGCATCGCTGATCTCGCTCGGGATGAAGCGGTGGTAGAGCAGCGAAGAGTCGGAGGAGAAGCCCTCTTCGCCCATCAGTTCCTCGTAGTACAGCCCGCCGTCGTCGGTGCGGTGCTGCGTGTGCCGCTTGTGCGGGTAATCCCCCATGGCCTGGTAGTGCGCCACGTTGTCGCCACCTCGTTGTGGTTGCCGGTCACGCCGCGCTCACGTCAGGCGCGGCATGTGAGGTGGGTCTCACCTCACGCCTGCCAGCCTAGTAGCCTCGCAGTATGCCCACGACGCCGTCGGCCCCACACCCTGGACTCTTCGTTTCGCTGATCAACGACGCCTCCCCCTTCCCACCGGCTGCCCTGCCGGTTCGCGAGGCGCTCGCCCGTCACCGGGAGCACCGCGCAGCCTGGTACGCCGATCTCATCGGGCCGTTGCTCGTCGGCGTCGCCCACGTCCCCGACCTCATCGAGGCGCTGAGCGACGAGGCCTCCGAAGGGGGTGAGGCGCTCCCCCTTCGCGTCGGCCTGGCGGCCCGTCCCGGTACCAAGCCCGGTGATATCGCCGCGGCCCTGCGCACCCTCGCGGAGCAGCCCGCAGTGGAGGTCGTCTCGCTTGATCGGGCCTTCGACCCCGGGTGGGCCGAAGAGCCCCACGAGCACGGTCGCACCCTGAACCTCGAGGTTGGCCGCGAGCATCGAGAGATCGAGACCGCGCTCGACAGCATCGACGACGAGGGCATCGAGGGAGTGCAGGCGAAGTTCCGCACCGGTGGGACCCCGAAGTGGCGCTGGCCGGAGGAGAAGGAGCTCGCCGGTTTTATCCACCAGGCGGTCGAGAGCCGGGTCCCCTTCGTGCTGACTGGTGGGCTCCACCACGCGATCCGGGGCCGGTATGAGGTGACCGGCAACCAGGCCCCCGAGAAGCCTCAGGAGCAGCACGGCCTGCTCAATGTCCTCCTCGCGACCTGGCGCGCCGCCCAGGGCGCCGACGTCGAGGACATCACCGCGACCCTGCGCGAGCGCAGCTCTGAGATCCTCACCTCCCCGTTCGCGACCATGACGGCCGTCGATGTCTCCCTCATCCGGGGTCATTTCAGTAGTTATGGCTGCTGCGATGTGACCGATCCCGTTCGAGAGCTGAAAAAACTGCACCTCATCAAGGAGAAGAAGTAGATGCCGCTTGACCTCCCCGCCGATCACCCCTACGGCATTCACCACCTTCCCTATGGGGTGTTTGCCGCTGATGGCGCTTCGCCGCGGGTGGGTGTCCGGATCGGCGACCAGGTACTCGACCTCGCCGGTTGCGGTGGCGACCCTGCGGTGTGGGACCAGCCGAGCCTGAACCCCCTTCTCGCGCAAGGCTCGTCGGCCTGGCAGGAGGCGCGGTCGTGGGTGACCAGCCTGGTGACCGAGCCGGAGCACGAGGACCTCGTGCGGGCGAACCTGCACCCGCTGGACGAGGTCTCCCTGCACCTGCCATTCGCGGTCGCCGACTATGTCGACTTTTACGCGAGCGAGCACCACGCAACCAATGTGGGGCGGATCTTCCGTCCGGATGGCGAGCCGCTCACCCCGAACTGGAAGCACCTGCCGATCGGCTATCACGGGCGGTCCTCCACGGTCGTCGTTTCGGGCACCGACGTGCGCCGGCCGCACGGTCAGCGCAAGGCACCGAGCGACCCCGCACCGACCTTCGGTCCGAGCATCAAGCTCGATATCGAGGCCGAACTCGGCTTCGTCGTCGGTGGTGCGACGACCCTCGGCGAGCCCGTCAGCGTCGACCAGGCCCGCGATCACCTCTTCGGGGTTGTGATCCTCAACGACTGGTCCGCCCGCGATCTCCAGGCATGGGAGTACGTGCCGCTCGGCCCCTTCCTCGGCAAGTCCTTCGCGACCTCGATCTCGGCCTGGGTCACTCCGATGGCCGCTCTCGAGGCGGCGCGGGTCCCCCTTCCCGGGCAGGATCCCGAGCCGCTCGACTACCTACGTGGCGACGCCGCAGAGGGCATCGACATCGAGGTCGAGGTCGAGTGGAACGGCACGGTCGTCGCGCGCCCGCCGTACGCCACCATGTACTGGGCGCCCGAGCAGATGATCGCCCACATGACCGTCAACGGCGCCACCCTGACGCCTGGTGACCTCTTCGGGTCGGGCACGATTTCCGGATCGGAGCGCGATCGCCGCGGCTCGTTCTTGGAGTTGTCCTGGAATGGCACCGAGCCGATCGACCTCGGCGAAGGGGGCACGCGCACCTTCCTCGAAGACGGCGACGAGATCGTCATGCGGGCGTGGGCACCGGGCGCGGACGGCACGCGGATCGAACTCGGCGAGTGTCGGGGACGGATCGTCCCCTGACGCGCCGCTCGGCTCAGCGGACCCGGATGACCTGAGTGTCGGCGATCTTGTCGTGCAGGGCTTGGCGCCGCTGATCCCACGCCGGCCAGAGCAGGTCCAGGATCAGCACGATCGGCGCGACCAGCCCGATGAGCGGGAGGTTGGAGAGCGCGTTCGCCGCGACGACCAAGAGGTAGCGTCGAAGGGCGACGGCGAAGCCCACCGGACCGGGGTGACCGGTCCGCCGAATCCGCAGTCCGAGCACCAGTTTCCCGGGTGTCGCGTTCTTCCACGCGACGAACCCGACGTGGTAGATGATCGCCACCGCGGTGCCGATCAGGACCCCAATCCCGATCTGTCCCATGTCGACCCACTGCTCGGGGTTGCGACTGAGCTCGGTTTGGAGCTGATTGAGCCGCTCCTGGTCTCCCGACGCCGCGGCCTCACTGAGCACGCGGAAGTACGGCGCGAGCCCCTGCCAGAGGAAGTAGCCCGCGAAGAGCAGCGACAACGCGCCCTGGATCAGCATGTCGATGAGGTAAGCCCCGACGCGCCGGCCATAGGTCGCGAGGGGCTCGCCGTCGACCGTCGTCGCCCCGCCCAAGATGCTGGTTCCCGGGTACGTCGGCGCCCCGTAGGGGTTCATCGGGCGCGGCGACCCACCGTTGTCCTCGAAGCGTTGCCGATAGCCCGGGACCTGCCCGGACGGCGGATACGAAGGGCGGTGTCCCGGCTGCTGCTCGGGCGGCCGCCCGAAGACGTCGGTGCCGGGTGCGATCTCCTGGCGCTCGGACGTGCGCGGACGGGTCTGCTTGGGGACCCGACGCTCACTCCAGACGATGCCGTCGAAGTAGCGCAGTTGGCCCTCGTCGTCAGGATCGTCGTACCAGCCGGGCGTGGTGGGGGTCGTGCTCATGTCCGAAGGATGTCATGCGAACCCTGGCGCCTCGGACCATCCCTTGCGCGCGCCGGGCGGCTTCCCGCGGCGGTGGCAGGACTCCCTTCCTGGTCGCCGTGGCCTCAAGACTGACACGATGGGCTTTTGTGAGCACACACCTTTGGATGCGTCATGAAGCCCGCGCGACCGAGCGGCGGGCCCCCATCACTCCCGCCGACGCGCAGCGGCTGATCGGCGACGGGATCACCCTCACCGTCGAGCGATCGCCGCAGCGGATCTTCCCCGACGACGAGTACGCGGCGGCCGGTGCGGAGCTCGTCGAGGCCGGTTCCTGGGTCGATGCCCCAGACGACGCGGTCATCGTCGGGATCAAGGAATTGCCCGACGAGCCCGCTGACCTGCGACACACTCACGTCTTCTTCGGGCACGCCTACAAGGGCCAGACCGGGGCGCGCGAACTGCTCAGCCGGTTCCGTCGCGGAGGGGGCCGACTGCTCGATGTCGAGTACCTGACGACCGGGGGTCGGCGGGTGGTGGCCTTTGGGTATTGGGCCGGGTACGTCGGCGCGTCCCTCGCCGTTTTGCACCTGCGCGGCCAACTGAAGACGCCGCTCGTCCCGATGGAACGCTCCGATCTCGATGCGGCCCTCGCCGAGGGAGCGGACGAAGGGGGGATCGCCTCGGCTCTGGTGACTGGGGCACTCGGCCGCAGCGGGACCGGTGCCCGTGACGCGCTCGCGGTCGCCGGGGTCCCGACGACCGGGTGGGACATCGCCGAGACCCGTGAGCTCGACAAGCCCGCACTGCTCGAGCACGAACTCCTCGTCAACTGCGTCGTCTCGACGGCGCCGGCACCTCCCTTCGTCGAGGACGCTGACCTCAAGACGCCGCGCGCCCTACGGTGCCTCTCCGATGTGACCGCGGACTTCACGAGCGACCTCAACCTCGTGCCGGTCAACCGCGAGGAGACGACCTGGGCCGAGCCGGTGCGCCGCCTCTTCGCGGGCGAGGGGGACCTTCCCCCCTTCGACGTCATCGCGATCGACAACTTGCCCTCGCTCCTCCCCCGCGAGGCGAGCGAGACCTTCTCGGCCGACCTCGCACCGCATCTCGGCGCGATCGGCGACATGACCGAGCCCTGGCAGGCGGCGCAAGCGGTCTTCGACCGGGCCATCGCGGCGCTGGACTGACCCCACGAACGCGAGCCGGCCCGGCCCCCGAACGATCGGGTGCCGGGCCGGGTCGTATGAGTCGGTCAGAGGTTGCC
>NZ_JBGFSK010000013.1:0-5052 GCF_041365945.1 Janibacter sp. GXQ6167 | reverse complement strand
CGCTGGACTGACCCCACGAACGCGAGCCGGCCCGGCCCCCGAACGATCGGGTGCCGGGC
This sequence comes from Janibacter sp. GXQ6167, assembly GCF_041365945.1. NCBI lineage: Bacteria > Bacillati > Actinomycetota > Actinomycetes > Micrococcales > Intrasporangiaceae > Janibacter > Janibacter sp. GXQ6167. The sequence goes on along the minus strand of NZ_JBGFSK010000013.1, from coordinate 4,993 downwards.
CGGGTCGTATGAGTCGGTCAGAGGTTGCCGCGCTTGTCCTGCTCGCGCTCGATCGATTCGAAGAGGGCCTTGAAGTTGCCCTTGCCGAAGCCGAGCGAGCCGTGCCGTTCGATGATCTCGAAGAAGACGGTCGGCCGGTCGCCCAGCGGCTTGGTGAAGATCTGCAGCAGATAGCCGTCTTCGTCGCGGTCGACGAGGATCTTGCGGGACTTCAGCTCCTCGATCGGCACTCGGACGACACCGATCCGGGCGCGCAGCTCCGGGTCGTCGTAGTAGGCGTCCGGGGTGTCGAGGAACTCCACCCCTTCCTTACGCAGTTCGTCGACGGTGCGCAAGATGTCATTCGTCGCCAGCGCGAGGTGCTGAGCGCCGGGGCCACTGTAGAAGTCGAGGTACTCATCGATCTGGCTGCGCTTCTTGGCGATCGCCGGTTCGTTCAAGGGGAACTTCACCCGGTGGTTACCGTTCGCGACCACCTTGGACATCAGCGCCGAGTAGTCCGTCGCGATGTCATCACCGATGAACTCGGCCATGTTCACAAAGCCCATGACCTTGTTGTAGAACTCGACCCACTCGTCCATCTTGCCGAGCTCGACATTGCCGACGACGTGGTCCAGCGCCTGGAAAAGACGCTTCGGCGCACCGTCGCGCTTGACGAAGGTGCTCTTCGCCGGGTGGTAGCCCGGCACGTGCGGACCGGCGTAGGTCACCCCGTCGACGACCCGCTGCACGAGAGTGTGGCGGGTGTCGCCATAGGTCGCGATCGAGGCGAGACGCACCGTGCCGAACTCGTCGGAGATGTTGTGCGGCTCCTCGAGCACCGTGGCGCCGGCCTTCTTCGCCTGCGCGATGCACTGGTCCACATCCGGGACCTCCAGGCCGATGTCGACGACGCCATCGCCGTGCTTGGCGTGGTGGGCGACCATCGTGCTCTCGGGGTCGACCGCCCCCTTCACGACGAATTTGATCGAACCGGACTTCAGCACATACGCCTTGTGATCGCGGTTCCCGTGCTCGGGGCCGGAGTACGCGATGAGCTCCATGCCCCAGACGCTCTGGTAGTAGTGCGCGGCCTGGGTCGCATTGCCGACGATGAAGACGACGGCATCCCAGCCGGTCACGGGGAAGGGGTCTGAGCTTGCGTCGTAGTCGACGAGGCCGACGAGTTGTCCGAGTTGCTCCCGGTCCAGGCCTGCATCGCGCTCTTGATCGGTCAGTTCGATCCGTCCGGCGGACGTCGTTGTCGTGTCGGTCATGGGCGCCACTGTGACGCGCGCCGCACACAGTGCGCAACGCTGCGCCCACCCGCTAAGCACTCTGTGTAGCGTCTTGCCCAAACGATCGGACAGTGTCGACAATGTGACCATGCCAACATCCCCGCCGGTCGACGAGCTGGACGCCCGCATCATCGCGCTGTTCACGGCCGAGCCGCAGATCGGGGTGCTCGGGGCATCGCGTCGCCTGTCGGTCGCGCGAGGGACGGTTCAGGCCCGTCTGGATCGGCTCACCGAGCGGGGCGTGATCCGCTCCTTCGCCCCACAGATCGACCCGAACGCGCTCGGGTATCCGGTGACCGCGTTTTGCACGCTCGAGATTCGTCAGCGAAGCGGTCACGCCTCGGTCGTCGCGCACCTCAGCGCCATCCCGGAGGTGTTGGAGATCCACTCCATCACGGGTATCGGTGACCTCGTGGTGCGGGTCGTCGCGCGCGACAACCCCGACCTCGGGCGCGTCATCGACGCGATGATGGAGGACGGTCGAGTGCTGCGGGCCAACACCTCGATGGTGCTCGTCACCCATCTCCCGCACCGGACGGGGCCGCTCGTCGACGCGGCTGTCGACACGGCCTGAGGCACCCCCTTCGTCCTCGTCCCCGGAAACTCCCAGAATCCCGCGGAACTCCACGAGAATCCCGGAACTTCCCGAGACGGCGGGAAGGGGGACATGCCCGCCGAGCCGCGCGCCCCGTCCCCGGAAACTCCGAGAATCTCGCGGAACTCCACGAGAATCCCGGAACTACCCGAGACGGCCCGAAGGGGGACATGCCCACCAACCCGCGCGCCCCGAGCGCCCCGTCCCCGGAAACTCCCAGAATCCCGCGGAACTCCACGAGAATCCCGGAACTTCCCGAGACGTGAAGGGGGCTACCGGCGGCCGACGAACCAGCGCCGGATGCGCTCGATCCGCTCGGCGACCTGCTCGGAGGTCGCCGAGGCGAGTTCCGGGCCCCCACACGAGCGGCGCAGGTCCATGTGGACCTTCGCGTGGGCCTTGCCGGTCTTGGCCGAATACGCCGAGACCAGGGAGTTGAGCTCCTTGCGCTGGGCCGCGAGCGCGCGGTGCGCCGAGATCGGGGCCGGGCCCTGGCGCCCGGTGCGCTTGGACTGCTTGGTCTGGCGCTCGCTCAGCAGGGCGTGCACCTGATCGGGCTCGAGCAGACCGGGCAGGCCCAGATAATCCTCTTCATCGGCCGAACCGCTCGCCGCGTGCAACCCGAACTGCTGGGCGTCGAAGAGGACATGATCGAAGTGGGCATCGGACTCCAGCGCCTCGAAGCCACCGGTGAGTTCATCCGAGGCGCCCTCGGACTGGTTCGCGCGAGCGACCAGGTCTTCCTCGGCGGCCCACATCGGGGCCTCCTCGTCGGTGCTCGGCCGGTCCAGGGCGTGATCGCGCTCGACCTCCATGGACGCGGCGTGCTGCAAGATGATCGGCACGCTCGGCAGGAAGACCGAAGCGGTCTCCCCGCGCCGCCGCGCCCGGACGAAGCGCCCGACAGCCTGCGCGAAGAAGAGCGGCGTCGATGTCGAGGTCGCGTAGACGCCCACGCACAGGCGCGGGACGTCGACCCCTTCGGAGACCATCCGCACCGCGACCATCCACCGGCTCGTGCCCGCGGCGAATTCTTCGATCCGCTCCGAGGAGCCCGAGTCATCGGAGAGCACGACGGTCGTCGGCTCGCCGGTGATCGCCTCCAGGATCCGGGCGTAGGCGCGAGCCTGCGTTTGGTTGGTCGCGATGACGAGGCCGCCGGCGTCCTCGACGTGGCGGCGGACCTCGGTCAGGCGCTTGTCGGCGGCGACGAGGACCGAGGGGACCCACTCCCCCTTCGGATCCAGCGCGGTACGCCAGGCCTGGGCGGTCAGGTCCTTGGTCATAGGTTCACCGAGGCGGGCCGCGACCTCATCGCCGGCCTTGGTCCGCCAGCGCATCCCGCCGCCGTAGGCGAGGAAGAGGACGGGGCGGACCACCCCGTCGCGCAACGCTTCTGCGTACCCGTAGGTGTAGTCGGCGCGGCTGCGACGGATCCCGTCCGCGCCCTCGGCGTAGGTGACGAAGGGGATGGGGCTCGTGTCCGAGCGGAAGGGGGTGCCGGTGAGAGCCAGCCGCCGCGTCGCGGACTCGAATGCCTCGCGGATCGCGTCGCCCCACGATTTGTTGTCTCCGCCGTGGTGGATCTCATCGAGGATCACGAGGGTCCGCGTGGCCTTGGTGCGTTCGGCGTGGATCGACGGCCGGCTCGCCACCTGCGCATAGGTGACCGCGACTCCGTCGTAGTCCGAAGAGGTGACCCCGACGGTGTTCGAAAAGCGGGGGTCGAGGTGGATCCCGACCCGGCCTGCGGCATCGGCCCACTGGGTCTTGAGGTGCTCGGTCGGCGCCACCACGGTGACTGCCTCGATCACGCCTTCCGCCATCAGCTCGGTCGCGACGCGCAGGGCGTAGGTCGTCTTCCCGGCCCCCGGCGTCGCCACTGCGAGGAAGTCGGCGCTCTCGCCCCCCAGGTACTGCTCAAGCGCCGCGGCCTGCCAGGCGCGCAGTTTCGATGCGGTACCCCAAGCGGCCCGCTCGGGGAAGGCGGGTGAGAGGTGGGAGGCGGCGGCCTGACTCATAGGCGCACCACCTTAGGTCACTTCTTGGGGTCTCCCCCGCCATCGCCACGCCCACCGTCTTGCGGCTCACGCAACCCGTCGTAAATCTCCTGGCAGATCGGGCAGACCGGGAATTTCTTCGGGTCGCGACCCGGCACCCAGACCTTGCCGCAGAGCGCGATAACGGGCGTGCCATCGACCGCGCTCTGGACGATCTTTTCCTTGCGGACGTAGTGCGCGAAGCGCTCGTGGTCGCCCGGCTCGACCGTCTGACGCTCGGTCTCGGTCCGCTCCAGCAGGCCCGTCGAGGTCGACGGGGAACCGGGGTCGGTAACGGGCTGCAGCGGCGGGAACGGGTCGCTCATGCCGACCAGTCTAAAACGGCGCCTCTAGTTGAGGCTGGGATCGGCCGGGTAGGTCGACAGCCACGCGAGCGGGGCGGCCTGGCGGCGTAAGACCCGGCGCCAGAGCGTGTCCGGGGTGGGATCGAAGACGTCCTCGGCGTGCGCGTCGACGACGTACCACGCCCCGTGGGCCAGTTCGCCCTCGAGTTGGCCCTTGGTCCACCCCGAATACCCGGCGAAGACGCGCAGGCCCGAGATTTCCGGCCAGACGACCTCTTGGGGGGCGTCGAGGTCGACGACCGCGATCGATCCGAAGAGGCGCTTCAGGCCCAACTCGACATCGCGGTGACCCCGCACGCCCGCGAGACCGACCGCCGAATCCAGCGCGACGGGACCACCTTGGAAGAGCTGCTGCGGCGAGCTCGCCCCCTCTTGCCAACCGGGCAGCACGCTATCGACGGAGGCACCGATGGGCTTGTTGAGAACGACCCCTTCGGCCCCTTCGGCACCGTGCTGCAAGATCAGCACCACGCTGCGGGAGAAGACATCCTCGGTGAGTTCCGGTGACGCGACGAGCAGCCGCCCGGCCAGAGACTCTGGCGGGTCGGCGTACTCCTCGGATGGATCGCTCACCCTCCCATCGTGCCACCGTGGGAGCGGTGAGCGAAGGGGGCTAGTTGTACCCGGCCACCACGTTGGTTACAGGCGGCTGATGGGTGGATGGCCTGCGAGTGAGCTGTGGCGTCGTTCAGTGTTGTAGTGCTCGAGCCATGGCGC
>NZ_JBGFSK010000012.1:0-57108 GCF_041365945.1 Janibacter sp. GXQ6167 | reverse complement strand
TAGATGTTTAAAAACAACCCACAAAGGGATTGAAAACCTGACAACACAACAAACAACCAACGTTAAAAAACATTGTTGTCCATCGAGCAATCAAAGAAATAAACCCGTCACCACACTACAAAGCATGACAACGAGATAAAACTAGGCATCGATAATCATGACACGCTGTTGAGTTCTCAAAATTCGCACGCCCTAAAGATCCGCAGCCATTTCGGCTAACTTTTCTTTCGGGGCTTGTCGTACTTTACCGCACTTCATCTTGGGCGACTAATCGTCCGCTTTGCTCTAAAAAGCTCGGCATTCGATCGGGCCACACTTGGATCTCAAGGCGGACGACCTACTCTAGCGGACCGAAGTCCCCATGTCCACTCGGAAGTGGTGTGAGGTCGGTTACACCCTCGTGCTTGGGACCGGCCTACTTGGTGCGACCTGAAAGGCCGCCGCTTGGTGTCCGTTCCTCCCTCGCGGGTGCAACGAGAGGAACTATGGCACACCGGATCGGCAGGTGCCAAATCGGCCGCTGTGCCAGGCTTTCGCCATGCCTGTGGACGACCGTGGACCCCGCGAAGTGCGCCGCCATCCCAGCCTTCGTGAGGTGTCAACCCCGGCGGACCTGCGCTCCGCCCTGGTCCGGCATCGCAGCCTCCAGGGGGTGCGCATCCAGGACTTGGACCTTCGGCCCTACGAGAACCTCCTCCTTGGTCGCGACGACCTGGAGGGCCTCGTGGTCCTCGGTGGGCAGGTGTCCCATGAGTTGGCGAGCCATCTGCGCCTGCATGGCGCTTTGGTCTTCCCCAGTGACTCCGGCGCGCCGATCAACCCCTATCGGAGCAGCTTGTACCAGCCGGGCGACCTCTATCAGGGGCTGTCCGCCCAGGGCTATGCCAGTACCCCCGACGCGCTGGCTTACGCGTGGAGCCAAGACGCGAGCATCGCCCGCGACGTCTTCGTCTCCTTGCTGCGCGCCATCCACGACGACTCCATGACCGACGCGTTGACCGACTTCCTCGATGGTCTTCCCGTCGTTGGCGTGATGGGTGGCCACGCGCTGGAGCGAGGGACGCCGGACTACGACGCGGCGGCCCACCTCGGTCACGCGATCGCCGAGTCTGGGCACATCGTCCTCACCGGAGGTGGCCCCGGTGCCATGGAAGCGGCCAATCTCGGCGCGTACACCGGGGACAGCGCGCGGCTGGAGGACGCCCTTCGTCAGTTGGCTGCGGTCCCATCCTTTCGCCCGTCGATCGACGCCTGGGCCCGGCTCGCGATGGAGGTGCGCACCGAGATCCGTGAAGGGAGACTGCGTGACGGGTCGACCGGGATCCGCAGCGTCGGCATCCCCACCTGGTTCTACGGACACGAGCCGCCGAATGTCTTCTGCGGTGGGATCGCCAAGTACTTTTCCAACGCCCTGCGTGAGGATGCGCTCCTCGCCCGCTGCGATGCCGGGTTGGTCGTCCTCCCCGGCGCGGCCGGCACGGTGCAAGAGATCTTCCAGGCGGTGACGCCGCTCTATTACGCGCCGGATGACGAGCACGTCCCGCCGCTGATCCTCGTCGGCGTCGAGCACTGGACCACGACGGTCCCGGTGTGGCCCGCCCTTCGGTCCCTCGCCGATGGCCGAACCCTCGCCACCGTCACCCATCTCGTCGACGATGTGCGGGATGTGCCCGCCCTGCTGACGGACGGGAACTGACGCCGATCAGGCGGTGGAGGCGGCGAGCTGACCGCACGCCCCGTCGATATCGGAGCCGCGGGTGTCTCGAACGGTCGTCGGGATGCCGTGCGCTCGCAACCGCTCGACAAACTGCTGCTCGACGCCGGGCCGAGACGCGGTCCACTTCGACCCCGGGGTGGGGTTGAGGGGAATCGGGTTGATGTGCACCCACCCGCGACCGCGCGCCGCGAGCTTCTCCCCGAGGAGGTCGGCCCGCCACGCCTGATCGTTGATGTCGCGGATCAGGGCGTACTCGATGCTGACGCGCCGCCCCGTCGCGACGAAGTAGCGGTGCGCCGAGTCGATCGCTTCGTCCACCGAGAAGCGGGTGTTGATCGGGACCAGTTCGTTGCGCAGTTCGTCATCGGGTGCGTGGAGCGACAGTGCCAGCGTGACCGGGATGCCTTCGGCGGCCAATTTGTCGATCCCTGGGACCAGCCCGACGCTGGACATCGTGATCCCCCGGGCGCTCATCCCAAGGCCATCGGGACTGGGGTCGACCATCCTGCGAATCGCACCGATCGCGGCCTTGTAGTTGGCGAGGGCCTCCCCCATCCCCATGAAGACGACATTGCTGACCCGCCGCAGCGCGTCTGCCCCTTCGAGCGAATCGTCCTCGTCGGCCTCAGCGCCGAGTTCGACCCCCGGAGCGGCGGCGTCGACCATGCCCGAGCGGAGCATGCGGTTTGCCGCGACCACCTGGTCGACGATTTCGGCCGTCGACAGGTTACGGGTGAGGCCCTCCTGGCCGGTGGCGCAGAAGGGGCAGTTCATGCCGCAGCCGGCCTGACTCGAGATGCAGATCGTCGCGCGGCGCGGGTAACGCATCAGGACCGACTCGACGAGCGCTCCGTCATGCAGACGCCAGACGGACTTGATCGTGGCCCCGGCGTCGGCCGTGATCGAACGGACCGGGGTGAGCAGCGTCGGGAGCATCGTCTCGACGAGGTCCGCGCGGCCGGCCTTCGGCAGGTCGGTCATCGTCTCCGGGTCGGTGCTGAGGTGCTCGAAGTAGTGGGTGCTCAGTTGCTTCGCCCGGAATCCGGGGACACCGAGCTCGCTCACCGCGGCCTTGCGTTCGGTCGGGGTGAGGTCGGCGAGGTGGCGCGGCGGCTTCCCGCGGCGCGGCGCGGTGAAGGTGAGTTGTCCGGGGCGGGGCTTCGGGGTGGAGGTCATCGCTATCGCCTCTCCTTGAGTGTGCTGCGAAGGGGGGTCAGTGCGGCGCGACGAGGCGTAGGACCGCCCAGACCACCGGCGCGACGAGGACGAGGCTGTCGAGCCGGTCCATCAGGCCCCCGTGCCCGGGCAGCAGGTTCGACATGTCTTTGAGGCCAAGGTCGCGCTTGATACTGGATTCGACGAGGTCGCCGATCGTGGCGACGGGGGCGACGAGCAAACCGAGCAGCGCGCCGTGCCACCACACGCCGGAGGCAAAGGCGAGCGGGACCACGATCGCGCCGATCACCATCGCCATGATGATCGACCCGGCCATGCCTTCCCACGACTTCTTCGGGGAGAGTTTGGGCGCCATCGGGTGCTTGCCGAGAGTGACACCGGCGATATATCCGCCGATATCGGAGCCGACGACGAGCAGGATGAAGGTCAAGATCCGCCACTGCCCCTCGGGTTCGGCGACCATCAGGATCGCAAAGCCCGCGAGGAAGCAGGGGTAGAGCACGGTCAGCAGGCCCGCGGCGACATCGCGCGCGGCCACTCCCGATACCCCGTCGGCGGCGCGCCAGAGGAGCACCGCCACGCAGGTCAAGGTCGCCGCGAGGACGAGGGCTTCCGGCCCGGCGCGATAAGCCGCGACGACCATGCTCACCGCACCGACCGCGACGGGGACGAAGGGGACGTGCAGGGAGCGCTCAGCGAGCGCCTGGCGGAGTTCCCAGACCGCGATCACGAGAGCGCCCGCGACAATCACGACGAAGGCGACGGGCTCTACGAACAGGGCGATCGCCACCATCGCGCCGAGCCCGACGCCGACGGCGATGGCCGCCGGCAGGTTGCGCCCGGCACGACTGGTCTTCGGTTCTTCGCGCCTCGCCACGGCCATCTCGCTCGTCTCCCCGTCGGTCGTTGCGAGCGGTTCGCCGCGCGAGGGGGCGGCGCTCTGGTCGTTCATCAGACCTCGGAGAGTTCGGCTTCCTTGCGCTTTAGCAGGTCGTCGACCTTGTCGACGTACTGCTTGGTGAGGCTGTCGAGTTCCTTCTCCCCGCGCATCCCGTCGTCCTCGCCGACCTCGCCGTCCTTGACCAGTTTGTCGATCGCGTCCTTGGCGTGTCGGCGCACGTGCCGGATCGAAACCTTCGCCTCTTCGCCCTGGGAGTGCGCCAGCTTGATGTACTCCTTGCGGCGCTCGGCGGTGAGCTCCGGCATGACGATGCGGATGACATTGCCGTCATTGCTCGGGTTCGCGCCGAGGTCGGAGTCGCGCAGCGCCTTCTCGATCGCGCTCATCGACCCCTTGTCGAAGGGGGAGATGATCATGACCCGCGCCTCGGGGGTCTGGAAGGAGGCGAGCTGCTGCAGCGGCGTCGGGGCGCCGTAGTAGTCCACCGTCACCTTGCTGAACAGACCCGGGTTGACGCGACCGGTGCGGATGCCGGCGAAGTGGTCTTTGGCGACCTCGATCGCCTTTTCCATCTTCTCCTCGGCCTCGAGCAGGGCCTCTTCGATCATCGTCTTATGCTCCTTCGCCGGCCGTCCATGGGCCGCTCGGGGTGAAAGGGGGTGGTGGACGCTCGCCCTAGTCTCGCAGATGGGCCGCGATCAGGGGGTGACGAGGGTTCCGAGCCGCTCGCCGAGCAGGGCGCGGGTGATGTTGCCCTCGCCCTCCATGCCGAAGACGAGCATCGGGAGGTCGTTTTCGCGGCCGAGGGCGAAGGCCGCGGCGTCGACGACCTTGAGGTCCTGCGCCAGCGCCTCTTCGTAGGTGACCGTCTCGAGCTTGCGCGCCTGCGGGTTGGTGCGCGGGTCGCTGTCGTAGACCCCATCGACGCCGCTCTTGGACATGAGCACGGCGTCGCACTTGATCTCCAGGGCGCGCTGAGCGCTCACCGTGTCGGTCGAGAAGAAGGGCATCCCGGCGCCCGCACCGAAGATCACGACCCGGCCCTTTTCGAGGTGGCGGATCGCTCGGCGCGGGATGTACGCCTCGGCGACCTGGCCCATGGTGATCGCGGTCTGGACCCGGGTGTCGATCCCCGCCTTCTCCAGGAAGTCCTGCAGAGCGAGGCAGTTCATCACGGTGCCGAGCATCCCCATGTAGTCGGCGCGGGTGCGATCCATGCCCTGCTCCTGGAGCTGGGCGCCGCGGAAGAAGTTCCCGCCGCCGATCACGATGGCGACCTGGACGCCTTCGCGCACGGCGGCCGCGATCTGCTCGGCGATCCCCCGCACGACCTCGGGCGCGACGCCCACCTTGCCACCACCGAAGACCTCGCCGGATAGCTTGAGCAGAACCCGCCGATAGCCAGGGTTGGTCGCTTGGTCGCTCACGTGGGTTCTCCTTGGCTGGCGGGACGGGCGTGGTCGGTCCGCGCGAGGTGATCGCGGGCGGGCCGCGAACGATCCTCGCATATGCCAAGGGTGCCCCAGCCACTTCGCGAGTGCTCATCGGGGTGAACTTCGCCTGACCAGCCCATTTTCGTTCGGCGCGCGATCTGGGTGCACACTAACCCGTGCCCGAAACACCTCCCCCTGCCCCGAAACCGCCCGCCGCCGTCACCGTCGCGATCACCCGACGCGTGCGCCCCGAAGACGAGATCCTCATGCAGGCCTGGGCCGACGCGGGGACGACGATGGCGCAGCGCTTCGAGGGCTTCCTGGGCTCCGGCTGGGTCCGTCCGGCCGCCGACTCCCCCGACTGGCACATGCTCTATCGCTTCGACTCCCGCGAGCACCTCGACGCCTGGGAGAGTTCCCGCGAACGCCAGCGCTGGCTTGCCTCGGGACGCGACCTCGTCGAAGACACCCGAGTCGAGCATCGCACCGGGATCGAGGGCTGGTTTGACGAGCCCGCGGAGCACAGCACGCACGACCTGATGGCGCCGGCCGCGCCCCCGCGGTGGAAGCAGATGGTCGTGATCTTCTGCGCGTTCTTCCCCACCAGCCTCGCGCTCACCTATGCGCTCATGCCGATCACCAGCAGCTGGCCGGGATGGGGACGGGTGTTGCTCAACACGATGATCGCGATCCCGTGGATGACCTATATCTTNTGCGCGTTCTTCCCCACCAGCCTCGCGCTCACCTATGCGCTCATGCCGATCACCAGCAGCTGGCCGGGATGGGGACGGGTGTTGCTCAACACGATGATCGCGATCCCGTGGATGACCTATATCTTCTTGCCCTTCGTCACCCGCCTGTTTTCGCCCTGGACCTCCCCCAAAGGCTCGGCATGACGAAGGGGGTCACTCACCAGATCTGGTGAGTGACCCCCTTCGCGGCGTAGCCCGATAAAAGTGGGCGACCGCGTGTCGGTCAGGCGCCGACGCGGAAGCGGGCGAAGGCGGTCGCCTTCGCGCCGGCCTCGTCGAGCACCTTCTGGATGCTCTTCTTGGCGTCCTTGGCGAACGGCTGCTCGAGCAGGACGTTCTCCTTGAAGTAGCCGTTGACCCGACCCTCGACGATCTTCGGAAGGGCAGCCTCGGGCTTGCCCTCCTCCTTGGCCGTCTCCTCGGCGATCCGACGCTCGTTCTCGACGGTCTCGGCCGGGATGTCCTCGCGGGTGAGGACCGACGGGGCCATCGCCGCGATGTGCACCGCGACGTCCTTGGCCACGGTCTCGTCGCCGCCCTCGGTGCCTAGCAGGACACCGACCTGCGGGGGCAGGTCCGGGCTGGTCTTGTGCAGGTAGACCGTGACGAGCGGGGCCTCGACGCGGGCAACCCGCTTGACCTCGATCTTCTCGCCGATGGTGGCGTTGGCCTCGTCCAAGACGGTCTGGACGGTCTCGCCGTTTGCGGTGGTGGCCGCGAGCAGCTCCTCGGCATTGGTCGCACCGGAGGCGACGGCCGCGGCGAGGACGGTGTCGGCGAGCTCGCCGAACTTCTCCCCCTTCGCGACGAAGTCAGTCTCGCAGAGGACCTCGACCAGGGTGCCGACGCCATTGCCGGACTCGGCAGCCACGAGACCATTGGAGGTCGCGCGGCCCTCGCGCTTGGTCACGCCCTTCAGGCCCTTGACCCGAAGGATCTCGGTGGCCTTCTCGCGGTCACCATCGGCCTCGTCGAGGGCCTTCTTGACGTCGAGCATGCCCGCGCCGGTGCTGGCGCGCAGGGCCTTGATGTCAGCGGCGGTGTAGTTCGCCATAGATGTGTCTTCCCTCAGCTCTGTTTCGTAGGGGTGATCAGGCGCCGGCGATCTTGTGCGCCTCGTCGGCGGTCACGTCCGCGACGGCCTCGGCCTCGTCGGCCGGCATACCCGCGGTGTCGACCGCAGCGGTCTCACGCGCCGCCTCTTCGACCGACGTGGGGCCGGTCTCGGTGTCGGTGTCGGCGGCGGCCTGCTCGGCAGCGGCCTGCTCACCGGCGAGGAGCTCGCGCTCCCACTCGGCCATCGGCTCGGCCTCGGCGCCCTCGGCGTCGGCGCTCGCGCCGCCACCGGAGCGGGCCAGCAGACCATCGGCGACAGCGTCGGCCACCACGCGGGTCAGCAGGGTGACCGAGCGGATCGCGTCGTCGTTACCCGGGATCTTGTAGTCGACCTCGTCCGGGTCGCAGTTGGTGTCGAGGATCGCGATGACCGGCAGGCCAAGCTTGCGCGCCTCGTCAACGGCGAGGTGCTCCTTCTTGGTGTCGACGATCCAGACCGCCGACGGCACCTTGCTCATGTTGCGGATACCGCCGAGCGCCTTTTCGAGCTTGTCCTTCTCGCGGCGCAGGATGAGCAGTTCCTTCTTGGTGTAGCCGGAGCCGGCCACGGTGTCGAAGTCGATCTCCTCGAGCTCCTTCAGGCGGGTGAGCCGCTTGGAGATCGTCTGGAAGTTCGTGAGCATGCCACCGAGCCAGCGGTGGTTGACGTAGGGCATCCCAACCCGGGTCGCCTGCTCGGCGACGGGCTCCTGGGCCTGCTTCTTGGTGCCGACAAACAGGATCGTGCCGCCGTGGGCCACGGTCTGCTTGACGAACTCGTAGGCGTCGTTGATGTAGGTCAGCGACTGCTGCAGGTCGATGATGTAGATGCCATTGCGCTCGGTCATGATGAAGCGCTTCATCTTGGGGTTCCAGCGACGGGTCTGATGCCCGAAGTGGACGCCGCTCTCGAGGAGCTGGCGCATGGTGACGACGGCCATGCCGATGTCTCCTTATATCTAGGGTTGTCAGTTAGGTCCTGGTGTCCTGGCGGCACCCCACCCGAGCGATCGGGACTGCTGTGGTGCGCCCCGGGATCGAAGGAAACCTCGTCACCCGGCGAGAAGACACGCGAATTCGACCGGCGAAACCGGTCGTCCGGCCAGTGTATGCCCGATGCGACGCAACCGCCGAATCGAGGCGGGCGGCGCTGCCCCCGTCGGTTAGGTGAGGATCGGGGATTTCGGGAAGGGCCGGGCGCGCTCGAGCTGAGCGGCGAGGGCGAAGAGGATCCCTTCGTCCCCCTTCCGCGCCACTAGCTGCACCCCGAGTGGGACGCCGCGGTCATCAGTCCCGGCGGGGACCTGCATGACGGCATGACCGGTGACGTTGAACAGCGCGGTATTGGCGACGACCGGCAGCGTGTGCCACTGGGAGCGGAGGTAGCCCGCCCCGGTGAGTTGGCCCGCTGGCGGCGCCGGCGTCGTCAGAGTCGGCAAGACCACCACGTCAGCGTGGGCGAAGAAACGCTCCTCGACGGCGGTCGCGATCCGTTCGCCGCGGCGCTCGGCCCACTTCACGGCGCGGCCTGGGATGGGCCGGCCGATCCGTGCCGAGATCCGGGTCTGGCGCTGCAGACGCGCATAGTGCTCGACGGTGGCTGCCTCGGTTGCCATCCCCGCGAAGAATTGGATCAGGAAGGAATCGGTCGGAGTCGGCCAGCGGGCGTCGGTTTTGGCCACTCGGTGACCGGCGCCGGCGAGGGTGTCGACGACCCCCTTCGTCGCCTCCTGCACGACCGGATCGGTCCGCAGCCCAGGGGTGATGGAGCGGGTCGTCCAGGCGATCCGTAGCGGGGCTGGGTCCTTGGCCGCCTCGGCCGCGAAGGGGGTGACCGGAGCCGCCGCTTGCCACCGGTCGGTCGGCATCGACCCGCTGATCACGTCGTAGAGGACCGCGGAGTCGGCGACCGTGCGGCTCATCCCACCCGCGACGACCAGGCCGAACCAGTGCTCGGAGTGCGGCGCGAGCGTCACGAGTCCGCGCTGCGGTTTGAAGCCCACGAGACCGGCGCACGCGGCGGGGATCCGGATCGATCCGCCGCCGTCGGCCCCCAGCGCGATCGGGACCATCCCCGAGGCGACCGCCGCGGCGGAGCCTCCCGAGGAACCGCCGATGGTCCGCGCGTGATCGAAGGGGTTGCGGGTGATCACCCCATCGCGGGTTTCGGTGAGCGGGACCTGGCCGAACTCGGGCATCGCCGTCTTCCCGACGATGACCGCGCCCGCCGCGCGCATGCGTCGGATGACCTCGCTGTCGGCGCCCCGGGGCGTCGAGTTGCCCCGGCCTCCGAGCGTCGTGACGCAGCCCGCGACGTCGAACTCCTCCTTGACCACGATCGGGACCCCAGCGAGCGCACCGGAGCGGGCCCGGTCATCGTGATCGACCGCAGCGGCCTCGGAGAGGGCTTCGCCGGAGCGCACGGTGGTCATCGCGCCGATCGTGGGATCGAGCGCGGCGATCCGGGCGAGGGCAGCCTCGACCATCTCGCGAGCGCTCCAGCGGCCCTCGCGGACTCCCTTCGCGATCTGGGTCGCGGTTAAGGCGCTGTACTCGTCTGGGTTCATGGCTCGTCCTTGGTGTCGAGATGTTTGAGGGCTTCGCGGCGGCTCAGCGGGGCCAGGTCGTGGTGCTCGACGAAGGCCACCACCCATTGCGGGTCCGTGCGCGCATACTGCCGCAGCGCCCACCCGATCGCCTTGGTGATGAAGAACTCGCGGCGGGCGAGGTTGATCTCGATGACCTCGGCGAGGAGGTCACGATCGGTGCGTTCCTTGGCGCCCAGCTGGGCGATGATCGCGCTCCGCCGGAGCCACAGGTCATCCCCGTGACGGCTTTCGCCGCGCGCCCAGGTGCGAAGGCGTCCCCCTTCACCCTCCGGGTCGGTCAGCAGGATCGCTCCGACCACATGGCTGATCTCGTCAACCAGATCCCACCAGGCACCGGTCACGATGAGGTCTTCGACGAGCGGCATCGCCTCGCTCGTGCGCCACGGGGCCGCGAACCGGTGGCGCAGGACGGCCAGCGCGGCATAGCGCTCCTCCCGGTACTGCGCGCCGTCCCACAGCTCGCGAATGTCCTGCTGCCACTCCTCGCGGCTGGTCGGACGAAGGGTGGGCTCGGCGAGCACCGCCGCGACGATGGCGCGCACCGTCGGGACGCGCACGCCGAGGAAGGGCATCGCCGACTTCATGTAGCGCTGCGCTCCCTCAGCCCGCTGCGGGTCGGCGTGGGCGGCTAACTCGCGGCGAAGGGCGATCCGCACGGCCGTCGTCATCCCCCCATCGTGACGCACCTGCCTACAGTGGCGGGATGGACTCTCCGCTCGTGGCCCGCATGACCCCCTTCGGCGAGACGATCTTCTCGACCATGACCGCGCTCGCGATCACCCATGACGCGGTGAACCTCGGGCAGGGTTTCCCCGACGAAGATGGTCCCGCCGAGATCCTCGCCGCCGCGCAACAGGCGATCGCCGATGGGCATAACCAGTACGCGCCGGGCCCCGGGGTGCCGGTCCTGCGCCAGGCGATCGCCGATCACCAAGAGCGCTTCTATGGGCTCTCCGTCGACCCCGACCGCGAGGTCCTCGTCACGACCGGCGCGACCGAAGCGATCGCTGCGTCGCTTCTCGCCCTGCTTGATCCCGGCGATGAGGTCGTCGCCTTCGAGCCCTACTACGACTCCTACCAGGCCTGCGTCGCCCTCGCCGGCGGGGTGCTGCGCACGGTGCCGCTCACCTGGCCCGATCTCGAGCTCGACGTCGAACGCCTCGAAGCCGCCTGCTCACCACGGACCAAGGTCTTCTTGCTCAACTCCCCGCACAACCCGCTGGGGAAGGTCTTCACCGCGGGTGAGCTCAGCACGATCGGGGAGATCGCCCGCCGCCACAACGCCGTGATCGTGAGCGACGAGGTTTACGAGCACCTCACCTTCGACGGTGCCACGCACATCCCGATCGCCAGCCTGCCCGGGCTCGCTGATCGCACGCTCACGATCTCGTCGGCGGGCAAGACCTTTTCGACGACGGGCTGGAAGATCGGCTGGGCGACCGGTCCCGCCGACCTCATCCGGGCGGTTCGCACGGTCAAGCAGTACCTGACCTTCACCTCCGGCACCCCCTTCCAGTTCGCGATCGCGCACGGCCTTGGGCTGGGTGACGAGGTGTATCGAGGTCTCACCGAATCCCTCGACGCGCGCCGAGGGCTCATGCTCGATGGGCTTCGGTCCATGGGTTTTGGGGTTCAGGCACCAGAGGGGACCTACTTCATCGTGGCGGACACCGCGCCGCTCGGCGTCGATGACGCCGACGCCCTCTGCCGCGCGATGCCCGAGCAGATCGGGGTGGCCGCGGTGCCGGTGTCGGCCTTCTATGAGGACCAGACGCTCGGGCGCTCGCTCATCCGGTTGGCGTTCTGCAAGGACGAGGCCGTGCTGCGAGCAGGCCTCGAGCGCCTCGCCCGCGTCCCCGACGTCCGCCTCTAGCACCTCCCAAGCCCCCAAGCACCCCACAGACCGCGGCCGGCCTGCAAAAGGTGCCGACCCCCGCACCCCGCACACCCCACCGTCTGCGGCCGGCCTGCAAAAGGTGCCGACCCCCGCACCCCGCGCACCCCACCTCCACACCCGGGGTGCCAAACGCGCCCACCCCAGCACCCCGCGCACCCCACCGCGGCGGCCGGCCTGCAAAAGGTGCCGACCCCCGCACCCCGCGCACCCCACCTCCACACCCGGGGTGCCAAACGCGCCCACCCCAGCACCCCGCGCACCCCACCTCCACACCCGGCCTGCAGAAGGTTCGCCCCCTTCGCCTCGGGTGCGGGAGTTATCCCCATCGGTTGCGAGCGCATCGGCGAAATGCACCGGCAGAAGGGGCGATGAGTTCCACCGACCGCCTTATTGCCACGCTTCGTGGATGGAACTCACGAGCGTCCTCCCCGGCGCCGGGCTTGCCCTCGTCCTCGCGCTCGCCCCTGCGCCGATCGCCGCAACGGATCGCGATGCCTTTGCCCCCACCCACGGGGGCGAAGGGGGGCCCGCGCTGCTTGCTCCCTTCGCCAGGGGCGACGTCGACTCGGCCTTCGTTGCCCCCACCGGCGGGGGCGAAACGACACCGCGCGGACGGTGGGCGTGGCCCCTCACCCCCCGACCGCCGCTGGTCCGCCGGTTCGAGGCACCGGCATCGGTGTGGGGTGCCGGTCATCGCGGCCTCGATCTCGGCGCCCACGTGGGAGCCCCGGTCCGCGCCGTCGCCGACGGCACGGTGAGTCACGCGGGCGTGATCGCTGGACGAGGCACCGTGAGCGTGCGGCATGCGACCGGGATTCGCTCCACCTACGAGCCCCTCGACGTCAGCGTCGCCGTGGGCGAGCGCGTCCGGCCCGGCCAGGTCATCGGACGCCTCTCCGACGAGAAGGGGCATTGCCAACCCTCGGCGTGTCTGCATCTCGGCGCCAAGCGCGGCAACGAGTATCTGGACCCGCTGCCCTTCTTCGGATGGCGGGTGATCCTGCTCCCGGTCACGCGATGACGTCTTTGGTAGTTCGCTCCGGCCGCTAACCGAGCACCGCCGCGGCCTAAGCCCGGGGGTGTGCCTGCGCGTACGAGCGGCGGAGCCGTTCGACAGAGACGTGCGTATAGATCTGGGTCGTGGCGAGTGAGGAGTGGCCGAGGAGTTCCTGGACCATTCGCAGGTCGGCTCCCCCTTCGAGGAGATGGGTGGCCGCACTGTGGCGTAGTCCGTGCGGGCCGACATCGGGGGCATCGGGGACGTGCCGGAGCAACTCATGGACGACCGCGCGGACCTGACGGGGGTCAACCCTGCGCCCCCTTCGGCCGAGGAAGAGGGCCGGCCCGGAGTCCGCGGATGCAACCCGCGGACGTCCGTGGTCGAGCCACTCGACGAGCGCCTCGGCGGCCGGTTCACCGAAGGGGACCACGCGCTCCTTACGCCCCTTGCCCATCACCTTGACGACCCGGCGGTCGAGATCGAGGTCGTCACGGTCCAGCGCGCAGAGCTCGCCAACCCGGATACCGGTCGCGTAGAGGAGTTCGAGGATCGCACGGTTTCGTTGATGGATCGGATCGTCATCGTCGGCGGCAACCGCGGCGACGTCCAGAAGGTCGGCGGCGCCGCCTTGGGAGAGCACCTCTGGCAAACGCGAGCCGCGCTTGGGGGCAGCGAGTCGGGCCGACGGGTCGGTGGCGATCACTCCCGTCCGGGCCGCCCAGCCAAAGAACCCGCGCACCGAGGCGGCGCGCCTCGCGAGGCTCGCGCGAGCGGCGCCGGCCGCAGCCAGTGACCCGAGCCAGGCCCGAAGGTCGGCGAGCGTGATGTCGGTGAGCGCGGCGCCCTGCTCGGAGGCGCACCATTCCAGGCAGGTGCGGGCGTCCCGGATGTACGCCCGCACCGTGTGCTCGGAGCGATCTCTTTCGACGGCGAGGTGGGTCCGGTAGTCGCCCAGCACCCGCTCGGTGCTCTCGGGAAGGGCGGGACGATCACTCACCCGAACCAGCCTAGGTCGGTGAGGTCCGCGGGCCCGGAAGGCGCTCCGAGCCATCACCCCGCCTCGGCTGCGACGCGGAAAACGCCATCGGCCGCGGAAATAGCCGCGCCAGCGGGCGCTTTCCGGTACGGGAGGCTCAGCGGCGCATCAGCCGACGCCACGTCCCGTCGGGCTCACGTGCGGCCCATCCCTCCAACTCAAGGGAGACGAGCTCGGCGAGGACCTCATCGGGCGCGAGCGCCGTCGTGACTGCCACGGCCGCGACCGTCGTGCCGCGACGCACCAGCAACGCATCGTGGACCGCCCGCGCCGCCACACTCAGGTGGTCGACCGCGAGACGACGGTCCAGATCATCGGTCCCGGCCGCGTCCGCTCCGATGTCCCCAGCGAGGTCGATGACCTCGACAGCATCGGTGACCAGCACAGCGCGTTGCTCACGGATCCACTGATGGCAACCGGATGAGGCCATCGACGTGACCGGGCCCGAGACCGCTCCGACGGGGGCACCGATCCGCTCGGCATGACCGGCCGTGTTGAGCGCACCCGAACGCCGCGCCGCTTCGACCACGATCGTCGCCGCCGTGAAGGCGGCGATCAGGCGATTGCGGCTGAGGAACCGTTGCCGCATCGCGACCGACCCCGGGGGTAACTCCGAGACGATCCCTCCCGAGCGAGCCACCGCACCCACTAACTCCCGGTGTGCCATCGGGTAACACCGGTCGATGCCGCAGGGCAGGACCGCGATGGTCGCTCCATCGACCGCCAGCGCTCCTCGGTGCGCGGCCGCGTCGATCCCGTAGGCCGCTCCCGAAACGACGGTCCACCCACGGGATGTCAGATCGGCGGCAATCTCTTGGGCCACCGATTCCCCGTAGCCGGTGCTGGCCCGCGAGCCGACCAGTGCGACGCTGCGTGCGCTCACCTCATCGAGGCGCTGCTCGCCGCGGACCCACAGGGCGTGCGGCGGCTCCGGGAGACGGCCGATTTGGGCGGGCCACTCGGCGTCGCCGGGGATGATGATCCGCGCGCCGACCCGCATCGTGTTCGCGATATCCCGATCGACGTCGACCAGGCCGATCCGCTCACGCGGCCCGCGGACGGCCGTCAGTCGGCCGTCGATCAACCGGTGCCATGCCCCGACATAGCCATGGCTGCTCACGGCGGATTGCACCGCTGGGCTCGCCGGTTCGGCCACCCGTGACCAGGCGATTCGGGCCCGCCGCTCGTCGGCTTTGACCATGTCTCGCGCTCGGGCCATCACCGCCGCGCTCACCGAACCCGTCGAGGCCGTCATCGCTGCACGCCTTCGGCCGCGCGATACATCAGGCCGAGCGCGAGCTCGGCTCGTCCCGGAGTCGTCTTGCCGCGAAGGTCGGCCACCGTCCATGCCGTCCGCAGGGTTCGGTCGTAACCGCGCAGGGTGATCCGCCCCCGATCGAGCGCCCGGTCCAGATCGGCGGTCTCCTCGGGCGGCAGTCTCCACGGACTTCGCCGCAGCACCGACCCCGGGACCTGGCTGTTCAACTGCCAACCGGAGGGGCCCCAGCGCTCGGCTTGCACCGCCCGGGCTTGGGCGACGCGATCGGCCACCTCGGCGCTGCTCTCTCCCACCTCCCCGGTGAGGCCCGATCTCGTGAGCGGTGGGACCTCGATGCGGATATCGACCCGGTCGAGAAGGGGGCCGTGGAGCCGGGCGCCGTAGGCCATCCGTTCGGTCGCGCGGCAGCGGCAGGCGAGGCCCTTACCGAAGCCCATCCCACAGGGGCAGGGATTGGCCGCCAGGACGAGCTGAAACCGCGCCGGGTAGGTCACGCTGCGCCGAGCCCGGGCGATCACCACGCGCCCGGACTCCAGGGGTTGGCGCAGCGACTGCAGGACCGAGGTCGCGAACTCGGGAGCCTCATCCAAGAAAAGGACCCCACGGTGAGCCTGCGAGATCGAGCCCGGCAGGACCTGCCCCGATCCACCACCGACGAGCGCTGCCATCGTGGCGGTGTGGTGTGGGGCGACGAAGGGGGGCGTCTTGTCCAGGCCCTCCTTCGTGTCTACGGCGCCGAGCAAGGAGCGGACCGCGAGCGACTCCAGGGCCGCGGCATCGCTCAACCGGGGCAGCACGGTGACCAGGCGCTCGGCCAGCATGGTCTTGCCCGACCCCGGCGGCCCGCTCATCATCAGGTGATGCCCGCCCGCGGCCGCCACCTCCAGCGCCACCCGCGCCTCGTGCTGGCCGGCGACATCGGCGAGGTCGACACAGCGCCGCTGTCCGGGCGAACTGGCCTCGACGGGCGGTGCCTGCGGCAGGCTCGCCCCACGCGCGAGCGAGGTGTACGCATCGAAGAGGTCTTGCAGCGTCTCGTACGCGCTGACCCGGACCCCGTCGACAAGCCGCGCCTCCCCCACATTCGCAGTCGGCACGACGACGTGGCGAAATCCGTGCGCCGCCGCGGCCATCACGGCAGGCAAGATGCCGCGGACCGGGCGGATCCGCCCATCGAGCGCCAGCTCCCCCAGGTGGGTCACCCCCCGGCAGGCGTCTTGGGGAATCGTCCGCAGGCAGGCGAGGACGGCGATCGCGATCGCAACGTCATAGGACGTGCCGTGCTTCGCGATCGCAGCGGGCGACAGATTGATCATCACGCGCCGCTGATTGACCGATTGCTTGAGAACCACGAGCGAGGAACGGACGCGCTCGGCGCTTTGCCGCAGCGCAGTATCGGGAAGTCCCCCCACTGTGAAGGCGGGGAGCCCGTCGCCGATATGACACTCCACCTCCACGGGCGCGCCGGTGAGGCCCTCCAGCGCGACCGCCCGGGTACACCCGAAGCTCATCCCCCAACCCCCGCACGGTGATCGATCGCGTAGGTCCCGTCCGGATGCGCGAGCACCCCCACGACATCAAGTCGGATCCCGCTCCACCCGCCACCGGGGTGCTCGCGCAACCAGGCTCCGGCGAGACGACGCAGTCGGGCGAGCTTGCGCGGCGTCACCGCCTCAATCGGAGCTCCGAAGGCGGTGCCGCGCCGGGTCTTGACCTCGCAGATCACGAGGTCGGCGCCATCGCGCAGGACGAGGTCGATCTCGCCGATGGGCGCACAGCGCCAGTTCCGTGCGATCAGTTGCAACCCGCGGGCCGCGAGGTACCGCCAGGCGATCTCCTCACCGGTCGCGCCGAGCGCGATCCGATCGTCGCTGCCCTTCGGGTCCTGCTCGTCCGCCGTCGCCACCATGTGCACCACCTCCGGGACCAGGATTGGCCGGAGCGAAGGCGACCAGGCGCGCCCCCTTCACCCGGTGGATAGCGCAGCGCGGTTGTGACCCGCGGTGGACGAGACGGTCAGCGGGGGCGGAAGCCCTCCTTGGGCAGTTCGATATCGGATTTCGCGAGTTCTTCGACGTTGACGTCTTTAAACGTCACGACCTTGACGTTCTTAGCGAACCGAGCCGGGCGGTAGATATCCCACACCCAGGCGTCCTCCATGGTGACCTCGAAATACACCTCGCCGGAATCCTGCCGGGCCCGCACGTCCACCGAGTTCGCGAGGTAAAACCGGCGCTCGGTCTCGACGACGTGACTAAAGAGGTGGACGACATCGCGGTACTCCCGGTAGAGCGCAAGCTCCATCTCGGTCTCGTACTTCTCCAGGTCCTCGGCGCTCATCGCCCTGCTTCCTGATCGCTCACCGGTTCGGGAGTTCCCCGCACGTCCTGCTCATCATGCAACACCGGGGCATTCGCGACAGCACCCGGCAGCCGCCAGGACCGCCGGTGGTGCACGCTCGCCCCCTTCGCCGTTAGCGCAGCGAGGTGCTCGGCGGCTGCGTACCCCTTGTTGCCGGCCCAGCCGTACTCGGGGTGCTCCGGATCGAGGCGGACCATGATCGCGTCCCGCTCGACCTTGGCAAGCACGCTCGCCGCCGCGACCGAGGAGCAGCGCATGTCGGCCTTGATCACCGTGGTGACCGGCGGCACGGCCTCATCGACGAGTTCGGCGAAGAGGCCCACCTCGCCGGGGTCGGTCAGCCAGTCATGATGACCGTCCAGGATCACGAGGTCGGGCCGCACGCCGCAGGCCGCGAGCGCGCGACGCCCGGCGAGGCGAAGGGCGGCAATGATGCCCACCTCATCGATCTCGCTCGGCGAGGCATGCCCCACGGCGTAGGCGACGGCCCAGCGGTGGAGGCGCGGCACCATCGCGGTGCGCGCGGCAGCGGTCATCAGCTTGGAGTCACGCACCCCCATCGGAGCGGTCCGCACGCTGGGGTCGATGACACATACCCCAACGGACACCGGCCCGGCGAGAGCCCCCCGCCCCACCTCATCCATCCCGGCGATCACGAGATGACCGGCGCGTTGGAACTCTCGCTCGAGGCGAAGGCTCGGCCGTCGAGGAGTCACGATCCGGCGGATACCGGTGGGGTCGCGACCGATCGCGCGCTCGAGGCTCGCGGCACATGGGTAAAGACCGCGTCGTAGTCGGTGAGTCCGCCCATGCGGTTCATCGGCCAGACCACGGCCTTGGCCTTCCCCACGACGAGGTCGATCGGGACCGAACCATTGGTGCCGTTTTCGAGGGGCGCGTCGTGATAGCGCGAATCCGAGGAGTCGCCGCGGTTATCGCCCATCACCCACACCCGCCCTTCGGGCACCACGATCGCGAAGGGCTTCTCGCTCGGCTCCTGACCGGGCTTGACGTAGGCCTCGTCGATCGCGACGCCGTTGACGGTGAGGCGCCCGTTGGCATCGCAGCACTCGACCTTGTCGCCCGGCATCCCAATGATGCGCTTGATCAGGTGGCCCTCGGAGGTGTCGGGTAGCAGCCCCACGAAGACGAGGCCGTCACGAACCCCATTGAGGAAGGCTCCGCGGTTGACCGGCTCGGTCTCTTCGAGCCACTGACCGGGATCGGCGAACACGATCACGTCGCCTCGCTCGAGATCGAAGACCCGCGGCGTCAGCTTCGAGACGATCACGCGGTCCCCTTCCATCAAGGTGGCCTGCATCGACGGGCTCGGAATGAAGAAGGCCTGCACGAGGAAGGTCTTCACCACGAAGGACAGGGTGAGTGCCATCGCGATGACGATGATGATCTCGCGGACGCCGGCCGCGACGGAGGCGCCGAAACTACGCTCCGGCGTCGGGTTCACGGTTTCGCGCTCGGCCGCACGATCGGAAAGCGATTCCGAGCGGGCGGAATCGGCGTCAGGGGTGCGCGCCATGGCTTTACAAGCCTCCCA
Source organism: Janibacter sp. GXQ6167 (assembly GCF_041365945.1). Classification (NCBI taxonomy): domain Bacteria; kingdom Bacillati; phylum Actinomycetota; class Actinomycetes; order Micrococcales; family Intrasporangiaceae; genus Janibacter; species Janibacter sp. GXQ6167. The sequence continues at coordinate 38,297 of NZ_JBGFSK010000012.1, read as the reverse complement.
GGTCGGTAAGCGGCCAGTAACGCCAGGAGACGTGGCCGATGACGTCATCGAGCGGGATCATCCCGCCGCCTGGAGCGCCGAGGTGGGCGCGGGAGTCTGAGGAGTGAGCGCGGTTATCACCGAGGACGAAGAGCCGCCCGGTCGGCACCGCGAGGTCGAAGGGGGAATCGCAGGCCGCGGTCCCCTCCGGCAGGTACGGCTCGGCGACCGCCTTCCCGTCAACGACGAGGCCCCCTTCGGGTGTGCACGAAACGCGGTCCCCACCAACCGCGACCACGCGCTTGAGGTAGTCCTGTTCGCCCAGGTCGATCCCGACAGCGCCCGATAGCCCAGAAAGGACCCGGCCGATCAGGCCATCGGACTCGTGCGGATCGCGGCTCGCGGGCGCGAAGGTCCGCGTGCCGTCGAAGACAATCACGTCACCGCGATCCACCGAGTCGGCACCGAGCTTGGTCACCACGACGCGATCACCGGGACGCACTGTCGGCGCCATCGAGTCGCTCGGGACGAAGAAGGTCTGGGCCACGAAGGCCTGCAGCAGCATCGCCAAGACGACCGCGAGCGCGATCAGCCCGAGGACGCGTCGTCCGCTCATCCCCCATGACCGACGCGAGACGACCCCCTCATCGGGGGTCGTCTCGTGCTGATCGGGCGTCACCTGCGTCAGATTAAACGCTGCTGCTGGGAGGTGCCTGCGTCAGTTCGCCGGCGTCTCACGGCGCTCGCGGATGCGAGCGGCCTTGCCGCGCAGGTTGCGCAGGTAGTACAGCTTGGCGCGACGGACGTCACCGCGGGTGGCGACCTCGATCTTGTCGATGTTCGGCGAGTGGAGCGGGAAGGTCCGCTCGACGCCAACACCGAAGGAGATCTTGCGGACGGTGAAGGTCTCACCGATGCCGCCGCCGTGGCGACGGATCACGACGCCCTGGAAGACCTGGATACGAGAGCGCGAGCCCTCGATGACCTTGACGTGGACCTTGACCGTGTCCCCGGCGCGGAAGTCGGGAAGGTCGGACTTCATCGAGGCAGAGTCGAGCTCATCGAAACGCTGCATGGCAGATTCGCTTTCTTGCCGGCGCCACAGGTCGCCCGCGAGTATTCGTGATCGTCTGTACTGATCGCGCCCGTCCGCCGCATGCAGATCGGCTACGTGGCCGTGCACTCCCCCTGTGGCGGGGGCGAAAAGGAATAAGGCGCGACGTCACAGTCTGCCAGAGGCGAGCACTCCGGGCGAAATCAGCGCCGCCGCTTGGTGAGGACGACGAGTTGAGGATGGCTCCCGCGCCCCCGGATCCGGTAGCCAGCTTTTTTGTAGAGACGAAGGGCGCGCGCGTTGCCTTCCCAGGTGTCCAGGGTGAAGGTCGTCACGCTTGCCGGCGCCCAGGTCTCGGCGAGCGCGAGGAGCTCGGCGGCGATCCCCGTGCCCTGAAGGTCGGGCGCCACCATGATGCGACCGGTCTCCCAGACCGTGTCATCGCCCGGCAGCAGCCGGCCACGGACGGAGGCGACCATGCGCCCGTCGATCCGAGCGACGAGGGTCCGCCAGGCGGTGAGGCTGGCGGCGACCTCTTCGGGGCCGTCGACAAGGGGAGGGATCGTCTCCCCCGCCGCGTAGCCCTCCGGCAACCAGCACGCTCGGGTGAGGACGACCAGTTCGGCCACATCCCCCGCGGTGGCGTCGTTGAGCGTGAGATCGCCAAGCGCCTGGGCCGCCTGTGCCGCGTGCAGCAAATCGGGTCGACGGGCGGCGGTGCGAGTAAGCCGTTGCTGGTGGCGCCATTCGGCGATCGCCGCGTGGTTCCCGCCGAGCAGGACCTCCGGCACCGGGCGCCCGTCCCAGGTCGAGGGCTTGGTGTAGATCGGGTACTCGAGTAGGCCCCCTTCGTGGGACTCCTCGACGAGTGACTCGGCGTTCCCGACGACCCCCGGTAGGAGCCGCACGATCGCCTCGGTCATGGCCAGCGCCGCGACCTCGCCGCCGTTTAAGACATAGTCGCCGAGGGAAAGGACGCGCACCTCCATGCGCTCGGCCGCCCACTCGTAAACCCGTTCGTCGATCCCCTCATACCGCCCGCACGCGAACGCGAGCCAGGGAGCCTCCGCGAGTTCGCGTGCGGTCGCCTGGTCGAAGGGCTGACCACCCGGCCCGGGGACGATCAGGATCGGTGCCGCACCACTGGCCTCATCGGCCGAATCGACAAGGGCAGTCAGGGCTTCGCTCCACGGCTGAGCCTTCATGACCATGCCCGCGCCGCCACCGAAGGGGGTGTCGTCAACCGTGCGGTGGCGATCGTGGGTGAAGTCGCGCAGGTCGTGGATCCGCAGGTCCACGAGGCCTTCGCGGCGAGCCTTGCCAATGAGCGAAAGATCTAGGGGCGCAAGGTAATCGGGGAAGATCGAGATCACGTCGAGGCGCATCGACACGCCTTTACTGCCCGAGATCGAGCAGACCGGGAGGCGCGTCGATCACCACGTGCCCCTGCTCGACGTCGACCGTCGGCACCAGTTGCTCGACGAGCGGGACCAAGGCCTCCCGCCCACTCGCGAGGCGCACGACGAGCCGGTCCTGGGCCGGGCCGAGTTCGAGCGCAACGATCTCGCCCAGGTGCTCCCCATCCGGGCTCTGCGCAGCAAGGCCCACGAGGTCCTCTTCGTACCAGGCGTCACCTTCGCCCCCTTCGGACTCCTCGGGAGCAAGCAGCCGCGTGCCCCGCAGGCCCTCGGCGCCGGTGCGGTCGGGGATGCCCTCGAAGCCCAGCAACCAGATCCCCCGGTGCACCCGCACGCTCGCGAGGGTGAGTTCGCGCGGCACGCCGGATCCGGCCTCGGCGCGCGTCGGGAAGGTGGCGCCGACGACGAATCGCCCCTCGGGGTCGTCGGTGTGGACCTGGACCGTCACCTCCCCGCGCAAGGCGTGCGGCTTGCCAATTCGGGCGACGACGTGGCCGGGCGCGCTGGAGGTCATGGGCCTAACCGTATGCCACGGGGCAGATCGGCCAGCCGGTCAGAAGGGGGAAGCGGCGCCGGGTGGCAGGATCAGCAGGCCGGTGATCTGGTCATCGGCATCGAAGGCGACCCGGCCCGACCACTGCCCGGCCTCGCACACCACCGTGGTCGCTCCGATGGCGCTGCCCACCACATCGTCTTCGTCGGCCAAGACGGCCCCATCAGAGGTTTCGACCCGAGTCGCTTCGCAACGCTCGAACTCCCCGGTGGCGGCTACGACATCGGCCCAGGTCCGCGCGATGAGTTCGGCGGTCAGGGTCGCGGCGGCGTCCTCACGGATCAGCGGCCGCAGAGAAGCGTCGTCGCCGGCGGCGATCAGCTGGAAGACCCGCTCGGTGATCGCGACCAGGGCCTCGGCGGTACGGCGCGTCATGGCTTCGCCCGAGCGGGGATCGCGGGGGCGGCCAAACCGTTTAAAGGCCGCCTGGCGCGATGTGCCGAGAGCCGCACCGATCGCGGCCCACGACTCCCCGGCGTCGCGGGCCTCATCCACGGCCTGCTGCAGCGCGGCGCGAGCGGCCTCGAGGGAGCGAGCGGCGGCTTGGACCGCCGCGAGGCTCTCACCGCTCACTCCTTCTTGGCGACGGCGACCGAGCCGCCACCGACGACCGCGCCGGCGATGATCGCCCCCACGGGCCAGAAGGTAATCACGTCGGTCATCGAGACGAGGATCGCCCCGAGCGCCACGGTGATCACCGCCGCGACGAGATAGGCGCGAGCATCGACCCCGCGCTCACCCTCCGGGCGCGCGTAGTTCGCGAAGAAGAGGATGACCCACAAGACAAGCGCGAGGAGTGCGCCCACCAAGAAGGCGGTACCACCTCCACTGATCACCCCCACGGCGATCGTCATGAGGGCGGCAATCCCGAGCGTCCAGGCGATGTTGGGCATAACCCCAGCGCGGCCCCCTTCGCCGGCGAATGTCAACCAAAGGTTTACACCTGAGGTCAGGCCGACGCCGACGCGTGGCGGACGCACCGCTTCGCGTGCTTCGTGCAGTGCGCCTTGCGCGGCTTGTACACATCGGGCCACACGTGGTCCCCGGTCGCGACGGTGGCGCCTGACGTCGGCGCCGAGGGGACGGCCATGACGGCAACTCCCATCCCGGAAGCCAGAGCGAAGGCGGTGATCACGGTGGCGGCGGTGCGGCCCATTCTTTTCATGGTCTGTTCCATCTATGAGGTCCGGTGTCGCGTTTTACCGAAGGCGACTGAATCGATCATTGCCCCATTCCTAGGGGCATTCGAAGAGGTCTTCCTGGCATACTGTGGAAAGTCCGTTTTAGGCCAGGGGTGTGGGGATTACGGGGTGTTCGATCGGTTCGGTCTATCCGCCGGGCACGAGCGTGTGTACCGGCATCTGCTCCTCGTCCCCGAAGCACGAATTGAAGAGTTAGCGGCCGCGAGCGGGGCGGACGTGCCCGAGGTTCGCCAATCGCTGGCCGACCTGGACGAGGCCGGGGTGGTCGGGCAACGAGCGACGACGCCGACCGGCCACTACTCCCTCCCACCAGAACAAGCCTTCGAGGTCTTGATCGCGCGCGAGGAGGCGCGGTTGGAAGCCCAACGGGCCGCTCTCTACGCCGCTCGCGATGAACTCCCCGAACTCGTCAATGACTATGTGACGCAACGTCGCAGCGGCGTCGGATCTGACGTCGAATACCTCATCGACTCGCCCTTGGTCCGCTCGCGGATCTACCAACTCTCGGCAGCAGCGACGCACAGCGTGTGGTCTACCCACCCCGGAGCGGCGGTCTCGGAGGCCGCGGTGCGCGCTGCGCTCCCCCTCGAGCGCAGCGCCGCAGAGCGCGGCCTCGACCAGCGGATGATCGTCTCGCTTGAGTCGCTAGGACCGGCGCACTGGGACGACTACCTCTCGACGCTGCTCACGCTCGGGCACTCGGTGCGGCTTCTGCCGGCCATCCCGCAGCTGTGTCTCATCTTCGATCGTGAGCACGCATTGATCCCCGCCCGCGGAGCAGACGGATCGACCGGCGCCTATGTCTTGCACGGCGATTCGCTGGTCGCCCCGATCCTCGCCCTCTTCGAAGAACTCTGGAGCACGGCGACCCCCTTCGGGACCACGAATACACCCGGGGACGGGGTCTTTACCGAGGCCCGCATGCGTCAGGTGGCGACCCTTCTGGCGAAGGGGTTGAAGGATGAGTCGGTCGCTCGGAAGCTGGGGATTTCGGTCAGGACAGTGCGGCGGATTATCTCGGCCCTCGCCGACGAGCTGAACGCCGAGAGCCGTTTCCAGGCCGGGTACCTCGCCTCCAGCACCGGGTGGGTCGATCTCACCCGCGGCTCCTAGTGGACACTGCGCGGTAGGCGTCGGCCACTCGCTGCCAGGCCAGTAGTACCCACGATTTTCTCTTTTGCTGGCAACTGCTCGCTCCGCAGAGTGCGGTTATCCGAACTTTGGATTCGGGCCGTAGCCGTCAGCAAGGAGCAGCGCCATGCAGATCCGACGCTCAGTGTCTTTCGCCCTCGCCGCCGCCGGCGTCCTCGTCACCGCCTCGATCGCGACCGCCCCTCAGGCCAGCGCCGACGAGATCTCGGTCAGGTACTGCGGACAATCAGGGACCAATCTCGCGACCGTCACCGGCGAACAGGCGATCACGCGGGCCCAGTCGTGGCTTCCCCCAGTCGTCGCCCGGCGGGTCAACTACAACCAGAGCTTGTGCTGGCGCAACCAATACGGCCGGTACCGCGAGGACTGCTCGGGGTACGTGTCGATGGCCTGGGGGCTTCCGAGTTCCTTGGTGGCACACAATCTCGACCCTCGATTTGCCGACACCGCGTACCTGCGCAGCCAGCTCCAACAGGTCCCCCCGACCGCGCTGCGTCCGGGCGACGCGCTCAACTTCAATGTGAGTTCACCCTGGGAGAAAAGCCACATTGTCCTGTTCGGCGGTTGGGCCCCCAACGACGCCGGTCAACACCGGTATTTCGTGTACTACTCGGAGTCCAACCCACGCGTCGGCACAGTCAAGGGCACGGGCGATCTGCAGTCGTCGTACTGGCGGAAGTACATCGGTGTCCGTTACAAGAAGATGACCTGGAGCGCTCCGCAGCCGAGTGTTCCGGCGATGAGCGCAGCATTGATCTCGGGATACGGCGACTTCACCGGTGACGGCAAGTCCGACATCGTCGGCTACAACCCCACCCGCAGCGGCGGGGCCATCACCGTCTACCCCGGCACCGGCACCGGATCCACCACCACCGCCTCCACCTGGGGCGGCGGCTGGTCCCAGTTCAACGCCCTCCTCCGCGCCGACTACAACCGCGACGGCAAACAAGACCTCATCGCCCGCAGCAAAACCGACGGCACCTTGAAGTTCTACAAAGGCACCAACGCCATCCCCAACGCCGCCGTCACCATCCCCAACACCAGCGGCTGGAACCAATTCACCCAACTCGCCGCCCCCGGCGACCTCACCGGCGACGGCCAACCCGACATCCTCGGCGCCACCCCCGGCGGAGACCTATACCTCTACACCGTGACCTCCACCCCCGGCGCAACCCCCACCATCACCGGCAAAGCCCGCATCGCCGCCGGCTGGAACCGCTTCAAAGAAATCGTCACCACCGGCGACCTCACCCGCGACGGCAAACCCGATGTCCTCGCCATCGACCGAAACACCGGCGACCTCCTCCTCTACGCCGGAACCGGCCAATCCACCCTCGCCTACACAACCACCATCGCCACCGGCTGGCACGGCTTCAACAACGTCACCGGACTCGCCGACTTCAACAAGGACGGCTACCCCGACCTCGCCGCCGTCACCAACGACGCCAGCCACACCCTGCGCATCTACAACGGGCAAAACAACACCAACCAACCCATCAGCCCCACCTACCGCACCTACGGCGCCGGCTGGAACCAATACACCGGCCTGCTCTGATGGCCGCCCAGCCCAGCCACCGGGTGGAGCCGGTCAGCGATGAAGCGAAGGCGGCCAGTGCCACAGCGCTCAGCATCATCGCCGGCGCGTCCTTCGAGGCACACGCCAAGGGACCCCCGCTAAGCCCGGAGGAGACGCACCCTTCCACTAGCGACAACCATCACGGCGCCGAATGAGGTGGCCAAAAAGGGAAGGGCCCTACGCCAGTCGGCGTAGGGCCCTTCCCTTGTTACTGCGTGGTGCTTAGCGAACGCGATCGGTGTCGACGATGTCGATCCGGACGTTCTCGCCCCCGGAGAGGGCGCCCATCACGGTGCGCAGCGCGCTCGCCGTACGGCCCGAACGGCCGATCACACGGCCGAGGTCATCCGGGTGGACGCGCACCTCGAGGATGCTGCCGCGGCGCAGATTCTTGTGCCGCACCACGACATCGTCCTTGTGCTCGACAATGCCGCCGACCAGGTGCTCTAGCGCTTCCTCTAGGGCCTCGTCGGGCATGGTTTAGGCCTGGTCCTCGGCGGGGGCCTCGTCGGCCGGAGTCTCGGCGGGGGTCTCCTCGGCCTGCTTCTTCGGCGCCTTCTTCTTGGCGGTCACGGCCTCGGCGTCGGCGCCCTCCTTGCCGGAGGCGGCGAGCGCGGCTTCGTAGAGCTCACGCTTGCTCGGCTTGGCGTCCTTGACCTTGAGGTTGCCGCTCTCGAGGATCTCGAGCAGTCGGGCCACGGCCTCGGTCGGCTGGGCACCGTTGGAGATCCAGTACTTGGCGCGCTCCATGTCGATGTCGATCACCGAGGGCTCCTCGGTGGGGTGGTACTTGCCGATCTCTTCGATCGCGCGACCATCGCGCTTGGTGCGCGAGTCCATCACGACGACGCGGTAGAACGGTGCACGGATCTTGCCCATGCGCTTGAGACGAATCTTGACGGCCACGGCCGGTCACTCCTTGTTGGTGGTGAGCAGGGCAAGACCGCGCGAGAATCACGCGGGGAGCCACAACACTCGGGTGTAGGCGTCCAGCCAGGCACGGGTTTCCCTGGCCTGGGCGGGTACAGCCGTCCATCATGCCAGAGCCCATGCTCCGAGCCCGAATCGGCGCGGATCGAACCGCGGTGAACCAACCGCCCGTTTCATAACGTGGCGTTACTTGACTCATAACGCAACGTAATGGTTTGGTTCTCGCCATGCGCAAGCTCGTTCTCCTCGCCCTCGTCGGATTCGCCGCCCAGCTCGTCGACGGCAGCCTCGGCATGGCCTACGGAGTCACCACCACCACCCTGCTCCTTCTCATCGGGACCAACCCGGCGCTCGCGTCGGCCACCGTCCACCTCGCTGAAATCGGCACCACCTTGGCCAGCGGCGCGGCGCACTGGCGCTTCGGCAACGTCGACTGGGGCGTGGTCGTCAAGATCGGTCTGCCCGGCGCCGTCGGCGCCTTCATCGGCGCGACCTTCCTCGCGAACCTCGACACCAGCACGGCCAAGCCGGTGATGGCGATCGTCCTGCTCGCCCTCGGCGTTTACATCCTCACCCGCTTCACCTTCACGGGGCTGCGCCGTGACCGGCTCGGTCAGCCGCTCCGCAAGCGTTTCCTCGCACCGCTTGGCCTCTTTGCCGGCTTCATCGATGCGACGGGCGGCGGCGGCTGGGGTCCGGTCGGGACCCCCGCGATCCTCTCGTCGGGCCGGCTGGAGCCGCGCAAGGTGATCGGCTCGATCGACACCAGCGAGTTCCTCGTCTCGGTCTCCGCGAGCGTCGGCTTCCTCATCGCGCTCTCCAGCCAGGGAATCAACTTCGCCTGGGTCCTCGCCCTTCTCGCCGGTGGGCTCGTCGCTGCCCCGATCGCGGCCTGGCTGGTGCGCCTCGTCCCCGCCCGGGTCCTCGGTGCCGCGGTCGGCGGGATCATCTTGCTCACCAACTCACGCACCCTCATGAGCAGCGACTGGCTCGAGGTTGCCGGCGGCACGCGCTGGATCGTCTACGCCCTCATCGTCACCGTGTGGGTCGCCGCCATCAGCATCGCGGTGCGCGGCCACCGCGCGGAGGTCGCTGCCGATGCCCAGGTCGACGCCTCCGAAGGGGAGCTGGCCGGCAAGTCAGTCTGAGCCAGCCCCCCGGTAGGTCGGGACAGGGTCAAGCGACGACCCGGCCGCGCAGCACGATGTGACGGGGGCGGGCGACGACCGCGAGGTCATCGCGCGGGTCGGCGTCGAGCACGACGAAGTCCGCTTCGCTCCCTTCCTCCAAGCCTGGTCGGCCCAGCCACTCTCGGGCCGACCAGGTCGCGGCTGCGAGCGCCTCACGGGTCGTCAGGCCCGCGCGGTGCAGCAGCTGAATCTCCTCCCCCACGAGGCCGTGAGGAAGGGAGCCGCCGGCGTCGGTCCCGACATAGATCGGGACCCCGGCCTCGTGGGCCGCGGCGATCGTTTCGAAGCGACGCGCGTGGAGGTCGAGCATGTGGTCGTGATAGCGCGGGAACTTCTCCTGCGCGGGCGCCGCGATCTGCGGGAAGGTCTCGATATTGACCAGCGTCGGGACGATCGCGATCCCCTGCCGGGCGAAGGCGTCGACCGTCTCGGGGACCAGGCCGGTCGCGTGCTCGATGCAGTCGGTCCCGGCCTCGGCGAAGTCGGCCAGGGACTGCTCTCCGAAACAGTGGGCGGTCACGCGTGCGCCCTCTTCGTGCGCCGCCGCGATCGCTTCGGTGAGTTCCTTGACCGGCCAGCACGGCGTGAGGTCACCGGCTTCTCGGTCGATCCAGTCGCCGACGAGCTTGACCCAGCCGTCCCCGGCGCGGGCTTCGGCGCGCACCCGTGAGACGAGTTGATCGGGCTCGATCTCATGGGCGAAGTTGCGGATATACCGCTTGGTCCGGGCGATGTGACGCCCGGCGCGGATGATCTTCGGCAGGTCGTCGCGCTCGTCGATCCAGCGGGTGTCGGCGGGCGATCCGGCATCGCGGATCAGCAGAGTTCCCGCGGCCCGGTCGGTGAGGGCCTGCTCCTCGGACGTCTGCGCGTCGACCGCCCCGTGTCGGTCCAGCCCGACGTGGCAGTGCGCGTCGACGTACCCCGGCAGCACCCACCCCGAAACGTGCTCGACGTCGTGGTCGCCGGTTGGCCGGTCGAAGGTCACCCGCCCTCCGACGACCCACAACTCGTCGACCACCTCATCGGGTCCGAGGAGTACCTGACCTGTGACATGCAGCACGTGGCCCATGCCGCGAGCCTAGCGAGCCACCTCAGATCGCGGCGAGGAAGGCTTTAACGGAGGCGACGAAGACCTCCGGCGCATCGGTGTGCACCCAGTGGCCGGCCCCCTTCACGCTCACCGTGCGGGTGGCCGGGAAAAGCGCCCGCATCGCCGGGACCACCTTCGGCTGGACATAGACCGAGTCCGCGCCGTTCAGCCACAGCACGGGGCCGTCGTAGGTCGCGCCCGGATCGGCGATGTCGTCCGGCCAGTCGCCGAGAGCGGCGAGATTGGCCTCCAGCAGATCGAGATTGGCCTGCCACGCCCATGGGGTCTCGCGACCGCGGCGCAGGTTTTGGAGTGCGAACGCGCGCGTGCCGCCGTTCGGGATCGCGGCGGTCAGTCGGGCGTCGGCGTCATCGCGCGAGCTGATCTCATCGAGATCCAGTCCGCGCAAAGCTCGGATGATCGTCGTGAAGTCCCGCTCGACGGAGCCATAAGAGAAGGGGGCAATGTCGACGACGACGAGGCCGCGCACCAGGTCGGGGTGGCGCAGCGCGAGGATCATCGCGACCTTGCCGCCCATCGAGTGCCCGAGCACGACCCACGGCTCGCCCGGCGCGAGCTCGCGCAACTTGTGGGCCACGGTGTCGGCCATCGCGACATAGGAGAAGTCCTCGGTCCAGGGCGAGCGGCCGTGGTTGGGCAGGTCCACCAGAGTCGCTTGGATGCCGGGGTCGGCGACGAGGTCCTTAGCGATCTCGGTCCAGTTCCGGCCCTGGCCGAGCACGCCATGGAGGAAGGCGACCCGAGGGCCGGACTCCCCGATCGTGCGGGTCGTGAGGCTCACTTGCCGAGGAACTTTTCGAAGCCCTTCGGCAACTGGCTCGGGTCAAAATCGGCGGCATCCGGCGTCGCACCAGCGCCGAAGGCGCCACCCGCCGGTCCGCGCCCAGCGGCCCGCTCGCGCATTTCCTTTTCCTGCTGCGCGCGCTTGGCCGGGTTCCCGGACTTGCCCTTCTTCTTGACCTGCTTGCCCTGGCGTTTGCGTCCGGCGCCGCCACCCATCCCGGGAATCCCCGGCATGCCAGGCATGCCGCCGCCCTTCGCGAGTTGCTTCATCATCTTCTGGGCCTCGCCGAAGCGCTCCAGCAGTTGGTTCACCTCGGTGACCTGGACCCCGGAGCCGCGAGCGATCCGGGCGCGGCGCGAGCCGTTGATCTGCTTGGGGTGGTTGCGCTCGAAGGGGGTCATCGAGCGCACCATCGCCTCGACCCGGTCGAACTCGCGCTCATCGAAGTTGTCGATCTGAGCGGCCATCTGACCCATGCCGGGCATCATCTTGAGCATCGACTTCAGCGAGCCCATCTTCTTGATGGCGCCCATCTGCTGCAGGAAGTCATCGAAGGTGAAGTCCTCGGCGGCGAGGAACTTGCGCTGCATCTCCTCGGCCTGGCCCCGCTCGAAGGCGCGCTCGGCCTGCTCGATGAGCGTCATGATGTCGCCCATGTCGAGGATCCGGCTCGCCATGCGGTCCGGGTGGAAGACCTCGATGTCCTTGGTCTGCTCGCCGATCGAGGCGAACATGATCGGGCGCCCGGTGGTCCGCGCGACCGACAGGGCCGCACCACCGCGGGCGTCACCGTCGAGCTTGGAGAGCACGACACCGGTGAAGTCGACGCCATCGGCGAAGGCACGAGCGGTCTCGACCGCGGCCTGACCGATCATCGCGTCGATGACGAAGAGGACCTCGTCGGGAGTGATCGCCGAGCGGATGTCGGCGGCCTGCTGCATCAGGTCCGCGTCGACGGCGAGTCGGCCCGCGGTGTCGATGATCACGACATCGTGCTGGTCGCGGCGCGCGACCTCGACGCCGGCGCGAGAGACCGCGACCGGGTCCCCGAAGGACCTCGTCCCCTGCCCGTCCGCGCCGACCGCGTCGTGGCCACCGGTGTTCCCACGCTCCGGCGCAAAAACCGGCACCCCGGCTCGCTCGCCGGTCACCTCCAACTGGGTAACGGCATTGGGCCGCTGCAGGTCGGCGGCGACGAGAAGGGGGGTGTGCCCCTTGTCCTTCAGCCACGCGCCAAGCTTGCCCGCGAAGGTCGTCTTACCCGATCCCTGCAGACCGGCGAGCATGATCACCGTCGGCGGGTTCTTCGCGAAGGAGATCGTCCGGGTGTTGCCGCCGAGGATCTCGACGAGCTCGTCGTTGACGATCTTGATGACCTGCTGGGCGGGGTTCAGCGCCTGGCTGACCTCCGCGCCGAGCGCCCGCTCGCGGACCGCGCTCGTGAATTCCTTCACGACCGGCAGGGCGACGTCGGCGTCGAGCAGCGCCATGCGGATGTCCCGGATCGTCTTGTTGACGTCGGACTCGCTGAGGCGGCCCTTGCCGCGCAGGTTCTTAAAGGTCGCGGTCAGGCGATCGGAGAGGCTGTTGAACACCCGCCCAAGGGTACCGGCGCGGGCGACGTGCTCCCCCTTCGGCCGTCAGGACCTAAGGGTGCGGCTCCCCGTCGCAGGCGTCGATCAGGGTCGATAGGGCCTGGGCGACCTTGGCTGGCGAGAGCATCTTCCCGCCGACCTCGGTCACATAGAAGGTGTCGAGGGTCTGCCCCGCGTGGGTCGAGATATGCGCCGAGCGCACCGAGACCCCAAGGCGCGCGAAGGCGATCCCGAGGTCGTGGAGCAGGCCCGGGCGGTCCTGGGTGCGGACCTCCAGGACGCTCGCCTCGGTCCCCGAACCCGGGACCACGAAGGCGCGCGAGGCTCCCGCCAGGGAGGGCACGCCCGCGCGCTGTCGACGGCGGCGCTCCAGCGAACCCAACGCGCTGCGGTCCCCGGTCGCGAGGCGCCGCAGCCCCGAGACGATCCGCGCCGGCTCGGGGGCGTCACCACCGGGCGATTCGACCAACCACTCATCGACCGCGACCCCGTCAACCGTCGCGAGGCGGGCACGCCGGACGGTGAGTCCGTAGGCCGCGAGCAGCCCGGCGGTATCGGCGAAGAGGCCGATCCGGTCCTCATCGTGCACGGTCACCGACCAGCCTCCGGTCGCCGCGGCCACCGTGACGAAGGGGGATCCGCTCGCCACTTCGGCCAGCGCCTCCGGATCCAACTGCGGATCGCTCGGCGGCGGCAGCGCCGGTGCGGTGCCCCCGAGAATCTCGCGAATCCCACTGCTCAGGGTGTCGAGCAGGGCGGCGCGCCACTCGGTCCAGGCCTTGGGGCCAGCAGCCTTGGCGTCGGCGATCGTGAGGGCACGGAGCAGCTCGAAGGTCTCCAGGTCGCGGCCGACCGTGTCGATGATGTGCTGGAGGGTGGCGGGGTCGGCGAGATCACGGCGAGTCGCGGTCTCCATCAGCGTGAGGTGCTCGCGGACCAGGAGGACCACCTGCTCGCGGTCCGCGTCGTCATACCCGACCCGGCGGAGCAGGACGTCGGAGATCTTCGCCCCCGTCTCGCTGTGGTCGTGCGCACCCGACACCTTCCCGATGTCGTGGAGCAGAGCCGCGACGAGGAGCAGGTCCGGTCGGGCCACCTCGCGGGAGAGTCCCACCGCGCCGAGGACCACCTCGAGGAGATGCCGGTCGACGGTGTGACGGTGGATCGCGCTGCGTTGGGGGCGGCTGCGCACGGCCGCCCACTCGGGGAGCCACCGCTCGATGATCCCGACCTGGTCGAGGCCCTCCCAGACGGCCAGCAACCCGGGGCCGCTCGCGAGGAGGTCGGCGAAGAGGGTCCGTGCGGCCTCCGGCCACGGGGTCGGCAGGTCGGGTGAGAGAGCAAGGTTGTTGAGAGTCTGCGGAGAGAGTGGCAGCCGCGAGCGCGCGGCGACCACAGCAGCCCGCAGGGGCAGCATCGCGTCCTGCCCGACCTGCTGGGTCGAGCCGAGGACCGCCTCGCCGTCGTGAGCGAAAAGGCCGTAGCCGAGCGGGCTGAGCTGCGGGCGCCGGGGGCCGACCCGCAAGGTGCGAGCGCGCTGGGACTGGCTCGCGCGGCGCACGGTCGAGTCCAGCGCCCAGGCGATGGTCCGAGAGGCGGTCGAGACCTGGGTCAGGAGGTCATCGGAGTCGGTGTGGCCGAGCAGCGCGGCCACGGCATCGTGGTCATCACGAAGGAGGCGGTCTCGCCCCCTTCCCGTCACGACATGGAGAGCATCGCGAACATCGAGCAGGGTGCTTGCGGCCTGCTCCACCCTGCCGTGCGGGCGATCGGTCAGCCAGGCCTCGGTGAGGGCCGCGAGGACCGTGACATCGCGCAGGCCACCATGGGCCTCCTTGAGGTTTGGCTCGACGTCCTGGCTCAACTCCCCATGCCGGTGGTGGCGGGCACTGAGGCCCTCCAACAGGATCGGGAGGCGTTTGCGAGCGCCGGCCCTCCAGTCGTGCGACACCGACGAGCGAATCCCGGCGACGAGATCCCGGTCCCCCGCGATCAGCGAGAGATCGAGCAGCCCCATGGCGGCGGCGAGGTCATCGGCCGCGACTCTGCGGCACTCCCCCGCGGTCCGCACGCTGTGATCCAGCTTCAATCCGGCGTCCCACACCGGGTACCAGATCCGGTCGGCCATCGCGGCGACCTGCTCAGCCGAGGTCGTGCGGCCGTCATGGAGCAAGACCAGGTCGAGATCGCTCAAGGGCCCAGAGTCCGCGCGTCCGAGGCTTCCCACCGCCGCCAGCGCCACCCCCGAGCGACGACCGACCGCGTCGGCGAAGAGCTCGGCCAGCCACTCCTCGGTCACCGCGCGGATCGCGGCGCGCCGGGCTTCGCCCGCACCCGGCCGGGTGAACTCGCGGGTCCCCGCGACATCCAAGCGCTGGGCTCGCAGGTCCCGGTGGGTTTCGGTGCTGCTGGCGCTCATCGATGGTCCTTCCTCATGACGGCGAGAGCGGGGTTCGTGGTCGGGCCGGGACGAAGGGTGATGTGCTCCCCCTTCGTCCCGGCCAGGCCGACCGGTCCGAGCGATGTCGAGACGGTTCTTTTTTCTTTACAGGGCGTCGACGCCGCGCTCGCCGGTGCGGACGCGCACGACCTCTTCGACCGGAGTCACCCAGACCTTCCCGTCCCCGATTCGGCCGGTGCGAGAGGTCGAGACGATCACGTCGACGACTGAGGAGGCGTCGCTGTCCTCGACGAGGACCTCGAGGCGGATCTTCGGGACGAAGTCGACGTTGTACTCCGCGCCGCGGTAGACCTCGCTGTGTCCGCGCTGGCGTCCGTACCCGCTGGACTCCGAGACGGTCATCCCGGTGATCCCGAAGGTCTCCAGGGCTTCCTTGGCCTCATCCAGTTGGTGGGGCTTGATGATCGCGGTCACGAGCTTCATGCGTTGGCTCCTTCGGGGGTAGAGGTCTCGTCGTGGTGACGAGCGTCGTGCAGCGCTCCGGTGCTGGTGACGCCCATCCGGCCGCCGCGAGAGACGAGATCGTAGGCGGACTCGGCGTGCTCAGCGGAGTCGATGCCCACAGTCTCCTCGTCGTCGGTGATCCTCCAGCCGAGGGTGTACTTCAGGGCGAACCCGATGACCGCGGTGACGACCCCGGAGACGAGGACTGCGACCAGGGCGATCACCGTCTGGACGACGAGGAGCCGGACGCCGCCGCCGTAGAAGAGGCCGCCATCGGTCGCGAGCAGACCGATCGCGATGGTGCCCCAGAGGCCGGCGGCGAGGTGCACGCCGACGACGTCGAGGGAGTCATCGAAGCCGAAGCGGAACTTCAGGCCGACCGCGAGAGCCGCGATGGCACCGGCGAAGGCGCCGAGGACGATCGAGCCGAAGGGAGAGAGGGCGGCACAGGCCGGGGTGATCGCGACCAGGCCAGCGACGACACCGGAGGCGGCACCGATGGAGGTCGCGTGGCCGTCGCGGATCTTCTCCACGAGCAACCAGCCGAGGATCGCGGCACAGGTCGCGGCGGTGGTGTTGACCCAGACGAGGCCAGCGGTCTCATCGGCCGCGAGCTCCGAGCCGGCGTTGAAGCCAAACCAGCCGAACCACAGCAGCCCGGCACCGAGCATGACGAGGGGGACGTTGTGGGGGCGCATCGCGGTCTTGCCGAAGCCGAGGCGCTTGCCGACGATCAGGGCGAGCACGAGGCCCGCGACACCGGCGTTGATGTGCACGACCGTGCCACCGGCGAAGTCGACCGGCGCGACCGCCGCGACCATCTCGCCGGCATCCTCAACAGTCCCGAAGAGCTTCGCGGCGAGGCCATCCGCGGAGTGCGAGAGCAGGCCGCCGCCCCAGACCATGTGGGCCATCGGGAAGTACGCCAGCGTGACCCAGAGACCGGAGAAGACCAGCCAGGTGCCGAACTTCACGCGGTCGGCGATGGCGCCGGAGATCAAGGCGACGGTGATGATCGCGAAGGTCAACTGGAACCCGGCGAAGACGATCGTCGGCAGCCCGCCGTCGGCGGTCCCGAGGACACCGTCGAGGCCGAAGTTGTCGGCCGGGCTCGCGATGATCCCGCCGAGGTCGCTCGACCCGAAGGACATCGAGTACCCGTAGAGGACATAGATGACGCCGATGACGCCCATGGCGCCGAAGGACATCATCATCATGTTCAGGACGGACTTGGCGCGCGTCATCCCTCCGTAGAAGAGGGCCAGCGCCGGCGTCATCAAAAGCACCAAGGAGGAGCAGATGATGACGAACGCGGTGGCCGCCGCGTCGATCTCTGGTGGGTCGGCCGCTAGGGGCATCAGTGCTGTGCTCATGGAGGAAAACCTTGCGCTGCAGGTGTTTCCGTCGTTTACGTGCAGGTGTTTCGTCGGTGTTACAGCGCGGTGCACCGCGTTAGCGGTACGTAACGTCGGGGGGCTCGTCCCGCCTGGTGAGACGGCGCGGGTACTCGCGCCCGGGGTTGCCGCCGTGCTGTCATGGCCATATGAGTTCGTATCCGCCGCCCCCGTCCGATCCGCCGGAGGACGACGCGACGCGGCCGTTTGAGCCTCACGCCACCCAGCCCCTCGACCCGCACGGAATGGAGGGCGTCGACCCCGATGCCACCCGGCGGATGGAGGGTGCCGACTCCGACGCCACCCGGCGGATGGAGCCCGCCCCGAGCGAGCCACCGGTCGGGTACGGCGATGAGCAGGTCATGGCGCCGCCTCCAGGTGGCCCGCCGCCGGAGAAGAAGCTCTCTCCGGCCGTGCTCGCGCTCGTGGCGTTGTTGGCCTTGGTGATTCTCGCCGGCGGTTTCCTGCTCTTCCGCGCGGTCTCCGGCCCGGCAACGCCGACGGAGTCCACGACCACGACGACCACCACCCAGACATCCGAGCCGACGACGACCTCGGAGCCCAGCCTGCCGACCACGACGCCGACGACCCGCGGGACCGAGACGGGCCCGGAGACTCCGACCGCGACGCCGCCGGGGACCAATCCCCAGACGCCGCCGGAGCCGACGGGCGAGCCCACGCAGGAGCCCACGACGACGCAGACGCCGCCGGAGCCCACGCAGACCCCGGACCCGCCGACGACCGACGGCGGTTAGCCCGAAGGGGGCTTAGTCGATGATCGCGTCGACGAAGGCCTCCGGCACGAAGGGGGCGAGGTCGTCCGGCCCCTCCCCGAGCCCGACAAGCTTCACCGGGACGCCAAGGGCACGCTGCACCGCGACGACGATGCCGCCCTTCGCGGTGCCGTCGAGTTTGGTGAGGACGACTCCGGTCACATCGACCGCCTCGGCGAAGACCTTCGCCTGCTGCATCCCGTTTTGCCCGGTCGTCGCGTCCAGCACGAGCAGGACCTCATCAATCGGGGACTGCTTTTCGATGACGCGCTTGACCTTGCCGAGTTCGTCCATCAGGCCGACCTTGTTGTGCAGGCGCCCGGCGGTGTCGATGATCACGCAGTCCACCTCGGACTCGAAGCCGGCCTTGACCGCATCGAAGGCGACGGCGGCGGGGTCGGCGCCCTCCTTGGCGGACCGGACAACGGGGACACCGACGCGCGAGCCCCAGGTTTCGAGCTGATCGGCAGCGGCAGCGCGGAAGGTGTCAGCGGCACCGAGGAGGACATCGCGGTCGTTGGCGACGAGCACGCGGGCGAGCTTGCCGACCGTGGTCGTCTTCCCCGTGCCATTGACGCCGACGACGAGGATGCACGCGGGGCGATCCCCGACGCGGCTCGCGGCGAGACCGCGGTCCATCGTCGGGTCGACGAGGGTCAGCAGATCCTGGTGGAGCCAATCCCGCGCCACCTCTGGATCGGTGGTGCCATCGACCGCGACGCGGGCGCGGAGGTTCTCGACCAGCTCGGTCGTCGGTTCGACGCCGAGGTCGGCCTGCAGCAGGGTGTCCTCGACGTCCTCCCAGTCCTCTTCGTCGAGGGAGCCGGCGGAAAGCAGAGCGAGCAGGCGTTGACCGAGCGCGGAGTTCGAGCGCGCCAGGCGGGCCCGCAGCGAGCGCATCCGGTCCTGGGTCGGGGCCGGGGTGTCGAGTTCGGGGAGGATCTCCTCGGCCTCGACGACCTCGGGGGCGATCTCCTCTTCGAGCTCGGGAATGCGCTCGTAGACATCCGGGGCCGGCTGGCTCTCATCAGCGGGAGCGGGCGGGACGGGCTCGAAGTCCTGCGCGGGCAGGGTTTCCGGAGCCGGAGCCTCGGCGACCTCGGGCGCCGGGGCCGGAGCGGAGACTGGTGGCGCCGGCTCCTCCTCGTGCCGTTCGGCCGGCGCCGCCTTATCGCTGGGGCGGTCGATGACGAAGGTGCCCTGGCGGTGGTCCGCTTTCTCCTTCGGCCGAGTCTGCGGGGGCAGCTCCTTGGTCGAGCCGCCACGGCCGCGAAGAAGTCCAACGGCACCAGCAATGGCGGCGATCAGGATGCCGACAGCGATCAGGGCATAGAGCAGGATGTCGTCCACACCCGCCATCCTCGCTCAGCCGGGCGATCCCGACCAACCCCGCCGCGCGAGAGCGCGAGCTGGGCGCGCTAGAAGACGGTGACGCGCTCCGCCGGGTCGACCCAGAGCCCGTCGCCGGGCTCGCTACCAAACGCCTCGTGGAAGGCGTCGACATTGCGAACGGCGTTACCGCGCAGGTCCATCGGCGCGTGCGGGTCGACGGTCAAGAGCCGCTTGGCCTCTTCGCGTCGCGCGAGCCCACGCCACACCCGGGCCCAGCCGATGAAGAACCGCTGATCGCCGGTCAGGCCGTCCTCGCCGACCTCGTGGGGGTCGACACCGGCCTTCTCGGAGGCGATTCGGTAGGCAGCGTGGCCGATCTGGAGGCCGCCGAGGTCACCGATGTTCTCGCCGACGGTGAGGCCGCCGTTGACCTTCTCGCCGGGCGCGTCGCGGGTTTCCAGCTCCGAGAACTGGGCGATAAGGCGCTCGGCGCGCTCGGTGAAGCGCGCCCGGTCCTCGGCCGTCCACCAGTCACGCAGCGTGCCGGTGCCGTCATAGGTCGAGCCCTGGTCATCGAAGCCGTGCCCGATCTCGTGACCGATCACCGCGCCGATGCCACCGTAGTTGAGGGCAGGGTCGGCGTCGACATCGAAGAAGGGGGGTTGCAGGATCGCCGCCGGGAAGACGATCTCGTTCATCCCCGGGTGGTAGTACGCGTTGACCGTTTGCGGGGTGAGGAACCACTCGCCCCGGTCGATCGGCCCGCCGAACTTGGCAAACATCCGGTCGATCTCGAACTCGGTCGCGCGCTGGATCGAGCCGATCAGGTCCTCGCCGTCGATCTCGAGCGCGGAGTAGTCGCGCCAGCGGTCCGGGTAGCCGACCTTGGCGACAAACGAGCCCAGTTTTGTTAGGGCCTCGGCGCGCGTCTGCTCACCCATCCACTCCAGGTCGCTAAAGGACCGGCGGAAGGCCTCGACGACATTGGCGACGAGGTCGTTCATCGCCTCCTTCGCCGAAGGGGGGAAGTGCCGCTCGACGTACAACTCCCCCACTGCTTCGCCGATCGCTGCCTCGACCAGCCCGACGCCCCGCTTCCAGCGAGCGCGTTGGGCGGGGATTCCCGACAGGGTCCGCCCGTAGAAGTCGAAGTTCGCAGCCGACATCGCACTGGTGAGGTACGGCGCGTACTCGCTCACGATGTGCCAGCGCAGCCAGTCCTGCCAGGTGGAGAGGTCGACCTCGCGCATCGTCTCGGCGATGACGCCGAGGTATCCGGGCTGGCGCACGATCGGGGCGTCCAGCGCGCGCTCCGGTGCCTGGAGAGCCGCCATCCACGCCTGCCAGTCGTACCCCGGGGCGAGTTCGGCGAGTTCTGCGGCGGTCTTGGGGTTGTAGGCCTTGATCGTGTCGCGCGCGGTCACCGCGTCGACGTGACCGGCCGCGAGCCGCGTCTCGAGGTCCATGATCGCCGCCGCGCGCTCGCCCCCTTCGTCCTCGTCGGCCGCGATCCCGGCGAGCACGAGCATCCTGGCGATGTGCGCGACGTAGGCCTGACGGATCGGCGCGAAGGATTCCTCGCGATAGAAGGACTCATCGGGCAGGCCGAGCCCGCTCTGCTCAAGCAGGAAGGCGTAGCGTCCCGCGTCGCCGGGGTCGGTGTCGACGAAGGGCTGAAGCACTCCGGTGACGCCCACGCGCTGGAGGGCTCCGGTCAAGACGATCAGCGCGCCGACGTCGCTCACCGCGTCGACCTGAGCGAGGAGCGGCCGAAGGGGGTCTGCCCCGAGCGCGTCGAGGCCAGCTTCGTCCATGAACGCCCGATAGAGATCGGCGACCTTCGCCGCGGTGGTGCCGGGTTGATGCTCGGCCGCGGAGAGTTCGTCGATCAGCGCGCGAACGTGCTCTTCGGAGCGTTCGCGCAGGTCATCGAAGGTGCCGAACCGTCCCCGGTCCTCCGGGATCGTGTGCGACGCCAACCACGAGTTGTTGACATGACCGAAGAGGTCGTCTTGCGGACGAGTGGCCTCGTCCAAGGTGCCGGGGTCGAACCCGGTGCTCACGCGGCGCCCTTGCGGCCGGGGACGAGGGCGCCGGCGCGATGTCCCGCCTGGCCCGCACGCCCCTTCGCCGCGTCGGCCTGGTCCTTGACGCGGACCACGACGCGTTCACCGCGCTCGGTGAGCAAATCCTTGCCTTCGCGGCGAGCCGGCACAGCCACCAGGCCCAACACGACGACGGCGAGAACGAGGCAGAAGAGCAGACCCAGCACTAACGGAAGCATGCCTCTATGCTCGCCCATTCTCGCGAGTAACCCCAACCCCGACACCCGGGCTGTCAGGACTCTCACAGGCCCGCGGTGGTGGACGTTCAGGCGGTGGAGACGTCCCGGACCCGCTGGGAGACCACGGCGGTGATCCCGTCACCGCGCATGCTGACGCCGTAGAGGGCGTCGGCGACTTCCATCGTCTTCTTCTGGTGGGTGATGACGATGAGTTGGCTGGAGTCGCGCAACTCCTCAAAGAGGGTGATCAGGCGGCCGAGGTTGGTGTCATCGAGCGCCGCCTCGACCTCATCCATGATGTAGAAGGGCGACGGCCGCGCCTTGAAGATCGCGACGAGCAGGGCCACCGCGACGAGCGAGCGCTCTCCACCGGAGAGGAGAGACAGGCGCTTGACCTTCTTGCCGGGTGGCCGGGCCTCGACCTCGATCCCGGTCGTCAGCATGTCCGATGGGTCGGTGAGGATCAGCCGCCCCTGGCCGCCGGGGAAGAGGCGAGCGAAGACCCCTTCGAACTGCTCGGCGGTGTCCGCAAAGGCCTCGGAGAAGACCTGCTCCACCCGCTGGTCGACCTCCGCGACGATCCCGAGGAGATCCTTCTTGGACTGGCGCAGGTCCTCGAGTTGGGTCGTCAAGAAGGTGTGTCGCTCCTCGAGCGCGGCGAACTCCTCCAGCGCGAGGGGGTTGACCCGGCCGAGGGCGCGCAGGCCTCGCTCGGCCGTGCGCAGGCGCTTTTCTTGCACCTCCCGGACGTACGGAGCGGGCTCGGGGAAGTCGTCGGCCTCGGGGTCCTCTTCGGGCCCAGCGACGTGCGGCACGAGTTGGTGGGGGCCGTACTCGTCCATGAGGACATCGGGGTCCATCCCGAGCTCCTCGATCGCCCGGGTCTGCATCTGCTCGATCCGAGCGACCTGCTGCGCGCGGGCGACTTCGTCGCGGTGGACGCTGTCGGTGACGTCGCGGAGTTGGTCCTGCTGGGCGGCAAGGACGGTGCGGAGCTCGGCGAGGGCCCGGTCGCGCTCGGTGCGGGCCTCCTCGGCCGCGGCGCGCTCGGTCTGGGCGAGGTCGCGGGCGAGGCGCACCCGCCCGACCGCCCAGCGAGCGGCGGTTTCGACGGCCGAGGCGGTCTCGGCCTCACGTCGGCGCTGCTCCTGACGGGCGCGGAGGCGCTCGCGGGCGGCGATTTCATTGCGGGCGGCGCCCTCGAGGGACTCGGCGCGGCCGTGCAGGGCTCGGGCCCGTTCTTCCTTGGTGCGCAGCGAGAGCCGCACTTCGGTTTCGGCCGTGCGCGCGCGGCTGGCCTCGATTTCCAGGCGGTCGCGGTCGTCGGTCTGCTCGTCCTGCTCCTCTGCCGGAGCGGCCTCGGCCTGGGTGAGCCGGGCCTCTAACTCGGCGAGTTCGGCGCGGCCGGACTCCAAGGTGCCGGTGAGCTCGGCGATGGAGCGCTGCGTGCGCTCGGCTTCGGCGCGGGCGGAGCGCATCGCGAGGCCATGCGAGCCGAGTTGCTCTGCGACCGCGGCCATCCGGGCGTCGGACTCGTGCAGGGCCTCCATCGCGGTCTCCATCGCCTCGGCCCGCTCGGCGAGCGTGGTGCGGGCGGCGGCGAGCGAGAAGCCCGCCTGCTCCCCGCGCCGGGTGGCGTCGGCGACGGCTTCTCGGGCCTCGTCGAGCGCGGCAGCGAGCTCGAGGGTGCTGGGCGCGGCGCTGGAGCCGCCGTGGACGACTCCGGGGGCGTAGAGGTCGCCATCGGCGGTGACCGCGCTCACCCCTTCGCGCTGCTCCAGCAAGGCGATGGCGTCTTCGGTGGTCTCGACGATCGCGACCCGCTCGAGGACTTGCTCGACGGCGGGGCGCACCGACGCGGGTGCCTCGATCACGTCGACGGCCCAGGTGGCGCCGGACGGAAGGGCGGGCCACTCCCCCTTGCTGATGGGCCGCGCCGTCTCACCGACGATCAGGGTGGCGCGACCGGCGTCGTCGGCCCGCAGTTGCTCGACGGCTCGGGCAGCGGCGTGAGCGGTGCCGACTGCGAGGGCTTCGGAGGCCCAGCCAAGGGCAGCGGCGACGGCCGCCTCGTGTCCGCCGGTGACTTGGACGAGCTCGGCGAGGCTGCCGAGGATGTCGTGATCCCCCTTCGCGGCCTCGCGCAGGGCGGCGGCGCCGTCCTTGCGGCGCAAGCTGAGCTCGAGCGCTTCGACCCGGGCCTGCGCGGACGTGCGGTCCCGCTCGGCGTCGCGCTCGGCCTGCTGCCAGCGTTCGACCTCAAGGGCGGCGTCGGCGTGGGCTTGGTGGGTGCGCTCGTAGGCAGCGTCGAGGCCCTCTTCGCTGCCCTCTTCGTCGGCGATCGTCGACTCCAGCGCGGTGAACTCGCGCTCGGCGTTCGCCGCCCGCTCGGTCGCGGTCTCGACGAGTGCGCGCAGGCGGCCGATCTCGGCTTCGGCAGCCTCGACTCGGCTCCGCCGGGCGCCGACCTGTCCAGCGAGCCGCGCGAGGCCCTCCCTTCGGTCCGCGGCAGCGCGAGCGAGCCGGGCGAGGCGGTCATGCTCGGCGGTGTACGCGCGCTCGGCCTCTTCTCGAGCCTCGACGGCTTGGGCGAGGGTTTCGCTGACGCGGGCGATCTCGTCGCGGAGGAGTTCCTCGTCCTTGCGGGCCCGCTCCGCTTGGGCGCGCAGCTCGTCCGGATCGCGGCCGGTGGTGCGCTCATCGGAGTCGTCTCGGCTGAGGAGCCGGACGCGGTCGGCGGCCATGGAGGCGGCCGAGTCGATGCGCTCGGCTAGGGACTGGAGCCTCACCCAGCGGTCGTGAGCCGCGGCGAGCAGCGGGGCCGCCTCGGCGGACGTCTGCTCGTGGGCGGAGATTCGCTCTCGGGTGGCGAGCAGGGCCTCTTCGAGTTCGGCCCGCTGGCGCAACAGGGCGGTCTCGTCGGCGACCTCCTGCTCGAGAGCGGAGGTGAGTTGGACGAGGTCATCGGCGAGGAGTCGGAGCCGGGCGTCGCGGGCGTCGGCCTGGATGACCGCGGCGCGACGGGCGGCCTCGGCCTGACGACCGAGGGGGCCGAGCTGGCGGCGGATTTCGGTGGTGAGATCGGCGAGGCGGGCGAGGTTAGCTTCCATCGCGTCGAGCTTGCGCAGCGCCTTTTCCTTGCGCTTGCGGTGCTTGAGGACGCCCGCCGCCTCTTCGATGAAACCGCGCCGCTCCTCCGGCGTCGCCCGCAGCACGGTGTCGAGTTGCCCCTGGCCGACGATGACGTGCATCTCTCGGCCGATACCCGAGTCGGAGAGGAGCTCTTGGACGTCGAGCAGGCGGCAGTGGGTGCCGTTGATCGCGTACTCCGAACCGCCGTTGCGGAACATCGTCCGGCTGATCGTCACCTCGGTGTAGTCGATCGGCAGGGCGCCGTCAGTGTTGTCGATCGTCATCGACACCTCGGCGCGGCCGAGCGGGGGCCGTCCTGCGGTCCCCGCGAAGATGACGTCCTCCATCTTCCCACCGCGCAACGACTTCGCGCCCTGCTCGCCCATGACCCAGGCCAGGGCGTCGACGACATTGGATTTACCCGAACCATTGGGGCCGACGATGCAGGTGATGCCGGGTTCGAGCCGAAGATGAGTCGCCGAAGCGAAGGACTTAAAGCCCTTCAGGGTCAGAGACTTGACGTACACGGGCGCTGAGCCTACCCGTGGGTGTCCGCAATCCCCCCGCGGTCGTCGGCAATCGCCTCGTGATGGCGGATCACCTCGGCGATGATGAAGGTCAAGAACTTCTCGGCGAAGTGGGGGTCGAGGCCGGCTTCGTCGGCAAGACCACGCAGGCGCTCGATCTGGCGCTCCTCGCGCGCCGGGTCGGCGGGCGGCAGGTCGAGTGAGGCCTTTAAGACCCCCACCCGCTGGGTCGCCTTGAAGCGCTCGGCGAGCAGGTGCACGAGCGCTGCGTCGATATTGTCGATGCTCTGGCGCAGGCGCAGCAGTTCGGGCGGGGTCTCGTTCACGCCCCGCAGCCTACGACGGCGCTTCTCGGAGTCGTTAGCGCTCGACGAAGCCGGACACCCCATCGCGCCACGTCCCGTCCATCCGCGCCACGGATTGCACGCGCCCCGGGCGGTTGGTGGTCGACGGCTGCTCCCCGAGCAGATCGATCAGCCGATCCACCTGCTCGGCCGGGCCCTGCGCGACGACCTCGACGCGGCCGTCGTCCATATTGCGGGCGTGTCCGGCGAGGCCGAGTTCCAGTGCCCGCGCGCGGGTCCACCAGCGAAAGCCCACCCCCTGGACGCGTCCTCGCACGAAGGCGGTCACTCGGATCGGGGCAGCGGATCCCCCTTCGTCACTCATATCGGCCAGGGTAGGCAAGTCCGGCGCCCCTCGGTGCGCCTCCCCCCGGTTGTCGGCCCCAATCCCTACCGTTTGGTCTCGTGGGAGTCGACGCCACCATCGCTACCCCGACCCGCGCTCCGGATGCGCCGTCGGGTGCTGCCCGGCCACGCGCCCGGCACCTGCCCGGGCTCGATGGTCTGCGCGCCGTCGCCATCGCCGCGGTCCTGCTTTTCCACCTCGATCCGACCTGGCTACCCGGCGGCTTCCTCGGCGTCGACGTCTTCTTCGTCATCTCGGGCTTTTTGATCACCACCTTGCTCGTGCGCGAGCGCGAGGCCACCGGAGGCGTGGACCTCAAGGGCTTTTGGACCCGGCGCGCGCGGCGCCTGCTGCCGGCGCTCCTCGTCGTCGTGCCCTCGTGCATCCTGATCGCGCGCACGGTCGAGGCGGATCTGCTGGTCGGCATCGGGCGCCAGACGCTTGGGGCCTTGACCTTCTCCACGAACTGGCTCGAGATCGCCCACGGCTCGGACTACTTCAACGCCACGTCGCCGCAGTTGTTCATGAACTTCTGGTCGCTCGCGGTCGAGGAGCAGTTCTACCTCTTCTGGCCGCTTGCCTGCCTTGGACTGCTGGCGCTGCGGCATCGGTTGCGGGTCAGCGAAGGGGTGATCGCTGGGCTTGTCGTTGGGCTCGGGCTCACCTCGGCGGCGATGATGGCGCTGCGCTACGACCCGGAGGCGCCGACTCGGGTCTACTACGGGACCGACACGCATCTTGCCGGGCTGATGCTGGGATCGGCGCTTGCCTTCTGGTGGGCCGGGCCGACGCGCGCAGGCACGACCGGTCGGGTCTGGGTCCGCTACCGACGGGCGATCACCGCGGGCGCCCTCGTGGGCCTCGCCGGACTGTTCTGGTTCGCCGATGAGGGAGCCGCCTGGACCTTCCGGATCGGGATCCTCGCGGCCTCGGTAGCGACCGCTGTCCTGGTACTGGCGGCGATCGACCGGCCCGGCCCGCTCCGCACCGCCCTCGAGTTGCCCCCGCTCACCTGGATTGGCCAGCGCTCTTACGGCATCTACCTGTGGCACTGGCCGGTCATCCTGATCATCGGCCAAGATGCGCCCACGGCGGCCGGTACCACCGCCTTCCTGTGGTCGCGCCTGTGGGCCGTGGTCGTGATCCTGGCCCTCGCGGATCTGTCCTTCCGCTTCATAGAAACGCCGGTTCGGCGACGGGGCTTTCGCGGCACCGCTCGGGTGATCGGTGGTCTGCTCGCGATGAGTTCAGAGCGCACCCGACGCGGTGCGCTCGCGGTCGCCGTCATCCTCGCGGTGGTGCTCACCGCCGTCCTCGTGACCGCTCCGGACAAGAGCTCCACGCAGCAGGTGATTGAGCAGAACTCTGCCGCCGCGAGTGGCAAGCGCGACACGAAGGCGGCGAAGACCTTTACGGGCAAGAAGAGCTTCACCATGCCCAAGGGCAAGGACATCGACATCTTCGGTGACTCGATGGTGGTTGGGAGCGTGCCGGCCCTGCGGTACTACTTCCCGGGAGTGCAGATCAGCGCCAAGTCCAATCAGCAGTGGCACCACGGCTATGCGGAGGTTCACAACGCGGGCCGCTCCCTTCGGCGCGCGGTGGTCCTTGCCTACGGGACCAACGCCGGGACCGATGAAGCGACGATCCGCAAGACCCTCGATCTCATCGGCCCCGACCGGATGGTGGTCCTGGTCAACCTGCATGGCGATCGCCTCTCGCGGATCCCGAGCGACAACAAGCAACTCGCCGCGATCGCGTCGGACTATCCCAATGTCACCGTGGCGAACTGGAATGCCGCAGCAGCGGGGTCGCCCACATCGCTGCAACCCGACGGCATCCACCCTTCACTGACCGGCGCCCACCTGTACGCCAACACGATCCGCAAGGCGTTCGCGGGGCTATCGGAGAAGCACACCGGCCAGAAGGTCACCCTGAAGGACCTCCCGATCCCCTGATCCTCCCTTTTTTCTGCCATCACACCCTTGTGCCCTTGTTCGAACACCTGTACGATTAGGTCATGAGGGCGACGGTAGAGATTCGCAGCGAAGGGGGCTCTCACCCGGTCTCGAGTGAGGACCACGGTCGAGCGTTGATCGAGCGCGCCCGCGAGGTGGCCGGCCGGCTGAACTCCGCCCATCGCGATCTCGTCGCCCTCGCGGCCGAGGTCATCGCCGATCCCGAGTCGATGGGCCGCGGATTCACCTCTGCAGAGCACTGGCTCACCGTCCGCGCCGGGATCTCGCCGGCCCGGGCCCGGGATGCGGTCCGCATTGCGCGGCGCGCAGGCGAGCAACCGGTCTTGACTCGCTCCCGCGAACTGGGACGGATCACCTTCGACCAGGCGGCCGTGGTGGCCTCTCGGGTTCCGAGCAGCCACGAGGAGTCGATCACCCATCTCGCCGAACAGACCACCGTCACGCAGTTGCGCCGGGTCGTTGCGCGCTATGACTTCGCTGCCGGCCAAGAGGCCGCGGAGCTCGCCCTCGCTCGCGATGGGGGCGACGAGTCATCAATCCGCCCGGCAGCAGATACCGCCGCGGACGCCGATGTCTCCGCAGACCCGCCGGTCGAGCCACCCTGCCTTGCCATGTGGCACCAAGGGGGACGATTCCATCTGCGCTATGAGGCACCGTCGGATGTCGGAGCGCTGATCGAGCACGCTGTCCGAGAAGCCAAGGACGCCCTCTTCACCTCGGGCCAGACCAGCGTCACTCACGCCGACGCCATCGCCGAGATGTCGAGCCGATCTCTGAGCAGCACCGACTGCAGCTCGCGGGCAGCGCGCTATCGCGTCTACGTCCATCTGTCGGCCGATGGTTCCTGGCTCAACGGGCGGGGCAGCATCCCGCGGCGGATCGCCGAGCGTTTCACCTGTGACGGGATCATCCAGCCGGTCCACGAGGACCGTCATGGTCGTCCGGTCAGCGTCGGGCGCGAACAGCGGATCGTGCCCATGCGTACGAGGCGCCTGATCGAGGACCGCGACCGAGGGTGCGTCGTGCCGGGCTGTCCGGCGGTGCGCTTCGTCGAGATCCACCACGTCGACTTTTGGAGTCGTGGCGGCGGCACCGACTACGAGAGCAATGTCAGCCTCTGCCCTGCGCATCACGATGCACTTCACCGCGGCGAGATCGCGATCACCATCGGCCCCGACGGGATTGGCCCGGCTGGCACCGGACTGACCGTCACCGATGAGCACGGTATGGCGATCGCGAGCGCCCCGACCGGCATGGTCGAGGCGATCGAAGACCCAGAAGCACGACGATGGCGAGCACCGACCGGCGAGCGGCTACACCTCGCTGGGCTCAGTTCGAGGACCGAGCTCGCCGCCGGCCGATCACAATGGGGCGATCACGCGATCCTCGGCGCCGCCTGGGTGACCGACGGCCCCGGCGCGGCGTCGCCCACCTTGACCGGTCAGCTCTACTCGCCACCTCGCCATCGTCAGATCGAGGCCACACCGGTCGCGGAGTATCCCGACCCCGACCCGCCCCCGCGCGAGTCGTACGAGTTAGTCCCCTTCCTCTCCTGGTGACCGGACCACGGTCGCCGGCGCAGACTCCACGGCCCGCGAGGTGATGGCGGAGCCCGCGAGTTGGATGAGCGGCTTGTTCACCGAGGCCTACGTCGCAGGTGCCTTCGGATCGGCGCTGACCTCGCAGGCCTCGGTCACCCGGATCAGGTATGCCTTAGTCGTCGACCAGGCGCGGCTTGGCTTCGACGACCCGCAGGTTCGAGACGGGCTCATTGTCGAGGTCCGCGACGCCGTCGATGTCACGCCAGGGGCCGCCGTCGATCCGGAACTTGCCTCGCAGTCGGGCGTCGGCTTTAACCGACATCACCCCGGTATCGGTGTATGCGTGCACGATGTCGCCATCGGGGTACCGCCCGCCGCGGCTCGAGGTCCAGCCCGATGCGTTGCCGTCGCCGAACCGGACGTTGTACTCGGGATCCGCGATCTGGAACTCCACCTTCCACCCCAAGAGGGTGACCGGCGCAGATACTTCACCCGGGCCGAGCCCCGAGTCTGACCAACGCACCGCGTAGTAGGTCGGTAGGTGAACCAAGGTCTTCTGGCCCGGAGGCTCCATGCTGACCCTTGGTTTGGCGAATGGCACCGATCGGTACGCAGACAAGACCTGGCCCATCGATGGTTGGGCGGGCACCGCGACCCCTGGAGGCGCCGCCTCAGGCGAGCACACGACCTGGGGGCCCGGACTCCAGGCTCCGGAACCCCGCGGCCGGCTCCAGATCAAGGTCGGCACGCCCGCGTAGCCCACCTGCGAGACCATGCACGATCCGAGCGCGGAGGCACAGCCGGACTGATCGCGGCGGGCGCTCGCCCCCGAGCACACCACCGATCGATACTGCACCCGCGACGGAGGTCGAGCAGAGGCCACGCCACGCGTCGACTGCTTCTGGCCTGAAGGGCGGGTTGTAACGCGCGAACTCCTCAGCAAGAGCCCAATCTGGTTGCGCCTTGTCCACGCGCTGTGCTCGGGGTCGTCCGCCGTCGGTGCCGCCTCCGCCGCTTTTCCTTCTACGAGGTGGCCCGTAGCGAGGACGAGCAGCATCCCTAAACAGAAAGAACAGAATCGACTACGCGCCATTGCCCAGCCCTCCAATGCAACAGATGCGTGTAGTAGCCGACCGTCCTCGGAGATCTCTCGACCCGCTTCCCGTCTTGATCGACCAGGTCGTACTCGACCATTGCCAGGTTCACCCTCACGTGAAGGCCTCGCTCGCTCCGTTGGGGCTGCTCGGCGCGGATGTCCGTGTTCGGGTTCCGTTCCGCATGGAGGCCATCAGCGCGGAGTTCATCGATCCCATCGACGAGCGCCTTGCACGCCACGCAGTTTGACTCCCCCAGCGCCTTTAAGGCGGTCGTGTCCCCTGTTCTGAAAGCCTCGCCAACTTGGACGGTGTAGAACTCCGCAAAGGCCATCGCTCCGGCCTTGGTGTTCTTGGTTGCGGCCTCGGGCAGGTCGGGCGCGGCGCTCTCCCCTGACGTGGGTGACGTCGTGCCGGAGGTTGCCGTCCCACTCGTGGATGAACTGGTCTCGGTCGGGGTCAAGGCCGGGCCCTTTTTTGGCGAGGCGACCGAGGTCGTCGACGGTGCTGGGGTCTCGTCGTCCCCGCACCCTGCGCTCCCGAGCGCGACCGTCAGCACCACGAGCGCACCAGCAACCCGACGAACCACCACGGGGTGCCCCCTTCGTCGTCGAAAAGGAAAGTGCCTTCCACCATGACGCAGATCCGGGGCAATAGCACCCCCTGAGTCGCACCTTGTGGATAACCCGCGCCCAGCGGTCACCTTCCTCACGCCGGACGATGTATCGCGCCGTCAACGATGACGGCGGGATACATCGGGTGCCAGCACCACCCGCCGTGCGCGGGCCTGAGCGCCGATCACCATGACGTTGGCGAGCACGATCAGCACGATCCCCGCGAACTCGTTGATGCGGAGCGTCTGGCCGAGAATGATCATCCCGGCCAACGCCGCGAGCACCGGATGGATGCTCGAGAAGAGGCCGAAGGCCCCAGGTGGCACGCGGCGAAGGGCGAAGAGGTCCACGCAGTAGGGCACGACCGAGGCGAGGACACCCGCCGCCACGGCCGCGCCGAGCGCCGCCCCTGTGAATCGGCCGTCGATCACCAAATGGATCACGATGGGCGTCGTCAGGACGCACGCGGCGCACGCTGCGACCGCGGGGGCCTGAAGGCCGGGCAGGCGTGTGCCGAGAGTGCGGTTCAGCAGGATGTACGCCGCCCAGCAGGCCGCCGCGAAGAGGCCGCTCGCAACCCCAATGAGGTCGGTACTGGAACTCGGCAGGACCAGGACGTAGACCCCCAGACCGGCGAGGAGGGCTCCGAGCACATCGAGACCGCGCCGCGATGACCCGAGCGCGACCGCCAAGGGCCCGAGGAACTCCAAGGTCACCGCGAGCCCCAACCCGATCCGATCGATGGCCGTGTAGAGGCCCAGATTCATCCCGGCGAAGACCAGGCCGAGACTGAGAGCTGGCCACCATTGCGACCAGCTCATCTGGCGCCACGGCGGCCGGGTCAGCGGAACCAGGACGGCTGCGGCGACAAATTGCCGCACGGCGACCACTCCGGGCGGACCGATCGCGTCGAAGGCGAGGGCACCGGTGGCTGCGCCGGCCTGATTTGAGGTTGCGCCGACCACCATCGCGGCGTATCCGGGGGCGCGACGCGGCTCGGCTGTCGCGACGGGGGTCTGGAGATCGGTCATGACGGTGAGTCTTCGACCCGTCGGGTCATACGCAAAATGCATGATCACCGCCTGCCATACGCTAAACGTATGGAACTTCGACACCTCCGAGCCCTGGTGGCCGTCGTCGATGAGGGCACCTTCACCGATGCGGCGATCACCCTCGGCCTCTCTCAGGCGAGCGTCTCGCGCACGATCGCCGGTCTGGAAGCCGAGCTCGGCGTCCGGCTCCTCGAACGCAACGCCCACGGCGTGCGACCGACGACCTCAGGGCGGCTCGCGCTCGGGCACGCGCGACGGGCGCTCGCGGAGTGTGACCGGCTGGCCGAGCAGGTCGCCGACGCCGGCTCCGAGGTACGGATTGGGTTCGCCTGGGCGGCCCTCGGCCGCCACACCATTGATCTCCAGCGCGCCTGGGCCGAGCAGCATCCGGGGTCGACGGTCTCCTTCATCCACGCCAATACACCGACAGCCGGCCTCGCCCAGGGGCAGGCCGACCTCGCGATCACCCGGCGGGAGGTTCGCGATCCGGCGATCCGCGCCAAGGTCATCGGGGTCGAAGCCCGCTACGCCGCGATCGCGAAGGGGGACCCGCTCGCCCGGCGACGGACTCTCTCCCTTCGTGATTTCGCTGGGCGCGTCGTGGCCGTCGATACGCGCACTGGCACCACGACGGTCGACTTGTGGGCCCCTGACGCCGCTCCTGCTAAGACCCGGTCAACCCGCGGGCTGCAGGACTGGCTCGCGCGGATCGCTGCGGGCGAGCTCGACGGGATGACAACCGCGGCGACGGTGCAGCAACACCCCTATCCCGGCGTGGCCTATCGCCGGGTCCGCGACGCCCCGCCGGTTCCGGTGTGGCTGGCCTGGTGGCGCGCCCACCCTCCCCCGCAACTGCAAGACCTCATCGACCTCGCGAGTGAGCTCTATGCCCGCGACTGACTCGGGGTGCGGGCACTAGGGTCGGGTCAGGAACTCAACGACGAGACCAAGGGAGTCCCCCATGCCCATTGCGCACCGCTCCATCGGCACCGGCGAGCAGACCGTCTTCCTCCTCCACGGGTGGTTCGGATGTTCCGACGGCTGGGGCGATTTCCCCGATTACCTCGATCCCGAGGCCGCGACCTGGGTCTTCACCGATCACCGCGGGTATGGCATGCGGAAGGGCGAGAGCGGCACCTATTCGCTCGATGAGGTCGCCGACGATGTGCTCGCGCTCGCCGACGAACTCGGCGCCGACTCCTTCTCCCTGGTGGGCCACTCCATGGGCGGCGCGGGTATCTTGCGCATCCTCGCCAAGGCTCCCGAGCGGGTCGACCGGCTCGTCGCCATCACCCCGGTCGGCGCTCAGCCCACCCCCTTGGACGAGGCGGGGCGTGACCTCTTCTTCGGCGCGCCGGACGACCCGGGACGCCGCTACGGGATCATCGACTTCACGACCGGCAATCGCCTCGCACCCCGTTTCGTCCAGTCAGTCGTCGACTCCAGCCTGGAGCAGAGCACGGTCGAGGCCTTCCGCGGCGCGGTCGAAGCGTGGGCAAACGCTGACTTCCTCGATGAGGTCGAGGGCAAGCAGCACCCCATCCTCGTGATCGCCGGCGAACACGATCCCGCGCTGGGCGAGGAGACCGTGAAGCAGACCTGGGCTCCCCACTTCCCCAACTGCACCGTCGAGGTGATGCCAAACGCCGGGCATTACCCGATGTTTGAGGCTCCGGTGGCGCTGGCGACCAGCATCGAACGATTCCTCAAGGACTAAGGGGTGTCAGCGACGGACCTGGCGGCCGCCACCTCGCGGGTCCATGACCCCGCGACTTACGTCGGGGACGTCCCGTATGCCGAGCTCGCGGCGTTACGCGACGGGCCGGGGATCGCCTGGGTCGAGGAGCCCGACATGCCGGGCTGGCCAGCCGGCACTGGGTATTGGTTGGTGCTCCGCCACGCCGATGTCCGCACGGTGCTCGGCGACCCCGCGACCTTCTCCTCCGCGCTCGGCGGGACGCAGATTCGCGATCCCGAGGGACCGGCCGACCTCGAGTACGTCCGGGCCATGATGCTCAACATGGACCCGCCGGAGCACACCCGGCTCCGGCGGCTACTCCACGCCTCCTTCACCCCGCGCGCGGTTCGATCTCTGGACGAGCGGGTCCGTGACCACGCGCGGACCATCATCGAGCGGATGCTCGCCGGCCCGGACGTCGTCGATTTCGCCAAGGAGGTGGCCGCGGATCTCCCCCTTCTCGTGCTCGCCGATCTCCTCGGAATGCCGAGCGAGGACCGCTGGCTCATGTTCGACTGGGCGAGCCGGGTGATCGGCTGGCAGGACCCCGACTACGCGGTGAGCGCGAGTTTCGACGCCAAGAGCGGGTCGGAGATGGCGCGCGAGGCGCTGGCACTCCGCCCGACCCCGGATGAGGAAGGGCGGATGCCTGACCCTCGATCGCGCGCCGGCATGCCCGACCTCTACCGGTACGCCCATCTCCTTGGCGAAGCGAAGCGCTCTGACCCAGGTGAGGACATCATGTCGATCCTGATGAGTCAGCGTGACGATGGGCCGACCGGCTTCGGGGGCGGGGTCAGCATCGAGGAGTTCGAAAACCTCTTCTGGCTCTTCGCCGTCGCTGGCAATGAAACCCTGCGCAACGGCATCCCCGGCGGGATGGTCGCCCTCCTCCAGCACCCGGACGCCCAGCGCACGCTACGCGCCGACCCCTCGCAGATCCCGGCCGCGGTCGAAGAAATGCTCCGCTGGTGGACGCCGGTGATGATCTTCCGGCGCACCGCTGCGGCCCCGACCACCATCGCTGGTCAGACGATCGCGAAGGGGGACAAGGTCGTCGTCTCCTTCGCCGCCGCCAATCGCGACCCGTCCGTCTACGACCAACCGGACGTCTTCGATATCGCGCGCTACGCGGTGCGACCACCTCCGCGGGCGCACCTCGCCTTCGGCCACGGGCCGCACGTCTGCCTCGGCGCGAATCTCGCGCGCGTCCAGATGGGCGCGATCTTCACCGAACTGCTGACGCGCACGACCTGGATTGAATCCGCCGGCGATCCCGCCTGGCTCCGCTCGAATTTCCAACGCGGGGTCAAGCGTCTGCCGGTCCGAGTGACCCCCTGAACCGCACCGTCATCCACTACAGCGTGGGGTGCTGAAGGTGCTCGCCCCGGCACCCTGTGCAGGCCACCCCGAGAGGTGGGGTGCTGAAGGTGCTCAGTCCCGCACCCTGTGCAGGCCACCCAGCGAGGTGGGGTGCCGAAGGTGCTCGCCCCCGCACCCCTGGCACCCCGGCTACGGGATGCGCCGCGCTCGCGGGCGGGGCTGGCAGCGCGGGCACGACGTGGACGAGCGGTTCATGAATTGCTCGCGTCGCATGATCGCCCCACACCGCTGGCAGGGGCGCCCGGCCTGCCCATAGGCCGCGAGCGATCGGTCGAAGTAGCCGGACGCGCCGTTGACGTTGACGTAGAGCGCGTCGAAACTCGTCCCGCCCTGCGCGAGCGCATCCTGCATGACATCGCGCGCGTGCCCGAGAAGGCGCTCGATCGCGGGCTTTGTGAGAGCGGACGCGGCTCGCTCGCCATGGATCCCGGCACGCCAGAGGGCTTCGTCGGCGTAGATATTGCCGATCCCCGAGACGACCCTCTGGTCCAGCAAGACCCGCTTGATCCCACTGCTGCGGGCCTTGATCTGCCGGGCGACGAGACGGGCGTCGAACTCCGGGTCGAAGGGGTCGCGCGCCACGTGGGCCACGGCGAGCGGGAGCCCGTCAGGGCGAAGGGGGCTGAGCGCCAGGCCCCCGAAGGTGCGCTGATCGACGAACCGCAACTCCGGACCTCCGTCAGCGAAGCGGAAGCGGGCATGAAGGTGGCGCTGCGCGGGCGAACTCGCGTCCGAGACGAGCATCTGCCCGCTCATCCCGAGGTGAACGATCAACCCTTCGTCCGCTTCGCCCGCACCATCGCCGAGAGCCAGCCAGAGATACTTCCCCCGGCGGTGCGCCCCCGAGACGACGCGCGAGGCCAGCCGATCGGCCAGATCGAGAGGTCCAAGAGGGTGGCGGCGGGCGACGCGCGCGCCGAAGAGATCGGCAGAGGTGATCCGCCGACCGACGACGTGCGCATCGAGGCCGCGGCGGACCACCTCGACCTCGGGCAGTTCGGGCACGGGCCTCGCTCAGCCTTCGGTGAGGGCGCGCCAGGCCATCGCGGCGGCCTGTTGCTCGGCGTGCTTCTTGTTCCGACCGACTCCGGTCCCACGGACCTCATCGCCGACGATGACCTCCGAGTGGAAGGTCTTGGCGTGGTCCGGGCCGTCCTCGGTGGTGCGATAGATCGGGCTCGCGAAATTGGCCGCCTGGGCGACTTCCTGCAGGCTGGTCTTCCAGTCCAGCGCCGCGCCGAGCGTCGCCGAGTGGCGGATCAGCGGGTCCAGCAAGGAGTGGATGAGTTCGGCCGCGCACTCCTGGCCCCTCGGCTGCTCCGAGGAGAGGTAGACGGCGCCGATCACGGCCTCGGTGGTGTCCGCAAGGATCGAGTCCTTATCGCGCCCACCGGTCGCCTCTTCGCCGCGACCGAGGAAGAGGTACTCCCCGAGCGCGATGGTCCGCGCAACCTCGGCGAGGGCACGCATGTTGACCACGGCAGCCCGGAGCTTAGCGAGCTGGCCCTCGGTGATATCCGGATGGATCCGGTAGAGGTGATCGGTGACGACGAGCCCGAGGACGGAGTCCCCGAGGAACTCGAGCCGCTCGTTATGAGGCACGCCGCCGTTCTCGTACGCGTACGAGCGGTGCGTCAGGGCACGCAGGAGCAGCGACTCGTCGACGGGCTCTCCGGTCACCTGGGTGAGGTGATCCGAGAGCTCCTCGACGGGCCGCTGCGTCGGTTGCGTCCGGCGTGAGCGAGCCACGCGCGGGGCTTACGCCTGGTGCTCGGTGCGGTCCGCCGTCGCGTAGTAGCGACCCTTGTAGGTGCCGCAGGTCGGGCAGGCCTGGTGGGCCGGGGCCAGCGACTTGCACTGCGGGCAGGTCGACAGCGCCGTCGGCGTCGCCTTCCAGTTCGCCCGGCGCGAGCGGGTGTTGGAGCGCGAGACCTTCCGCTTCGGGACAGCCACGTCAGTTCCTCTTCTCTTGGTCCGTAGTTCCCGCCTGGTCGGTGAGGGATCCGAGTCCCTGCAGAGCCGCCCAACGGGGGTCGATCACGTCGTGATGGTGGTCCGGGTCATCCTCGAGCCGGGCTCCACATTCGGAGCACAGCCCGGGGCAATCGTCCCGGCACACCGGTTGGAACGGCAGTGCCGGCAGCACCGCGTCCCGGAGCACTGGATCGAGGTCGATCAGATCGTCCTCGATGGTGTGCTCGGCCTCATCGTCTTGTGACGGCTCCACCGTGCGGTGGTGCTTGGCACGATCGGGCCACACGAACAATTCCTGGAACCGCGCGTCGACCGGATGGTCGATCGGGTCCAGGCACCGCACGCAGGCACCGGTCGCCATTGCCGTAGCCGTCCCGGTGACAAGCACCCCTTCGTGCACCGACTCCATCCGAAGGTCGAGCTCGATCGGCTCGCCCTCGGCGACGCTCAACACGTCATTGCCGAAGTCGGCTGGCGCCCCCACGGTCCGCTCGATCTCGTGCATCACCCCGGGGCGTCGACCAACATCCTTGGCGTCGAGCGCCAAGGGCGAGGCAGGGCTGATCCGGTTCATGGCTCCGCTAATCGGGTGGGTGAAGGGGGCATCACATAGGACGGCCGCGCCAAAGGACGCGTGGGCCGACGCACCAGATTACCCGACGGGCCGCCCGTCCCCCAAAACCTCGCCGGGACGGGGCAGCCGCTCGATGAGCGCATCCCGCACCGCGTCGCTCACGAGGCCCGTCACATCCCCACCGAATCGGGCGACCTCCTTCACGAGCGAACTCGAGACGTGCTCGAAACGGGGATCGCCGGGGAGGAAGAGGGTCTCGACCCCGGTGAGGTGCCGATTCATCAGGGCCATCGGCATCTCGTAGGCGAAATCGGTCCCGCCGCGCAGCCCTTTGACGATCGCGGTCGCGCCGACCTCGGTGCACACGTCGACGAGAAGGCGGTTCGCGAAGGCCTCGACCCGTACGCCCGGGAGGTCCGCGACCTCGTCTTCGATATAGCCGATGCGTTCGTCGATGGTGAAGGTGCCGGTCTTCGCCGGGTTATGCAAGATCGCGACGATCACCTCGTCGAAGAGGCCCGCCGCGCGGCGTAGGACATCGACGTGCCCGGCGGTCACCGGGTCGTAGGAACCGGGGCAGACGGCTCGGCGAGTCATGCGCCCCACCCTCCCATACCGTCCGTGATGAGAGCCGGGCGAAGGGGGCGAGCCCGTCGCCTAGTTGTACCCGGCCACCACGTTGGTTACAGGCGGCTGATGGGTGGATGGCCTGCGAGTGAGCTGTGGCGTCGTTCAGTGTTGTAGTGCTCGAGCCATGGCGCAAG
>NZ_JBGFSK010000011.1:0-80939 GCF_041365945.1 Janibacter sp. GXQ6167 | reverse complement strand
GCCATCGACAGTTCACTTCCCATACTGTCCCAGGGTCCACCATTTCGCGGGCAAAAATATGTGAGGCACCGAGGGTGGTACGCGGGCGGTTTATCTGAGTCTCGTCGTGTTCTGGAAATCAGGGTCAGAGTTCTGCATCATTGAGCGCAAGCCGCAAGTTATATGGATTCCTCGTCCCTTCGGTGCCAGGCAAACCAGGCGACCACACAGAAGGCTGCGAGCATGACGAGGTCAGCGATGAACGCAACTGGGACAGATCGAGATATCCGCGCAACCGGGAACGCAGCCGCCGCAAATACCAACGACACAGCGCTCCAGCGGGGCGTGAGCCCGGTCCACCAATGCATTGCGCCCAAGGACAAAAGCGCGACCGGAAAGAGCGGTCCGGCCAGAATCAGCACAATAGCCACCGGGAGTGGGTAGATGTCGAAAGTAGCTAGCGAGCGAAACTCGGTGATACCGAACACACTCTCAAACACGCCTTGCAGCCCGAACGCGACGGTGCCGAACATGCCGATCAGCACCAGAAGCATCCATAGCCCCGACAGAAGGGGAAACCGGGGGCGGAGGGCGTTGTATTCCCCAATGAGTCCGTACACCCAGGGCACGGCGGCTATGGCAATGAGAAGCCCGCCGGTCACTCCATAGTGTCCGTCGATCCAGAAGAGCGGTGACAGGGCGAACAGCAAGGGTCCGATAATCAGACCAAGGCTTTCCAAACGGCGTACCACCATGCCCAAAGAGTAACACTGCCAAAGCTCTGGCGCTTAGCCTCGAGTTTTCATAGCGGTGTGGTCTCGATGGGTGGGAGGCATAGAGAAAGGTGCTCCTGGCCTGGGATGATACGGGGTGTTGAAGCTCGTAGCCATCCGCCGGAAGGAGCACCTTTCAGGTGTCCCACCCTACCTTGTTCTTCTACCCCCGTCCGCGTTCTTCTACCCCCGTCCGCGCGTGGACATCGCCGAGGTCCCGGCCCTCTCGCATGCTGGTGCGGTGCTGCTGACCGACACGATCCACGCCACCGGCCTCGCCTCTTCGCTGCGGGAAGCACTGGCTCCGTGGACGAAGCCGCTGGCCGAGCACCACGCGGCGAAGGTCCTGCTGGACCTCGCACTCACTCTCGCAATCGGCGGGGAGCATGCTTCGGATACTGATCTGCTGCGTTGCGAGCCGGGCCTGTTCGGTGATGTCGCCTCGGCCCCCACGATCTCCCGCACGCTCACCACCCTCGCCCAGGACGCGCCCACCGTGATCGAGGCGATCTCGAAAGCCCGCCGGGCCGCGCGTGAACAGGCCTGGGCCCTGGCCGGAGACCATTCCCCGACTGTGGGGGCGAGCGTGAAGAGCCCGCTGGTCATCGACCTCGACGCCACCCTGATCACCGCCCACAGTGAGAAGGAGCAGGCCGCACCGACGTTCAAACGCGGCTTCGGATACCACCCGTTGTGTGCGTTCCTTGACCACGGCAGCGACGGGACCGGGGAACCACTGGCGATCCAGCTGCGCCCCGGCAACGCCGGCTCGAACACGGCTGCTGATCACATCACCGTCACCCGTGACGCTCTGGCCCAGCTGCCTGCGGGCCTGCTGGCTCGGGGTGGTCGGGGATCGAAGAAGATCTTGATCCGCACCGACGGGGCCGGCGGCACCAAAGACTTCCTGGCCTGGCTCCAGCGGCAGCGTCTGGCCTACTCGGTCGGGTTCACCCTCCCTGCGAACACGCCTGACCTACTGGAACGTATCGACGAGGCAAAGGCGTGGACCCCCGCCTACGACAGCGAGGACGAGGGGATCCGCGAGGGGACATGGGTGGCGGAGCTGACCGGGCTGCTGGATCTTCAGGGTTGGCCGCCCGGGATGCGGGTGATCGTGCGGAAGGAACGTCCTCATCCTGGGGCGCAGCTGCGGATCACCGATCACGAGGGGATGCGCATCACCGCGTTCGCCACCAACTCCCCGCGCGGCCAGCTTCCCGTCCTGGAACTGCGGCACCGTCGCCGTGCACGCTGCGAAGACCGGATCCGTAACGCCAAGGACATGGGCCTTGAGAAGTTCCCGCTGCAGTCCTTCGCGCAGAACCAGATCTGGTGCCAGATCATCCAACTCGCCTCCGAGCTCGTCGCCTGGATGCAAACCATCGCCTTCACCAGGCACGACGCGAGGAAATGGGAACCCAAACGGCTCCGCGCGCGGTTGTTCGAGATCCCCGCGACCCTCGTGCGCCGCGCCCGGCACAAGGTCCTCCACCTCGCCGAACATGCACCCGAAGCCGTGAGGGTCCTGACCGGCGTCAACCGGCTCCGCACCACCGTCGCACAGACCTAACCCGGCGAGACCACCCGCCCCTACGACCAGCAGCTCCTCTTCTCGGGAGTGGAACCCGACCGCCCGCAACGGACACTGCGACGATCTGTCATACCCGAATGCCAGAATCAGCAGCTCAACACCGGCAACGACGCCGACCCACCCCGCTCACCAGCCCCATGAAACATCGAGGCTAGGGCATCCTGCTCAGGAGCGTCCATCTCGAACCATTCAGGCGCTTAGAATAGTGGGTCCACCAGTACTGAGTCCGCGGCCGGGTATTCGTCGGCCCATGTGTGTTCCCTCGGGTGTAGCACGAACGCGCTCTCCGTTCTCAGGCCGCCAGCCGTGGTCGAGTCGTTTGGTACCGTCGCTGTGGTGCGGGTTCTGTGTTCGTTCGCTGGGGGAGCGGGTCATCTCGTTCCGCAGGCGCCGCTGCATCGTGCCCTCGCTTCGGCCGGCCACGAGTTGACGCTTGCCGGGCGCGCTTCCGCGGTTGCCGCTGTCCCTCGCGGCATCTATAGCCGCATCGTTGAGCGGCCGGACCGGAGAAGCGAGCTCGCCGAAGCGATCGCTCCCCTCGCGCCGGTGGACATCGAACATGAGTTGTCCGTGATCGAGCGCCATTTCGCCGGGCGCGCGGCCCTTGGCACGGCTGCGGCGCTGGACGAGGAGCTGCGCGGGGTCGACCTCGTCGTCTGCGACGAAGTCGACTTCGGCGCCATCGCCGCAGCGCAACGGGCGCGGATCCCGGTCGTCGTCGTCGCGGTGATCGCGTCCGGCGCGCTCGTGCGACCAGAGCGACTCACCGATGCGCTCGATGCGCTCCGTGATCAGCTCGGCGTCCCGGAGCCGATCCGCCCGTACGGAGACTTCTTCGTCGTCCCGTTCACCCCTTCAATGCGAGATCCGCGCTTCCCCGCCCCCACCGACGCTTTGTGGATGCAGCCTCGTGCGGGCTCGCCGTCCGATTCCGACGGGTCGATA
The DNA here is from genome assembly GCF_041365945.1 of Janibacter sp. GXQ6167. NCBI lineage: Bacteria > Bacillati > Actinomycetota > Actinomycetes > Micrococcales > Intrasporangiaceae > Janibacter > Janibacter sp. GXQ6167. The sequence continues at coordinate 77,648 of NZ_JBGFSK010000011.1, read as the reverse complement.
GTTGCGACGCTCGGCACCGAGTTCAACACGGAATCTGGCGACCTGTTCAGTCGGATCCTCACAGCACTCTCGGTCACCGATAGGAGCGCGGTCGTGGCGATTGGTTGTGACCTGGACCCGAAACGCTTCGGGACGCAACCCCCGCATGTGCGGGTGGAACGGTTCGTCGACCTCGATACCGTGATCTCTCGTGCGAGTCTCGTGCTCCATCACGGCGGGAGCGGTCTGTTCCTGCGCTCGGTCTTGGGCGGAGCACCCCAGATCGTCCTCCCGATGGGAGCGGATCAGCCGTTCACGGCTGACAGCGTGAACCGGCTAGGTCTCGGCCAGGTTCTCGACCCAATTACGGTGACAGCCCACGAGATCGTCGAAGCGGTCACCGAACTTCTGGCGGACGAACGGGCACGCAGCCGAACCGCACAACTTCGCCGCTCCGTGCTGGAGCTCCCAAAACCGACGACCATCGTCGAACATCTTGAAGCGGCACTTCGGTGACAATCCGCTCATGCTCGAGGAAGCCGCCAGGCGCAGGCACCGGACGGGCTATTCGCGCAGTTCGAATAATTGGGTCCACCAGTACTAGGTCGACCCGCCCTTCCTTAAGGGCACGCCAGCGGTTCGAGGTATTCCGCTGCCACCGGTGGCCATGAATTACCTCGAATCGGGAAGCGAGCGCGCCCGCCCTTCGTTAAGAGGGCAGGGCTAGGCCGTAGGGGTCTAGCGGGCGGGGCACCCGCCGACGACGAGACATAGGATCGACCGCGTGACGCACTACCTCGACCATGCTGCAGCGACGCCGATGCTTCCGGCGGCGCGCGAGGCGATGCTCGAGCAACTCGCCCTGACCGGCAATTCATCGTCCCTGCACGGCTCTGGCCGCGCCGCTCGGCGGGTGGTCGAAGAGTCGCGTGAGCGGATCGGTGCGGCGCTCGGCGCGCGCCCCTCCGAGGTGATCTTCACCTCCGGTGGCACCGAGGCCGACAACCTGGCGGTCAAGGGTGCTTGGCTCGCTGCCGAGCGCACCAACCCCAGCCGCCGTCGCCTCGTCGTGAGCGGCGTCGAGCATCACGCAGTCCTCGACCCGGTCGAGTACCTCGCCACCGAGAAGGGGGCGGAGGTCACCTGGGTCGAACCGGGAGAGTGTGGGGTCGTCCAGCCCTCGTCGGTCGCCGATGCTCTCGCCGAGGACCCGGGGACGACCGCCCTGGTCTCGGTCATGTGGGCCAACAACGAGGTCGGAACGGTCCAGGATGTCGCGGCGATGGCCGCCACGGCCAAGGCCGACGGCACCCCCTTCCATACCGATGCGGTCCAGGCCGTCGGTCACCTGCCGGTGAACTTCGCCGAGTCCGGCGCCGACCTGATGAGCGTCACCGCGCACAAGCTCGGTGGGCCGGTCGGGATCGGTGCCTTGATCGCGGCTCGGGACGCGGAGCTGGTCCCGCTGACCCATGGCGGTGGACAGGAGCGCCAACTGCGAAGTGGGACCCTCCCGGTCGCGGCCATCCGGGCCTTCGCGGTCGCGCTCGATGAGGTCGTCGAGCGCCGCGAGCGAGAGGCGAAGCGGGTGGCGGCGCTGCGCGATCGCTTCCTCGACGGTGCGCTCGCGCTCGATCTCGGCGTCCGCGTGACCGGCTGCTGGGAGCCGGGCGATGTCACGACGCGGCTGCCCGGCAATGCCCACGTCACCATCCCGGGGGCCCAGGGAGACTCTTTGCTCTACCTGCTCGATGCGGCCGGGATCGAGTGCTCGACCGGGTCAGCCTGCCAAGCCGGGATCCCGCAGCCGAGCCATGTCGTGCTCGCGATGGGCCGCAGCGAAGCCGAGGCCAACGGGTCGTTGCGCATCTCCTTCGGCTGGACCTCCACCGATGAGGACGTCGACGCCGTGCTCGCCGCGCTTCCCGATGCCATCGGGCGAGCCCGAATGGCCGGTGGCTGATCCGATGAGAGTGGTCGCCGCGATGAGTGGTGGGGTCGATTCGGCCGTCGCCGCAGCACGCATGATCGACGCCGGGCACGATGTGGTCGGCGTGCACCTCGCCCTGTCCCGCAACGCCGCCACCTTGCGTGAGTCGGCCCGCGGCTGCTGCACCATCGAGGATGCGGGAGATGCCCGTCGCGTCGCCGACCGGCTCGGGATCCCCTTCTACGTGTGGGACCTCGCGGGCCGCTTCGAGCAGGACGTGGTCCAAGACTTCATTGCCGAGTACCAGGCCGGGCGTACCCCCAACCCGTGCCTGCGCTGCAATGAGTCGATCAAGTTCGCCGCCCTGCTCGATAAGGCGCTCGCGCTCGGCTTCGACGCGGTCGCGACGGGGCACTACGCACAGATCGTGGACGGCCCGGCGGGGCGCGAGTTGCATCGCGCAGTCGACCCGGCCAAAGACCAGTCCTATGTGCTCGGCGTCCTCGACGCCGAGCAACTGGCCCGGGCCTTCTTCCCCCTTGGGGACACGACCAAGCCCGACATCCGCGCCGAGGCCGCCGAGCGCGGCTTTTCGATCGCGAAGAAGCCGGACAGCCACGACATCTGCTTCATCCCCGACGGTGACACGCGCGCGTGGTTGACCCGCCGACTCGGTGAGCAGCCGGGCGAGTTGGTCGACGCGACGACCGGGGAGGTCATGGGGGAGCACCAGGGCGCGTACGGCTTCACGATCGGCCAGCGCCGAGGTCTTGGGCTGGACCGCTCGTCGTTGGACGGCCAACCCCGCTATGTGACCGGCATCGATGCCACCCGCAACCAGGTCCTCATCGGGACCGCTGACCTGCTTGGCGTGGACCGGCTCACCGGCACCCACGTGCGGTGGTGTGGCGAGCCGCCGGAGGGGTCGGTGGCGGTCGGTGCGCAGGTGCGCGCACACGGCGAAGAGATCCCCGCCCGCGCCGAGGTGATCGACGTGGGCGGCGAGGCTCAGGTGGTCGTCGACCTCTCCGAGCGCGTGCGCGGCGTGGCACCGGGCCAGTCGGTCGTGCTCTATGACGGCACCCGGGTGATCGGCTCTGCCACAATCGCCGGGTGATGGACCACGCGCTTCAGCGCTACCCCGACCGCGAACGCGTTGAGCGCGCCTTACTCGATGCGTTGCTCGATGAGGTGATGGTCGCCACCGTGAGCATCGTCGCCGATGGTGAACCGGTCGCCGTCCCCTACCTATTCGCTCGGGACGGGGATCGCCTCCTCATTCACGGGTCCACCGGTGCCGGCACCCTCCGCCGGATCGCGAGCGGTACGCCGGTCGTCATATCGGTGATGTCGCTCGACGGGATCGTGGTCGCCGAGTCGACCTTCAACTCGTCCGCCAACTACCGCTCGGCCACTCTGCGCGGGACGATGAACCTGGTCACCGGCGCCGACAAAAAGGCCGCAGTGGGCCTGCTCAGCGACCGGATCCTTCCGGGTCGAAACGCCGAAACCCGCCCGCTCTCCGGCAAGGAGTACGCCGCGACCATGGTGCTCGCCTTGGACATCGCGCCGGGCCAATGGATCTACAAGGAACGCACCGGCGGAGTCGGCGATCCCGAAGAGGGTGTGCCTGCGCCGGGCGTCTGGGCCGGCGTGATCCCCCTTCGGCTGATGGCCGGGGAACCCGTGCGCGAGTCCTGGTCCGATGCCGAACTCCCTGACTCGGTGCGCGCCCGGGTGGCCGAGCAGGGCGGGCCGGCCACGTAGGCTGCGCGGCGTGACCCTCGCTTCTGGCATCGGTTCGTGGCCCGGCACCGACCCTCGCTCGGCCATCGGAGCCGTGCGCGATCTGCTCCTCGACGGGATCCCGTACCTGCCCGAACTCCCCGCCCGGGGGCCGGGTGCGGAGATGATCGGCCGGGCCGCGGGCCTGCTCATCGACCTCCACGTCGATCGGCAACCGGCAGGATGGCGCTTCGTCGACCGGCCGGGTCGCGATGCCGCGCGGACCGCTGCCTACCTGCGCGAGGACCTCGACGAACTCGCCGAGGCCTACGACGGGTGGACCGGACCGCTCAAGGTCCAAGTCACCGGCCCCTGGACGCTCGCGGCGAGCGTTGAACTCACCCGAGGGGAGCGCTCGGTGAGCGACCCGGGCGCCCGCCGAGAGATCGCCGCGTCCCTCGCCGAAGGGGCTCGCGCTCACCTCGCACGGGTCCAAGCGCTCGTCCCGGGTGCGCAACTGGTCCTCCAGGTCGACGAGCCCGCCCTTCCGGCCGTGCTCGCCGGCACCCTGCCGACCCAATCGGGGTATGGCCGGTTGCGCTCGGTCGATCGAGCTGAGGTCTCAAGCGGCCTCGAAGAGGTCCTCGCCGCGGCCGGGGAGCGGCCCACGGTCGTGCATTGCTGCCACCCCGAGGCCCCGGTCGCGCTCATCGTCGGGACCGGGACCTCGGCGGTCTCGCTTGACCTGGGATACCTCGGGACCTCCGCTTGGGATCAGGTCGCGGCCGCCGTCGAAGGGGGCACGACCTTGTGGGCCGGAGCGGTCCCGACGACAGGCGAGAGCGCCGCCGACTGGCGCGCGGTACAAGACGCGGTCCTGCGGCCGTGGCGTGAGGTGGGCTTGCCGGACGCCGACCTGGCCCGGGTGGTCGTGACCCCGTCGTGCGGCCTCGCAGGCCTCCCCCCTTCGCTGGCGATCGCCCGCCAACGCACGGCTGTCGAAGCCGCCCGCGCCCTCACCGACCTCTAACGCAAATGCCCGGGCATTTGCGTGAGAAAATGCCCGGGCATTTGCGGTCAAGAAGGGGGAGGGAGGGCCTTCGTCCGCTGGGTTACTCGGCGGGGGCGTGGACCTCGCGGCGCAGGATCTTGCCGGTCGGGCCCTTCGGGAGTTCGTCGAGGGTCCAGATCCGCCGCGGGTACTTGTAGGCCGCGAGCCGCTCCTTGACGTAGGCCTGGATGTCCTCCAGGGTGGCCGTCGCGTCGGGCTTGAGCGCCACGGCGGCACCGATCTCCTCGCCCATGAGCTCGTCGGGGATCGCGACCACCGCGACCTCGACGACGTCCGGGTGGGTGTAGATCACCTCTTCGACCTCGCGCGGGTAGACGTTCATCCCGCCGCGGATGATCATGTCCTTCTTGCGGTCGACGATCGTGTAGTAGCCGTCCTCGTCGACTGTCGCGAGGTCACCGGTGCGGAACCAGCCGTCGGGGATCGCCGCGGAGGTCTCCTCGGGCTTGCGCCAGTAACCCTTCATCACGTTGTCACCGCGGATCACGATCTCGCCGACGCCGCCGCCAGCAGGGACGTCCTTGCCGTCCTCGTCGATGAGCTTCATCTCGCAACCGGGGATGGCGCGACCGATCGTGCCGGGCTTGGTCGGCGCGTCGGGCATGTTGAAGGACGCCACCGGGCTCGTCTCGGAGAGGCCGTAGCCCTCCAGAATCTGCGCGTCGAAGGTCTCCTCGAAGGCGCGCATCGTGTCCTCCGGCAGGGCCGAGCCACCGGATACGCACGTCCGCAGGCTGGAGGTATCGGTGCTCGAGGCGGCGGGGTGATGCAGCATCGCCCCGTACATGGTCGGGACGCCCTGGAAGATCGTGACCTTGTCCCGCTCGATCACCTCGAGCGCCTTGCCGGGCTCGAAGCGGGGGATCAGGGTCAGGGTCGCGCCCCGGCGGACCGCGGCGTTGAGCCCGCACGTCAGACCGAAGACGTGGAAGAGGGGGAGGCAGCCCATGATCACGTCATCGGGGCTCATCTCCATGATGACCTCGGCCGAGCGCTCGGCGTTCAGGCGCAGGTTCTTGTGGGTGAGCTCGGCCCCCTTCGGCTTGCCGGTGGTCCCAGAGGTGTAGAGGATCACCGCGGTGTCCTCATCGGCCCGCTCGACCGGAACGGCGATCGGGTCGCCCGCCGGGAGGTCCTCGACGTTCGGACCGAGCGGTCCCGAGACGATGACCTTGGTGTCGAGTCCCTCGGCACCAGCGACCGCTTCGGGCGCGAAGTCGCCCCAGACGAAGGCGAGGTCGGCGCCGGAGTCGCCGAAGAAGTACTCGAGTTCGCCCGCCTTGAGCAGGGGGTTCAGGGGGACCACGGTGCCACCGGCGAGGAGGGTGCCGTAGAAGAGGATCGGGTAGGCGGGGATATTCGGCAGGATCAACGCGACCCGGTCGCCCGGCTCGATCCCCGCCTTCTTCAGCGCGCCGGCGGTCTGCGCAGCGAGGCCGAAGAGCTGAGACCAGGTCAGCTCGGCATCGTCGAGTTTGATCGCCACCGAATCGGGGTGCGCTTGGGCGGTCGCGACGAGATTGCTCGCCAGGTTGGTCATCATTGACTCCTGAGGGATGGTCCGAAGGGCGGATGCCTCATCTTGCACGGTGGTTCGCTCCGAGCGGAACCCTTGAGCCGCACGAGTTTTCGCCGCTGCCAGCCCTGGAGGATCGGGTCGTTAGACCGAAGGGGGATCCGGTGCCCAGTTCGCGACGGTCACCGGCTCAACCCCGGTCACCGCGGCGAGATCGCGAGCGGCCGCCTCTGGCTCGGCGGTGATGAAGAGCAGGGCAAGGGCGGGGACCCGCATCGTCGGGGTCTCGTGGCCGGTGCGCGGGCGGGGCCAGGGGCTCGCGACGTACTGCTCTTCGGTAAAGATCAGCCCTACTGTCGGTTGCCCGCCAAAGCCCAGAACCGGCCAGCCCTGGCTGTACTCGCCGGGCCGTTCGAGGTCGCCGGTGCGCAGTTCCGCAAGCTGATGGAGCGGCACGCGGACCGGCTCGGCGAGGTACACCGATTGGACAATCAGATCCTCACCCTCTCGGCGCACCGTTGTCGGCGTCTGCTGCTCTTCGCGCGTTGCCCGCAGCGCGGACGACCAGCCCGGCACGAGCCAGATGACGGCGACCAGCCAGAGCAGCCCCGCACCCGACATCCCGTCGTCAAAAAGCCAGACGATGAGGCCGAGGAGGAGCGCGAAGAGGACCATCGCGCCGACGCGTGTCGCGATGGCGCGGGAGCGCTCGGGGCCACGCGCCGGCGCGATGACGATCGTTTCGGGCATGGGGTTAAAGGTACCGGCGAGCCCAGCGATCGCCGGATCGTCGGTGGGCTGCGGCAGGATGTCTCTTGTGACGACGACCCCCGATCCGATCCGGCACGAGTGGAGCGATCTGGCCGAGCAGGCTCTTGCCCACCAGTTCGCGTACCACGTCAAGGACGCGCCGACGGCCAGCGACGGTGAGTACGACGCCCTCATCCGGCGCCTCAACACGCTCGAAGAGGAGTACCCCGAGTTACGGACCCCGCAGAGCCCGACCCAACAGGTCGGCGGAGCGGTCTTTTCCACGGAATTCACCGCGGTGGATCACCGGGAGCGAATGCTCAGCTTGGACAACGCCTTCACTCCGGAGGAGATGCTCGCTTGGGACGCGCGCATTCAGCGCGAGCTCGGGCGCGCCCCGCAGTACCTCTGCGAGCTGAAGATCGATGGCCTCGCGATCAACCTGCTCTACGAAGGGGGACGCCTCACCCGGGCGCTCACCCGCGGTGATGGGCGGACCGGGGAGGACGTCACGCTCAACGTGCGGACCATGGACGATGTGCCGGTGGTCTTAACCGGTGACGCGGGGGTGCCCGTCCCGGAGGTCGTCGAGGTCCGCGGTGAGGTCTTCTTCCCGATTGAGGCCTTCGCCGATCTCAATGCCTCACTCGTCGAGGCGGGCAAGTCCCCCTTCGCCAATCCGCGCAACGCGGCCGCCGGATCACTGCGGCAGAAGGACCCTCGGGTCACCGCGACCCGGCCGCTCCACATGTTGGTGCATGGGATCGGCGCGCGGACCGGCTTCGAGATCGAGCGGCAGTCGCAGGCGTACGAGCTCCTCCACGCCTGGGGGCTGCCGACATCGACGCACTACCGGATCTTCGACACGATCGCCGACGTCCAGGAGTTCATCGACGGGTACGCCGAGCAGCGGCACAGCGTCGAGCACGAGATCGACGGCATCGTCGTCAAGGTCGACGACATCGCCGCCCAGCGCCAGCTCGGGACGACCTCGCGCGCTCCGCGCTGGGCGATCGCCTATAAGTACCCCCCCGAAGAGGTCAACACCCAACTGCTCGATATCCAGGTCAATGTCGGGCGCACCGGCCGGGTGACCCCCTTCGGCCTGATGGAGCCGGTCACCGTCGCCGGCTCGACCGTCTCGATGGCGACCTTGCACAACGCGCACGAGGTCAAGCGCAAGGGCGTGCTGATCGGGGACACCGTCGTGCTGCGGAAGGCCGGCGATGTGATCCCCGAGATTCTCGGCCCGGTGGTGGAGTTGCGTGATGGCTCCGAGCGCGAGTTCGTGATGCCCACCCACTGCCCGTCCTGCGGCACCGAGCTCGGCGCGCAGAAGGAGGGCGATAAGGACATCCGGTGCCCCAACGCGCGGTCCTGTCCCTCGCAGTTGCGCGAGCGCCTCTTCGGACTCGCCTCGCGTGGTGCCTTCGATATCGAGGCGCTGGGGTGGGAGGGGGCGATCGCTCTGCTCGAGTCCGGGGTGCTCGAGGACGAATCGACCCTGTTTTCTTTGACGGCTGAGCAGCTACGGCAGGTGCCGCTCTACACTCGGATGGCCAAGAAGGGCGATGACCCGGACGCGATCACCGACGGCAGGGTGCTATCCGCTAATGGCGCGAAGCTGATCGAGAACCTGGCTGTGGCGAAGGAGCAGCCGCTGTGGCGCGTCCTCGTCGCCTCGTCGATCCGCCACGTCGGCCCGACCGCGGCGCGGGCCCTCGCGCAGCACTTCGGGTCGATGGCCGCGATCCGTGAGGCCAGCGCCGAAGATCTCGCCGCCGTCGACGGAGTGGGCCCGACGATCGCGGCATCGGTGCGCGAGTGGTTCGACGGGGACGGCAATGACTGGCATCGCGCGATTGTCGAGCGGTGGGCCGCCGACGGCGTGCGAATGGCCGACGAGCGTGACGAGAGCATCACGCCCACGCTCGAGGGACTGACCGTGGTCGTCACCGGATCGCTCGAGGGATTCACCCGGGATCAGGCGAAGGAGGCGATCCTCGCCCGAGGCGGCAAGGCGGCCGGGTCGGTGAGCAAGAAGACCGACTGGGTGGTCGTCGGACCCGGCGCGGGATCCAAGGAGACCAAGGCCCGCGAGCTAGGCCTGAAGATCCTCGATGAGGCGCAATTCGTCGAGCTCCTCGAGACCGGCGCTGTTGCGGCCTTCCCGGACGAGCCCGGCGAGGACGATTAGTCCACCAGCGCTTTGATCAGGAAAGCGATCGGGACGAGTTGGTGCTGCGGCCAGCGACCTCACCATAGGCACGTGAGCCGGTCAGCGCCGTAGGTACCAATGCGCAGGTGGGTGCTCCGGCGCTTTCGTAGGGTGGCGGGCATGCCTCAGGTCACCGCGCAGACCCACGTCCCGATCCCGCCGGACCTCGCCTATGCCGTCTCGCAGACCCACGGCGACGTCCGCAAGCGGTGGGACCCCTTCATCCGGCAGCAGTACTTCCTCGACGGCGCGACCGAGCCAGCGGTGGGGGTCCGCACCTTCACTCGAGCCCGGGTGGGTCCCGCAATGATCAGCGAGTACGTTTCCTGGCGCCCCCCGACCTCGGTCGGGATGACGATGAGATCCGGCCCGTGGTTTTTCGAGCGCTTCGGTGGTGGCTGGCGCTTTACGGCCGACGGCGACGGCACGCTCGCCGTGTGGAAGTACACCTACGACGTCCGCCCGGCGTGGCTAGCGCCGATCGCTCATCCGATCGGCCAATGGCTGCTCGGGCGCGAAATCACCGCCCGGATCAACGCCTTCGCGCGCGCCTGCGAGGATCCGGTGGTGCTGGCTGCGGCACGTGAGAGCCTGACCGAGGGGTGACAAAGGGCGATGGCGCCACATCGCAGTGCGACGCGGCGCCATCGGGAGAAGGCGGGGCCGAGCAGGCCCAGCGGGATCAGCCGAGCGCGGCAACCGCCGCGTCGTAGTCCGGTTCGGTGGTGATCTCGTCGACGAGTTGGCTGTGCAAGACGGTGCCGTCACTGTCGACGACGACGACCGCGCGGGCCAGCAGACCGGCCATCGGGCCCCCGGCCAGGGTCACCCCGAAGTCCTCGCCGAAGCTGCTGCGAAAGGCCGAGCCGACCACGACCTTGTCGATGCCCTCGGCGCCGCAAAAGCGCGCCTGGGCGAAGGGGAGGTCCTCGCTGACGTTGACGACCGTCGTGTTGTCGAGACCGGCCGCGAGTTCGTTGAACGTGCGCACGCTGGTCGCGCAGACGCCGGTGTCGATGCTGGGGAAGATGTTGAGCACGACGCGGCCGTCGAAGTCGGAGGACTCGACGGACCCAAGATCCTGACCGACGAGCTTGAAGGCCGGGGCCTTGCTGCCGACGGCAGGGAGTTCACCGGAGGTGTTGACGGGGTTGCCCTTGAGTGCAGTGGTTGCCATGGACCCCACTCAACGCCATGAAGGGGGCCCGTGTCACCCCTTCGCCGGAAGCGGACCGGGACCGGCGACCTGCTCGCCGTGGCCCATCGAGGTCAGCCGCTCGCGCAGGCGCTCCGCTGCCGCATCGAAGCGCTCTGCAGAGACATCCTTCATCGGTGCGTGCGGGTCGAAGTCGGCGGCCGATGCGGCTGGCCACACATGGATGTGGAGGTGCGGGACGAGGAAACCCTCGAGCAACATCCCGATCCGGGGGACACCCCACTCCGCCTGCTGCGCCTCCGCGATGGTCTTCGCGACCTGCTGGACGTGCGTCCACGTCGCGTCGTCGGCATCGGTCCACTGCTCGATCTCGTCGCGCGTGACGACCATGGTGTGCCCGTCGGTCAAGGGTTCGATCGTCAAGAACGCGACGCACACGTCATCGGCCCACACAAAGCGACCGGGGATCTCGCCGTTGATGATCTTGGTGAAGAGGGTGGCCATGGCCTTCACCCTAAGAGGGATCGGGGGTGCCCGACTAGGGTGGGCGCATGCCCCAGGTGAGTGCGGATCGTGAGCTGCCGGTCTCGGCGGAGTGGCTCGGCGGCGCCCTTCCCGAGGGCCCTTCGCGAGTGCGGATCCCGAGGGTCATCGCCCGCGACGCGTCCGTGGCCTGGCGCGTGGACGACCTCGGTGATCGCGCCCGACTGGTGGTGCTGATCCGCTACACGGTCACCCAGCCTCGGCTGCGTCATGTCCTCACTCCCATCCTGCAGTTCATCCTCCGGCGCCGAGCCGAGCGTCTCGTCGCCGAGGCGAGCGCGGACGTGCTGGGCCGCATCCCGACCACGAGGAGTACCGGTGTCTGACCGCTTGCGGATCGCCGCAGCCCAGTTGACGAGCACGCCCGATCTCGACCACAACCTCGCTCTGGTCGAGCAGGCAAGCGCGGATGCCGCCGCGCAGGGGGCGCGAATTGTCGCGTGCCCCGAGGGGACCATGGCCCCCTTCACCGAACGCCTCGACACCCTGGCCGAGCCGCTCGATGGTCCCTTCGCCGACGGTGTACGAGCCATTGCCGAGCGCCACGGCATCACCGTGGTCGTCGGGATGTTTACCCCAGGAGATGAGGTCGACGGACGCCGCCGGGTCCGCAACACGCTGCTGCTCACCGGGCCCGGCGCCGAGGCGCATTACGACAAGATCCACCTCTACGACGCCTTCGGCACCCTCGAGTCCGAGACCGTGCAACCCGGTGAGAAGCACGTCATCGTCGAGGTCGAGGGCTGGCAGGTTGGCCTCGCCACGTGTTATGACGTGCGCTTCGCCGACCAGTTCACCGCGCTCGGGAGGCTTGGAGCCGAGCTCATCGTGCTGCCGACGTCCTGGGGTGATGGTCCCGGGAAGGCCGAGCAGTGGGATCTGCTCACCCGGGCTCGCGCCGCCGACGCGCAGGCCTGGCTGCTCGGGGCCGCCCAGGCCTGGCAAGAGAAGTCCATCAAGGGCCCCTACGGCATCGGCCGGTCCTGCGTCACCGGACCGATGGGTCAGGTGCGTGCCCGCATTGACGGAGCTCCCGCCCTGCTGGTGACCGATATCGATCGGGACGCGGTGCGCCAGGCCCGCGAGCGAGTCCCAATCCTGGCGACAACCCTTACCCGCTAGCGGAATTGGGGACTGGCAGGCCTTTGTGACCCGGGAGATGCTGGCCGCGTGCGACGGGTGACGAGACGGGCAATAGGGCCGCTTCTCGTCGTCGTGATGGTCCTGATCGGGATCGCGTTCGCCGTCCCGCAGATGGCCAAACCGGAGGCGGTCGCCGAGCCCCCCGCGTCGACCTCCACGCCCGTGGCGAAATCGCTCCCAGCCTGGCGCGAGGTGCCCGCGGGCGAGTTGGTCGAGCCCCGCACCATGCTGGACATCGAGCCCGCCACCGAACTCGGTCCCGGACGGTACCGCCGCGTCATGCTCGACGACGCTGGAGAGATCTCCTGGACCGTTCACGGCGACGATGGCGCCCCACTTTCTGCGCGCGATGCGCGGCGGATCGTGAGTTTCCCCGATCAGGACGACTACACCGAGGTCTCCGGCGTGCTCGCCTTCCGCGGCGGACCCTGGCGGATCGGCGGCGCCTTCGGGAGCGCCCCAGTCGCCGAGGGCACGCTCACCAAAGTGTGGGAGCACGGTACGTCAAGTAGCTCGGCACTCGACGCGTCCTGGGCCGGCTCTGGATGGACCGGCCAGCCGCTCCTCGTGGACTGGCCGGAGGCCACCCGCCGCGCGATGACGGTCAAGACCGACGGCCCGGAGGTCATCTACCCCGTCCTCGATGGCCGGATTTACCGGTTCTCTCTTGCCGACGGCACGGCCACCACGGCGCCGATGGAGACGGGCAACGCCTTCAAGGGCACCGGAGCGATCCACCCGCGCGGGAACCCCCTTCTCTTTGCCGGGCAGGGCTTGCCCGGCGCAAACCCGATGAGCTTCCTCGGCGTCGACCTGACCACCGATGACGTGATCTACCGCCGCCCGGCCGATCCGCTCGCGCCACGCCAGTGGTTAGCCAACGACTCATCCGCGCTGATCGATGCCGCCTCGGACACGCTCGTCACCGCTGGGGAAAATGGCGTTCTCTATCGGATCGAGCTACGGACCTCGATTGACTCCAAGACGGGTCAACCGACGATCTCGCCCACGATCACCCGGTTGGTCCATCGATCGCCGCGATCGAGCCGGTACGGCATCGAATCGTCGATCACCGCCTATCACAATCTCATCTGGTTCACCGACAACGACGGTCATCTGCTGTGTGTCGATATCGCGACCATGCAGGTGCTGTGGGCCCGCGATATCGGGGACGACTCCGATGCCACCATGCCTCTCGAGGTCACCGACGAGGGGTTGGCGCTCTACACCGGCAACGAGGTGGATCGCCGCGGCGCCGAGGGCGGGCCGCGCGTGAGCAACCTGCGCAAGATCGATGCGCTGACGGGCAAGGTTCTGTGGCAGCGCGATGTGCCTGTGCACTACGACCCGGACTCCAACGGGGGCCTGCTCGGCTCGCCGCTGATTGGCGACGGCGACCTCGAAGGCACCGTGGTCTTCAACGTCGCCCGGACGACAGCGCCGGGGGCTGGCACGGTCTACGCGCTGGACACGAAGACCGGCCGGGTGAAGTGGACCCGCGAGCTGGACCAGTATTCGTGGAGCACCCCCACCGCCGTGCGAGACGACGCTGGCCGCAGTGTGATCCTGCTCGGTGATGTCTCCGGGCTGATGCACGTCATCGACCCGGCGACGGGTGAGGACCGTTCAAGCCTCCAACTCGACGGGGCCATCGAGTCCAGTCCCGCGGTCTTTGACGACATGGTCGTGGTCGGCACTCGTGGCGGCCTGATCTACGGGCTGCGCCTACGCTGACCGGCGGGCTAGGGAGCGAGGAGCGCGTCCTTCGGGGTGAAGAGGAGATCGCCGCCTCGATTGGCGCGCCGAAGGGGGCGTCTAGGCTGATCGGTGAGGCCGCGAGGAAGGAGAGCCGAGCAGATGTCGGAGATGAAAGCTGCACGGCTCGATCCCGAACTCGCCGCCGCTCTCGGACCGATCGCTCGGCAGGAGATCAGGCGACCGAAGATCGGCGACATCGCCGCCCGGCGACGCCAGATGGATCGCTTGACGCAGCTGGCTTTGCTCGCGCCCGCGGTCCCAGGAGTGGTGACGGTGTCGCGGCCCGTAGTCGGGCACGACGGCGAACCAGTGCCTGCCACCTGGTACCTCCCCGCAGCGCGGCCGATGATCGGTAGCGGAGCCGCGTCGCTCTATCTGCACGGGGGCGGGATGGTGACCGGATCGGTGGCGATGTATGACCGGATCTTGCGCGTCTACGTCGCGCGGTCGGCGGTTCCGATCTTGGCCGTCGACTACCGGCTCGCTCCCGAGCACCGACATCCGACACCGGTCTATGACGCGCTCGCCGGACTCACCGCGATCCATGACAATGCGCTGACATACGGCATCGACCGCGACCGGATTGCCGTGATGGGTGATAGTGCCGGCGGTGGGTTAGCGGCCGCGCTCACCCACCTCACCCGTGAGCGCGGGGGACCGTCGATCTCACACCAGATCCTGATCTACCCCATGCTCGACGACCGGACCGACCCACCTCCCCACCATCCGAGCGCGGCCTTCCACCGCTGGACCCTGGCCGATGACGTGACCGGCTGGGACGCGCTCCTTGGGGACCTGCGTGCCGATCCCAACCTGCCGGCCTGGGCGGCGCCGGCGAGGGCGAGCGACTACGGCGGCCTCCCGCCGGCCTACCTGGAGGTTGGCGACCTCGACCTCTTCGCCGAGCAAGACCTGACCTACGCGGCGCGGCTCCTCGGCGCGGGAGTCCCGGTGGAGTTCCACCTGCACCCTGGGGCGCCGCACGCCTTCGACCTGCTCGCACCGGCGGCCGGAGTCAGCCAGCGAGCGATGGCCGACCGGGTGCGGGTTTTGCGATCGCTCTAAAAAGGGTGGGACGGCTTTCGGGCCCGATGGTGGTGGTAGCCCTGACCGGGCTGTGCCAGGGTGGAAGCCTCCGTCCCGCCTCAGGAAGGGGATCACCATGCCGACGCCGGTGCTACCCGCCGCGAAACGATATGAGCTGGCGCAGGCCGCCGTCGCTGGGGGACATCTCGCTGTAGGAACCTGGCGCCCCACGACGGCTGCGGCCGAGGACCCGGGGCTACCGGTCCTTGCGATCCACGGCATCACCGGCAACCACCGGTGCTGGCACTATCTCGCGGACTGTGTGCCCGATCGTCAGGTCATCGCACCGGATCTGCGCGGCCGGGGTGGGTCGTACGCCTTACCGGGACCGTACGGGCTCGGAGGTCATGCCGAGGACATGGTCGCGGTCCTCGATGCGTTCGGCATCGATCGGGTGAGGGTTGTCGGTCATTCGATGGGCGCCTTTGTCGCCACGGTGCTCGCTTATCGATATCCGGATCGGGTGGACTCGCTCATCCTCGTCGACGGTGGGATGCCCATGACCACGAGCCGCCCGCTGGCCGACGAGGAGTTAGCCCGCGATATCCCGGAGAACCTCGCCGCCCGGCTCGACCTGCGGTTTCGCACCAAGGACGACGCCGTCATGTTCTGGCGAATGCATCCCGCCTTCGCCCACGATTGGTCTCCCGTCGTGGCCGACTACGCCAGGTACGACCTCGGCGGGCGGGCGCCACGCTGGCGTTCCCGAGCGGTCAAGGACGCCCTGATCGAGGACTCCGCCGACATCCTGCGCGGGAGCGAACATCGCGACGCCCTCGACCACCTCGCTCACCAGGCACAGTGGCTCACGGCCTCGCTCGGATTGCTCGGCCAGGCACCGGGTCTCTACCCGCCACCCCTTCTGCTCCACTGGGTGGAGACCTATCCCGAGGTCATCGTGCGTCCGGTGGCGGGAGTCAACCACTACACCATCGTTATGAGCCGCCGCGGCGGCGAGGCGGTGGCCGCTGCAGTACACGCCGCCGATGACCCGGTCGCGCTCGCGTCGGGGGTCGCACCGCAGGCTTAATCCAGCGGGTCGATCCTCGCATCGCCCGGCGGGATGCGTCCCAAGGTCTCTTCGATCGTCCAGGTGCCGACGCTGACGAGCGCGGCAGCGGTTTGCACGATGGTGATGATGATCAAGGCGATGAGCGCGGGCGTCCAGTTCGTCGAGGTGCCCTGGAAGGCCCCAAAGACGACCAAGAAGATCCCGGCGATCAGATAGCCGATGCCCTGCATGAATCCCGATAGGGCCAGCACCCCCGAGGGGCTCTCGGCGCGCTGGGTCACGATGAACAGCCCCATCGGGAAGCTTGCGACGCCGAGGCCGATCAGCGAGGACCAGAGCCAGGGCGCGGCCGCCGGCGCGATGATCGTCCCGAGATAGCCACCGAGGAACCCGCACCCCACGAGCACGACGAGCGGGACCGGATGGCGCAGGCGAGCGAGCAAGCCCGGCAGCACCACGGCCCCCGCCATCGAAAAAAGCGAGACGAGCGCGACGTAGGCCGAGCCGAGGTGAAGGGGGACACCGGCGTCGTACAACATCGTCGGGTAGTAGCTAAAGATGACGTACGCCTGCAGGGCCTGGAGGCCGAAGAAGATCGCGAGCACCCAAGCGCGTCCGGATCGGGCGACCTCCTTGACGCGGTAGGCCGCGCGCGAGGTGCGCAAGGTCCCACCACGATGGCGAGCGATCAGCACCCACGGGACGAGCGCAGCGACCGCGATCAGGGCCCACATCCCAAAGCCCACCTGCCAATCCCCGCCGAGCGCCTCTTGAAGGGGGAGGGTCGCGCCGCTCGCGACAGCGCCGGTCCCAGAGAGCACGACCGTGTAGGCAGCGGTCATCGAGGGAATCCGCCCGGGGAAGAAGGCCGAGATCAGGGCCGGCATCAGCACGTTGGCGACCGCCACCGCGGCGAGGGCGAGCGCGGTCCCCGCGAAGAGCGCGGCGGTGGTGGGGACCAGGGCGCGCAAGATCTGCCCGGCGGCCATGCACGCGATCGAGAGCACGACGGTGCGGGTCGGACCAACCCGCGCGGCGAGGCGCGCCGCGATGAGGCCGACGACGGCGAAGCAGAAGGTCGGCAGGGCGGTCACGATCCCGACCTGCAAGCCGGTGAGGTTAAGGCTCCCGCGGACCGCAGGCAGGAGCGGGCCGATGACATTGACCGCGGCGCGCAGGTTGGCGGCCAGCAACAGGACCGCGACGACAGCCAACCACCGAGGTGGTGCGCTCACGGTCCGATCGCTCATTGCGCAGTGGACTCCGCAGGGGGCTCGTAGCCATCGACGAGCAAACCCTCGAAGACGAGGCGGCTGATCGCATCGGCGACGACCTCGGGGTCACTATTGGGGCGGACCCACTCGGTCAGGGAATTGACGAGGCCGAAGAGGAGTCGCGCGGCGAGCGCGGGAGGGACCTCCGGCGCGATCGCGCCGGCGTCGGCGGCCTCTTGGACCATCGCCGCCAGGTCAGCATCGAAGACCCGCCGCCGAGCCATCGAGGCGCGCTCCTGCTCGGTGTTGCCGCGGACGCGAAGGAGGAGCGCGACGTACGGGCGCTCGCGGACCACTACGGCGACCGTGTTGCGCAGGAGATGCTGCAAGCGCTCGACCGGGCCGACATCGAGAGCCTTGGCCTCGGCGAAGACCGCTTCGAGCTGCCCGTGAGCGCGGTTGAGGGCGAGACCGAGAAGCTCGTCCTTACTCGCGACGTGGTGATAGATCGCCGACTTGGTGATGCCGAGGTGCTTCGAGAGGTCCTCCATGCTCGCACCATCGAACCCGCGCTCGGTGAAGACCTCTACCGAGGCGTCGAGAAGGGTGTCCAGGTCATAGCCTGGGCGACCGCGGCGGGTGCGGCCGGATTGGGATTTAACCGAACGTCCGGTCATTTAACTTGGTATGCTTCCGTCAAGGCGCCTCGTGAGCGCCGAATGTGCCTTTAGGCCTTGTGGATAACTCCGCAGTTTAGGGCACACCCTCCGGCAGCGCCGCCGTGACGCGAGTGATGCCGGGTCCCGATGCATCAGGAGGTCGTGTCATGTCCACCGGCGCCGCAGAGCCCGTCCTTCCCTACTCCGTCTCCGTGCTCACCATCGATGACGCGATGGAAATCGCGATGTGGCGCACCCCTGGCCCCTGGGCGGTGCAGGACTCGCTGGAGCCCCCGCGCCCGGACGAAGGGTTCTGGGCCATCCGCGATGCCGAGGACACCCTGATCGGTTACTGCGCCTTCGGCGAGCAGGCCCGATCGGTCGGTCTTCCCGGAGTGCCCGGCACGCTCGACGTGGCGCTCGGGATGGACCCGCGCTATCACGGACGCCACCTCGGCGCTCCCTTCGCCGAGGCCGCGGTCGCCCACGCCAACACCATCCGCGACAACCGGACTCTGCGCGCCACCGTGCCCTCCTGGAATGCCGTGGGCCGGCATACCGCCGAGGCCGTGGGCTTCCGCCTCGTCGGGACCCACGAGCT
The DNA here is from genome assembly GCF_041365945.1 of Janibacter sp. GXQ6167. Classification (NCBI taxonomy): domain Bacteria; kingdom Bacillati; phylum Actinomycetota; class Actinomycetes; order Micrococcales; family Intrasporangiaceae; genus Janibacter; species Janibacter sp. GXQ6167. Next base: position 59,286 of record NZ_JBGFSK010000011.1, on the reverse strand, counting down.
GCGCGGTGGACGCAGCGTCACCACCTTCTACGTGTACGAGATGTGAGGACCTCAGCAACCATGACCGAGACGTCAACCGACGTGACCGCGACCGCCCCAGCCCCGACCTCGGTCGGTGTGGTTGGCGGCGGCACCATGGGTTCGGGCATCGTCCATGTCCTCCTCGCCGCGGGGATTGAGACCACCTTGATCGAGGCCGATGACGCGGCGCTGGAGCGAGGGCAGGCGCTGATCTCACGGAGCCTGGACGGCGCGCAGGCCCGTGGCAAGCTCGATCGCAGCGTCGATGAGGTGCTCTCTGGCCTCACGACGAGCACCGATCAGGGCGCTCTGGCTGACGCGCAGGTCGTGATCGAAGCCGTCCCCGAGATCCCCGATCTGAAGATTCGACTCCTCACCGGGATCGAGCAGCACATCGCGAGCGATGCCGTCCTTGCGACCAACACCAGTTCCCTCTCCCTCAGGTCGCTCGCCGAGCCGCTGCGCCACCCCGAACGTTTTGTGGGCATGCATTTCTTCAACCCGGTTCCGGCGCAGGTCCTGCTGGAGGTCATCAAGATCCCCGCGACCAACGCCGAGACCCTCCAGCGGGTCCACGCCCTCGCCGACGCGCTTGGCAAGGAGACGATCGAGATCAACGACTCGCCGGGGTTTGCCACGAGTCGCCTCGGGGTCATCGTCGGGCTGGAAGCGATCCGGATGGTCGAAGAAGGGGTGGCCTCTCCCGAGGACATCGATCGAGGAATGGTCCTCGGCTACCGCTACCCGATCGGCCCGTGTCGTCTCGGTGATCTCGTCGGGCACGATGTCCGGCTGGGCATCGCCGAGTACCTCGCGGCGGAGCTCGGGGAGCGGTTTGAGCCGCCGGCGCTCCTTCGCCAAATGGTCGCCGAGGGCAAGCTCGGGAAGAAGACGGGGCAGGGGTTCTACACGTGGTAGACCGATCCCTCGTCACCGTGGAGCGCCGCGGGGACATCACCCTCGTGGGCATCGATCGACCGGAGAAGCTCAACGCGCTCGACCTCGCGCTGTGCGAGGAGCTGACCGCGGTCTTCACCGAGATCGCCCACGAGCGCAGCATCGTGGTGCTCTACTCGACAACACCCGGAATCTTCGTCGCCGGAGCCGATATCGCCGAGTTGCTCGAGCGCAACGCCGAGATTGGCCTGCGCGGGATCAATGCGACCTTGTTCGAGCTCATCGAGCAGCGTCGTTGGCCGACGGTCGCGGTGATCGACGGTCCCGCGCTCGGCGGCGGCTGCGAGCTCGCGCTGGCCGCCGACCTGCGCGTGGCGAGTGCGCGCTCCACCTTCGGTCAGCCGGAGCTAGGGCTCGGCATCCTCGCCGGGGCCGGGGGTAACTGGCGCCTCGCGCAGGCCGTGGGCCTGCCCATGGCCCGGCGCATGCTGTACGCCGGCGAGCGACTCGACGCCGCGCAAGCACACGCCGCCGGTCTCATCGACGTCGTCGTGGCCGATGAGGACGATGCGCTGAGCGCCGGGATCGCCTACGCCGAACGCGTCGCGTCCCAGTCCTGGCAGGCCCTGGAACTCACCAAGGTGGCGCTTCGCCTGCACCGCCCAGCGACGACCCTGTACGACATGACCGCCCAGGCGTTGCTCTTTGACAGCGCCGAGAAGAGGGAGCGCATGCAGGGCTTCCTCGACGAGCGGGCTCGCCGCCGCGCGGCCCGGGAAGCGAAGGAGACCTCATGAGCGAGCCCGAACTGCTCGTCGAGCGCGTCGGTGACGTGACGACGATGAGCTTGAACCGCCCGAAGCAACTCAACGCGATGACCGAGACGATGGTCGCCGACATCATCGCCGCCGCCGAGCAGGCGGGCCGGGATGGCTCACGGGCGCTGCTGGTGCGGGCGGAGGGCCGGGCCTTTTGCGCGGGCCGTGACCTCGCCGGCTCACAGCCTGGGACCGAGGACGGGGGAGAGGTGCTGAACGCCGTCTTCAACCCGATGGTGCGCGCGGTCGCCGACCTCACGATCCCGACGATCGCGGCCGTCCAGGGCGCCTGCCTCGGGACGGGCCTCGGTTTGGCGCTCGCCTGCGATGTCATCCTGGTCGCCGACTCGGCGAAGATCGGTTCCCCCTTCGCCAAGATCGGCGCGGTCCTCGATTCCGGTGGCCATAAGGCCTTTGTCGACCGCCTCGGTCCCGCCGTCGCGCTCGACCTCATGTACTCGGGCCGCTTCTTAAGCGGCACCGAAGCAGCCTCCGCCGGGCTCGTCTCTCGGGCCGTCGCCGCTGATGAGCTCGACGCGACCGCCCGCGAGTACGCGCTCGCCGTCTCGCGGGGCCCGCTCCTCGCCTTCCAAGAGTCCAAGGCGCTGGTGCGTGAACTGAGCGACGAGGGGCTGAGCCTCGCCGAGTCGCTGGAGCGCGAGGTCGGCGCCCAGAGCCGGTCGTCGCGTACTGCCGACTATGTGGAGGGGTTCACCGCCTTCTTAGAGCGGCGCGAACCCACCTTCCGAGGGGAGTAAAAGACGTGGCCTTCGTGACCCGGTCTGGGCACATGGTCTATTGGGAGCAGACCGGCGAAGGGAGTCCGCTGCTGCTCATCCAGGGTCTTGGCTACCCGAGCGACGCCAATTGGCGTGTCCTTCCCGCGCTCACCGATCGCCACCGGGTGATCCAGGTGGATAACCGCGGAGCCGGGCGCAGCGATGTGCCGAAGGACCCCTTTTCGATCGCGGATATGGCCGACGACGCCGCGGCCGTGATCGAGGCGGCCGGAGGCTGGCCCGCGCACGTCGCTGGCTTTTCGATGGGCGGCCTCATCGCGCAGGAACTCGCCGTGCGCCACCCCCACCTGGTGCGCTCGCTCATCCTCGGATGTACGAGTCCCGGCGGGGACAAGGCGGTGCCGCTGAGCGCCGAGGTCGCCGAGCAGTTCACCGAGTGGGGCAACCTCAGCGCTCGCGATGCCGCCTGGCGCGCAGCGCGCGTGTGTTACGCGCACTCCACCCGCCACGAGGAGATCGAGCGGGATATCGAGGTACGGATGAAGAGGCCGACCCCGCGCCCCGGCTATCTCGGCCAACTGCGAGCGGTGGGGGAGTACGAGGGCGTGGCCGGACGGATCGATCGGTGGAGCGGTCCCGTCCTTGCCGTTCACGGCAGCGATGACCTCATCGTCCCGCCCGCCAACCTCGACCGGATCACCGAGGCCATCCCGCACGCCGACACCGTGATCTGCCACAAGGCCGGGCACATCTTGATGACCGATGCGACCGAACAGCTCACCGATTCGATGCTGGCCTTCCTCGGCCAGGTCGACGCGACCCCGGCGTCACCATCGACCGGAGCGCAGGTCTAGGCCGTGCTGCGCTCGACGATGCAAGACGACGCACCGCTCACGGTGCCGATGATCGTGCGCCACGCGCTGGGCGTCCACGGCGAGAGTCCGATCGTTGCGGCGCGAGAAGGGGGGAGCGCTGAGCGGCGAACCTTCGCAGAGACCGGCGAGCGGATCCACCGCCTCGCTGGCGCGCTGCGTGAGCGGGGGGTCCGGCCCGGCGATGCCGTCGGAACGCTGTGCTGGAACACCCAGGCTCACCTCGAGGCCTACTTCGCGGTGCCGAGTCTGGGGGCGGTCCTGCACACCATCAACCTGCGGCTCTACCCGGCGCAGGTGGCCTGGATCATCGCCGACGCCGCCGACAAGGTGCTCCTCGTCGATGCCTCGATGTGGGACCTCGCGCTGGAGGTGCTCCCGGACTGCCCGAGCGTCGAATGGGTCATCGTGAGCGGCGACGACGCAGACCTCGACCTCACGATGTCGCCGGTCCCGGCCGTTCGCCACGAGGACCTCCTCGACGCGGCGACCCCCTTCGTCGGCGACGTGAGCGACGAACGGGCCCCGGCCGCGATGTGTTACACCTCCGGGACGACCGGCCACCCGAAGGGGGTCGTCTACAGCCATCGTTCGGTCTATCTGCACGCGGCGGCCAATCTGTACGCCGGGGGCTTCGGGATCCACGACGCCGATACGGTCTTGCAGGTCGTACCGATGTTTCACGCGAACGGGTGGGGCTTCCCTTACGCCGCACTGTTATCCGGCGCGGGGCTCGTGCTCTCCGGGCGCGACCTCCAGCCAGAGACCCTGGTCGAGCTGATCGAGCGCGAACGCCCCACGGTCTCGGGAGGGGTGCCGACGATCTGGCGGGCGGTCTTTGACCAGGCCCGTGAGCGCGGGGCCGACCTTCGCTCCCTTCGGCTGATCTCCTGCGCCGGATCCGCGGTGCCGGAGTCGCTCCTGCGCGACTACCAAACGATCGGGATCGAGCTCTACCAGGCCTGGGGAATGACCGAGACCTCTCCGCTCGCGGCGATCGCGAGGCCACCGGTGCGCACCCGTGACCGGGACGAGTGGTACTGGCGCACGCGGACCGGGCGGCCCGTCCCCGGCGTCGAAATCCGGGTGACCGATGAGCGCGGCGAACCGCTCCCGAACGACGGTGAGTCCGTCGGCGAGTTGGAGGTGCGCGGGCCGTGGGTCGCGGCGGGGTATTACCGCGATCGTGACCCCGATCGGGTTCACGACGGATGGTTGCGCACCGGCGACGTCGGCACGATCGATGACGCGGGAGCCATGAAGATCACCGACCGCTCGAAGGACCTCATCAAGTCCGGGGGCGAATGGATCTCGTCGACCGACATCGAGGACCGGCTGAGCGAAATCGACGGGGTGGTCGAGGCTGCCTGCATCGGGATCCCCGACGCGACGTGGTCCGAGCGCCCGCTCGCGATGATCACCGTGCGCCCGGGCGTCCAGCTCACCGACGAGCAGGTGAGGGCACACCTCGGCGCGACGATGCCGCGGTGGCAGCACCCGGACCGGATCATCGTGGTCCCGCAGATCCGGCGGACGAGCGTCGGGAAGATCGACAAGGCGGGCTTGCGGGCCGCCCACGCCGCGGGTGAACTCACCGGCGAAGACCTCCCTTCCCGTTAGCCGATGGCGGGGAAGGGAGGTCTTCGCGGCAAATGCGGTGAAGCCGGTTAGTTGCTGGTCGACGCCTTGTCGTCGGCGGCCTTCGGCGCGGACGCAGTGGTGGCCTTCGCGGTCGCCTTCTTGGTGCTCGCCTTCTTGGTGGGCGAGGTCTTCTTAGCGCTCGACGCCTTCGCGTCCGAGGTCGCGGCGGTCTTCTTCGCCGCAGCCTTCTTCGCGGCCGGGGCCTTCTTTGCCGCGGCCGTCTTCTTCGTCGCCGCCTTCTTCGTCGCCGCCTTCTTCGCGGCTGGAGCCTTCTTGGCCGGAGCCTTCTTCGCGGGGGTCGTCGCGGCCGGAGCCTTCGGGGCGGGAACTGGTTCGGTGCTCGCGATCGACTCCACGGCCGAACGACCGGGCGTCTTGGCGCGGGTGGCGACGCGGGCGGCGCCCGCCGAGCGGACGGCGGCGGCGACCTTGGTCGCGCCTTCGGCCATCGTCCCGCTCGCGGCCCCGGCGGCCTCGACATTGGCGCGCATCGCGCTCGCCGCGAGCTCGGTACCGGCCTCGGCGGCCGCAGCCGCCGCCTGCTGGGCGTGGATCGCGGCGACGGCCGCGTCGGTGTGACGCCGGGCCGCCTCGGTGACTGCCGAACGCGCCTTATCCGCAGCCTCGTCGGAATCGGCAGCCGCCGACTCGGCCGAGGCCCGAGCGGCCTTGGTGGACGCGCCGGCGGCGAGCCCGCTCTTGACGGTGGCCTCGGCGACCTTGGCGGCGCCGTCGGCGGCGGCCCGCGCGGCCTTGGTCATCGCGTCGAAGACCGATGCCGGGGTGATGTCCGCTGGGCTTGGCATGCTCGGCCAGGAACCGACGGGGACCTGTGGCATCGCGGGGAGGTCGGGCATCGGCGGCAGATCGGGGAGGTTCTGCAGGGTCGACTCCCACGCCTTCAAGAAGTCCTCGGACTTCGCGGTCGGGACGGCCTCGAGCTGGTCGTGCATGATCGCGGCCACCTTGCGCGCAAACTCGCGCTGGAGCTGCAAGGCCTTGGTCGCGAACTCGAACTGGGCGTCGAAGTAGGCCTTGCGGTCGGCGTCGACCTCTTCCGGTCGGCGGCCGAAGGCGGTGGTGTAGAAGTTGCGCGTCGTGGGGGTGAACTTCGCGAGCCGTTCGGTCATCATCCGGGTGCTCTCGATGATCGAGACGTGGAGCGCACGGATCTGCGATAGCGCCTGCTCCTGCTGGGCGGCGAGTTGTTCGAGGGGGGTTTTCATCAGCGACAATTCCTTGACGTAGCGGGGCGGGCTTAGCGGGCGCGGGGGACGTGCGGGGTGCGGGGCGCGATGAAGGACGCCTTGAAGATCTCCTGGACGAACTCTCGATTGAGGTTCACCACCGCGATCGCGGTCTGGTAGTTGTTCTCGAGGATCACCTCGGGATTGCCCAGCATGTCCTGCACGAAGGTGGGCATCTCGTGATAGAGGTTCAGATCGGGGATGAGCGGCGCGATGGCCTTCATCCAGGCGTAGTAGGCCTCGATCGAACCCTGTTGCCAACTGGTGAGCACCGACAGCATCTGCTCGTTGGATCCACGCACGACGTCTTCGAAGGTGAGCATCATTGCTCGGCCCTGCTTCCTGGCCCGGTTCGGACCGGCGGACGGCATCGTCCGCATAGAATTACTGAACGATCGTTAGAATTATAGAGCGGTTCGAGATCGGTGGGCAACCGATGACGGTGGATCGAAACGCCGGTGGCGCCGCTTCTTTTTTTTAAAGGTGCGAAGCGACGTAACTGCGATAGACCGCGAGCAGTGCCTGCTTCTCCGGGGGGCTAAGGACCGTGTCGGCCGCGATCGCGGCCTCGACCGTGAGGACCGATTCCTCGGCGTCCTCGGTCTCCTTGGCCTTTTGCAGCATCTCTTCGATCGAGAGGTGCAGCGCGTCGCCGATCTGGACGAGGACCCGCAGGGTCGGGTCGTGCATCCCACGTTCGATCTGCGACAGGTAGGCGTTCGAGATTTGGGTCGCCTGCGAGAGTTGGCGCAAGGACATATTCGACAGCATCCGCTGACTGCGGATGAAGGCGCCCATCGCCTCGCGCTGCTCTTCCCAGGGGCTCGTGTTCTCGCTCGTCATCGCGTGTTCCAGTCTACGGGCGGCGTCCGACCTGCGGGTCGATCCGAAGGAGGGGGTGTCGGCCCGCTCCTTCGGATCGGCCAAGCAGACCTCTGCGCGCGGGTCAGCCCTGCTTCGGCGTCGACGCCTCGAGGAGCTGGTGGACGAACTGCTTGTTGAGCTCGAGCAGCTTGGCGGCGAAGTCGTAGGCGGAGTCGACCATCTGCTCCGGGTCGCCCATCGACTGGCGGACCTCTTCGGGCATCTCGGGAGCCGGCGGCATCGCGGCGCGGAACTGGGCCATATCGGCGTTCCACTTCTTGACCGCGTCGAGCGCAGCCGCCTGGCCGCTCTTGATCGCGTCAAGGGCCTGGGCCTGCATGGCCTGGAGGGCTTCCTGCGGGGTGGGGTTGCTCATCGTGGGTACTCCTAAACGGTGGTCGGTGCTGTTCACTATATAACGCAAGCGATCAGTATCGCAAGCATGAAAAGGGCTAGCCCTCCTTCGAGGCGTTGATTGTGAGCAGGTCGTACGTAGCGACGACCTCGTCCTTGTCGTTGCGGACCTCGACATCCCAGGTCACCTCGCCCCAGCCAGCGCCGGCGCGCACGGCCTTGTGCTTGGCCGTGAGGCGAAGGGAGATCTCGTCGCCGGGGTAGACCGGCTGGACGAAGCGCAAGTTCTCCAGGCCAAAGTTCGCGAGGACCGGACCCGGGTCGGGATCGACGAACAGTCCTGCTGCTGCGGCGAGGATGAAGTACCCGTGGGCGACCCGACCGTTGAACAGGGGGCTGGCCGCGGCGGCCTCTTCGTCCATGTGGGCGTAGAAGGTGTCGCCGGTGAAGTGTGCGAAGTGCTCGATGTCTTCGAGGGTAATGAGCCGGCTCTCGGTCGTGAGGGTGTCACCGAGGCGGAGGTCTTCGAGGTGGAGGCGGAAGGGGTGGACCTCGGGCGTCAACTGCGTGGCTCCGGCGTTCCAGCGGTCGGTGAGGGCGACGTTCATATCCGCGCTAGAGGCGACACTGGTCGGCTGCATGAGGTGCAAGACGCCACGTAGCCCGCCGAGCTCCTCACCACCTCCGGCCCGTCCCGGACCACCGTGGATGAGCGTCGGCACCACGGCTCCGTGGGGAGTCGCACCGCGGGCGATATCGCGGTTAACGACGAGGACTCGGCCATGGAAGGGCGCGATGGACCGCACGATCTCGCGCACCACCTGCGGGTCGTTGCTGTGGACCGAGGCCACCAGGCTGCCTCCACCTCGACCGACGAGGCGCGTGGCTTCATCGAGGTCGCGGTAGGGGAGCACGGTGGTGACCGGTCCGAAGGGCTCGACCTCGTGGAGGACATCCGCGTGCGAGTCCTCGGCGAGCAGCACCGTCGGGGCGAAGAAGCCGTTGTCCTCGCTCGCTCCATCGACGCTCGGGGTGGCGTCCGGACCGCCGATGATCGCGCGGGAGGCCGTCATCAGCGAGCGCACGGAGTCCTCCACGTCGGCGCGCTGCTGCGCGCTCACGAGTGGGCCCATCGTCGTGCTCTCCGAGCGGGGATCGCCGACGACGACCTTCGCGAGGCGGACCTCGAGGGCGTCGGTGAGGGCCTGCACTCGGTCCTGGGGCACAAAGACCCGGCGGATCGCCGTGCACTTCTGCCCGGTCTTGGAGGTGATCTCGCGGGTGATGGACTTCACCGCCAGGTCGAACTCGTCGCTGCTCGCATCGGCGTCCGGGCCGATCACGAGGGCGTTGAGCGAGTCGGCCTCGGCGTTGAAGGTGGCGCCCCGCTCGACCACGGCGGCATGGCGGCGGAGCAACGCGGCGGTGGCCGCCGAGCCGGTGATCGAGAGGTGGTCGCTCATGCCGAGGTGGTCCAGTAGCGCCGATCCGCTGCCGGCGACGAACTGGAAGGCGCCGTCGGGCAGGATGCCGGAATCGACGATCAGCTTGGCCATCGCCTCGGCGGTTCGCGCGGTCTGGGTGGCGGGCTTGACGATCACCGGGAGGCCCGCGAGCAAGGTCGGAGCCATCTTTTCCAGCGCTCCCCAAACCGGGAAGTTGAAGGCGTTGATGAGCAGCGCGACACCCGGTCGGCTCGTGTAGATCGTCTGGCCGACAAAGCCCGGACCGCGCAGGATCGGCGCGGCCTGCGCTTCGGTGTAGATCGTGTCGTTGGGCATCTCCTTGCGCCCGAGTGAGGCGTAGACCGCAAGGACCTGGATCCCCCCTTCGATATCGACCTGCGCGTCGCCCTGGGTCTGGCCGGTGGTGGCGTAGTCGGCGTACATCGCGTCGCGGTGCTCGGTGAGGTAGGCGGCGAGTTGCTTGAGCAGGCCCGCCCGCTCGTGGAAGGTCATCGCGCGCAAGGCTGGCCCGCCGAGCTCGCGGCCGTAGCGGACGACCTCCGCGGCGTCGATACCCTCGGAGCTCACCTCGGCGATCGCGGCGCCCGTGGTCGGGTCCAAGACCTCAGTCCCGGCACCCGGAGCCTCGTACCAGCGCCCGGCGACATAACTGTTGACCTTGTGTGTCATTCGTTTTCAATCCAATCCATCGTGGTCTCAGCGGGCGACCTCGCAGCGCCGTTGATCCGAGGTCGCGTTCTTTTTTTGTTCGGTCTGTGTGCCCGTCTAATGGGCGGCGCGTGCTGCGCGCAGGAGGTCGTCGAATCCCTCGGCGATCCCGTCGAGGAGCGGGGTGACGGTGGGGAAGCTCCCTTCATCGGTCACCGCGTTGATCGTCGCCATCCCGTTGTAGGACATCACCGAGATCGCCATCCGAAGGGGGGCCCACAAGGCGATGCAGGCACCCAACTGGTGCATCTGACGCCCGAGGAGATAGAGCGGGTTTTGTGGTCCGGGGACGTTGGTGATCACGGTGTTGACGAAGGTCGGGGCCGAGGAGGCCATCCGGCTGCCCATCATCAGCGTCAGCGGGCTCGCGAGGCTGGCGCCGGGGTTGATGGCATCGGCCGGGATCGCGTTCTTCATCTCTTTAAAGGAGGCGGTCTGGGCGTGGATCCGGGCCAGCCGATCGACCGGGTCCATCGGGCCGAGCGGGATCTCGACGACCATTGCGCCGATCTCGTTGCTGCCGTTCACATTGTCTTTGGCCGCGTGAAGCGAGACGGGGACCATCGTGCGCATCGTGCGGTCATCGATGTCGACGTCCAGGTGCTCGCTGATGGCCTTGCCGTACCCGTACCCGCAGGCCGCGAGGACGACGTCGTTGACCGTCCCGCCGAGCCCGGCCCGGATCTCGCGGATCTTCGCTAGCGGCACGTCGACGATTCCGTAATGGCGCCCGGTCTCGATCGGACCATTGATCGCGGTGGGGCTGATCGGCGTCCCGACCGGGATGAGCGGGCTCGGATCGAAGGTGTCCGGGGGTTTCGGGATCTCCCAGGTCCCCGAGACCGCGTTCTTCCAGAAGGTCGCCGAGTCCCGCCAGGCATCTCGGGCGAGGTCTTGGAGCAGCACCTGGTCCGAGACCTCCGAGCGGGGCCGCCAGTCGTCGAGGATCGCTGGCTCCCCTTCGGGGTGGGGGCTCAGCAGGAGCCGAACGATCTCGGTCGAGTTCACCCCGTCGACCATCGCGTGATGCATCCGCACGACGAGCATCCAGCGCCCGTCCTGCAGCCCGGTCACCAGGTGGATCTGCCAGAGCGGCTGGGTCATGTCCATCGGGGTGGACATGATCCGCGAGACAGCCTGGCCGACCGGGTGCTGAGCGGCGGGGGCAGGGTGGCTATGGACATGCCGCGCGATCGTGAAACTCACGTCATCGACCCAGACCGGGAGCCCGAGGGCAAACGGCATGTGTCGGATGCGTTGGCGGAAGCGCGGCACCAGGGCGATCCGATCGGCGATGGCCTGCATCACCTCTTCGCGACTTGGGTGCGGCCCATCGAAGACGAGGACCATCCCGACATCGTTGTGGCTCCGCCCGTCATCGCTGTAGAGGAAGGAGGCGTCCATAACGGACATGCGATCCATGACTGTTGCTCACTCTCCGTGCACGTAGAGGCCCGGGGCGGGCACGAGGGGCGGATAGGTGGCGTTGCCGGGGGAGATCGGCGCGGTGCGGGTGCCGTCGCTGCGTTCGAGGGTCCAGTCGACCCAGTGCTCCCACCACGAGTCCTCGGTCCGGTCGGCCTCGGCGAACCAGTCCTCGGGATGACGGTCCACGCTCGGGCCCGACCAGAAGGCCGCCCGGCGCTTGCCCATCGGGTAGATGATCGACTGGACGTGACCGGTGGGGGTCAGCACGAAGGTGGCTTCTCCGCCCATCACCTGAGCGCCGGTGTAGCACCCGCGCCACGGCGAGATGTGATCCGTCAGACCCGCGATGTGATAGCTGTCGACCGAGATCGCGCTGAGGTCAAGGGGGACCCCGAGCGCGGTGAAGGCTCCCGGCTCGATCAGCGCGTTGGCGAGCGACATGGTCGTCATGTCGTAGGCGAACCGGGCGGGCATCCCCTGCCCATCGGCGTTCCAGTACATGATGTCGAAGGCGGGGGGCTTCTTCCCAAGGAGCCACTCGTCGATGAGATAGCGCCAGACCAGGTCGTTTGGCCGCATCCACACGAAGGTGCTCGCGATATCGGAGGCGCTGATCACCTCGTTCTTCTCGGCCTTCTTGCGCACCGTTTCGAGCCCGCGATCGGAGGCGGTGACGCCGATCCCGCCCGGCTCGCCGAAGTCCAAGACCGTGACCCCGAAGGTCCCGGTCCGGATCCGGTATTCGCCGGTCGCCTCTTGCAGGGCGAGGAGCATCGACAAGAGCATGCCGCCCGAGCAGTCGCCGAAGACATGCACATCGTCGACATCGCTCACCTCGCGCACGACATCGAGAGCATCGAGCGCCGAGGCGAGATAGGAGTCGACGCCCCAGTGGCCATCGTCTTCTTGGGGGTCGCGCCAGACGATCGTGTAGACCTCCACGCCGCGGCTCACGGCGTACTCGATCATGCTCCGGCCGGGAGCGAGGTCCCAGAAGTAGTACTTGTTGACCGGCGGGGGGAGGAGCAGAAGGGGGATCGTCCCGACCGTTTTCGTGGCGGGGGAGTACTGGATCAGTTCGAATTGCTCGCTGCGGAAGATCACCCACCCGGGCGTCGTCGCGAGATTGCGACCGACCCGGAAGGCGTCCTTGTCGACCTGCGAGGGATACCCGCCATTGGAGACGACGTCGCGCACGAAGTTCGCGATGCCGGCGCGCACCGAGGCTCCGCCGGTCGTGAAGGCACGTTTGACGGCCTCCGGATTGCCCGGGAGGGTGTTGGTCGGCGCGAGCGCGGTCGTGAGCGCCTCCATCACCATCTTCGCGCGCTCACGCGTGCGCCAGTCGACATCGGGGTTGTCGACGAGAGTCATCACCTCGCGCTCCCAGAGGGCGTAGGCCGCCGCCATCCGGCGATAGATGAGGTTCTCCTGGAAGGTCGTATCGGCGAACCGGAAATCGCGCTCGGGCAGGTGCGGCTCGGTGAAGCCAAGCAGAACCCGCGGGATGCCGGTCGCGAGGCCGGCGGTGACCTGCGCGAAGGACTTGACCGACACGGTCTGCACCACCGACTCGATCATCAGCAGGGGATCGAGGGTCGCCATGACCTCGCCGCCGAGGGACCCGTCGACCTCGTCGGGCAACTGGTCCTCGGCGCCGGTGTCGGCGCGTTCGGTGTCGGTCATCGCAGTGGGCGTCCTTCTAGTCCCGCGTCGATGCGTCGACCCGCTCAAGGAAGTCCTTGATCGGCGGGGCTGCCTGCTCGGCCATGTCGAAGAGGAAGAGGTGCCCCCCTTGATCGAAGACCCGCAGTTCGGCGCCGGGGATCACCGAAGCGATCAGTCGGCTGTTGGCGACCGGTGCCATCGGGTCCTCCTCGCCACCGAGGACGAGCGTGGGCTTGTCGATCATCGCGAGCCAACTGAGCGAGCTCCAGCCGGCGAAGGCCGCCGTCTGGGCTCCCACGCCGAGCAGGGTGGTGCGGTGGGCGTCCCAGCCGGAGAGTTCGGTCTCGAAGAGGCGCGGGTGACGCCCGCACCGGCCGCGGTAGATGATCGGTGCGGCCATCTCGCGCACCAGCGGGATGACATAGCGCAGGGGATTGGCCGCGGTCATGATCGTGATCGGGTCGGCCGGGAAGCCGCCGGTCCCCGGTGCCGTCCCCGCGAGGATCAAGCTGCGCACGAACTCGGGATAGTCCTTGGCGATCTGCTGGGCGATCGTCCCGCCGAAGGAGAAGCCGAGGACATCGGCCTCATCGACGGCGACCGTCTTGAGCACCTCGGTATAGAACATGGCGATCTCGGGCATCGTCATGATGTGGTTCGGAGGGCTCGACAGCCCGCACCCGGGGTGGTCGACCGCGATGATGTCGCGCCCCTGGAGCAGTCGGGTGAGCGGTTCCCATGCCTCCAGGCAGGCACCGAGACCATTGATGAGGAGCAGGGGCGTTCCGGGGCGCTCCTGCCGTCGAATCCGGACCTTGAGGTCCATCACCCGCACGAAGGTGTCCTCCATCGTGTCGTACTGGACTCGCTTGAGGATCGTTGCCATGAGTTACCGACCTTCTTCGGTTAAAAGACGATGACGCTGCGAGCGACCGAACCGGCCTCCATCTGGGCGAAGGCCGAGTTGACCTCTTCCAGACCGATCCGCGCCGAGACCAACTCGTCGAGCTTGAGGCGGCCCTCGGCGTAGAGCTGCGCGTAGCGGGGCATATCGGTGCGGAAGTTGTTGGAGCCCATGAGCGAGCCGACCAAGCGCTTTTCGAACATGAAGTCCACGCCGGGTAGTTCGATCGAGGTCCCGAGCGGGATCATGCCGACGACGACGGCGGTGCCTCCGGGGCGGAGCATGGCGAAGGCCTGCTCCGTCGTTTCCTTCAGGCCGATCGCCTCGAAGGCGAAGTCAACCCCGCCACCGGTCAGGTCTTTAACGGCCTCGACCGCGTCAATCTCGGAGGCGTTGATGGTCTCGGTCGCTCCGAAATCGATCGCGGTCGCCAACTTGGAGTCCAGCCGGTCGACCGCGATGATCCGCCCGGCTCCGGCGATCCGAGCCCCCTGGATGACATTGAGGCCGACGCCGCCGGCGCCGATCACGACGACGCTCGCGCCGATCGGGACCTGGGCGGTCCGCCCGACGGCGCCCATCCCGGTGGTGACGGCGCAGCCGAGCAGGGCCGCTCGGTCCAAGGGGAGGTCGGGGGTGATCTTGGCGACCGCGTTTTCGTGGACCAACATCCGCTCGGCGAAGGCGGAGACGTCGAGGAACTGGTGGATGTCCTCCCCACCACGGCTGAGGCGCTGCTTTTGACCCCGGGCGCGGCGGGTCCCGCGCTTGGAACAGAGGACGAGGCGGCCGGAGAGGCAGTACTCGCAGGTGCCGCAAAAGACCGACAGGCAGGTGATCACGTGGTCGCCGGGGGCGACATAGGAGACATCCGAGCCGACGTCGACGACGACACCGGCCGCCTCGTGGCCGACCACCGTGGGCAGACGGGTCCGGTACTTGCCTTGCATGTAGTGCAGGTCGGAGTGGCACACCCCGGCCGCAGCGGTCTGGATGACGACTTCGCGCGGCCCGGGGGCGTCGTGCTCGACATCGTCGATCACGATCAGTTCCCCGGGAGCTGACTCCAAGATCGCAGCCTTCACGGGCGGACTCCTTCGTAAGGTCGATCGGGCCGGCGGTGGGTGCCGGCACGTTTCACATGGGGTTTAAGCGGATGTGTCGGCGGCACCGAGGTCGACCGGCTCGGGGTCGTCCAGGATCACCAGGGTGGCGATCTCGAGACCGCCGATCTCGGCGAGGTTTTTGCCAGCGGCGGCCCACTGCGGGGTGCGCAGGGCTGCGCTCATGGATTCGCGGTCGGCGAAGGTCATCTCGGCGATGAATTGCACGGGTTCGCCGGCGAGGGTCTTACGCGCCGCCGAGACCTCGGCCGAGATGAGCCCGGGCGTTCGGGCGACGAGAGGGAGATGAGTCTGGCGGTAGGCCCGCTCAAAGTCGGCTGCGGCCTCGGCATCGGGTCGTTCCCGGTAGATCGCGACGAAGCGTGCCACGAGTTCTCCCTTCGTCGGCGGTGACGATCGCGGGCGGTCGAGTCACGCTAGAGTGCTTTATTGACCGACCGTTCGGGTTAACTATACACGGCACGCCGGGACGGTGGAAGGGTGCGGGCCCGGTTCGTCGACGCCGGCGCGCCGCCCCCTTCGTTCCACGATCCATGTCAAAGGAGAAGGCTTCGTGAAAGAGCGCTACGCCGAGCAGTTCCCCTCGCTGAGTTTCGAGCAGACTCGTCCCTCGATTCTCGAAATCGTGATGAATGCTCCCGGCAAACTCAATGCCGCCGACCGGCGGATGCACCGCGACCTCGCCGATGTCTGGCTCACGGTTGCTCGCGACCCCGAGGTCGATGTGGTCGTCGTGCGAGGAGAGGGTGGCGCCTTCTCCGCCGGCGGCGACTTCGACATGATCGACGACATCATCAATGACTTCGGTGACCGCGCGGTCGTCTGGCGCGAAGCCCGCGATCTGGTCTACAACGTGATCAATTGCGACAAGCCGGTGGTCTCGGCGATGGAAGGTCCAGCTGTCGGCGCGGGCCTCGTGATCGGGCTGCTCGCCGACATCTCGATCGCGGGGCGCTCGGCGCGGATCATCGATGGGCATACCCGGATCGGGGTGGCCGCCGGCGACCATGCCGCCATCGTCTGGCCGCTGCTCATCGGGCTCGCCAAGAGCAAGTACCACCTGATGCTGTGCGAACCGATGAGCGGTGAAGAGGCCGAGCGCATGGGTCTGATCTCGCTGGTTGTCGACGACGGCGGCGCCAACGACAAGGCCCTCGAGATCGCCGAACGGCTCCGCGACGGGTCCGCCTCGGCGTTGCGTTGGACCAAGTACGCCCTCAACAACTGGCTGCGGATGGCCGGTCCGACCTTCGACACCTCGCTGGCCCTCGAGTTCCTGGGCTTCACCGGCCCGGATGCCAAGGAAGGGGTCGACGCCCGCCGGGAGAAGCGCCGCCCCACCTTCGACGGCCCCGGTCCGCTATAGCAGCAGGGCCACCCCCTTCGCCGGTCGTTCGGGGTCCGTCTCCAGGTGTGAGATATATTGGACAAACCGAACGACCGGTCACTAATATATGTGTCCTCGGTCACCGACCGGCCGGTGCGGGTCGATCGGATGCCTCGAAGCAAACGCACGATGCGGTGCGAGAAGGGCGATAGCCATGTACGGAGCAACCTTCGGTGAGGACCAGTCCAAGGTCCTCGACGAGACCGTTGATGAGGCCGGTCAAGCCGCCTTCGACGCAATCATTGAGCAGGACTCGCGGATCGAACCGCGGGACTGGATGCCTGAGGCGTATCGCCAGACGATGATCCGGCAGATCGCTCAGCACGCGCACTCCGAGATCATCGGGATGCAGCCCGAGGGCAACTTCATCACCCGGGTGCCGAGCCTGCGCCGCAAGGCGATCCTGATGGCCAAGGTGCAAGACGAGGCCGGTCACGGGCAGTACCTCTACTCGGCGATGGAAACCCTCGGCATGAGCCGCGACGAGGCGATGGACCTCCTGCACCGCGGCAAGCACAAGTACTCGTCGGTGTTTAACTACCCGGCCGTGACCTGGGCGGATATGGGGGCGATCGGCTGGCTCGTCGACGGCGCCGCGATCATGAATCAGGTCCCGCTCTGTCGGACGTCCTACGGTCCGTACGCGCGGGCGATGATCCGGATCTGCAAGGAAGAGTCCTTCCACCAGCGCCAGGGCTACGAGTCGCTCTACGTCCTTTCTCAGGGCACCGAGGAGCAGCGCCGGATGTGCCAGGACGCGATCAACCGCTGGTGGTGGCCGGCGCTGATGATGTTCGGCCCGCCGGACGCCCAGTCCTCGCACACCGCCCAGTCGATGGCCTGGAAGATCAAGCGCCACACCAACGATGAGCTGCGTCAAAAGTTCATCGACATGTGCGTCCCCCAGGTCGAGGTCCTCGGGATGACCTTCCCGGACCCGCATCTGAAGTGGAACGAAGAGCGCGGCCACTACGACTTCGGCCCGATCGACTGGGACGAGATGTTCCGGGTCGTCAAGGGCGATGGGCCCGCCAACAAGAAGCGGCTTGATCACCGCAACCAGGCACACAACGAAGGCCGCTGGGTCCGGGAAGCGGCCAACGCTTACGCCGCCAAGCAGGCCAAGCGCACGCAGACGGAGGACGCAGCATGAGCGATGACACCGTGACCCCCGCGATCACCGAGCCGCGGCCCAGCACCGAGCGCGACTCATGGGATCTCTACGAGGTGTTTGTGCGGGCCCGCCGAGGGCTATCGCACAACCACGTCGGCTCGATCCACGCGCCCGATCCGCAAATGGCGCTGAAGAACGCCCGGGATCTCTATACCCGCCGCCAGGAGGGTGTCTCGATCTGGGTGGCGAAGGCCAAGGACATCGTGGCGAGCGCGCCCGACGAGAAGGACGCCTTCTTCGAGCCCGCCGCGGACAAGATCTACCGCCACCCGACCTTCTACGACGTGCCGGCCGGGGTGCAGATGTGATGGCCGCGACCGCAGTGCAGGACGTCGCCCGTAAGGACCGTTTCGAATACGTGATTCGGCTCGCCGACGACTCCCTCATCCTCAGCCATCGCGTGGCCGAGTGGGCGAGTTGGGCCCCTCAGCTCGAAGAGGACATGGCGCTTGTCAATATCGGCTTGGACCTGCTCGGGCAGGCCCGACTCCTGCTCACCTACGCCGGTGAGATCGAGGGCGAGGGCAACACCGAAGACGACCTGGCCTTCTTGCGCGAAGAGCACGAGTTCCGCAGCCTGCTGCTCGTCGAGCAACCGACGGTTCACCACTTCGATCAGTTGATCGCGCAACTCTTCTACTACAGCGCCTACGCCCTTCCGCTTTGGGAGCGGCTCGTGGACTCCGCCGATTCGCGGCTGGCCGAGATCGCCGCGAAGTCGGTGAAGGAGGCACGCTACCACCTCGAGCACGCCGCGGGCTGGGTGATTCGCCTCGGCGACGGGACCGCGGAGAGCCATGCCCGGATCCAGGACGCCGTCGATGCGCTCTGGCCGCTCGCCGGGGACTTCGCCGAGGTCGACCCGGTCGTCGAGGAGATGGCGAGCCATGGGCTCGCCCCGCATCCGGAGGCGCTGATGAGCGCCTGGGACGCGACGGTTACCGAGGTCTTCGCCGAGGCCACGCTGACCAAGCCCGAGCGCGGGTTCCGCCAGGGCACCGGTCGCCAGGGACTTCACAGCGAGCACCTCGGCTATCTCCTCGCCGAGATGCAGTACATCCACCGGCTCCACCCCGGCGCGCAGTGGTGACGGTCATGACCGACCCGCGCGCCGCCCTCGCGGCGGTGACCGACCCGGAGATCCCGGTCCTCACCATCGAGGACCTCGGCATCTTGCGCGAGGTCATCGAGCACCCGGACGGGACCGTGGAGGTGGTGATCACCCCTACCTACAGCGGATGTCCGGCGATGGCGCAGATTGAGGCCGACGTCCGTGCGGCGCTTGAAGGAGCGGGCCACGAGTCGGTCCGGGTCACGACCGTGCTGTCCCCGGCCTGGACCACCGACTGGATGAGCGAGGACGGGCGACGCAAGTTGCGAGAGTTCGGCATCGCTCCGCCCGCCGCTGGCGCCCCCCGAGGGCCGGTCTCGGTGACGCTGTCGGCGTGCCCTCCGGCCCCGACGGTCCTCTGTCCGCAGTGCGGTGGGGTGGCTCGGGAGTCATCGCGCTTCGGTTCGACGGCCTGCAAGGCGGCGTACATCTGCACCCAGTGCGCCGAGCCCTTCGATTACTTCAAAGCGATCTAGCGGCCCGGCCGATTGATCGTGACACCCCACGCAACGAAGCGAAGGTGAGGAAAGACCATGACGACCTCGGTTCAGCGGGCCAAGGCAGCATTCGCCAGCACCACCAAGGACGACGGCCCCGCGCCGAAGAAGCGGATCGGGTTCCATGTCCTGAAGGTCAAGGAACTCGACCGGATCACCGATGACGCGGTGGCGATCACCTTCGAGGTGCCCGATCATCTCGCCGAGGATTTCGCCTACCTACCCGGCCAGCACGTCGCCGTGCGGGCCACGATCGCCGGCGATGACATCCGCCGTAACTACTCCATCTGCGCCCCGGCGGGGTCGGGAACGTTGCGCATTGGCGTCAAGCGTCTGGTCGATGGCGTCTTTTCGAATTACGCCATCGAGCGACTGCGGGTCGG
This sequence comes from Janibacter sp. GXQ6167, assembly GCF_041365945.1. Lineage (NCBI taxonomy): Bacteria > Bacillati > Actinomycetota > Actinomycetes > Micrococcales > Intrasporangiaceae > Janibacter > Janibacter sp. GXQ6167. The sequence continues at coordinate 39,982 of NZ_JBGFSK010000011.1, read as the reverse complement.
TGACTCGTTGGAGGTGCTGAGCCCGAGCGGGACCTTTACGACCGAGCTCGGTGAGGGCCACGGCAAGCACATCGGTGCGATCGCGGCGGGCTCCGGCATCACCCCGGTGCTCTCGATCCTCTCGACGGCGCTCGCCGATGACGAGCAGGCGCGGGCCACCTTGATCTTCGTCAACGTCGCCGCCCACAGCATCATGTTCCTCGAGGAGCTCGAGGACCTGAAGAACACCTATATGGACCGCTTCGATGCCTTCCATGTCCTCGACGGTGAGTCCACCGAGACCGAGTTGCTGAGCGGCCGGCTGGACGAGGACCGCCTCCGGGCGATCTTCGACGGCGCGGGTGGCCGCGATGTCGATGAGTGGTTCCTCTGCGGGCCGTTGCCGATGACCGATATGGCCCGCGAGGTCCTAATGGAGCGCGGGGTGGCCGACGCGGACATCCACCGCGAGCTCTTCCACGTCAGCACCGCGCCGCCGCGCCCGAAGACCGAGGTCAAGGTCAAGGGGGATGGCGCCGAGGTGACCGTCCACCTCGAAGGGCGCTCCACCACCTTCACCCTGCCGCCCAACACCGACACGATCCTCGACGCCGCTCGCAAGATTCGCTCCGAGGTGCCCTACGCCTGCAAGAACGGCGTCTGCGGGACCTGCCGGTGCAAGGTGCTCGAGGGCAGCGTCGACATGGTGCAGAACTACGCCCTGGAAGCCGATGAGGTCGACAAGGGATATGTCCTCGCCTGCCAGTCCTTCCCAACGAGCGAGACGGTCACCGTCGACTTCGACGTGTGATCGATCGACCCCCGAGATCCGACCTAAGGAGAGTTGTGAGCGAGGCATTTATCGTCACCGGCACCCGGAGCGCCTTCGGCCGCTACGGAGGAGCCCTGGCTAGCGTCCGACCGGACGACCTGGTCGCCGAGCTCATCAGGGAGCTCACGACCCGCTTGCCGGACGTCGACTGGGCCGACGTCGATGACGTGATCCTCGGCAACGCCAACCAGGCGGGGGAGGACAACCGTGATGTCGCCCGCATGGCGGTCCTGCTCTCGGGCCTGCCCGTCAGCGTCTCAGGGACGACGGTCAACCGGCTCTGCGGGTCGGGAGCGGATGCGATTGCGATGGGCATGCGCGCGATTCGGTGCGGCGAGGCCGACCTGATCATCGCCGGTGGCGTGGAGTCAATGACCAGGGCCCCCTTCGTCATGCCGAAGGCCGGCTCGGCCTGGAGCCGCTCCGCCGAGGTGTACGACACGACGATCGGGTGGCGCTTTACGAACCCTAAGATCCACGCGCAATTCGGGTCCGACTCGATGCCGGAGACGGCCGAGAATGTCGCGGCGGAGTTCGGAGTCTCGCGGGAGGATCAAGACGCGTTCGCGATGCGCTCGCAAGAACGCGCCGCCGCCGCGATCGCGCAGGGACGCTTCGCCGAGGAGATCACCGCGATCTCGATCCCGCAGCGCAAGGGCGAGCCCATCGTCGTCGACACCGACGAGCACCCGCGCCAGACCTCGCTGGAGGCGCTCGCGAAGCTCAAGACCCCCTTCCGCGAAGGGGGATCGGTGACGGCCGGGAACGCCTCTGGCGTCAACGATGGTGGAGCCGTCGTGCTGCTCGCCTCGGAGCGGGCGGTGGAGAAGTACGGCCTCACGCCGATCGCCAAGGTCAGCGGCGCCGCTACCGCGGGGGTTGAGCCCCGGATCATGGGCGTCGGCCCGATCTTTTCCACCCGCAAGTTGCTCGATCGCCATGGCCTTGCCATGAGTGACATCGACATCGTCGAGCTCAACGAAGCCTTCGCGGCCCAGGCGCTCGCGGTGACCCGAGAACTCGGGCTGCCCGACGACGCCGAGCACGTCAATCCCCATGGCGGGGCGATCGCCCTCGGCCACCCCCTCGGGGCGACCGGTGCGCGGCTTGTCCTCACCTCCGCGCTCGAGCTCGGGCACCGCCAGGCCGACCGGGCCGTGGCCACGATGTGCGTGGGGGTGGGACAAGGCATTTCGCTCTTGGTTGAACGGGTCTAGCGGCTTTTCGCGTGTTCGCTGCCGATCGGCAGCGCCTCCTCCTCATCGATATCTCTCGCGTCACAGCGTCGTCACGCAAAGGAACCATCCATGGAAGACCTCACCCCTCGGACCATCGACCTCGAACCCATCGAGCGGGCCTCGACCGATGAGATTCAGTCCGTCCAACTGGAGCGGATGAAGTGGTCGCTGAACCACGCCTACCGCAACGTCGCGATGTACCGCGACCGCTTCGACGAGGTCGGGATTCACCCCAACGACCTCAAGGAGCTGAGCGACCTCGCGAAGTTCCCCTTCACGGTCAAAAACGACCTGCGCGACACCTACCCCTTCGGCATGTTCGCCGTCCCGATGGATCAGGTCCGTCGCATCCACGGGTCGTCGGGCACCACTGGCAAGCCGATCGTCGTCGGATACACCCAAAACGACCTCAACATGTGGGCCGATGTGGTCGCCCGGTCGATCCGGGCCGCCGGCGGCCGCAAGGGGATGCTCATCCACAACGCCTACGGCTATGGCCTCTTCACCGGCGGCCTTGGTCTGCACGCCGGCGCCGAGCGGCTGGGCTGCGCGGTGGTCCCGATGTCCGGTGGCCAGACCGAGCGCCAGATTCAGCTCATCCAGGACTTCAAGCCCGACATCATCGTGGTGACGCCGTCGTACATGATGACCCTTCTCGATGAGATGGAGCGCCACGGCATCGACCCGCGCACGACGTCCATGAAGGCCGGTGTCTTCGGCGCCGAGGTCTGGACCGAGGAGATGCGCCGCGAGATGGAAGCCAAGCTCGACATGCACGCCGTCGACATCTATGGCCTGTCCGAAGTGGTCGGCCCCGGCGTCGCCAACGAGTGCGTCGAGACCAAGGATGGCCTGCACGTCTGGGAGGACCACTTCTACCCGGAGATCATCGACCCGGAGACCGGCGAAGTGCTGCCGGATGGGCAGGAGGGCGAACTCGTCTTCACCTCGCTCACCAAGGAAGCCTTCCCGATCGTGCGCTACCGCACCCGCGACCTCACCCGTCTGCTCCCGGGGACCGCGCGCTCCTTCCGCCGGATCGAAAAGATCACCGGCCGCAGCGACGACATGATCATCCTGCGGGGCGTGAACCTCTTCCCCAGCCAGATCGAGGAGATCATCCTCGGGATTCCAGGGCTCGTGGCGCAGTACCAACTGGTGCTGAAGAAGTCCGGTCGCATGGACACCCTCGATGTGCTCGTCGAGACCCGCGACATCGTCCAGGATTCGGATCGGCACACCCTCGCCAAGCAGGTGAAGGGCCGGATCAAGGACGTGATCGGGGTCTCCACCCACGTCGAGATCCTGCCTCCGAAGACCCTGCCCCGCTCCGAAGGCAAGGCCAAGCGCCTTGTCGATCAGCGGAACCTCTGACGCGATGAACGATTCATCAGCGGCCGACCCGGCGGGTGCCGGGTCGGCGGGGATCCCCATGCCTCACACGGATCCCGACATCGACTTCTCGGCGGTCGAGCGGATGCTGCGCGACGATCTCGCCTCGGCTCACCTCGGCATGGAAGTCACCGAGCTCCATCTTGGCTCGGCGACGGTCACCATGCGGGTCACGGAGCAGATGCTGCAGGGGCATGCCACCTGTCATGGCGGCTACATCTTCACCGTCGCCGACACCGCCTTCGCCTGCGCGTGCAACTCCTATGGGCCGGTCACCGTGGCCGCTGCGGTCTCGATCCAGTACCTCGCGCCGGCCCATCAAGGGGACCTCCTCGTCGCCACTGCCCGAGAGGTCAGCAAATGGGGCCGAAACGGTCTCTACGACATCGAGGTTCGCAATGATCGAGGTGTCGTCGCGCAATTCCGCGGGACGTCTCGCACGATTGAACGGAGTTGATCATGAGCGGATCTGCCCGACTTGATGGCAAGGTCGCCCTGGTAACCGGAGGCACCCGAGGGATCGGGGCGGCGATCTCTCGCCGACTGGCCGAAGACGGTGCCAAAGTGGCCGTCGCCTACGCCGGCAACGCCTCGGCAGCCGAGGAGTTCGCGACCGATCTGCGCGAGCGTTTCCCGGACGCTCACCTCAGCGTGCACCAGGCCAATATCGGGATCGCCGATGATTGCCGGCGCCTCGTCGATGAGGTCATCGACACGCACGGCCAACTGGACGTCCTCGTCAACAACGCCGGGACCAACTCCGACCGCCTCGTGATCAAAATGAGCGAGGAGGACTGGAACTCGGTCATCGCCGTGAACCTCTCAGGAACCTTCTTCACCACCCAAGCCGCGTTGCGCCACATGCTTCCGCGCGGCACCGGCCGGATTATCAGCATCGGCTCGATCGTCGGTGACATCGGCAATATGGGCCAGGCCAACTACTCGGCCTCCAAGTCCGGTCTCTACGGGCTCACCAAGAGCATCGCCCGTGAAGTGGCCTATCTGATGGGTAAGAAGGGGCAACTGGGCGAAGGACCCGGGCTCACGGTCAACTGCGTGAGTCCCGGCGTCATCAACACCGAGATGGTTCAGGCGATCCCTGACGGCATCCGGGATGCACTGCACAGCGAGATCCCGATCTACCGCTTCGGCGAGCCCGCCGAGGTTGCGGGCACGGTCAGTTATCTCGCCTCCGACGATGCCGCATACGTCACCGGCCAGGTCTGGCAGGTCAACGGCGGCAAGCACATGTGACCACCCGCCTCGGGCCCTCACCCCTGCGGGCCCGGCGGTCAGTTCAGGAAGGAGCGCAGCTTTAGGACCGCTCGGCGACGACGGTGTCGCCAATGACCGGGCCGACGACGGCCCACCAAAATCAGGGAAGGAACCTCCGATGGCGCACCCCTCTGCTCAAGATGCCAAGGATTTGCAGGCCTATTACGACGGGATGAAGGCCGGGCGCAAGAAACTCATTGTCCCGCTTGTCGTCTTCATCTTGTTTGTCTATTTCCTCCAGCAGGTGCTGACGAACTTCACCTCCGTGATGGACGGCTTCATCACCGAAAACATGACGATCGCGTTTGCCTACACGATCCTGCTATTCCCGGTGATCATCATCGTCACGATGATCTACAGCTCGCGCATGAACAAGATCGAGCGGGATCTGTCCCCGCGCAATCTCGACGAGATCGCCGAGCGGTATGACGCGATCTCCGGTGAGCTCACGGTCGATGAGGAGCAGGCCCGATGAACACCACCGCGGCGGTCCTCTTCGTCATCTTCATCGGTGCCACCCTCGTCATCACGTGGTGGGCCGGCAAGCGCAATACCTCGGTCGAGAGCCACCTCGTCGCCCAAGGGCGGATCTCGGGCAAGCGCAATGGCCTCGCCATCGCCGGTGACCTCGTCTCGGCGGCCACCTTCCTCGGGACCACGGCGGCGATCGCCTTCTCCGGTTTCAACGGGTACTACTACGCGATCTTCATCCCGATGGCCTTCCTCCTCGCGCTCTTGCTCGTCGCCGAGCCCCTGCGCAACCTGGGCCGTTTCACCCTCGGAGACGTGGTCGCCACCCGCTTCCCGAGTGACAATGTCCGGGCCACCATCGGGGTCTCCGCGGTCGTCGTCTCGATCCTTTACGTCGTCGCCCAGTTCGTCGGGGCCGCGCTGCTGGTCCAGCTCCTCTTCGGGATCGACTATCTCTGGGCGGCGATCATCATCGCGGTGCTCACGACCGTCTACACCCTCTTTGGCGGGATGATCGCGACGACCTACATCCAGATCGTCCAGACGATCCTGCTGCTGATCGCCGGTGTGGTCCTCATCGTGCTGGTGCTGAGCAACTTCGGCTTCAACCCGATGCAGGTTTTCGCGAGCATCAAGGCGTCTCCGGACGCGGCGCTGCTCCAGCCCTTGCGCGAAAGCCCCGCCGCTCAGTGGGAGCAGTTCTCGCTGATCTTCGGCGTCACCTTGGGTGTCCTCGGTCTGCCGCACATCCTGGTGCGCTTCCTCACCGTGCCGAGCGCGAAGGAAGCCCGCTCCTCGGCGGTCACCTCGATCTGGATCTTCAGTGGGTTCCTCATCTTCATGCCGATCCTCTCCTTCGGCGCGGTGAGTCTCTACGGCGGCCGGAAGGGGCTAATGGAGGAGGTCGGGAACCCGAACCTCACGGTGACGGCTCTCGGGAAGTACCTCGGCGGTGACACCTTGCTCGCCTTCGTCGCCGCGGTGACCTTCCTCGTGATCCTCTCCTCGCTCGCTGGCCTCATCATCGCCACCTCGGGCGCGATCTCGCACGACCTCTACGCGAACGTGCTGAAGAAGGGCCGGGTTGACCCGAAACAGCAATTGACGGTCGCTCGGATCGCGACCTTCGTGAGCGCGGCGATCGCCACCGCGATCGCCCTGGTCGCCCAGCAGTACAACGTCGCCTTCCTCGCGACCCTCGCGATCGCGGTGGCGGCGAGCGCCATGCTGCCGGCCCTGCTGCTCACGATGTACTGGCGCAAGACGACTGCTATCGGCGTTGCGGTGGGCATGGTCTTCGGCCTGTTGACCGCGCTGCTCGTGATCTTGCAGAGCCCGATCTTCCGCGGCGAGAACGCCTTCATCCCGATCTCCAGCCCGGCGATCATCTCCCTTCCGGTCGGCTTCATCGTGATGATGGTCGTCTCCCTCCTCACCCAGCCGAAGGGCGATGAGGCGCGCAAGGCCGACGCGATCTTTGACCGCATCCGGATCAAGATGGTGACCAAGGTCGATCCCGGGGATCCCACGACTCAGGATGAGTCGATCCGGATCCGAGCCTGAGGACGGAGGGTGCCCTGATGATTCTTGTGGCCTACTCCGGTACGGAGTCACATAACGCCCTGCACTGGGCCGCGCAGCATGCCCTGCGGTGCGGGCAGGCCCTCACCATCCTCACGGTGATCAACCTCCCGCGGACCCTCTACGACGAGGCGATGGGGGTCCCGCCCGAATTCGTCGAGGCCGCGACGGCATTGCTCGATGAAGCGGTGGGCTACGCGAAGGACCTCGGGGTGAGCGATATCGAGACCCAGGTCGGCTACCGCGATATCACCGGCGCGATCGTCGAGATGTCGCGCGAGGCGGACCTCGTGGTCGTGGGTAATCGCGGGAAGGGGGAGACCGCCTCGACCCTGCTCGGCTCGGTGGCGTACGCGGTCACCTCCCATGCCGCATGCCCGGTGGTCGTGATCCGCGATCACGAGGGCTCGCAGTGGTCGACCGACGGCCCGGTGGTCGTCGGGATCGACGGTTCTCGCTCGGGGGTGCACGCGGGCTTCTTCGCCGCCGAGTACGCGCAACAGGCGGGCCTTCCGCTGGAGGTCGTCGGCGTCTGGGATGTCGGTGGGATCGGCCATCTGTCGGCCGAGTTCGCCGCCCGCGTGGGCGTGCAGGAACTGCACTCCAAGGAGGAAGCGAAGATGCAGGGCTGGGTGGATCAGGCCGTCCAGGTCCTGCCCGAGCGCTTCCCAGATGTGGAGGTCACCGGTCGGGTGGAGCGCGGTTCACCCGTCGTCGTGCTGCGCGATGCTGCCCAACACGCCTCGCTCCTCGTCGTGGGGACCCGCGGTCGCGGGGGCTTCGCCGGTCTGCTCCTCGGATCGGTGAGTCACCGGATCATCCACGACGCGGGCTGCCCGGTCGCGGTGATTCGCTAACGCCCCACCGGCCCATGGGCCCGCGTCCGGCACTCGCCGGTGCGGGCCCATGGCATGCCCGAGGGGTCCGTAGACTGAGCGCCATGTCTGAACTGACCCGCGACGACGTCGCGCACCTCGCCGGGCTGGCCCGCATCGACCTCGACCCGGCCGAACTGGACCGCCTGGTCGGGGAACTCGACGTGATCCTGACCGCCGTCGCGACGGTCCAGCAGGCCCCGATCGATGACGTGGAGCCGATGAGCCACCCGATGCCGCTCGTCAACGTGACCCGCGCCGATGAGGTCCGCCCGTCGCTCACCCCAGAGCAGGCCCTCTCCGGCGCGCCGCTCGCCGAGGAGCAGCGCTTCTCGGTGCCGCGCATCCTCGACGAGGACTAAGGCCGCTTCGCCCCCTTCGCACCGCCTGTCGAAAAGACCAAAGGATCTCCTTGCCGTGACTGACCTGACCCGCCTCACCGCGGCCGATCTCGCCGAGGCCCTCACCTCGGGCGAGGTGAGCGCCCGCGAGGCCACGCAAGCCCACCTCACCCGGATCGCCGAGGTCGACCCCGCGATCCACGCCTACCTGCATGTCGCGGCCGATTCGGCCCTCGCGACCGCCGATGAGGTGGACGCTGCGCGGGCGAAGGGGGAGACGCTGCACCAGCTCGCTGGCGTGCCGATCGCGGTCAAGGACGTGATGACCACGACCGGGATGCCGACCACGTGCGGGTCGAAGATGCTGCAGGGCTGGATCCCGCCCTATGACGCGACCGTCGTGCGCCAAATCAAGGCCGCGGGGATGCCGATCCTCGGCAAGACCAACATGGATGAGTTCGCGATGGGCTCGTCGACCGAGCACTCGGCGTACGGGGCGACCCGCAACCCGTGGGACCTCAACCGCATCCCCGGCGGCTCCGGCGGTGGGTCGAGCGCGGTCGTCGCGTCCTACCAGGCGCCGCTCGCGACCGGGACCGACACCGGCGGCTCGATCCGCCAGCCCGCTGCGGTCACCGGCAGCGTGGGCGTCAAGCCCACCTACGGGGGTGTCTCCCGGTATGGGCTCGTCGCGCTCGCGTCCTCGCTCGACCAGGCGGGGCCGTGCGCCCGCACGGTGCTCGATACCGCGCTGCTCCATGAGGTGATGGGTGGACACGACCCGATGGACTCCACCTCGATCGACGCCCCGGTGCCGTCGGTCGTCGAGGCGGCGCGCCGCGCCGACGTCTCGGGCATGAAGATCGGCATCGTCCGCGAGCTGACCGGTGAGGGCTTCCAGCCCGGCGTGCAGGCCCGCTTCGATGAGGCCGTCGCGCTCCTCACCGAGGCCGGCGCCGAGGTCGTCGAGGTCTCCTGCCCCAACTTCCAGTACGCCCTCGCCGCGTACTACCTGATCCTGCCGAGCGAGGCGAGCAGCAATCTCGCGAAGTTTGATGCCATGCGCTACGGCATGCGGGTCGTCCCCGAAGGGGACCCGAGCGCCGAGCAGGTGATGGCCGCGACCCGCGATGCGGGCTTCGGCGATGAGGTCAAGCGCCGGATCATCCTCGGCACCTACGCCCTGTCGTCCGGCTACTACGACGCGTATTACGGCAGCGCGCAAAAGGTCCGCCGCCTGATCTCCGATGATTTCGCCGCGGCCTTCGCTCGCGCCGACGTGCTCGTCTGCCCGACCGCGCCGACCACGGCCTTCGCCTTCGGGGACAAGCTCGACGACCCGATGGCGATGTACTTAAACGACATCGCGACCATCCCGGCGAACCTCGCGGGAGTGCCTGGCATGTCCTTGCCGAGTGGCCTCGCCGACGAGGATGGCCTCCCTGCCGGCCTGCAAATCCTCGCCCCGGCAATGGCCGACGAGCGCCTCTACAGCGTCGGCGCGGCCCTCGAGGCCCGCCTGCTCGATCAGTGGGGTGGCCCGCTGCTGGACCGGGCTCCGGCCCTGACGAAGGGAGCCTGACCTTCCATGGCGACGACAACTGACGCGGTGCTCGACTACGACGAGGCGATCGGCTCGTACGACCCGGTGATGGGCCTGGAGGTCCACGTCGAGCTCGGGACCGCGACCAAGATGTTCTGCGGCTGCGCGACCACCTTCGGCGCCGAACCCAACACCCAGGTCTGCCCGGTCTGCCTGGGCCTACCCGGCGCCCTTCCCGTAGTGAACGCGACCGGCGTGGAGTCCGCGATCCGGATCGGCCTGGCGCTCCACTGCGAGATCGCTCCGTGGTCCCGCTTCGCCCGGAAGAACTACTTCTACCCGGACATGCCGAAGAACTTCCAGACCTCGCAGTACGACGAGCCGATCGCCCACGACGGCTATCTCGATGTCGATCTCGAAGATGGCTCGACCTACCGCGTCGAGATCGAGCGCGCGCACATGGAAGAGGACACCGGCAAGTCGCTCCACGTCGGCGGCTCGACCGGTCGGATCCACGGCGCCGAGTACTCGCTCGTCGACTACAACCGGGCGGGGATCCCGCTGATCGAGATCGTCACCAAGCCCCTCGTCGGCGCTGGTGCGCGCGCTCCGGAGGTCGCCCGTGCCTACGTCTCGGCGCTGCGCGATCTGCTCCGTGCGCTCGACGTCTCGGACGTGAAGATGGAGCAGGGCTCGATGCGCTGCGACGTCAACCTCTCGCTGCGCCCGCGCGTCGGCGATGACCCGACCGCTGCGGAGCAGCTGGCCGTGCCGATGGGCACCCGCAGCGAGACCAAGAACGTCAACTCCCTTCGCAGCGTCGAGCGCTCGGTCCGCTACGAGATCTGCCGCCACGCCGCGGTGTTGCAGGAGCGCGGCGCGATCATCCAGGAGACGCGCCACTGGCACGAGGACACCGGGATCACCACGAGCGGTCGGGTGAAGTCCGACGCCGAGGACTACCGGTATTTCCCCGAGCCCGATCTGGTCCCGGTCGCCCCGAGCGCCGAGGACGTCGAGCGTCTGCGCGCGACCCTGCCCGAGCCGCCGGCGGAGCGCCGCAAGCGCCTCCAGGCCGAGTGGGGATACTCCGACCTGGAGATGCGCGACGTGCTGAACGCGGGCGCCAGCGAGCTGATCGAAGCCACCATCGCGGCGGGTGCGTCCGCGCAGGCTGCGCGCAAGTGGTGGCTCGGCGAGCCGTCTCGGCGCGCCAACGGCGAGGGGGTCGACCTCGTCACCTACGCCGAGAAGGTGGATCTCACCCCCTCGCACATTGCCGAACTCGATGGGCTCGTCCGGTCCGGGCGACTCAATGACAAGATGGCCCGTCAGGTCCTTGATGGCGTGCTCGATGGTGAGGGCGCACCGACCGAGGTCGCCGATGCGCGCGGGCTCGAACTCGTCCAAGACGACGGGGCCCTCGAGGCCGCGGTGACCGCGGTGATCGAACGCAATCCCGATATCGCGCAGAAGGTCCGCGACGGCAAGGTCCAAGCGGCCGGAGCCCTCATCGGTCAGGTGATGAAGGAGATGAAGGGTCAGGCCGATGCCGGGAAGGCCCGCGAGTTGATCCTCGCTGCCCTCGGCCAGTCCTGATCGGCGCCCAGCCCTAGGCGGTGACGAAGGTCAGCATCACGACCGAGTCCTCGTGCGCGTTGAGGTCATGGGTCCGCAGCGGAATGATGAGGTAGTCGCCGCTCTCGCCGGACCAGGACTCCTCGCCCGCGCTCAGGGTGACCGCGCCGCGGATCACCTGCAGCGTGGCATGCCCGGGGTTTTGGTGATCGCCCAGTCCCTGGCCGGTCGCGAGCGCGAGCACCAGCTGGCGCAGGCCGGTGTCGCTGCGCTGGATGACCCTCGTGGCGCGTCCGGATGAGGCCGATTGGGCCTCGGCGAGGAGTTCGTCGGCGAGCGCGGGCAGATTGAGGGCGTCCATCCCAGTAGCCTTCCATGGATGGTGCTCGTAGCGTTCCCAGATCAGCAGTGGCTCGATGATGTCGGACCGATTGACGGGGTCGAATCCGTCGTCTGGGATTCAGACGGTGACCCGCCCGAGGGTGAGGTCGAGATCTTCATCGGGCGCTATATGGGTGGCCCCGAGACCGTCGCGGTGATCAGGGACCGGCCGAGCGTGCGCCTTGTCCAGGTGCTCTCGGCCGGGTACGAGGCGGTCCTGCCGGTCTTGCCCGAAGGTGTGGCGCTCGCCAACGCCGGTGGAGTCCACAATGCCTCGACGGCCGAACTCGCCGTCGGGCTGATCCTCGCCTCGCAGCGGGGGCTCGCCGACTTCGTGCGCGCCCAGGACAAGGGGGAGTGGCTGCCGCGATCCTTCCGCCCTTCCCTCGCCGACCGGCGCGTGCTGATCCTCGGCTACGGGTCGATCGGTCGATCGTTGGCGCAGCGCCTCGCCCCCTTCGAAGTGGAGCTCACCGCTGTCGCCTCGACGGCCCGCGACGGGGACGACCTCATCGAGAGGATCCATGGCTTCGATGAGTTGGACGAGCTGCTCCCGCAGCAGGAGATCGTGGTGCTGCTGACGCCGCTCACCGATTCCACCAACGGCCTGATGGATGAGCGCCACCTTGCGCTGCTGCCCGATGACGCGCTCGTGGTCAATGTTTCGCGCGGGCCGGTGCTCTCAACGGAGGCCGCCCTCGCCGAAGCAGGTCGACTGCGCTTCGCGCTCGATGTCACTGACCCCGAGCCGCTTCCCGCCGACCATCCGCTGTGGCACGCGCCGGGCGTGCTGATCAGCCCGCACGTCGGTGGGGTCTCGACCGCTTTCCGGCCGCGGGGGGTCGCGCTCCTGCGTGAGCAGCTACGGCGCGCTGCAAGCGGGGACGACCCCGTCAACGTCGTCCACTCGGGCTAGGAGCCAGGCGGGCGCAGGACCACGATCCGGTCGTCACCATCGCGAGGAGTGCCACGGAAGGTATTACTCGTCACGACCCACAACGTGCCATCCGGGGCGGCGGAGACATCCCGGATGCGCCCGTAGCGGCCCTGCCAGATCCGCTCTGGCGTCCCGGTTCGGACATCGTCGCCGGAGCCGGTGACGGGCACTCGCCACACCGACTCCCCACGCAGCGCGGCGATATAGATCGCGCCATCGGAACCCACCGCGATCCCGCTTGGTGAGGCATCGCCGGTGGCCCAGACCACTTCCGGATCGGTGAAGTCCGGTTCGCCCCCTTCGCCCTCGACCTGCGGCCAGCCGTAGTTGTCACCGGGCTCGATCCGGTTCAGCTCATCCCAGTCGCCCTGGCCAAACTCGCTGGCCCACATGGTGCCGTCCTCGCTCCAGGCCAGACCTTGGACATTGCGATGGCCCCACGACCAGATTGGTGAGTCGAAGGGGTTGCCGGGCGCGGCCTCACCGTCCGGGGTGATCCGCAGGATCTTCCCCGCGAGGTCATCGCGGTCTTGCGAGCGCGACGTGTCGCCGGCGTCCCCGGTCGCCACGTAGAGCTCGTTGTCGGGACCGAAAGCGATCCGGCCTCCGTTGTGGATATTGCCCTTCGGGATGCCGGTCAGGATCGGCTCGACGCCGCTGATCCGGTCATCGTCGAGGCGCGCTCGCACCACGCGATTGTCGCGTTCGGCGCTCAGATAGAAGTAGACCCGCTGGTCCTGCTCGAAGGTGGGGGAGACCGCCGCGCCGAGCAGCCCGCCTTCGCCCTGAGCCACGACACCGGGGATCTCCCCGAGGTCGATGGGGTCCGCGCCCGAGCGCACGCGCACGACCCGTCCCTCGTCGCGCAGGGTCACCAATGCCGACCCGTCGGGGAGGAAGGCCGCCTCCCAGGGGACGTCGAGACCCGTCGCGATGTCGGTCCCGTCGGCGACCTCGATGCTGGTCGTCTCGGTGCTCGCCGGCTCGGTGGTCCTCGGGCTGGCCTCGTCGCTGGTACATCCCGCGAGGGCAACGACCCCCGCGAGGGTCAGCGCGGCGAGGCGCCGCCTGCGGGCGGGTCCGGGCTCAGCGGCGGCCGCCACCGAGAACGCCCCCGAGCACATCGGTCAGGATCGAGCCGGCGGACCCACCGGAGCCGCCGGCGCCCTTGGTCATCCCGCCGAGGATCGAGCCGAGGATGTCTTGCACCGCACCGCCGGAGGGAGCACCACTGGACGCAGTGCCGCCGGAGCGTCCGCCGAGCTGACGGGCGAGGTAGGACAAGACGATCGGTGCGAGGAGCGGCAGCAACTTGCGGATGAGGGAGGAGTCGCCGCCGGAGACACCCCCGAGGCGCGAGACCACCTCGTCGCGCTGACCGCCGAAGATGTGGCTGGTGATCGCTTCACCGTCGGTGGCATCGACCTCGTCGAGGTTGACGCCGCCGTCGACGAGGCCCGGGCTGTGCTGGCCGAGCGCTTGGGCGATCGAGTCGGCACCTGCCGGGTCCTGCGCGTTCGCTCCGAGACCACCGAGCAGGGCCGGGAGCGCGGCGCGGGCGGCCTGCTCGACCTCGGCCGGGGAACTCCCGAGACGACTCGCGAGGTCGCTGAGGGGGAGGTTGGCAAGGACGTCGTCGATCTCAAACATGGCGGGCACTCCTGGCTCGGTCGCGGCGGGCGTCGTTGCCGCCGGGTCATCGCACGGTATCGCGCTCTGATCGGTGGCGGCGCGGTTCAACCGGTCCAGATTCCATCGCGCCACGCCCGGGTCAGGACCTCCTGGTAGGGCGCGAGATCCCACCCTTGCGTCCCCACCCAGGCGGGATCGCCGTAGGTCTCGGCGTAGCGGCGTCCGGGATCGCAGAGGAGCGTGACGACCGATCCTTTCACCCCTTCGGCGCGCATCTCGCAGGCGAGGCGCAGGGCCGCGTAGAGGTTGGTCCCCGTCGAGGCGCCCGCGTCCAGGCCGGTCTGCTCCTTGAGGTGATGCATGGCGGCGATGGACGCCGCATCGGGCACACCGATCATGCGGTCGACGACGCCCGGGATAAAGCTCGGCTCGACGCGGGTGCGGCCGATCCCTTCGATCCGCGACCCATGGAGCGTCGGTGCCTCGCGGTCGGCGTAGCCCGGCAGGAAGGCCGAGCCTTCCGGATCGACCACGCAGAGCCGGGAGCGGTGGCCCTTCAGCCGGACATAGCGGCCGATGGTCGCCGAGGTCCCTCCGGTCCCAGCACCGACGACGACCCACTCGGGGACGGGGTGGCGCTCCAGGGCCATCTGCGCGTAGATCGACTCGGCGATGTTGTTGTTGCCGCGCCAGTCCGTCGCCCGTTCGGCGTGGGTGAACTGATCGAGGTAGACCCCGCCCTTCTCCTCGGCGAGGCGCCGAGCCACGTCGTAGACCTCGCCGGAGTGCTCGACGAGGTGACAGCGTCCCCCTTCGCGCTCGATCAAGGCGATCTTTTCCGGCGTGGTGGATCGGGCCATGACCGCGATGAAGGGCAGCCCGAGCATCCGCGCGAAGTAGGCCTCGCTCACCGCCGTCGATCCGGACGACGCCTCGATGACGGTCGTGTCGGGGCCGATCGCACCGTTACAGAGGGCGTAGAGGAAGAGCGAGCGGGCGAGGCGGTGCTTGAGCGAACCGGTCGGGTGGGTGGATTCGTCCTTGAGGTAGAGGTCGACCTCCCATCCCGCGGGCAGTGGGACGGCGATCAGGTGGGTGTCGGCGCTGCGATTGGCATCGGCCTGCAATCGGCGCACGGCCTCGTCGACCCAGGCCCGGTCCGGGCGTCCGGTGACGGTGACATCGGTGACGGGAAGGGGGTGGCCGCTCATGTCCCTAGTAAAGCGGGCCACGCCGGAGCCTCCCTTCTAGCGCGGCGACCGCGAGGGGGAGATTATGGGGTCATGACCGCTGCATCGGAGGACCGGACGCTCATCGTGTTAAGGCATGCCGAGACGGAGTCACCTCATCCGGGGCAGCACGACCTGGAGCGCGCGCTCACATCGCAGGGGGAGCAGGACGCCCGCGCCGTCGGTCGGTGGTTGCGCGAGCAGGAGATCGGGTGTGACACCGTGCTCTGCTCGCCCGCCCTGCGGACGCGCCAGACGGTGCATGAGATCGGCTCGGCGGGCTGTTCCGAGGCCGAGGTGATCATCGAGGACGCCCTCTACGCAGCGGACCCGTCCGCGGTCTTGCAGGTCGTCCGCGAGGCCCCGCACGATGCCAGCGTCGTGATGGTTGTCGCCCACGCCCCGGCGCTGCCCGCGGTCGTCAGCATGCTCGCTGAGGGGGCGGGTGAGGCTCACGCCCACGATCAACTCTGCAAGGGCTTCCCGCCGGCGGCCGCCGCGCTGCTGCGCTACTCCGGGCACTGGTCCGACCTCGCCGTTGGCTCGGCGGTCCTGGAGGATTACTACGCTCCGAGCCGCTGATTTCTCAAAGGCCTGGACGCGGGGGAGTACTCCCCATTGTGAGCCGCGGGAGCGCTCGTGCATGCTTGCGACTGCACGCCACACCACATCACCAATGCACAGGGGGGAATCCCAGTCATGAGCACCAAGAAGAGCACTCGAGCCGGACTCGCCGTCGCCGCGCTCGCGGTCGGCGCCACCGGCATGATCGCCGCTCCGGCACAGGCCGCTCCGGTCGCCGGCGTCGCCGCCCCGACCGCCGCGTCCGCGTCCAGCGCGCGGAACTACTACGGCGCGATCGTGGTCAACCGCAAGACCGGCTACATGTTCGCCCGCAACGACGCCTCTTCGCGCTACTGGGCGGAGCGCTCGGCCATGTCGAAGTGCAAGGCCAAGGGTTCCGGTAAGTACTGCACCACCTTGGTCTGGGCTCGCAACGCCTGCGGCGCCGCGGCCGAGAAGCGCTACTCCAATGGCTCGATCCGCTACCAGGGCGGCTGGGGTTCGACGCGGGCCAAGGCCGTCGCCAACGCGAAGAAGCCGCTCGGCAAGGGTGCTCGCTACCGCGGGTACTTCTGCACCACGCGCTACCGCTGATCGGGGACGAGACCCTCATGCAGACCGTCACCACCCGCGCACGGGTTGGGCTCGCCGTCGCGGCCGTTGCCGTCGGAGTGTCCGGGATGACCGCCGCGCCCGCTCAGGCCGCTCCGGTCGCCGAGGTCGCCGCCCCGACCGCCGCGGCTGCGGCGAGCGCGCGCAACTACTACGGCGCGATCGCCATCAACACCAGGACCGGTGCGTCCGCGTACTCCTACGACTACAAGACCAAGTCGGCGGCGATCAATGCTGCACTGAAGAAGTGCAAGCGGTACGCCCACGGCTCGTCTTGTCGCACGGCGATCTGGGTGCGCAACGCGTGCGGAGCCGTGGCGTACAAGACCTACTCCAACGGTTCGTGGCGCTACCAGAGCGCCTGGGCCACGTCGAAGAAGGCGGCCATCGCGCGCGCCAAGAGGCCGCTCGGTAAGGGGGCGAAGACCCTCACCTGGGTCTGCACCACCCGCTACCAGTGACCGACCCTGATGCCCCCTTCGCCGCAGCGGTGAAGGGGGCATCACGCGTCCGTGTGGTGAGACGCACTGTCTCGCGGATTGACACACGCCCGAGCGGATAGCAGAGTTCAGGACGTGGCCAGGATCCTCGTACTTCCCAAAGCGCGCTAGACGACACCTGTCGAGCGCGCACCCTTCACGTCCCGCACCCGGGCTGGAGGGTTTTTTTGTGTAAGGACGCGAGGGGAGACCCCCTTCGCCTTAAGGATCCGGGCCACGACCGAAGCGACGCATCAACGAAAGATGACTCCAAGATGAGCGACATCGTCAGCCAGCGGCCCAGCGCGCCGGCCCCGAGCCCTGCCGTGGTGGCACGCCAGGCTCAGGCCAAGGCGCCCGAGCAGGTCACCGGGGCGCAGAGCCTCGTCCTCTCGCTCGAGGCGGTCGGAGCGGATGTCGTCTTCGGCATCCCGGGCGGGGCGATCCTGCCGGCCTATGACCCGCTGATGGACTCGGTCAAGGTGCGCCACATCCTCGTGCGCCACGAGCAGGGTGCGGGCCACGCTGCGGAGGGATATGCCGCGGCGACGGGCAAGGTCGGGGTGTGCATGGCGACCTCCGGGCCGGGCGCGACCAACCTCGTCACCGCGATCGCCGACGCCTACATGGATTCGGTGCCGATCGTCGCGATCACCGGTCAGGTCGCCTCCAGCGCGATCGGGACCGACGCCTTCCAGGAGGCCGACATCCGCGGCATCACGATGCCGATCACCAAGCACAACTACCTCGTCACCGATCCCGAGGAGATCCCCCGGGTCATCGCCGAGGCCTTCCACATCGCGGGGACCGGGCGACCCGGCCCGGTGCTCGTCGACATCGCCAAGGACGCGCTGCAGGCCAAGACCACCTTCTCGTGGCCGCCGCGCTTCGCCCTTCCGGGCTACCACCCGGTGACCAAGCCGCACGGCAAGCAGATCCGCGAAGCCGCCAAGCTGATGGCCCGCTCGCAGCAGCCCGTGCTGTATGTCGGTGGTGGCGTGATCCGCGCCGAGGCCAATGAGGAACTCGCCGCGCTCGTCGAGGCCACCGGGATCCCGGTCGTCACCACCTTGATGGCGCGCGGGGCCTTCCCGGACAGTCACCCCCTTCACCTCGGGATGCCGGGCATGCACGGTTCGGTGGCGGCCGTCGCGGGCCTGCAGCGCAGCGACCTGATCATCGCCCTCGGTGCCCGCTTCGACGACCGGGTCACCGGGCAGCTGTCCTCCTTCGCGCCCGACGCGAAGGTGATCCACGCCGACATCGACCCGGCAGAAATCTCCAAGAACCGCGTCGCCGACGTGCCGATCGTCGGTGATGCCAAGGCGATCATCGCCGAACTCACCGAGGCATACTCGGCGATCGCGGACAGCAAGCGCGCCGACTACTCGCCCTGGGTTCGCCGGGTGCAGGGGTGGAAGCGCTCCTACCCGGTCGGGTACACCGCGAGCGAGGACCCGGAAAAGCTGGCTCCCCAATACGTCCTGGAACGGCTCGGTGCGATCGCCGGCCCGGAGGCGATCTACGCCGCGGGCGTCGGCCAGCACCAGATGTGGGCCGCGCAGTTCATTGACTACGAGCGCCCCAACGCCTGGCTCAACTCCGGCGGCGCCGGGACGATGGGGTACTCCGTGCCCGCGGCTATGGGGGCGAAGGTGGGCGAGCCGGACACGGTCGTGTGGGCGATCGACGGTGACGGGTGCTTCCAGATGACCAACCAGGAGCTCGCGACCTGCGTCATCAATGACATCCCGATCAAGGTCGCGATCATCAACAACTCCTCGCTCGGCATGGTCCGGCAGTGGCAGTCGCTCTTTTACAACGAGCGCTACTCCAACACCGACCTGCACACCTCGGTCGGCAGCCGCATCCCCGACTTCGTCAAGCTCGCCGAGGCCTACGGCTGCGTGGGCCTGCGCTGCGAGCGGCCCGCCGATGTCGATGCGACCATCCAGCAGGCGATGGAGATCAATGACCGTCCGGTCGTGATCGACTTTGTCGTCGAGCGCGACGCGATGGTCTGGCCGATGGTCCCGGCGGGCGTCAGCAATGACGCGATCCAGATCGCCCGGGACGCGGCCCCGCAGTGGGACCGCGAGGACTCCGAGGCGGTCGAGCAGGACACCGACGCCGACCACGACGGCAAGTAAAGGAAAGCCCGACATGCCTAAGCACACCCTGTCCGTCCTCGTGGAGAACAAGCCCGGCGTCCTCGCTCGGATCTCGGCGCTGTTTTCGCGGCGTGGCTTCAACATCGACTCGCTCGCGGTCGGCCCGACCGAAAACGCCGAGGTCTCGCGGATGACGGTCGTCGTCGATGTCGACCAGCTCCCGCTGGAGCAGGTCACCAAGCAACTCAACAAGCTCGTCGAGGTGCTGAAGATCGTCGAGCTCGACCCGCTCGCGTCAGTGAGCCGCGAACTCGTGCTCGTGAAGGTGCGGGCCGACTCCTCTTCGCGCGGGGCGATCCTGGAGACGGCACAACTCTTCAAGGCCCGGATCGTCGACGTGACCGCCGACGCCGTCACCTTGGAGTCGACCGGCAGCTCCAACAAGCTCGAGGCGATGCTCGAGATCCTCGAACCCCACGGCATCCGCGAGCTCGTCCAGTCCGGGGTCGTCGGCATCAGCCGGGGTGGTCGTTCGATCACCGACCGCGCTGGGCGACACTAGCCCCACCAGACCACCGATCACCGCAAGTAGCACCACATAAAGGAGAAGGCCCCATGGCCGAGATGTTTTACGACGACGACGCGGACCTCGCGATCATCCAGGGACGCAAGGTGGCCGTCATCGGCTACGGCTCACAGGGTCACGCCCACGCCCTGAACCTGCGCGACTCGGGCGTCGATGTCCGCGTCGGCTTGAAGGAGGGCTCGAAGAGCCGCGGGAAGGCCGAGGAAGAGGGCCTGCGCGTCCTCACCCCGCGTGAGGCGGCCGAAGAGGCCGACGTCATCGTGATCCTCGCGCCGGACCAGGTGCAGCGCCACCTCTACGCCGATGACATCGCCCCGGCCCTGAAGGACGGCGACGCGCTCGTCTTCGGGCACGGCTTCAACATCCGCTTCGGCTACATCAAGCCCCCGGCCGATGTCGATGTCCTCCTCGTCGCACCGAAGGCCCCGGGCCACACCGTGCGCCGCGAGTTCGTCGCCGGTCGCGGCATCCCGGACATCATCGCGGTCGAGCAGGACGCGAGCGGGTCGGCGTGGGAGCTCGCGAAGTCCTACGCCAAGGGCATCGGCGGTACCCGCGCGGGCGTCATCAAGACGACCTTCACCGAGGAGACCGAGACCGACCTCTTCGGCGAGCAGGCCGTGCTGTGTGGCGGGGTCTCGCACCTCGTGCAGGCCGGCTTCGAGACCCTGACCGAGGCGGGCTACCAGCCGGAGATCGCCTACTTCGAGGTGCTCCACGAGCTGAAGCTGATCGTCGACCTCATGTGGGAGGGCGGGATCGCCAAGCAGCGCTGGTCGATCTCGGACACCGCCGAGTACGGCGACTACGTCTCGGGCCCGCGCGTCATCGCGCCGTCGGTCAAGGAAGCGATGCAGGGCGTCCTCGCCGACATCCAAGACGGCTCCTTCGCCGAGCGCTTCATCGCCGATCAGGACAACGGCGCCAAGGAGTTCCAGGAGTTGCGCGAGAAGGAGGCCGGTCACCCGATCGAGGCCACCGGCAAGGAACTGCGCGCCCACTTCGCCTGGAAGCAGGTCGACGACGACTACACCGAGGGCTCGGCCGCGCGCTGATTACTTGAGAGTCGTCGAAGGGGGTGGAGCCGACCGACCGGCTCCACCCCCTTCGTCATCCCCGCCCGCAGCGCCTCCGGCATGCAAAGGGTGCGTCGGGTCGCACCTTCAGCACCCCGGGCGCGCGAGGTGGGATGCAGAGGGTGCGTGGGTCGGCGCCTCCGGCACCCCAGCGGAAGGGGGATGCAGAGGGTGCGAGGGCCTGCACCTTCGACATCCCGGGCGCGGGAAGTGGGATGCAGAGGGTGCGGTGTGCGGCACCTTCAGCACCCCAGCGAAGGGGGTGGGGTGCTCGAGGTGCGGTGTGCGGCACCTTCGGCACCCCGGCAGGAGGGGTGGGGTGCGCGCCGGGGGCTTAGCTCTTCGGTTCCGGGTGCAGCGCGCAGGAGGGGCTGCCGCCGGGCAAGCGGTGTCGGTTGGCGGCGACCCAGTGGTACGCCCGGCTCGCGAGGGCCCCTCCGAGCCGCGTCCGGAAGGCGCGCCCAAGAAGACGGGCGGGCAGGGGACCGGTAGCGAGAATCCCCGCCCAGGCGAGGTGTCCGTACTCGACTCGCCCATCGCGACCGACGAAGGGCATCTCTCGATAGGCGCGCTCGTCATCGACGCCGAGCGCCTCGAGGTCGCTCTCTTGAAGTGACGCGATCTCGACATCGACGCCGAGACGGGGCACCTGGCCGGCCGACTTCGTGCAGAAGCCGCAATCGGCGTCGTAGAGCATGATCGGACGGTTCACACCTGCCATTTTCCCTGACCAGAGGCTCCCGTGACACCGCCCGCAGGGCGGGAGCGGTGATTGGCCCACCCAGGTCGATGCCGCTGCGGGCTGAAAGCCTGTGGATAACATCTGCCCTTCCTCACGTGCGGTCGGTATGGTCGATAACTCATCACGCCGATGTGATGGACGCCATACCTGTCGCTAAGGGGCGCACGTGAGCGCTGTCGAGACCGTTGAGGCCGAGGTGAGGGAACTCATCCGGCGATCCGGTCTGGACCCGGCCCGCGACACCGCTGCGGTACGCACTCTGGTGCGCGACGCGGTCACCGACTACGACGAGCGCTCCCTCCACGGTGGTCTCCCGATCCTGCACAACCTGGACGACGCCATCCGCGATGTCATGGACACCGTCGCTGGATATGGCCCCCTTCAACGCTATTTCGACGACCCCCAGATCGAGGAGATCTGGGTGAACGGTCCGTCGCAGGTCTTCGTTGCCCGCGGCGGGGTCGCCGAGTTGACCTCGACGGTGCTGACCGCGGACGGGGTGCGTGACCTGGTCGAGCGGATGCTGAAGAGTTCCGGGCGAAGGGTGGATCTCTCCTCTCCCTTCGTCGACGCGGTCCTCCCGGACGGCAGTCGGCTGCACGTGGTGATCCCCGATATCAGCCGTGAACATTGGCTCATCAACGTCCGCAAGTTCATCGTCAAAGCCGATCACCTCGACGATCTCGTGCGCCTTGGCACCCTGAGCACCTCGGCCGCACGCTTCCTGGGGGCAGCGGTGGCGTCGGGGTTGAATCTGCTGGTTGCTGGGGGAACTCAGGCGGGTAAAACCACCCTGTTGAACTGTGCCGCCGCGGCGATTCCACCTAAGGAACGGGTGGTGACCTGCGAAGAGGTCTTCGAGATGAAGCTCCCGCTTCGCGACGTCGCCGCGATGCAATGCCGCCAGCCGAGTCTTGAGGGGACCGGCGAGGTCCAACTCCGACGGCTCGTTAAGGAAGCCCTGCGGATGCGCCCATCGCGGATCATCGTCGGCGAGGTGCGCCAGGAGGAGAGCCTGGACCTGCTGATCGCGCTCAACTCCGGCCTGCCCGGCATGTGCACGATCCACGCCAACAGCGCTCGCGAAGCCGTCACCAAGATGTGCACCCTGCCACTCCTCGCGGGCGAAAATGTGAGCGCCCGGTTCGTGGTCCCGACGGTCGCCTCCTCGATCGACCTCGTCGTCCATATCGCCCTGGAACATGACGGGGTGCGTCGCGTGCGCGAGATCATCGCCCTCCCGGGTCGAGTCGAGCGAGATGTCGTGGAGACGGCCGATATCTACGTCCGGCGCGAAGGGGTCCTCACTCGCGCCGACGGGTACCCACCGCATCGCGAGCGCTTCGAGCGCGCGGGATACGACCTCACTGCACTGCTCGCGGGGCCGTGACATGGTCGGGGCGCTCGTCGGGCTGCTCTTTGGGACCGGGGTCTTTTGCCTCGCCTGGTCATGGTGGCCGCGCGAACCGCGCCGATCACGCCCGGGACGCCCCCTTCTTGCTGGGCTTCAGGATGAGTTGGTCCAGGCGGGCTACCACGGGCTTCGCCCCCGGACCCTGATCGCCGCCAGTGCGGCCATCGCCGCCCTGGTCTTTTTCTTCGGGACCGCCATCACCCGCGCGCCCGCCGTCGCCGCCTGCTTTGCTGGGATCGCGGCGAGCGCGCCCATCGCGCTCGTCCGCAGCCGCGCTCGCCGCAGGCGTCGCAACCTGCGCGACCTCTGGCCAGACGCGGTGGACAACATCACCTCCGCGGTCCGGGCGGGGCTGGCGCTCCCAGAGGCGCTGGCGCAACTCTCGCATCGGGGGCCCGAAGAACTACGTCCGGCGTTCACCTCCTTCGCCGAGGACTATCGCGCGACGGGGCGCTTCAATGACTGCCTCGACCGGCTCAAGGAACGCCTCGCCGACCCGGTTGGAGACCGGTTGATCGAGTCGCTGCGGATTGCTCGCGAGGTCGGCGGCTCGGACCTTGGCTCCTTGCTGCGCACGCTCAGCACCTTCCTGCGCGAAGACGCGCGCACCCGAGCCGAACTCGAGGCGCGCCAGTCCTGGACCGTCAACGCCGCTCGCCTCGCGGTCGCTGCCCCGTGGGCCGTCCTCGCCATGCTCGCCGCGCGTCCGGAGTCGATCGCGGCTTACAACACGCGGACCGGGGTCCTGATCCTTGCGTTCGGGGCGGTCGTGTCGGTGATCGCCTACCGGGTGATGATCCGGATTGGACGCCTCCCCGAGGAAGGGCGGGTCCTCGGATGATCGAATCACTCCGGCAGCTATTTGACGATGCCCTGGTGCATCGCGCAGGTGCCGTCACCGGCCTCCTCGCCGGGCTCGGGGTTCTCGCGATCTGGCGGGGTCTCCCGCGTCGCCCCACCCTTGAGGACCGGATCGCGCCCTACTTGCGCGATACCCCGCGCCCGTCGCGGCTCCTCACACCACCCGGCGTCTCCGTCCGAGCGGTGGTTCCGACGCTGGTGCAGCCGCTCCTCACCGATCTGGCCCGGCGCACCGAGCGGCTGCTCGGAGGGACGGCCTCGGTGCGGCGACGCCTCTTGCGGGCCGGACGAGACCCCGACACCGCACAGTTCCGCGCTGAGCAGGTCGTCTGGGCCTTCGCGGGTGCCGCGATCGGCGCCGTCCTCGGGGGACTGGTCGTCGCGACCAAGGGCACGTCGCTCGTCCTCGTCGCGACCTTCCTCTTCGTGGGCCTGATCGCGGGGGTGCTCGCTCGGGACACCATGCTGACCCGCCAGGCCGAGCGCCGTGAGGCCCGGATGCTCGCCGAATTCCCGACGATCGCCGAGCTCCTCGCCCTTGCGGTGGGGGCTGGCGAAGGGGCGATTGGTGCGCTCGAACGCGTGGTGCGGCTCTCGCGCGGGGAACTCTCCGCCGAGCTTGGTCGCTGCCTTGCTGACGCCCGCGCTGGCGCCTCCCTTCCCGATGCACTGCACGGACTCGCCGGACGGACCGGATTGCCGAGCCTCGCCCGCTTCGTCGACGGGATCATCATCGCGGTCGAGCGAGGGACTCCGCTCGCGGACGTCCTGCGGGCCCAAGCCCAGGATGTCCGCGAAGAGGGCCGCCGCCTCGTCATGGAAAGCGGCGGCAAAAAGGAGATCGCGATGATGGTTCCGGTCGTCTTCCTTGTCTTGCCGATCACCGTCGTGTTTGCCGTCTGGCCGGGCTTCACCTTCCTGCAATTTCAGATGTGACCCAGGCCGAGCCGACGGCCAGGCTCGACCAGCGAAGGAGACAAAAATGACCGACAGACTGATTCGGGCCCATGTCCGCGTGACGAGAGCGGTCGCGGAGCGGTACCGGCGGGCGGTCGCTGAACCCGAGCGCGGGGACGTGCCGGGGTGGGTGCTCATCACTTTGATGACCGCTGCCCTCGTGATCGCGCTGTGGACCATCGCCGGGACGCGACTGACAGCCATGTTCGAAGACGCCCTCGACAGCGTCACGAGCGGGGTCGGCGGCAAGTGAGCTCACCGGCCCGTGGGGTCGGCGAGCGCGGGTCGGCCGTGACCGACTTCGTCATGACCGCTGGCTTGCTCAGCCTGCTCTTCGTGATGGTGCTGCAGGTCGGCCTCGCCTTGCACGTGCGGAACACCTTGATCTCCTGCGCCAGCGAGGGAGCACGCTACGGCGCACGCTTAGGTGCGACGCCGGGGGAGGGCGCCGCACGCACCGAGGACTTGATCTCGTCCTCTCTGTCGCCTCGCTACGCGAAGGGGGTGCGGGCGACCACCGAGACCACCGAGGCGGGCGTGGACGTGGTTGTCGTACGCGTCTCGGCGCCGCTGCCGGTGCTCGGTCCTTATGGTCCCGGCGACTCACTGGAGGTCAGCGGTCGCGCCTTCGCCGAACGACAGGGCGTGGACCCGTGATCCTCCGGCGGTTCCTGACCCGGGCAGTTCTCCTGTGGCGCAAGCGAACTGCCTCAGCTGAAGGGGGTTCAGCGGTTGTCGAGTTCGTCGTCCTCGGTGTCCTGCTTCTCCTCCCGCTGCTCTACCTCGTGCTGGCCCTGGCGCGGGTCCAAGCCGGCAGCTATGCGGTCAGCCAGGCCGCCCGGGAGTCGGGCCGGGCGTACGTCACCTCGACGCGGGCGGCAGCTGCGCCCGGTCGCGCCGAAGCCGCGGCCGAGCTCGCGTTCGCGGACCAAGGCTTCGCTGAGGAAGGAGTCCTCGAGGTCCAGTGTGACGGCGATCCGTGCATGCGCCGTGGTGGCCGGATCGTCTCCACCGCGACGGTCACGGTCCCCCTTCCGCTGATCCCTGCCTTCGCCCGCGATGTGATCCCGCTCGAAATTCCCGTGAGCGCCACGAGCATCGCCGATGTCCCGCTCTACGAGGTCCGGCGTGACTGAGGCGAAGGGGGAGAGCGGTCAGATCTCGATCCTGATCCTCGGGATGTGCGTGATCGCGCTGACCGTCATCCTCGGTGCGACCGCGGTGACCTCGGTGCATCTCAGCCGGATGGCGATGATCGACGCTGCCGACACCGCCGCGCTCGACGCCGCCGATGACGGCGGCCGCCTGGCGTACAGCGAGGGGGTCGACGTCGCGGCACCGCTCAGCGACGCCACTGTGAGGCGGAGCGCTGCGGACTCGCTTGCTCGACGCGAACCCCCGACCCGGGTGAGCGCTTTGCACATCACTGGCGCGACCGGCACTCCAGATGGGCGCACCGCGGTCGTCGTGCTCACCGGAGATGTCGACGTGCCTCTGGTCGGTGGCCTGATCCGCTCCCTCGGTGGATCGGTGACGGTCACCGTCGAGTCCCGCGCCCGCGCTGTCACCCCTGCGAGCTAGGGGCGCGACATCGCGGTCACGATCAATCGCGCCCTGGTGCGTGCCGTTCCTCCCGTAGCCGCTGCGGGTCCGACAGACTGGCGTCGTGTCATCCGATCGCAGACCCGAAGAGGGTGCCGACGACCTGGTCACCCACCACACCGACGGCACGGTGACCGACGCACCCCCGGTGACGCGGGAGCACGCGGCGACTCCGGCGAGCCAGCAGATCGCGGCCGACGACATCGGGCGTCCCGATCGCCTGCATGAGCACCCGCACCCGCAGATGCCGGCGGTCCGCACGATGCTGCCGCCCACCCTCACGGTCGTCCTCGGGATCGCCGCGATGGTGGTCGCCGTGCTCGGTCTGCGCGAGATCGGCTCCATCGTCGCCCCCACCTTCCTCGCCGTCACCTTGATCATCGCGGTCCACCCGATCTACAAGCTGCTTGACCGCTTCCTGCCGAAGTTCATCGCCGGGTTCCTGCTGCTCGTCATGCTCTATGGAGTGCTCGCCGCGATCGGGACCGCGCTCGGGGTGGCGGTCGGCAAGCTCGCCTACGAGCTGCCGAAATACTCAGCCACCTTCAATGGCCTCATCGAGCAGGGCCAGACCTTCCTCCTCGCGAAGGGGATCAGCCAGGAGCAGATCGACCGAGCGACCAGCAACTTCAGCATCGATGACCTCACCGCGGTCGCTCAATACATCGCCGGGGTGCTCGGGGGGACGACCTCCTCCATGCTCTTCCTGCTGACCGTCATGGTCTTCCTCGCCATGGACGCCGGAGGCTTCGGCAAGCGGCTGCGAGCCGTGCACCGGGTCAAGCCCGACCTCGCCGACGCCCTCGTCGACTATGGCGCGCGCGTGCGCAAGTACTGGGTCGTCACGACCATCTTCGGTCTGATCGTCGCCGCCATCGACTACGTCGCGCTCATCTGGCTCGGGGTGCCGCTGGCCCTCACCTTCGGGGTGCTCTCCTTCGTCACCAACTACATCCCCAATATCGGCTTCATCCTCGGCCTGATCCCGCCCGCGCTGCTCGCCCTGCTGCACAACGGCGTCGAGACGATGATCTGGGTGATCGTCATCTACTGCGTCGCCAACTTCGTGATCCAGACGCTGCTCCAGCCCAAGTTCACCGGCGACGCGGTGGGGCTCAACGTCACCACGGTCTTTTTGTCCCTCGTCTTTTGGTCCTATGTCTTCGGCGCGCTCGGCGCCCTGCTCGCCGTCCCGCTCACCCTGCTCGTGAAGACCCTGCTGATCGACCGGGATCCGAGCACCCGCTGGATCAACCAGTTCATCGCCAGCCATCCGATCGACGATCGAAGCGCTCAACCACTCTGACGATAGGCTGGCCCATCGTGGCTGCCGACTTCACTCAAGAAATCCAGGACCTGCGCGCGACGATGGACTCCGTGCGCCAGGTGACCGACCTTGCCGCGTTGGAGGGCCAGATCGCCGACCTGGAGCAGCGCGCCGCCGCCCCCGACCTCTGGGATGACCCCGACGCCGCGCAGCAGGTGACCTCCGCGCTCTCTCGCGCCAAGGCCGAGCACGACCGCGTCACCGGGATGGACTCGCGGATCGACGACCTCGAGGTCCTCGCCGAAATGGGCCTCGAAGAGGGCGATGACGACACCGTCGCCGAGGCCGAGCGCGAGCTCACCGCCGTGAAGAAGGCCGTCGGTGAGCTCGAGGTCCGCACCCTGCTCTCCGGTGAGTACGACGAGCGCGAGGCGGTCGTGACGATCCGCGCCGGCGCCGGGGGAGTGGACGCCGCCGACTTCGCCGAGATGCTCATGCGCATGTACCTGCGCTGGGCCGAGCGTCACGGCTACCCGACCAAGGTGATGGACACCTCCTACGCCGAAGAGGCGGGCCTGAAGTCCGCCACCTTCGAGGTCAACGTCCCCTACGCCTACGGCAACCTCTCGGTCGAAGGGGGGACCCACCGCCTGGTGCGCATTTCCCCCTTCGACAACCAGGGCCGGCGCCAGACCTCCTTCGCGGCGGTCGAGGTCATCCCCGTCATCGAGAGCACGGACTCGATCGACATCCCCGAAAACGACCTCAAGATCGATGTCTTCCGCTCCTCCGGCCCCGGCGGCCAGAGCGTCAACACGACCGACTCCGCGGTGCGGATGACCCACATCCCGACCGGCACGGTCGTCTCGATGCAAAACGAAAAATCGCAGATCCAAAACCGCGCCGCGGCGCTGCGCGTGATGCAGTCGCGGCTGCTCTTGCTCAAGCGCGCCGAAGAGGCCGCCGAGCGCAAGGAACTGGCGGGCGATATCAAGGCCAGCTGGGGCGACCAGATGCGCTCCTACGTCTTAAACCCCTACCAAATGGTGAAGGACCTGCGCACCGAGCACGAGACCGGCAACCCCAGCGCCGTCTTCGACGGCGACATCGACTCCTTCATCGAGGCCGGAATTCGCTGGCGTATCGAGCAGGCGAAGGCCGACCAGGAGTAGCGTCTCCCGCAGACGGTCGTGGGGCCGCCCCCGTGGGAGGAGATCAGATGGGATCACGACGTAGGTTGACGTCGGTTGTGGTGGCCGTAGCCGTGGCGGGTGCGGGGCTGGTCGGGATCACTCCCGCCACCTCGGCGGCGCCCTCTGCTACATCGGGACCAGTCACGACGGTCGCTGCGTCGGCCGCCGCCGCACCGGCTCGATACGAGCGGTACTACCGGTACATGGATACCGGCCGCTCGCGGATCCCATGGTCGGACACGAAGTGGGTCCCGCAGGGTCTGGCGAAGAATGGCTCGACCGAAAACGAGCTGCTCATCTCCTACTACGACTCCTCGGGTCGGGAAAACAGTCGGATCGCCGTCATCGACCGGGTGAGCGGCAAGTACAAGCGGTACTACAAGCTCCCGCACCGTGGCCACGTCGGAGGTCTCGCCACCACGCACCAGTACGTGTGGGTGACCTACGGCGGAGAACTGCAGCGCTACGCCCGCACGGAGTTCACCCGACCGTCGGGAAGCACCATCCGCTTCACCTACCAGCAGAACGTCGCCGGCTACGCGTCCTACGCCTATGGGTCCGGCAACGAGGTATGGGTCGGGAACTTCAACTGGGGGCCGGGTAAGACGTGTCCGACCAAACGCGTCGCGAACGACAAGATGTACCGCTATGTCGTGACCTCCACCGGCGCCCTGGCCCATCGCGAAACCCGGGTCACACCCTCAAAGGTTCAAGGCGTCGCGATGGACGGCACCAAGATCGTCTGGTCGCAATCGTGTGGCCGCAAGAACGACAGCAAGCTCATTGTCTGGCCCCGGAACCGGACCTATGACGGCGACTTCCGCTATGGCAGCGCGATCACCGCGCCGAACATGTCCGAGGGCATGGTGATCGCTGGGGGCGAGCTCCAGGTCGTCTTCGAAGCGGCCTCGGCCTACTACAGCGACGCGACCTATCGAATCCGCAGCGTCCACCACGGCCGCTTCTCCTCCTTACCGCTGTAAGGGAATCCGCGGCGCGCCGAGGTCCGCGCGCCTGACCGGTGTTGGCACGTGCCGCGCTTATCGTGGCAAACGGCCATGTACCTCTTCGAGACCCTAAGGCGAGCCGGTCGCGCATGATCCGATTCGAGGACGTCAGCAAGTCCTACCCCCGCTCGAGCTCCCCAGCGCTGGACGAGATCGAGCTCAACGTCGACCGAGGTGAGTTCGTCTTCGTCGTCGGGCCCTCCGGGTCTGGCAAGTCGACGATGCTGCGGCTCATCATCCGCGAAGAGCAGGCGAGCTCCGGCCGCGTCCTCGTCGGGGGCCATGACCTGCGCGACCTGCCACAGCGCAAGGTCCCGATCCTGCGCCGTCAGGTCGGGACGGTCTTCCAGGACTTCCGGCTGCTGCCGAACAAGACGGTTCGGCAAAATGTCGCCTTCGCCCTGCAGGTCCTCGGCCGCTCGCGCCGCGAGATCCGAGCGCTGGTCCCCGAGACCCTCGAGCTCGTCGGCCTGGTCGGGATGGAGGAGCGCTACCCCCACGAACTCTCCGGCGGCGAGCAGCAGCGGGTCGCGATCGCCCGCGCCGTCGTCAACCGACCCCCGGTCCTGCTCGCCGATGAGCCGACCGGCAACCTCGACCCGGTGACCTCCCTCGAGATCGTCCGGCTCCTCCAACGCGTCCACGACAGTGGGACGACGGTCGTCATGGCGACCCACGACAACGTGATCGTTGACGCCCTTCACCAGCGCGTGGTCGAGCTCGAGGACGGCCGACTCGTGCGCGATGAGGAAGGGGGGTCCTATGTCCCGCGTCCGGCGACCAGCGAGGCCGCCCCGATCGAAGAGGACCCGCTGGATACCAGGGACTCCCACCACGAGCCCGGCGAGGTCGATGACGACGTGAGGGCCGAGACGAGCGAGCGGGAGGAGCGATGAGGATCGCCAGTGTGCTCTCGGATGCCTGGCAGGGGATCCGGCGCAACCTCTCGGTCACGATGTCGGTGGTCCTGGTCACGGCCGTCTCGGTCGTCCTGCTCGGCGTCGCTGGCCTCGCCTGGCGCCAGGCAGACCTGATCAGGACGACCGTCTACGACCAGGTCCAGGTCCAGATCTACCTCTGCCCGAAGAACTCCCCGAAGGCGGCCTGCCAAGATGGTGCGGTCACCGACGAGCAGCGCGAAAACATCGAGCAGCAGCTCGAGGAGATGAAGCCGCTCGTCACCTCCGTGGAGTTCGTGAGCGAGCAGCAAGCCTTCGATCGCTTCCAGCAGGACAATGAGGACTCGCCGCTTGCGAACAATGTGGTGGTCGGCGACCTGCCATCGAGTTATCGCGTCCAGCTCTCGGACCCGGAGAAGTACCAGGTCGTCGCCGAGACCTTCCAAAACGCCCCCGGCGTCTCCTCGATCCCCAATGTCCGGGAGATCTTCGCCCCGGTGCTGAAGATCATCGGGTTCATGCAATGGGGCGCCTTCGGGCTCGCGGTCCTCGCCCTGGTGAGCGCGGTGCTGCTCCTCGTCACCACGGTGCATCAGGCGGCCGTGACGCGCCGCCGCGAGATCGCGATCATGCGCCTCGTCGGTGCGTCCAATGCCACGATTCGCG
Organism: Janibacter sp. GXQ6167; assembly: GCF_041365945.1. NCBI lineage: Bacteria > Bacillati > Actinomycetota > Actinomycetes > Micrococcales > Intrasporangiaceae > Janibacter > Janibacter sp. GXQ6167. Next base: position 8,662 of record NZ_JBGFSK010000011.1, on the reverse strand, counting down.
CCCCCTTCGTCGTCGAAGCGATCATCACCTCGCTGATCGGCGTGATCCTCGCGACCGGCCTGCTCTGGGGCGCCGCCGTCGTGGTGCTCGACCGCTACTTCCGACAACAGGTGGCGACCGTGCCGCGGATCTCCTCCGCCGACGTCCTCGCTCTGGCGCCCGTGCTCGGCCTCGGGGTCGTTGTCCTCGCCGCGGTGACGGCAACGATCGCGATCTGGCGCTACCTTCGGGTGTAGGTCGGACACGCCCGGCCCCGCCTCTTCGGGACGATTGCTTCACAGAAGGGGTGACTGACGGTACGGTTGTGACTAATGAGTCGTCTGAGGTCGAGAAACACCTGGCAGCGAGTGCGCGTCGGCGCGTGCTCGTTGCTTGCTGCATCCCTGGCCGTTGGCCTCACCGCGCAGGCCCATGCGGGCGATGATCCCGCCGATAAGAAGCGCAGCGTCGATGGCCGGATCTCGACCTCGCAGGACCAGATCCGCGACACCTCGACCAAGCTCACCAAGACCTACGACGCGCTGAAGGCGACCCGGGCGAAGTTGCCCGCAGCCCGCAAGGCGGCGAGCGACGCACGGACGGCCGAGACCATCGCGCGCGGCGCGTACGACGAGGCCGTGACCGAGGTCGAGGTCGCCGAGGCCAACGAACGCAAGGCCCAGCGCGCCATGAAGCGCACCACCAAGAGCATCTCGAGCAAGCGCAACGCGGTGGGTGCCTATGCCGGCGAGCTCTACCAAGACCAGGGGATGGGTTCGCTCGCGCTGATCTCCGGCTCGCAGAGCCCGACCGAGGTCGTCGACCGCATGGTGGCGTCCGAGACCGTCACCGGCATGCAAAGCGATGCCTTGAAGGATCTCAGCACCACCCGGGCGGACCTCGTCTCCCAGCAGGACCACCTCGGTGCGCTGAAGCGCAAGACGCAAAAGGCCCGCGACCGGGCCGAGGATGCGCTAGGTGTCGCTCAGGATGCTCGGGTCAAGGCCGATAACGCCCAGAGCGCGCTCGAAGGGTTGGAGTCCGAGCAGTCGCAGCGTGCCGCCGATCTTCGCCGCGAACGCGGCGCCGAGATCAAGCGTCTCGATGGCCTCCAGGCCGAGTCCGATCGCCTGGGCAAGGTCCTCGCCGAGCGCGCCCGCAAGGCGCGAATTCGCGAGGCAAAGATCCGCGCGGCCCAGCAAGCCGATGCTCGACGCCGGGCCCAGGCCGCGGCGGCGAACCAGAACAAGGTCAAGCCGTCCTCGCCGAGCACCCCCTCCGCGCCGGCCCCGCCCGCGAGCCCAGCGCCCAAGGCACCGAGCGGCGACGGCGTGCTGTCCCCGCCGGTCAATGTCCCCCCGGGGTCCCCCTTCGGCATGCGATACCACCCGATCCTGCATTACTGGCGCCTGCACTCGGGTCAGGACTACGGCGCCGCGTGCGGGACTCCGGTCTACGCCGCCGCGTCCGGCCGCATCGTCTCCGCCGGTGTCGCGGGCGGCTACGGCAACCAACTCGTGATCGACCATGGAGTCAAGCGCGGGACGTCGCTCACCACGAGCTACAACCACCTGAGCTCCTTCGCCGTCACGGGCGGATCGGTGAGCCGCGGCCAGTTGATCGGCCGGGTCGGCACGACGGGCCTGTCGACCGGGTGCCACCTGCACTTTGAGACCCGGGAGAACGGCGTCCCCGTCAACCCGATGAACTGGTTGTAGTTCGGCCCCTTAAACCTCCCGCGCCGCAATCCGGTGGGCTGCGGCTGCCTGGGACAGGTAGCGTGTGCGCTCGACACGACCAACGAGACGATCACGAAGGGGGTAGCCGTGGCCAAGAAGAAGACGTCACCGGACGGCCGACAGATCATCGCGAGTAACCGCAAGGCCCGTCACGACTACCTCATCGAGGACACCTACGAAGCCGGCCTCGCCTTGATGGGCACCGAGGTCAAGGCCCTGCGGATGGGCCGCGCCTCCCTCGTCGATGGCTTCGCGACCTTCTATGGCGATGAGTTGTGGCTCGAAGGGGTGCACATCCCTGAGTACGTCCAGGGCACCTGGACCAATCACACCCCGCGTCGGCGCCGCAAGCTGCTGCTCCACCGCAGCGAACTCGACAAGATCATGGCTCGCACTCGGGAGAGCGGCCGCACGGTGATCCCGCTCTCGCTCTACTTCAAGGGTGGGCGCGCCAAGATCGAGCTAGGCCTCGCCACCGGTAAGAAGCAGTACGACAAGCGCCATGCCCTGCGTGAGCGCCAGGACCGGCGCGAAGCCGAGCGGGTGGTCTTCGGGCGGGGCAGGGAGTGATCTCGGCCCCGCAGCGGTGGCGATGCTGGCCGGGAGTGTTCCTCCTCGCCGTGGCCATCATGCTGCTGGGCGCATCGAGCGCTGGGGCCGCGGAGCCCTCGACAGCGCAGCCGGGCCTTCGGCTCGACCGGCCGGATGTCACCCGGATGGACGTGACGATCACGGCCCATCCCGACGGGTCGGTCACGGTCCGCGAGGAAGAGGTCCACCACTTCCCCGAAGGTGAAGGCCGTCACGGGATCCTGCGTTCGATCCAAGTGGGTGCCGGGTACGGCGATCGTAAGGACGTCTACCGCGCCTATCCGCTGAGCGACCTCAGCGTCACTTCTCCCACTGGCGCTCCGACCGCTCTCGATGTGACGAGCACCGATACCCACGAGCAGATCAGAGTCGGTGACCCGGATCAGGTGGTGAGCGGCGAGGAGACCTACGTCGTCACCTACACCCTCGGGAAACTGGTCAACGCGATCGGCGACCATGCCGAGCTGGTCTTCAATGTCGTCGGGACCGACAACCGGCAGACCTACGGCCCGGTGACCGTCACGGTGGTCGGTCCCGATGGGGCCACCCAGGCGTCATGCTTCTACGGTCCGCAGGGCTCGACGACGCGGTGCGACGCCCAGGCCGGAGAGCGCGCCAGTTTCCGGCACTCCGACCTCGCGGCGGGGGAGGGGATGACGGTCGCGGTGGAGTACCCGCGATCGGCCTTCGGCAATCTCGATCCCGACCTGCGGCAAGTGCCCGGTTGGTACACCGGATGGTTCATGGTCGGAGCCGGCATCCTTGTCCCCCTTCTGATCGCGGCGATCGGCCTCTTCCTCGTCACCACTCGGGGCCGAGACGAGATCTATGTCGGCCTCACTCCCGGTCTGACCCCGGGACCGGGAGAGCCGGCGACCACACGCCGCGGGCGCTTTGGGACGGTGGCCGTGCAGTTCCACCCGCCCCCCGGGGTCCGGCCGGGACTCGTCGGCGTCGTGATCGATGAGTCAGCCGATACCGTCGACGTCTCGGCCACCGTGCTCGACCTTGCGGTCCGCGGACATCTTCGGATCACCGAGACCTCGTCGGAGCGCCAGCGCACAGACTGGGTCTTGGACCGGCTCGCGCCCCCGCCGCGCGATGTCCTTGCTCCCTATGAGCAGATGCTCCTCGATGGGCTCTTCCCGAGCGGACCCCAGCAGGTGCTCTCGGGCTTGAAGAACACCTTTGCGAGCCGACTCGAGATGGTCCGTGGGGAGATGACCACCGAGACGATCCGCCGCGGCTGGTTCCGCCGTTCGCCCGAATCCGCACGCTCGGGGATGCGCTTTATCGGCGGAGCTCTCGTCTTCGCCGGTTTCATCCTGCTCTTCGTCCAGGACGCCCTCGGCGTCGGCGCTCAGATCGACCTGCCGTACGTGCCGATCAGCCCGATCTGGGTCCTCGCGATCGGCGTCGCGATCGGCGGGGTGATCGCGCGCGTGCTCTCGACCCACATGCCATCGCGGACCGCGGACGGGAGCGCGGTGCTGGCGCAGAGCGAGGGCTTCAAGATGTACCTCGAGACGGCCGAGGCCGACCAGATCCGGTTTGAAGAGGCCGAGCGGATCTTTAGTCAGTACCTGCCCTACGCGGTCGTCTTTGGCGTGGCCGAGCGGTGGGCGCAGACGTTCGCCAAGGTCGCCGAGGCTGCCGATCTGTCCGGGACTCCCATCGCCTGGCCGAGCTGGTACATCGTCCCGTGGGGCGTCGCCGGCGGACCGGACTTCGGTGGAATCGCGAGCGGCAGTGACCTCTTCGCCACGACGGCATCGGGCACCTTCACCTCGACCCCGGCCTCCTCCGGCGGGAGCTCGTTTGGTGGGGGCGGCTCCTTCGGGGGTGGCGGGGGCTTCTCGGGCGGCGGCGGCGCCGGGTCGACCGGAGGCTCCTGGTAAGTCCCGAGCGGACACGAAAGGGGCCGGCTCATTTAAGAGCCGGCCCCTTCGTCCCCGTTTGCCCCCGGGGGAGGGTTACAGGTCAGCGTCGATCAGCTGAAGGTGTCCTTGACCTTCTCGCCGGTCTGCTTGGCGTCGCCCTTGGTCTCCTGGGCCTTGCCTTCGGCCTGCATCTCGGGGTCGTCCTTGGCTTCGCCGAGCTTCTGCTTGGCCTCGCCGACGACCTGGTCCTTGATGTTCTCGATCTTGTCACCGATACCCATGGGCTACCTCCATCGTCTGGAATGTGCGCGGCTAGTCGGACCCCGAAGGGCCTTGCGCCCTCTCACCATACGTGGAGACGGGCGATTGGCATAACCCCCACAAGGGGGGAATACGCTTGCCCCCCAATGACGTTGTGCCCGATACTGATTCTTCGATAACTCAACAGCGTGACGTGTCTGCCCCCTTCGCGGGGGTGATCGGTTTCGACATTGGTCGGTCCATCAGGGGAAGCGGGTCGAGGATGCATGGTTATCTCGTAAACGCTCCATGCAAACCAATAGGTGCCAACAACAAGCGCACCGACTTCGCCCTCGCCGCCTGAGCGAGCCCGAAGTCCGTTGGCCTAAGCGCGATCTCCGCTTAGTCACCAGCGTCAGCTAGAGATCTTGCTGCGGCGCCATGTCGGGGGGCGTCGCGGGACTCTTACTCGACTGGGCCTGTCAGGGAAGGTGTGCGTGCCAGCCCTGGGGCCGAGAAAATCCCTAACGCACTGCGCCCGGAGAAGTCCTGGTCGTCCGCCAGTGGACGCGGGTTCGATTCCCGCCACCTCCACCATCCGTGCGACACGTCACGAGCACCGCAAGAAGCGGCTCCCCCTTCGCCCAGGCGAAGGGGGAGCCGCTTCCTTGTGTCTTGGGGGGGCGCCGGCGAGGGCTTAGACCTCTCGGGTCTGGCCGCTCCCGTCGGCCTCGGCNGGCTCCCCCTTCGCCCAGGCGAAGGGGGAGCCGCTTCCTTGTGTCTTGGGGGGGCGCCGGCGAGGGCTTAGACCTCTCGGGTCTGGCCGCTCCCGTCGGCCTCGGCGGCCTCCACCTGGGCGCGGATGGTCTCCATGTCGGCGCCCTGAACGGCCTCGATGAGGCGTTCGAGTTCGGCCTTCGGCAGCGCGCCCGCACTCTGGTGGAGCAGGATCCCGTCGCGGAAGGCCATGATCGTCGGCACCGACGTGACCTGCGCCAGCGAGGCCAGGTCGGGGTTGGCGTCGATATCGACCTTGGCGAAGGTGATGTCGTCATGCGCCTCGGCAGCGGCCTCGAAGACCGGCGCGAACTGGCGGCACGGACCGCACCACGTCGCCCAGAAGTCCACCAGGACGGTCGAGTCCTTGGTCACGGTGTCGCGGAAGCCGTCGAGGTCGAGTTCTCGGATCGTCATGTCTCCACTGTAAGCAGAAGGGGGAGCGTGGCCGCTAGGTCTCGCTGGGCCTCGCTTGGTCGCAGCGTCGCGGACATGCTTGTCTGGGCGGCGATGACTCGCCCGATGCCCCGCTCCCTCGCGCTCGTGATGCTGCTCGCCGCGCTCGCGTGGCAGGTGTGGTCGCTCTACCTCGTGACGGGGACCGGGCCCGCCCCCTTCCCGCATGCCGACAAGGTGGTCCACGTCGCCCTCTTCGCCGTGCCGACGCTCATCGCGCCCCTCGCCGGAGTGCACTGGCAGGTCGCCGCGGTGGTCATGGCCGTCCACGCGCCGATCAGCGAACTCATCCAGCACGTCTGGCTCCCGGGGCGGACCGGCGACCCCTTCGATGTCGTCGCCGATTTGGTGGGGGTGGCGATCGCGGCGTTCGCGTGGTGGTTCGTGAGCCGCCGCCGCGCTGGTAGACTGTAGCGTTCCTCCAGGATCACGAACCGGCGCACGGCTGCGCCAGGTGAAGTGGCCCGACCCGAGTCCGGCACCGTCGCCGAGACCGCCAGCGGTCGGCCCCCTTCCCGCCTTATCTGTTCCCAACCGTTCGCCCTGGACCGCCCAGGCATCAACCGATGGCCTCGGGCCCGCACGAGCGCAACTAGTGCGCTTCGAGACTCGTCCGAAGAGGTCGCCCTCGCCAGGTGGCTCGAGACGTGTCTGATTCGTTTCGAGCCGACCGGCTAGAGAGTTGAGACCTACCCATGCCCAAGAAGACTGGACCCAAGAAGGCCCGCTGGAGCGCCGCGCAGAAGGCGCAGGCGAAGAAGGCCAAGGCCGGATCCGCACCGAAGAAGGCGCACCACCGCGGCCAGGCGCCGAGCGCCGACGAGCGCGCGCCCAAGCAGCGCTGGCGTGACCGTCCCGACGGCGACGCGAAGGGGGAGCGCGGTCGCGAGACCCGCGCCGCCCGCGACGAGCGTCGCGGTGGCTACCGCGAGGAGCGCCGTGATGAGCGCCGTCCCCGCCGCGAAGGCGGCTGGGAGTCCCGCGGCGAGGACCGCCGCGGTGGCTACCGCAACGACCGGCGCGATGAGCGACGTGACGACCGCCGCGGTGGGTACCGCGACGACCGTCCGGCTCGCGTGCGCCGCGACGGCAGCGCCGATGAGCGCCCCCGCGGCAACCGGTGGGAGCCGCGCCGCGACGACCGCCGCGGTGGCTACCGGGATGAGCGCCGCGACGACCGTCGGGACGACCGCCGTGGTGGTTACCGGGATGAGCGCCGCGATGACCGTCGTGGCGGTTACCGGGATGAGCGCCGGGACGACCGTCGTGGTGGCTACCGGGATGAGCGCCGCGACGACCGCCGTGGCGGTTACCGGGATGAGCGCCGCGATGACCGTCGACCCCGCCGCGACGCGGGCGAGCGACCGACCCGCAGCCGCTACGAGGAGCGCCGCGAGGGCTACCGGCCGCCCTTCGACCGGGAGCAGGTGAGCCGCCGCCCGGAGCGCTTCGAGCGCTCCGACGCGCCGGTCGACCACGAGGCCGAGCGGATGGAAGCCGACACCTGGGTCAAGGCCACCCGCACCAGTGCGAGCGGCCCGGTCGAGGTCGGAGAGGACAATGGCTTCACCGCCCTAGGCCTGCCGAGTGAGATCGTCGAGCGGCTCGCCCGTGATGGCATCACCGCCCCCTTCCCGATTCAGGAAGCCACCATCCCGGACGCATTGGCCGGGCGTGATGTGCTCGGCCGCGGGCAGACCGGGTCGGGCAAGACGCTCGCCTTCGGTCTCCCGACGCTGACGCACCTCGCCGGAGAGAAGTCCAAGCCCCGTCGCCCCCGGGCGTTGGTGCTGGTCCCCACCCGTGAGCTCGCGATGCAGGTCAGCGACGCGCTTGAGCCGCTCGTCCACGTGATGGGCTTGCGTCACAAGTTGGTGGCCGGTGGGCTCTCCTACACGGGTCAGATCGCCGCCTTGAACCGCGGGATCGACCTGCTGATCGCGACCCCGGGGCGACTCGTCGACCTCCTCGACCGGGAAGCGGTCTCGCTCGACTCCGTCCAGATCACCGTGCTCGATGAGGCCGACCACATGGCCGACATGGGCTTCGTGCCCGCGGTGACCCGGATCCTCGACGAGATCCCGTCGGGCGGTCAGCGCCTGCTCTTCTCGGCGACCCTGGACAAGGGGATCGACACCCTCGTGGACACCTACCTGGTCGACCCGGTGACCCACTCCACCGACGACGCGCAGGCCTCGGTCACGACGATGGAACACCACATCCTCTTGATCGACCCGCAGGACAAGAAGTCGATCACCGCTGAGCTCGCGAACCGCGACGGCCGCACCGTCGTCTTCGTGCGCACCAAGCTCGGTGCCGACCGCGTCGCTCGCCAACTGCGCGAGTCCGGCGTGCGTGCCGCCGCCTTGCACGGTGGTTTGACCCAGGGCGTGCGTAACAAGGTCCTCGGGGCCTTCCGCAAGGGCACCGTGCCGGTGCTCGTCGCGACCGATGTCGCCGCCCGCGGGATCCACGTCGACGATGTCTCGGTGGTCCTCCAGGCTGACCCGCCGGCCGACCACAAGGACTACCTGCACCGCGCCGGACGCACCGCGCGTGCGGGGGAGCAGGGCACCGTCGTGACCCTCGCCCTTCCGCACCAGCGCAAGACGATGGCGCGGATGGCCGCCGACGCGGGGCTGGACGCCCGCCCGGTGAAGGCCGCTCCCGGGGACGCCGTGATCGCGGCGACCGGGGCCAGCGAACCGACCGGCGAGCCGATCGCGGACGCGGAGTTCCGGGCGCTGCTCGACCCGCCCCGTCGACGCCACGGTGGCACCGGCGGTCCGCGCGGGAGCGCTCCGCGACGCGGCGGTTACGGCCGCGGCCAGGGTGGACCGCGCCGCGGCGGTCAGGGTCGCCCGCGCCACGGCGGCGACGCGCGACGCGCTCGCGACTAGGTGTACCCGGCCATCAGGTTGGTAGCAGCGCGCCTGCTTGAACGAACGAGAACCTCCGAATGGGATGTGGCTTGTCGAAGGCCCACTCCAACCCGGAGGT
>NZ_JBGFSK010000010.1:0-102365 GCF_041365945.1 Janibacter sp. GXQ6167 | reverse complement strand
AGAACCTCCGGGTTGGAGTGGGCCTTCGACAAGCCACATCCCATTCGGAGGTTCTCGTTCGTTCAAGCAGGCGCGCTGCTACCAACCTGATGGCCGGGTACACCTAGCCGCGGATCACGTCCGCCGCAGGCGGAAGAACTCGGTACTTGGTAGCCGATGATCCAGAGGATCTTCTCGCGCGTGATGCGGTCGAAGGCTGCAGTCCAGGAGTGAGATGTCGACTTGATGTCGGAATACCCACCTCCGTGGTGGTGCATGAAGTAGGCCCGCAGGTAGTCAGAGCGATGAACGAGAGACAGGTGCTGATAGGCGGGGTGGATTGGGTGCTCGTCCACGACATATTCCGACAGGTTATCAGGAGTGACGTGAATGATTGGAATATCCGGGTTGCGCGACTGAAGCGAGGTGAGTCCAGCAATGCGATTGGGGCTCATTTCGTTATCGCCGGTCCATAAGGTAAAAATCTGGCGAGGCACACTTCGGTCGCCGCTCACGCCCGGTGGTGGGTCGCGGTCGAGGAAGTACATCCGCGGGAAATCGCCCCAGGCATCCTTGTGCTGCTCCGGGTCGAATTGGTATGGAACGATCGTGTTGTAGGCCGCGAAGGAGAGGTCCCTAGCCTGGATATAGCCGCGGTAGGCTCTCTTCCTTGCGAGGAATCCAGCATGTTTGACCCGGCGAGCGCGATCAGCCCATGGCATGGTGCGATCCTAATGGGCGGCGGAGGTAGGCTGCCCGACCATGACTCGAACCGTGCTGCTCACCGAGCACGACACACGCGAGTGGGGTCGCCGCTTCGCTAGCGGTGATGTGCCGGCGGAGTTGCCATACGGGGTTGACGCGATGCGCGCAGTCGGCTTTGACCTGCTTGGCGTCGATGCGCATCCGCGGCGGGTCGGGACCAAGATCCGTGATGTCCTCGAGCATCGCAGCGGACTCGCGGTCCATCGTCCCCTCAGGGCCGCTCCGACGATCGCGAAATCGGACCTCGTCTTGGCTCTGCTCGAGAAGCAGGGATTGCTCGCCGGTCGCCTCAAGGGGCTACAGATCCCTCCCTATAGCCGGACCCCGCTCGTGATCTGGTCCTGCTGGCTCGCCGACGACATCCGCTCAGCGGATGTCCGCACGCGCCGGGCGATCGCCCGCCAGCTGAAGGGGGTGGACCTCATCACCCACCTGTCGCCGCACGAGAGCGAGATCTTTGCCGAGATCGGGATTGGGCCGGAGCGCCTATACCCCGTCACCTATGGCATCTCGCACCGGTACTACGTCAGTGATGACCGAGAGCGCGATATCGATCTGCTCGCGGTAGGGCAGGACCGGGGCCGGGACTACGCAACGCTCTTTGCGGCGGTCGATGGCACGGATCTGCGGCTGGATGTGATCACCAAGCCGGAGAACCTTGCGGGACTGCGCATCCCGGCCAATGTCACGGTCCACGGCGTGGTACCCCTTCCGACCTACCGCGACTATCTGCGCCGCGCCAAGGTGGTCGCCGTCCCGACGAGGGATTTCGCCTACCCGACGGGGTCGAGCGTCGCATTGGAGGCGGCGTCGACGGGGTGCGCGGTTGCGGTGACGGGGACCAGGGCGATGCGCGACTACTTCGTGGATGGGGTCAACGCGGTCCTTGTCGATGAGGGTGACGTCGAAGGTTGGCGTAGCGCCCTGCACGCTCTGGGCGACCTGCGGTACCGGGACCGGATCGCCGAAGGGGGCGTGGCCAACGTGCACGGCCGCTTCAACGCGACCGTCATGTGGACCGAGTTGGCCGCCGAACTGCGTCGCCGCGGGATCGTGCCGACCTAGCGCCGCCAGGTCATCGATGGGTGGGCTGCAGCCCGGCCTCCCGCGCCCGCTCCCACGAGGCAACTGCGGAGTCGCGTCGCCCGGCGCGCCCGCTAGCTTGGACGGCGAGAGCCACCACGCGTCGCGCGATACGAAGCGGGCCTCGGGCGAGGACGCAGTCGGCGACCTCCCCCAGACGAGTCGCGGAGCGAGGAGAGCGGACGAGCATCGCCACCATTGCGACGAGGGCCGCCCAGACCCGTTCGCGTGGGGCGCGGCGAGCGCTTGCGTCACGATGAGCGGAGGCTGCCGCTGCCGGGTGGCATCGCCAAAACTCGCGTCGAGCGACCCCGGAGACATAGGCGCGGCGCACCCGCTGGGCCGCTGTCGTGAGCGGGCCGCGGTGGACGACTTCCAGGGCGGGGTCGACGATGATCTCGACCCCTCCGCGCCAGAGCCGGTACCCGAGGTCGAGGTCCTCGGAGTACGTCAGGTCGGAGTCGAACCCTCCGACCCGCTCGTACGAGTCACGCCGGGTCGAGTTGCAGGCGGCCCACGCCGACCACCGCTGGTCGGGCGCAAGGGCGTAGGTTTGACGCAACCCCTCGTCAGTTGCCCACCGGCCATAGCCGCGCGCATACGCGCTGTCCTCGAAGCGGTCTCGGGTCGCGCTGACGATCCCGCGGTCGGTCCCTTCCTCGTGCCAGGCCAGGTGCCCCGAGATGAAGGTCGGCGGCGGCGTGATGTCGTCATCACAGCGGATCAAGATGGGCGAGTTCGCGCGGGCGTAGCCCCGAGCCAAAGCCGCGCCGACCCCTTCGTTGGCCTCGTTGACGAGGGTGGTCAAGGTCAGCCGATCACGATAGGACGCGAGGACGTCTAGGACCACGGAGTCGGCCCCGTCCACAACGACGATGACCTCGAAGTCGCCCTCATCCTGTCCGACGAGGGCGTCCAAGAGATCCGGCAATCGGCCCGCTCCGTGGTGGGTGGGGACGATCACCGACGCGCGCGGTCCCGCGGGAGGCGACTGGTCAGCGGACATGGCCACATCGTGCCCGATCATGGGCGATGCGGTGGCCCACCGACACGTATCCTGATCCGGTGCGGCGCGCCACGACAGACCCCAGCGGAGATCAGGTCACGGTCAGCGTCGTAATCCCGCACTACGGTCGGCCCGAGCCGACCCTCGCCCTCGCGACGTCGATCGCGGAGGGGGCAGATGGGCACCTGCACGAGGTGATCGTGGCCGACGACAGCTCGCCGATACCCTTCCCGCGGGGCTCGGAGGGCATTCGTGTCGTTCGGCGGGAGGTCAACGGCGGCTTTGGCGCGGCGGTGAACTCCGGCGCTGCCGTCGCGACCGGCTCGCACCTGCTGATTCTGAACAGCGATCTCACCCTGCCGCCTGGCTTTGTTGACGCCATGGTCGAGCGGTCTAGCGGTTGGGGTGAGGCCGTCACGGGCCCGGCGATCCTGGCCCCGTCCGGGGCGCCGGACTACACCGGCCGCCGCTTCCCACGGATCTCCCACCAGGTCATCGAGTGGCTGACGCCGCTGGCGCGCTGGCGTGGACGTCGATGGTGGCACCGCGGTGTTGGCCACGATGTGCAGGCCACCCCGGGGCACACTGTCCCCGTCGATTGGCTGGTCGGCGCGGCGTTGCTGATCCCGATCGAGCGATTCCGTGAGGTCGGAGGTTTCGACGAGCGTTTCTTCATGAACTGTGAGGAGATTGACCTGCAGCGTCGGTTAGGCCAGGCCGGTGTCCCGTCGGTGTATTTAGGCCACGTGAGCGTGACGCACGAGGGCGGGGGTTCATCTGACCCGCTCCTCCGCCGCCGATGGCTCGTCGGAGCGCGGCTCACCTACGCCCGGAAATGGGGCGGGCATCGTCGGCTCATTGCCGCGCTGATGGCTGCGACCGGGGCGAACTTCGTGTGGAATCTCGTTCGTCGTGCAATGGGGCGCGAGACTGCACCGGTGGCGACGGCGCGGGAGGAAGTTTCGCTTATCACCTCCACCTGACGGCCCTCCGGCTCTCTTCACTAGCCGGTATTCGAGGTTCAGCAGGCTGGAACTCTAGGCTGGACGTATGCTCCGACGGATTACGCGAGAAGTTGTCGAGGCACCGCCATCGGTGCGTTGGCACCTTGGGCGCCTCCGGACCCGCTTCGTCTACCGCCGGGCCTTCGGTCATCTTGGCGAACGCAGCGTCATCGTCCGCCCGCTGCTCCTTCGGGGGGTGGATCGGATTGACATTGGTCGTGACGTCGCCATCTTCGCTGGCGCGTGGCTTCAGGTCGAAGGGGGACGGGGCCCCCTTCACATCGGTGACAGCACCTACATCGGGCACGGAGCCCATATCCATGCGGACGCTCCCCTCACAATCGGCGCACGTTGCGTCCTCGCTGATGGGGTGTTCATCGCGACGACCGACCACCAAAGATCCGACCGGGCACACAGTTCGGCAACCGGCCCGGTAGAGATCGGGGACGATGTCTTCCTAGGCCAGCGGGCGATCGTGCTCGGCGGGGTCCGGATCGGTTCGGGTGCGACGATCGGGGCCGGGTCGGTCGTGACAAAGGACGTACCTGCTGGCTCGGTCGTGGCGGGAGTACCCGCACGCTCTCTCGGAACGGAAGGACAGGGATGAGGATTCTCATCACCGGAGGGGCAGGGTTCATCGGTCAGCACCTTGCGCGACGGCTCTCATCCGCTCACGAACTCGTGGCCTTGGACTCCCTGAGCGAGCAGGTCCACCTCGACCCCGACTCGGCGAGATCCACCTTTCCGGGTGAAGTGATCGTCGGCGATGTCGCAGATCCGGGGGTCTGGGGTGAGGTCCCTCGCCCCGATGCCGTGATCCATCTCGCTGCCGAGACGGGTACCGGGCAGTCAATGTACGAGCAAGACAGGTACGTCCGAGTCAACGTCGACGGGACCCGCCTTGCCGGCGAAGCCAGCGTGCGGTGGGGAGCACCCCTGGTAGCCGTCAGCTCACGCGCGGTCTATGGCGAAGGGCGTCACCGCACCGCTCACGGGACGATTGGGTACGGAGAGCGCCCAGAGGGCTCGACTCCCTTGGACTCCTTAGAAACTGACCCGCACCACCCGGTGTCGGTCTACGGTCAGACCAAGTCCGATGGTGAGGCGCAACTCGTCGACGTGGCGGCGCCCCATGTGCCGGTCTCAATCGTCCGCCCCCAGAACGTCATCGGTCCCGGCCAGGCCTTGCACAACCCGTATACCGGGGTTCTCGCCGCCTTCCTCGCCCGACTACGCGAAGGCCGCGCTCTGCAGATCTACGGCGACGGTAGCCAGACCCGTGACTTCATCCACGTCGCGGATCTGGCCGCGCTGCTGGGCTGGCTGGTGGAGCACCCCGCCGACGTGGGGACACCCAGGGTCCTCAACAGCGGGACGGGAGTGCGCACCAGCCTCAATGAGTTGGCCCGCCACGCCATCGCGGGATCGCCCTTGTCTGACGCCCCGATCGAGCATGTCGAGGTGACCCGGGCGGGCGACATCATCGACGCGTGCGCAGACCTCTCCTATGGCGCCTCGCTGGGTGCGCCAGCGCCGCAATGGACCAGCGGGGATGCCGTGGCGAACTTCATCGCCTGGTCCTGGGACAAGCCAGGGGCCGCCTCTCAGGCCTGGGATCAGGCCCTGAACGAGCTGGACTCTCGGGGCCTCACCTCGTGACCGGACGGCGAGTATTGCTGGTCAGCCCGGTCTTCCACGGGTATTGGCGAGCGATCAACGGGGCACTGGCCGCCCGGGGTCATGAGGTGACTTCATGGCGCTACGACGAGCGCCCCGGAACCTTGGCGAAAGCGCGACACAAGATCATCCATGAGGCGAGGGACCGCCGCGGCGGGGAAGAGGGGTCGCGCCGAGCTTCCGCCGAGATGACCGAGACTGCGGTCGCCGTCCTGAAGGCTGCCCGGCCGGACGTCGTGGTGATCGTGCGCGGCGACGGTCTCGGTGACGACTTCTGGCAGGCCGTTGCGGACCTCGGGGCCGCCTCGATCGTGTGGCTTTACGACGAGATGCGACGGACGACCTGGACCCCGGAGCGATTAGCGACCATCGGGCCGATCGCGACGTACAGCCCCCTCGACGCTAGGGACCTCGCGGCGGCGGGCGTGGACGCGGATTACTTGCCGCTAGCGTATGACTCAAGGGCCACCTGGACCGCGCGAGAATCAGATGAGGTCAGTTTCGTCGGTGCCCGCTATCCCAATCGCGAGGTTCTTCTCCGCGGCCTCGTCGACAAGGGGGTACCGGTCCGGGCCTACGGGAGGGACTGGTCCGGTCATCTGGTCGACCGACTACGGACGTGGCGCCTCGGGTCGCCGACGATTCCGGCCGGCCGAGACCTCGACCGCGAGCACGCCTATGGGGTGATGGCTGGCTCGCCAGCGACGCTGAACATCCACGGTGACCAAGACGGCTTCACTATGCGAACCTTCGAGGCGGCCGGAGTCGGCGGAGTCCAGCTGGTCGATCGGCCTGACGTCGTGAGCCTCTACGAGCCAGGCCGTGAAGTGCTGACTTTCGAGACGGCCGACGAGGCCGCTGATCTGATCGCACGAATCCGCGCTGACCGGCCCTACGCCGAATCGATCCGCCGGGCCGCCCAGGCACGGACGGCAGCCGAGCACACATTCGATCATCGCGTGGCCGCGCTGGAGCGCCGATGGGCGTGAAGTACCCGAGCGACCTCGAGGCCTGGCAACGATGGCAGGCGGGCCGGGATCCGGTCCGGCAGCTCAAAGGGACCGCTCGCCGCCTCCTCCGACGCGGCGACGAAGAGCCAGCGCTTCTCGCCTCTTCGGGTTCGCAGCCCAAGGTTCTCGTCGTGGTCGAGAGTCGTTCGCCCACCACAGTCGATGCGCTCCTGCGGCCGATCGCCTGGCTGGCACCTGAATCGGTGGCCGTCCTGGCGCCGGTCTCCGTCATTGATCTCCTGCCGCCGGCTGCCTGGCAAGAGGAGTCGTGCTCAGACCTCACCGCGGCGCGATCTGTGGGTCAGGTGCAGGTAGTCCTCTCCGCTGGCCACTATCTGCCCCTCGGCGCACGCGCTGAACGGTGGGCTCGGGCTCATGGAGCGCGCCGGCTCGTCGTTCAGCACGGACTACTTACTCCCTATGCCCCGCCGCTTCCCGGAGAGGCGACGCTCCTCGCGTGGAGTGCCGCGGATGCCGAGTATTGGGCAAGCGGGCGAGACGACCTCGACTCTCACACCGTCGGGTCGCAATTGCTGTGGCGAGCCGCGGGGGAGCCCCAAGCGCCGACGATCGGTGACCGCGCTCTCTACCTCGGGCAGCTACACGGTGCAGAGTTGCCGCGTCGAGGGTTAGCCAGGGCGGCGCAGTCGTTCTGCCGAATGACCGGAGCCAGATACCGGCCTCACCCTTCGGAGCGCGACCGGGTCAGTCGGCTTTATCACACGCGGTGGGAGCGCTCTGGCATCACGATCGACCGAAGCGGGGAACCGCTTGCGCGGGTCAATGACCCTGTGGTGAGCGCTTTCTCCACGGGCGTGATTGAGGCCGCGGCGCGGGGCGTCCCGTCCTGGGTCTACTACCCGGACCCGCCGAGGTGGCTGGAGGAGTTCTGGAACCGGTACGGGATGAGTCGCTGGGGGGGAGAGCCGACCGCCGCTCCCGACCTGCCGGACCAGGAACCGGCCCAGGCCATTGCTGCCGCGATTACCGGCCTACTGGCGTAACAGGCGACAATGGGGGGCGTGTCCACCCTGTGTCTTATCCCCGCTCGTGGCGGGTCGAAAGGGATCCCCCGCAAGAACCTTCTCCCGGTCGCGGGCCGTCCCCTGATCGCCTGGACGATCGAGCAAGCGCTCTCTGCCGATGCGGCGCTTCGGGTGGTCGTCTCCACAGACGACGCAGAGATCGCCGAGGTGGCCCGTGCCGCCGGCGCCGAGGTCCCCTTCCTTCGGCCAGCGGAGTTGGCGCAGGACACGACCGCGACCGAGCCCGTCATCGAGCACGCGATTGCCCAGTTCGCTGCGCTGGGAGAGCGCCCGGACGTGGTGGTCCTGCTGCAAGCGACGTCGCCGATCCGCGAAGAGGGCACGATCGACCGGGCTCTCGAGCAACTGGATCGCGGCGGCCTCGACTCCCTCGTCGGGGTCGTGCGACAGGCCCCCTTCCTCTGGTGGGCGGGCGACGAGCCGCGAGCCGACTACCCGGTGCACGCGCGGCCGCGACGCCAGGACCTCACCGACGACCAGTTCCGCTACCGGGAGACCGGTTCCCTCTATGTGACGCGGACCGAGATCTATGAGCAGCACCACAACCGCCTGGGAGGGCGGATCGGTTTGTTCGAGATGAGTGAGATCGAAGGGGTCGACATCGATACCGATATCGACCTCACCTTGACCGAGGGCTTCCTCCTCGAAACGCAACGGCGCGCCTTCGCCCGCGCCGAGCAGGACGTGACGGCGGAGCAGGAAGGCACCCCCTCGTGAACATCGACCGCAACCTCACCCCCTTCGTCGTGTACTCCGGCGACTCGGTGCTGGCCGCGCTCCACAAGATCACCGCGAACCACGCGCGGATCGTCTTTTGCCTGGACGAGCACGGCTTGCTCCAGGGCGCCCTCTCTGATGGGGACTTCCGCCGGTGGGTCTCGGAGCAGGCCGACGTCGACCTCACCGTCTCGGTCGGGTCCATCGCGAACCGCGAGGTGACGAGCGCCGCGTTCGGCGCGTCCCCTGAGGAGATCGCGCCGCTTTTCCGGCGCGGGATCGACCGCATCCCCTTGGTTGATGAGCGCGGGCATCTCGTCGCGATCGCCACCGATCGCAGCGCAGAGTTGCGCATTGGGGGCCGCGTTATCGGCGCCGATGAGCCCGCCTATCTGATCGCCGAGATCGGGATCAACCACAACGGGTCGATCGATCTCGCGAAGCAGCTCGTCGACTTGGCTGCGGAGGCCGGGGCCGACTGCGTGAAGTTCCAGATGCGCGACATGGAGGCTCTCTACCGGCAAGGCGGTGGCGGCGCGAGTGCCGGTGAAGACCTCGGACCGCAATACACGCTCGATCTGCTGTCCAAGATGTCCCTGACGAATGACGAACTCTTCGAGGTCTTTGACCACGCCGGACAGCACGACCTGGCCGTCATGTGCACAGCGTGGGACACGCCGAGCGTCCGGGCGCTGGTCGACTACGGCGTCCCCGCGCTCAAGATCGCGTCGGCGGACCTCACCAACCACGCGCTTCTTCGCGAGGCCGGGAGCCACGGGGTCCCGCTCATTGCCTCGACGGGGATGGCCACCGAGGGTGAGATCCGCGAGAGCGCCGAGGTGATCCGCCGCACCGGCGCCCCCTTCGCGCTGCTGCACTGCCAGTCGACCTACCCGGCGCCCTTTAAGGACGTGAACCTGCAGTACATGGCCCGCCTCGCCGAGATCGGGCAGTGCCCGGTCGGGTACTCGGGCCACGAGCGCGGCTATCACGTGCCCCTGGCTGCGATCGCGCTCGGGGCGAGCGTCATCGAGAAGCACTTCACGATCGACCGCGGCATGGAGGGCAACGACCATAAAGTCTCGCTGCTGCCGCACGAGTTCGCGGCGATGGTCCGCCAGACCCGTGAGCTCGAAGAGTCGCTCGGCACCGATGAGCCGCGTGAGGTCTCGACCGGCGAGATGATGAACCGGGTCAATCTCGCTAAGTCCTTGGTCGCGACCCGCCGGATCGAAACCGGTGAGGTGCTAACCGACGCCGACATCGAGATCAAGTCGCCCGGTCGCGGTCTGCAGCCAAACAAACTGGGCGAACTCGTCGGGCGGACCATGCGCCGGCCGATCGATGCCGGCGACTTCTTCTACGCCACCGACCTCTCCGATGCCGTGGCCCGCGGCCGCCAGTACGAGTTCCGGCGGCCCTGGGGCCTTCCGGTGCGCTACCACGACTACCCGAGCCTGATCGAAGACGCGACGCCGGACTTCTTGGAGTTCCACTTCTCCTACAAGGACCTCGAGATCGATCCGGCGACGGTCCTCGCCGGTCTCGATGAGCCCCTGCCGATGCACTACGCGTGCCACAGTCCCGACCTCTTCTCGGGCGACTTCCTACTGAACCTCGCCTCGGACGATGACGCCCACTGGGAGCGCTCGATCGCCGAACTCCAGCGGGTCGTCGACATCACCCGGTCGATGGGGCAGTGGTTCACGACCCCGACGGGCCGGGACGGCGCACCTCTCGACCCGGTCGTGATCTGCAGCCTCGGAGGGTTCACCAGCGATGCCTTCGCACCGGCCGATGAGCTCGACGACATGTACGCACGAGTCGCCGCCGGGCTCGACCGGGTGGATCTGGCAGGCGTGCGGATGTGCGCGCAGACGCTCCCCCCGTACCCCTGGTACATGGGCGGGCAGCTCTACTGCAACCTTTTCGTTGGCGCCGATGACACTGCCGCCTGGGCGCAGCGCTACAACCGTCGCCTGTGTCTGGACCTCTCCCACTCGAAGTTGGCCGCGAATCACCGGGGGATGCCCTTCTCCCAGGCCGTGGAGCTTCTCGCGCCGCACACCGACCACCTCCACATCGTCGACGCGACCGGTGTGGACGGCGAGGGCGTCCAGGTCGGCGATGGCGAGATCGATTGGGCGATCGCGGCGGAGCAACTGGATCGCCTCGCCCCGGGAGTCGGCTTCATCCCCGAGATCTGGCAGGGCCACGTCAATAACGGCGAGGGCTTTTGGACCGCTCTCGACCGACTCGAAGCATGGTTCTAGCCGAGGGGGGACACGCGACCCCCTTCGCTCTCTGGGTCGTCCCGGTCTCGAATCTCGGGGGAGTGGCCCGCCATGTCCTCGACGTCGCCTCGGCGGGGATCCCCGGGTACCGCCTCGTGGTGCTCTGCCCTCCAGGTCCGCTCGCTGAGCGGCTGCGCGCCGTCGGATGCCCGGTCCTCACCGACGACTTCGGTCACGACGCAGGGGTCCGCGCCTCCATCGCGACCGTGCGTCACCACCTGCGAACCCTGCGCCCCGCCGTCGTGCACTCTCACCTGTCGTGGGCCGACGTGGTCGTGGCCGCGGCGGTCCCGCTGCGCGACCGTCCTCTGGTCGTGACGACCGAGCACGGGATCGCGGCTGATGACCTCGTGTATCACGGCACCCGGGCACGCTCTCGGGCGAAGGCCGCGATGCATCACCTTCGCTTGCGGCGAGCTGACGCGGCGATCGCCGTGTCGGAGTCGACCGCTCGGGTGATGCGGGCGAAGTGGCATCCCTCAACGCCCATCACGGTCATCCGCAACGGGATCGACCGGCCTCTAGAGCCTGCGCGCCGCGAGTCCGGCCTGCACATCGTCTCGATTGCACGGCTGGCCCCAGAGAAGAGGATCGACGCGCTCCTCGACGCCTTCGCCGTGATCGCCGCGCAGCGCCCTGAGGCGCGGCTGACGATCGCAGGGGAGGGGCCTCTTCGCTCGGAGATCGAGGCGCGGGTCGATGATCTCGGTCTCGGCGACCTGGTCAGTCTGCCCGGCCACGTCGACGCTCCGGAGCTGATGCGCACGGCCCACGTGCTTGCTCAGTTGTCGGTGTGGGAAAACGCCTCGTACTCCCTGCTCGACGCGCTGGTTGCGGGACTCGGCGTCGTCGCGACCCCCGTGGGGGGCAATCCCGAGATCGTGCCAGCATCGTGCCTCGTCGATGCCGACGACTCCAGCGCGGTCGCCTCGGCGCTCATCGAGCAGGGGCTAGAACCGGCGGCTCGCCCGATGCTCGACCCGACGTGGCCGTCGGTCGCTGAGATGAGCGCATCGATTGCGGCTCTCTACGACGAAGGGCGCCGCTCCCGGGGGGCCTAAGAGGTCAGACCGAGGCCTTCTTGCCGCGCTTGCCCTTGCCGCGCTTCCCGCGGCTGCCCTTGCTACGGCCGGCGTCGGAATCATCGTCCTTGCCCGAGGAGTAGTAGCCCGAACCATAACCCGTTTGGTAGCCCCCGTAGCCGTACCCGTAGCCGTAGACGACCGTGCCCATGCCCTTGCGGCTGGCGCGGTTCAAGACGGTACCGAGCAGACGACCACCCACCTGCTCGATGATCTTGCGGCAGAGGGCAGCCTGCTCCTTGTGGGTCTTGCCGACGTGCAGGACGAGGACGGCGCCGTCGGTCTGCGTGGTGAGCAGGCCGGCATCGGTCACCGGGAGCAACGGAGGGGCGTCGAAGAGGACGAAGTGGTCGCGGCCCATCTCCTCCACGAGTTGGCCCATCCGGCGCGAGCCAAGCAACTCGCTGGGGTTGGGCGGCACGCGTCCGGCCGTGAGGACCTTCAGCCCAGGCTGGTCGGTGTCCTGCCACGCCTCGCTGTACGTAAGGTCGCCGGCGAGCACCTGGGTCAGACCCACCGAGTCGTCGAGATCGAGCAGATTCGCCACATTGGGGCGGCGAAGGTCGGCGTCCACGAGCAAGGTGGGTTGGCCAGCTGCCGCCAGCATCCGCGCCAGGTTGGTGGAGACGGTCGACTTCCCCTCGCCCTGGGTGGCGCTCGTGATCACCACGCTACGCGGCGGATTGTCGACATCGACGAAGCGCAAGTTGGTGCGCAGGTGGCGCATCGCTTCGGCCGCCGGGCCCATCCGGTCGAGTGCCCGAGTCTTCTTGCGCAGTTCGGCGGTTTCGGGGATGACTCCGAGCGTGCCGACTCCGGTGATGGCCTCGACATCCGAGGCAATCCGGACTCGGCTGTCCAACTGCCGACGGAGCAGGCTCAGGGCGTAGCCCCCGAGCAGGCCACCGAGAGCGCCGACGAGGAGGTTCATCTTCAGATTAGGCGACGTGGGAGAGGTCGGGAGGATCGCCGACTCCTGCGGCACCAGTTCGACGCTCGTCTTGGCCTCCAGGTCGCCGCCCGTATCGAGGCGCTTGCCTTCCAGGGCGACGGCCTTCACCGCGGCATCGGCTCGTGCCTGGGCCTGCTCCGGAGTGCCCGCCGATGCCGAGATCGTCAAGATCGGCGCGGCCGCGTTGGGGGAGGCAGCGAGTGACCCGGCGAGGGACCCGGGGTCCTCATCGGTCCCGAGCTCCTCGGCCATCGCGCGCCCGACCGCGCGGGTATTGACCAACGCGGCATAGGACTGCATCCGGTTCAGCGCCAGGCTCGATCCCGCCATGATGTCGCCCACGGAGCCAGAGTCGCCGGCCCGCACGATGCCGGTCGAGGACGCGGTGTAGATCACCGGACGAGTGAGAGTCCAGGCGTATGCGAGGGCTATGCCGAGCAGCGTCATCAGGACGATGACCTTGAGGTTGGTCCGGGTGAGGCGGACGAAGTCCAGTACAGTCACGTGGTCCTCATGGCGGTGTGATGGTGCGTCGTAAGCGCAGTCCGGGGGCTCAATAATGGTACCGGGCATGTCAGGGGCCCAGTTACCATCGCGGGTGTGACGTCCAGCCGCGAACCGATGACCGTGCTCTTTGTCTGCACGGCCAATATTTGCCGGTCGGCATACGCTCACCGGCGGGCGGAATACCTGCTCGCGGGGCGCGCGCAGGTGGTGAGCGCTGGCACCCACGCTCGCGACGGCATGCCGATGGACCCAGCGATGGCGAGCGAGCTGGCCACGCGAGGCGGCGACCCGGAGGGCTTCACCTCCGAACCATTGACGGCATCCATCGCGCGGAGCGCCGACGTGATCCTGACGGCCGAGACATCGCACCGGCAGTGGATTCTCGAAGATTGGCCTCAGCTCCTTCCGCGAACCTTCACCCTCGGGCAGTTCTCCCGGGAGGTAGAGCGCGTCGGTGAAGGGGTGGGGCGAGACCTGGTGCACGGCGTGCACTCCCTTCGTGCCCGTGCCTCCCGTCAAGACGATATCTCCGACCCCTACCGGCGTGGGCCGGCTGCTGCCGCGACCTGTGCCCAGCAAATCGATGACCACCTCGCGCGGGTCCTGCCCCGGCTGATCGGCGATGGAGGGGCATCGTGGCGATAGCCAAAGATCATGCGTGGTCCGAGTCTGGGTTGTTGCGCTCGCGCGTCGAGGAGTCGGCTGCGCGGCGCCGCGCCGAGGAGTTGCGCTGGCCCGAGCTGCTCCTTTTCGCCCTCTTCCCCCTAGAGACGATCCCTCTTCCAGGATTCGATCTGCCGCTCAACGAGTCCGCCGCGGTCCTCGTCGTGCTGATTGCCCTGACACGGCGTCCCGATCGTGACCTGAAGATCCCGGCATGGTTCCTGGGCCTCGTCAGTTTGCTGGTGCTCACCCTGCTCTACTCGAGTTACATCAACGGCTTGGCGCCCGTGCGACGTCTCGGACACGTAGGGATTGTGGTGCTCCTCAGCGTGATCATCGCCTCCGGCCGAGTCCACGCGAGATCCGCCGGATTCGGGCTATTGGGTGGTCTGGGGATCGCCGGCGGGTGGGGTCTGTTGACCTTCGGGCAGAGTGCGTATGTGGGCCGATTGACCGGGCTCTTCGGTGATCCGAACGTCGCCGGGATGTTGCTCGTCGTCTATGGAGCGGTGAGCCTGGCATTTATCCGTACGTGGGCGATCCGGATCCCCGTGATCTTGGTCTTGTCGTTCTTGGTGATGCAGACCTACTCTCGCACCTCATGGTTGTCCGCAGCGATCCTGGTTTTGTGGCTCGTCGTCGGAAGGCGACTGTCACCAACATTCGGGGCCATTCTGCTCGGCGGCCTGATCTGGGCAACCGAGTCGGTCCCGCAGGAGTGGAAGCAGACAGGCCAGTTCGCTCAGCGCGCGGGCAGTGACGAACTCCGGGCCCGGATCGAGGCCCAGGAAATGGTGGACGTGGCTCAGGCCCCCGTATTTGGCAACGGTGCTGGCTCGGCGATGGTCGACATCAACGGTGACCTGTTCTTCTACCACTCGAGTTATTTGGCCATTCGAGCCGAAGGCGGGTACGTCGCCATGGTTGTGTTGATCACACTCGTGGTGGGTGTCTTCTTAGCGGCGCACCGGCTCCCCTTCGACAAGCGAGCGCCGTGGCTCGAGGGTGGCGTGATCGCCGCGATGGTGTGTGCGATGAATATCGGCGAGGCACTCCTCGCCTTCCCGCTATGGATCGCTTTGGGTCTGACCATGAGACACGTGCTCACGGTCAAGGCCAGCGCGTCGCCGCCCTCGGAGGAGAGCAGTTCGATCACAGCCATCGGGTCACCCGGTCGTCCATGATCTCGGTCGCTACCAACAACGCCGAGATCGGCGGGGGAGAGGTGATGCTGCTCCAGGTGGCCGAGGCCGTCGCGGCGAGCGGCCGCAGGACGCAGATCGTTGCTCCGACGGGTAGCGAGGTAGCGCAGGAGGCAGCGAGACGGCAGATCCCGGTCGTCGACCTTCAGGCCGAGACTCGTCGCGAGTGGATGGCGGCCCTGCGCCGCTGGGACCGGGGGGAGCGGGAGGGGACCCTCTGGTGCAACGGTCTCGTCCCGGCGGTCGCGACGGCTGGTCATCCGGACCGGGTGATCCACCTTCACCGGTTCCCCAGCAGCCGGGGGCAGCGTGTGGCCGTGAAGATCGCGCGGGCTCGCTCCCGCGCAGTGGTGGTGCCGTCATCCTTTTTGGCACGAGCCCTCGGCGCCGAGGCGCTTCCTAACTGGTCTCCGCAGGTCGTGCTGGCCCAAGGATCGCGTGACCATGAGGACCTGAGGATCGGGTTCCTCGGCAGATTGACCTCTGAGAAGGGGGTCTGCGACCTCGCGGGTGCAGTCGGCCGACTCCGCGCTACTGGGGCGGCCGTCGAACTGGTGGTGGCCGGTACCGAAAGGTTCTCCGACGCCTCGTCTACCGAGCCGATCGACAGCGCGCTTCGAGAACTCGGTCCGGCGTGTCGGCGGTTGGGGTGGAGCGAACCCGCAGCGCTCCTTGGGCTTGTTGATGTGCTGGCGTGTCCATCCGTCGCCGACGAGGCATTCGGCCTCGTGGTGACCGAAGCGATGTCGGCCTCGGTCCCGGTGGTCGTCTCCGATGCGGGAGCCCTGCCGGAGGTCGTCGGGCCGGACCACCCCTGGGTAGCGCGAAGGGGTGATCCGCGTGATCTCGCGCGGGTTTTGAGCGAGGTCGCTGCCGCATCGTCAGACGAGCGCGCAGCCATCGGCGAGGCCGGGCGTCAGCGGTGGGAGGAGCATTACTCCCCGGCGGCCGGGCAACTTCGGCTAGCGGACTTCCTTGAGCGAAACCATCTCTAGACTGTCCGGACACCACCTAGAGGAAGTTCCCCAGCAATGCCAAGCGCGCTTATTACCGGAATCACCGGCCAAGACGGCCTCTATCTCGCCGAACTGCTGATTTCGAAGGGGTACGACGTCCACGCCATCATTCGCGGGCAAAACAACCCCAAGCGGGAACTCGTCGAACGCGTCGTCCCCGGTGTGACCTTGCACACGGGCGATCTGACCGATCTGTCGAGTCTCATGCGAGCGATCAACGCGGCCCAGCCGGACGAGTTTTATAACCTCGGGGCCGTCTCGTTCGTCGCCTATTCCTGGGAAAACGCGTTTGTCACCAGTGATGTCACCGGAATGGGGGTCCTGAACGCTCTCGAAGCGGTCCGCCTGTATTGCGGTGATGATCCGACGAAGACCCGTTTCTATCAGGCGTCCAGCTCGGAGATGTTTGGCAAAGTCCAGCAGGTCCCGCAGGACGAGTCCACCCTGCTCTGGCCGCGCTCGCCGTACGGCGTAGCGAAGGTCTACGGGCACTACATGACGATCAACTACCGCGAGTCCTACGGGATGCACGCGAGCTCAGGGATCCTCTTCAACCACGAATCGCCGCGCCGCGGGCCCGAGTTCGTGACCCGCAAGGTGACCACCGCGGTCGCGCGGATCGCTCTCGGCCTACAAGAGACCATTGCGATGGGCAATCTCGACGCGAAGCGCGATTGGGGCTACGCCGGAGACTACGTCGAGGCGATGTGGCGGATGCTCCAGCAGGACGAGGCCGACGACTATGTCATCGCCACCGGCGAGACGCACTCGATCCGGGACCTCCTCGACGTGGCCTTTCGCCATGTCGGGATCGATGACTGGTCGCAGCGCGTCGTGCAGGACCCGCGTTTTATGCGGCCCGCCGAGGTCGACCTGCTAATCGGCGATGCGTCCAAGGCCCGCGAGCGCCTCGGGTGGGCGCCGACCGTGGACTTCGCAGAGCTCGTGCAGATGATGGTCGACTCCGACCTTGCCGAGCAGCGCGCCCTGGCCGGGAAGTAGAGCGGTGTCTCGCCGCGCGCTGATTACCGGCGTCACCGGCCAAGACGGCAGTTATCTCGCCGATCGCCTTCTCGCCGACGGGTGGGAGGTCCACGGCATCGTCCGCCCCGGGGACGACACCACCCGATCCGCCGAGATCACTACCCACGAGATCGACCTCACCGACACCGACGCTATGACCTCGGTGGTGCGTGACCTCACCCCCGCCCACCTCTACAACCTCGCGGCGATCTCGTCGGTCGCGCAGTCCTGGGACGACCCCGTCGAGGTCGCGAGGGTCAATGGTCTCGGGGCGCTCGCCCTCATGGAGGCCGCGTGGCAGGCGCAGGAGGAAGGGGGAGAGCCGATCGCCTTCGTCCAGGCCTCCAGCGCCGAGATCTTCGGCGAACCCAGCTCGGCTCCCCAGGATGAGCAGACCCCCCTTCGACCCCTAAACCCCTATGGCGCGGCCAAGGCCCTCGCTCACCTTGGCGCAGAGGTGTATCGCCAGCGGGGCCTTGCCGTCTCGAGCCTGATCCTCTACAACCACGAGTCCCCCCGACGTCCGGAGCGGTTCGTCACCCGCAAGATCACCATGGCGGCCGCAGCGATCGCTCGGGGAGACCAGGACGAGCTGCGACTGGGCAATCTGGACGCTCGGCGCGACTGGGGTTGGGCCCCGGACTATGTTGACGCCATGGTCCGCGCCGCCGACCATCCCGAGGCGGCGGACTATGTGATCGCGACGGGTGAGTCCCGATCAGTTCGCGACTTTGTCGAAGCCGCCTTCACCGCGGCCGGCATCGACGCGTGGGAACCCCACGTGACGATCGACCCGGCCTTCTATCGACCCGCCGATGCCACCGAACTCGTCGGCCGCGCCACAAGGGCACGAGAGGTCCTAGGGTGGGAACCGAGCGTGAGCTTCCAGGAAATGGTCAAGGAGATGGTGCGCCATGACCTCGAGTCTTGAGGACCGCATCCCGGCGCCGAGCGAGCCCGCGACGGCCCCGCGCGTCGCGATCGTCCACGACTACCTCACCCAGCGTGGGGGCGCCGAACGCGTCGTCTTGTCGATGTCGCGTGCCTTCCCGGACGCACCGATCTACACGACGCTCTACAACCCCGAGACGACCTACCCGGAGTTTCGCCAGCGGCAGATCATCACCTCACCGCTCAACCGAATCGGCCCCCTTCGCCGCGACCACCGGCGGGCGCTCCCCCTTCTCGCCTGGGCGGCGGGTCGGCTCAAGCCCGATGCCGATGTCGTGCTGACCTCGAGCAGTGGTTGGGCGCACGGCGCTCGCACCGACGCCCCGACGATCGTCTACTGTCACGCCCCCGCGCGATGGGTCTATCAGAGCGAGGTCTACCTCGGAGGCCCGATGCACCAGACCCCGATCGGATGGGCCCTCGCCCTCTTGAGGCCCGGGCTGCGGCTCTGGGATCGGCGGGCGGCCCGATCGGCGGATGTGTACCTCGCGAACTCCCACGTGGTGCAAGCCCGCATCGGACGTGCCTACTCCCGTGACGCCGAGGTGCTCGCCCCGCCGCACACCGTGGCGACCGATGGTTCCCTCGAGCCGATCCCCGAGGTCGCGGCCTGGGAGGAAGGGGGCTACCTGCTGGTCGTCTCCCGCCTGATGCCGTATAAGAACGCCGACCAGGTCATTGCGGCGCTGCGGGGGCGTCCCGACCGGCTGTTAGTGATTGGCGATGGGCCGCTATGGGAGTCGCTTCGAGCGAGCGCCCCCGACAACGTCCGACTGGTGCGCGATCTGACCGATGCGCAGATGCGCTGGGCGTATATGCACGCGCGCCTGCTCGTCGCGCCCAGCCACGAGGACTTTGGCCTGACGCCGCTAGAGGCCGCCGCCTTCGGGATTCCGACGCTTGCCCTGCGCGCCGGGGGATATCTCGATACCATCGATCAGACGGTCAACGGCGCCTTCTTCGCGCGACCGAAGGCTGCGGATATCGCCAGGGCGCTCGATCGCGTCGCCGACCGTGTCTGGGACCGCGAGGCCATCCGGGGCCATGCGGAGAATTTCAGCGAGGCACGTTTCCATGAGCGGCTGTATCAAATCGTCGCCCAGCACGCTCATCGCCGCTGACGCGAGAGCGATCTCAGTCACGTCTGCTTCACATTTGATGCAAATGGCAGCAGTGGGTTATGAACCTGGAGTAACCTTGCTCCCTGGTTGTGCTGCGGAGAGTTACTGCGGCCCGATAATTATTTTCCCGCGATAAAACAGAGGAGGGAGCGGCGTGGCGTTGATCGATCATTGGCCATCGGTCGAGCAGCTTCGTCAGCGACGGCGCCTTATTTTTGGCCGCTCCCGGACCCTTCTTACGACCCGCCTCGCCCTCATCGTTACCGACGCGGTGATGATCGGGCTGGCCGCGCTCCTCGCGGCACTCCTTCGCAGCCGGCTGGCGTTCTTCGACGGCCTCGATGTGGCGTACGGACTCGAGAGCACCGTCCGTCTCATCGGCCCGCAGATCATGGCGCTCTGGCTCGCCGCCCTCTTCTTCAGCGGCGCCCAATCTCCGCGGCACACCGGAGTCGGCACGGTTGAGTACCAGCGCGTCCTGGTCGCGACGGGGTCGGCGGCCGGCCTGCTCGGGGTCGGGTGCTTCCTCACCCAGTTCCCCCTTTCCCGCGGGTTCTTCCTCCTCCTCTTCGCGATCGGCACGCCCGCGCTCCTGCTCGGGCGATACATCCTGCGTCGAGTAATTCACCTGGCTCACACCCGCGGATGGATCCGCACCCGGGTATTGATCGTCGGGTCGCCCACGCACATCGACGGAGTCGCCCGGATCCTCGGTCGCGAGACCTGGCTGGGTCACGAAGTGGTCGGGTCGCTAGTCCCCGAGGGCTACCGCCTCGAGGAGACCCACCGTGGGGTGCCGGTCTATGGGCAGGTCGCGGAACTCGTCCGCGTCGTCGAAGGCGGCGGCGTCGATACCGTGATCTTTGCCGAGGGCGCCTTCACCGATGCCCGCGACTTCCGCCGACTCGCCTGGGATCTCGAAGAGCACCGGGTCCAGATGGTCGTCGTCCCGGCCCTAAGCGATGTCTCCCGCCAACGAATCAACGTGCGGCCGGTCGCCGGCCTGCCGCTCGTCTACGTCGAACGTCCCCAGCGCGAGATGGCGAACCGCTTCTTGAAGCGCACCTTCGACGTCGTCGGAGCCTCGCTCATCCTGCTGTTGGCCTCGCCGGTCCTGATCGTCACGGCGCTGGCGATCAAGATCGCTGATCGCGGTCCGATCGTCTTCCGCCAGACCCGCACCGGCCGCGACGGCGAGCCCTTCCAGTGCCTGAAGTTCCGCAGCATGGTGACCAACGCCGAGGAGCTCCTCGACGACCTGCGGGAGCGCAGCGACGGCAACGATGTCCTCTTCAAGATGGAACGGGACCCGCGCATCACCAAGCCAGGCGTCTTTATCCGACGTTTCTCGATCGACGAGATGCCGCAGCTGTTCAATGTCTTGCGCGGTGAGATGAGCCTCGTCGGGCCGCGACCGCCGCTGCCCGACGAAGTCGCTCAGTATGACGACGACACCCACCGCCGTCTTCGAGTGCGACCCGGGATGACCGGACTGTGGCAGGTGTCCGGGCGCTCCGAGCTGTCGTGGGAGGACACCGTCCGGTTGGACCTCTACTACGTCGACAACTGGACCTTCACCCAGGACCTCGCGATCTTGGCGCGGACCGTCCGGGCCGTCTTGGGGGGCCGTGGCGCCTACTGACGAAGGGGGGTCGCCGATCGCGCCGGGCTCCCGTGTCGACATCCCCCTCTCGGTGCGAGTCCTCTTCTCGCACGCTGCCATCCAGCAGGTGGCCGAGCAGAAGGGGGTGGACATCCTCCACATCAAAGGCCCGGCGATCGACCCTCGCCTGCAACCGACCCCGCGAGGCAGCACCGACGCCGATGTCATCGTCCGCCCGCAGCATGTCGATCGCTTCATCCGAGCGCTCAAGGCCGCGGGCTGGGCCCATCGCGCCTCGTTCGCCTCGGGCTCGGTCTTCGAACATGCCGCGACGCTCTGGCACGACCACTGGGGGTATGTCGACGTCCATCGCCGATTCCCTGGCATCTCGATCCGCTCCTCGGCCGCCTTCGACCGGCTCTGGCGCGAGCGCGGTGAAGTGGTCCTCGCCGAGCAGCGGTGTGCAGTCCCATCGGTCACCGCGCAGGCGCTGTTGCTCATCTTGCACACGGCGCGCAGCGCAGCCCAGCCCGACCAGGCCCCTGACCTGCGGCTCACCTGGTTCGACGCCAGCGAGGACTTCCGCGCGTCCGTCATGAGGCTGCGAGACGAGTTCGGGGCGCAACTCGCCTTCGCTGCCGCGCTCGGACACTTGGAGGACTACCGAGACCACCCGGAGTACGCGCTATGGCAGCACATGCGCGCTGGTGGCTCCCGGACAGCTCAGTTGCGCGCTCGGTTGCAGGCTGCCCCGAGCTCGTTGGCCGCGGCCCGGATCATGGTGCGCTCGGCCCTGATCAATCGAGATCACCTCGCGATGCGCCTCGGCCGGCGACCGACTCAGCGGGAGGTCCTCGCCGAGCAGGTAGCCCGCGCGCGGCAACTCTTCCGCGACACCCGACGACGGAGGCGATCGTGACGAGCGTGGCCCGCTACCGGCGCGCGGATCGGGTCGCGTCCGCGGAGGAGAAGGGGGTGCTCTATCTCGCCCCCCTTCCCGATGGGCCGGCCCTCATGGTGCCTGGGTCGGGCGCTTCGGTCTGGGACGCCGCGAATGAACTCGGGGAAGCATCCGCGGCCGAGATCGCCCGCCATCTCGCGGGACCCGCCGATCAGGACCCCGACGTCATCGCCGCGGATATCGCCCCCTTCCTCGACGCCCTCGTCACCGCACGCGTCCTGATCCGGACCGACTGAGCCGTCCGAATCGATGGATCCGTCGCCATGGGTGACGGTGATATCCCACGAATCCCTGGTGGCCGCGGCCCACGTTGGGCGGTGCAGGAGCGTTGTCGGTGGCCACTCGTACATTAGTTCTATGAGTACGATGGCCGTGGATCAGTGGACCGGGTCACTCCCGGACGTCCTGATCCGCGCCTGCTCTGCTCTCGGTTCCGACGCGGCTGCGCGCCTGTGGCAACTCGGCAGCGGTGACCTCGAGGCGCTGTTGGCTCACCTGGGGGCGTTGCGGCACCACCTCGATGTCCTCGAAGTTGCGGCCGTCCGCGAGGCCCTCGAGCGGGGCCTGCCGAGCGAAGGCGGGTACAGTCCGCGGGATTGGCTGGCGAGGGTTGAGGGTGCGGAGGCTCCACATCCCGCCTCGGCTCATGTCGGGCAAGTGGTCCGGGTCGCGCAGATTGCCGGGCGTCACGGCCTGCTGCCCGTCGACGAGGCCGTCCCGAGCGAATCAAATCGATCCCGCAGCTGGCGAAGCAGAGGTAGTGATCGAGGAGCCGCCGCCGGCGGACACCGGGGATGTGTTGGCAGCGTTTGGCGCCGGGGAGTTGCCGCTGTGCAAGGCCGACCAGATCACCAGGTTCACCGAGCAGGTGGCGAGGGTGGCCGACCCCGGTCTGCTGGCCGTGACGCTTGGCGCGATCCTCCGCAGCGCCAAGGACGATGTGCTTGTCGGCTCGGGGGAGGTGCCCCCAGATCGCGTACGCGGCCTGAGCGAGAAGCAACTGCGGACCGCGATAGATCTCGCCGCGCGCCTCCTGCGCCCCGAGCGGGATATCGAAGACGATGACAACCGGGCCCGCGCCGGGCGAGCGCTGTACAAAATCGCCGGTCCAATCGGCCTCACGGCCTACAAGTTGGTCCTCGATCCGGAGGGCGCCGCGATCATTGACGCGGTCATTGCTGCTCTGGGGAAGCCCTGCCCGGACGACGACGGCCCGGACCCCCGCTCCGCGCCCCAACGCCACGCCGATGCTCTCCTCCAAGTCGTTCAGCGCGGGGTGTCCGCACCGGGGGAGGCGCCAACCACCGATAAGGCCCAGGTCGTGGTGACGGTGCCGCTTGCGGCCCTAGCGACCGCGCTCGAGTCCGAAGCCGGGCTTCCTTGGGCGTCCCCTTCACCGTCAGTGCGACCGACGCACTGCGCGGGGGTGACCGGGACCGGTCAGGTCCTCGCTCCGTCCGTCGTGAGGCGGATGGCCTGCGATGCCGCGATCCTTCCGATGGTGCTCGGCCGAAGCGGCGAGGCGCTCGATCTCGGTCGTCGCAGCCGCCTCTTCACCGCCGGCCAGCGAATAGCCGTCTGGGAGCGAGATCAGCACTGCACCTACCCGGGGTGCACGATGCCCGTCAGTTGGTGCGACCTGCACCATGTCACCTGGTGGTCGCGCGGCGGCCGCACCGATCTCACCAACGCGGCAGCGCTCTGCCGCCGACATCACACGCGCGTGCACCAACTGGATCTGACGGCGACCATCACCGCTACCGGCGTCACGTGGCATGTGTAGCGGTCCCGCCCCGCAGCCCGCCCCTCGCGGCAGGGCCGCTTCGGCGCGTCCCGGGGGAGGTGCGGATCCCGCGACCCGTGGGACCGATCGCGAGCACGCTCGCGGGGGCGACGGGATCCCTCGACCAGGCGAAGGGGCGAAGGGGCGAAGTGGCGTCGACGCGCTACGCGTCGCGAGCAGCCGGCCCGCTCGCGGTGACCGGGAAGGAGACCGGCGCGCGCATCCTCGCATCGGCGAAGGCCCGCTCGATCTCGCTGGCCAGGTCGTCAGCGCGCTCGGCCGGGACCAGCGCGATGGTGGAACCGCCGAAGCCGCCCCCGGTCATCCGTGCGCCCAGGGCACCATGAGCAAGGGCCGTGTCGACGGCGAGGTCGAGCTCCGCGCTGGTGACCTCGAAGTCATCGCGCAGCGAGGCATGACTTAAGACGAAGGCCTTACCCACCCGGACCCAGTCGTCGAGCTCCAAGGCGGCGACCACCTCCTCGACTCGAGCGGTCTCGGTGACGACATGACGCACGCGGCGCCGATGCTCATCGTCGGGCAGCCGGGACAGCGCGCCATCGAGGTCGGGCAACGAGATCTCTCGCAGCGTCGGGACTCCCAGGATCACGGCTGCCTCCTCGCACACCCGGCGGCGCGCTGCGTACTGCCCGTCGACGAGGGAGTGCGGTGCGCGCGTATCCGTGACGAGCAGGGTGAGGCCCTGCTCGGTGAGGTCGAAGGGCACCGGTGTCGCCGACCCATCGCGGCAGTCGAGCAGCAGTGCGTGCCCGGCCCGACACCGTAACGAGGCCGCCTGGTCCAGCCCCCCGGTCGAGGCTCCCGCGATTTCGTTCTCGGCTCGCACACACGCGGCAGCGAGAGTGGTCCGCCCGGCGTCATCGTCGAGCAGCCCAAGACCGTAGAGGTCGGCGAGGGCCGCCCCGACGGCGCACTCCAGCGCCGCCGAGCTCGACAGTCCCGCACCGAGAGGGACCTGCGAGGTGATGGCGAGGTCCATCCCGCCGACGTCGTACCCCGCCTGGCGCAGCGCCCACGGGACCCCCGCCACGTACGAGGTCCAGCCGGTCGGTGTGCCCGGACCGACATCGTCAAGCGCGAGTTTGACCACCCGGCGAAAGCCAGCAGAGGTGACGCGCAGCATCCCGTCGTCGCGTCGTCCGGCCGCGACGACGGTGCGTTGAGGAAGGGCGATCGGCAGCGCCAGACCACCGTTGTAATCGGTGTGCTCGCCGATCAGGTTCACCCGTCCAGGCGCCGACCAAACCCCTTCGGGCGACCTGCCGGTCATCTGCAGGTAGCGCTCCGTCGCGCCGGTGGTGTCCATGCTCCGACCCTATGCGGGCAGGTGTCATGATGGGGCACATGTCAGATGCACCCACCACGGCGCAGCCCCGGATTCTCTCTGGGATGCAGCCGACCAGCGACTCCCTTCACCTCGGCAACTACCTCGGGGCGCTGGTCAACTGGGTGGGTTTGCAAGACGGTTTCGATGCCTATTACTTCGTGGCGGATCTGCATGCGCTCACCGTGCCGACCGATCCGGAGGTGATCCGTCGGCGCACCCGCGTCACCGCCGCGCAATACGTCGCCGCCGGGGTCGACCCGCAGCGCTCGGCGGTCTTCTGCCAGAGCCACGTCGCGGAGCATCCCGAGCTCATGTGGGTTCTCGCCTGCCAGACGGCCATGGGTGAGATGAACCGGATGACGCAGTTCAAGGACAAGACCGCCAAGGGGCACAACGCCAACGTTGGCCTCTTCACCTACCCCGTATTGATGGCCGCCGACATCCTGCTCTACGACGCCGCGAAGGTGCCGGTGGGCGAGGATCAGCGCCAGCACCTCGAGATCACCCGCGACCTCGCGATGCGCGTCAACCAGCGCTTCGGCGCGGACACCCTCGTCGTGCCCGAGCCGCACATCGTCAAGGCGTCGGCGAAGATCCAGGACCTCCAAGAGCCGGAGGCGAAGATGTCGGGCTCGACGTCGTCGGACAAGGGCATGATCCTGCTCTCCGACGACCCGAAGCGGATCGCCAAGAAGATCCGCTCGGCCGTGACCGATGCCGACGGCGAGATCCGCTATGACCCGGAGACGAAGGCGGGGGTCTCGAACCTGCTCGTCATCCACTCGGTCCTCTCCGGCACTTCGATCCCCCAGCTCGAGGCCCGCTTCTCCGGGCAGGGGTACGGGGCGCTGAAGGGGGAGGTCGCCGACGTCGTCGTCGAGGCCGTCGCCCCCTTCCAAGAGCGGTTGGCTGCGTTGCTTGACGACCCCGCCGAACTGGACCGCATCCTCGCCGGAGGGGCCGAGCGCGCCGCGGAGGTCGCCTCGATCACAATGACTCGCGTGCGCGAGCGCGTCGGTCTGCTTGCTGGGGCTGTCCGCGGGTAGGTCATGATGACGACCATCGGTGTCTCCGTGTCGATCCCGCAGCCATGGGGTGACTTCCTGCAGCGCCAACGCGAGGACTTCGGTGACCCCCTAGCCTCGGCGGTCCCGGCCCACGTGACGTTGATGCCTCCGACCGACGTCTCGGAGTCGCTGCGTCCGCTCTTCGAGGAGCACCTGGAGCGGGTCGCGAGCGCGCACGCCCCCTTCGAGATGGTCTTGCGTGGCACCGGTACCTTCCGGCCGACGAGCCCCGTCGTCTTCGTCCAGGTCGCCAAGGGCATCCCATCCTGCGAGCGGCTCGAGTCGCACGTGCGATCCGGTCCCGTGCCGCGGCCCCTGGAGTTCAACTATCACCCCCATGTGACGGTCGCCCATGCCGTCAGCGAGGAGGCGCTCGACTCGGCGTTTAACCGCCTCGCCGACTTCGAGGCCGCGTTTGTCGTCGATGCCGTGCACCTCTACGAGCACGGAGACGATGGCGTGTGGCGACCCTGCCGCCGGTTCGCGCTCGTCGGCGCTGCGGCGGGCTAGGCCGCGCGACTCAGCGCAACGGCCCGATAGTGCTCGACGAGGCGCTCGGTGAGCGCCGACCAAGAGCGCGGGGCGACCATCTCGGCCCCGGCCTCGCCCATCCGAGCGCGTCGGGCCGGATCATCGACGATCTCTTCGACCCAGCGGGCCAGATCGCCGCGCACCTCGGGGTCGAAGAGGAAGCCCGTCTGCCCGTGGCGGACCAGGTCCAGCGGACCCCCCTTCGCTGGCGCGACGACCGGTAATCCGGCTGCCGCAGCTTCCTGCAGGGTTTGCCCGAAGGTCTCCTTGGTGCCCGTGTGCACGAAGATGTCGAAGGAGGCGTACGCGCGGGCGAGATCGTGGCCGGTGCGTGGGCCGAGGAAGGCCGGTGGCAGATTCGGGCGGTGCCCGCTGGTGGCCACCGCCTCGGCGAGACGGGCGCCGAGTTCGCGACGGCTGGGTCCTTCGCCGACCAGCACCAGACGGGTGCCGGGGACCTGAGCGAGCTCGACGAGCCGGTGCAGCTCCTTCTCTGGAGCGAGCCGCCCGACATAGCCGAGAAGCACCTCGCCACGCGGAGCGAGGGTACCGCGCAGAGCGATGGTGGCGGGATCGTCCTTCCACCGCGGGTGGAAGAGAGCGGTGTCGACGCCGCGCCCCCACAGTGCCGTGCGCGGCACATCGTGCGAGCGCAACTCATCGAGGGTCGGCTGCGAGGGAGCAAGGGTGAGGTCGACCCGGCTGTGGATCCGGCGGACCCAGCGCCAGGTGAGGTCCTCCGCCCTCCGCCCGAGCGCCCCGGGTCCGTGCTGGCGCACGTAGCTCGGCATATCGGTCTGATAGATCGCCACGGTTGGCATGTCGAGGCGCTGCGCGTGGTGTTGGCCATGGGCACCGACGAGGAAGGGGGAGGCGAGGTGGACGACATCCGGGCGGAACTCCCGCAGGGCCCGGTTCATCGCTCGGGTCGGTAGTCCGGCCCGGAAGCCGCGCACGGGGAATCCGGGCAAGGGCCGCACGGTGTGCCCGGCGTAAGACCGGGGCCCGGGGCCGGGCGCGATGATCGTGGCCTCATGCCCCTGCTCGCGCAGGCACTCGGCCACGCGGCACACGCTCGTGGTGACGCCGTTGAGACTCGGGAGGAAGGATTCGGTCGCAATCGCTACTCGCACGTAAGTAAGCGTCGCGAGGCCGGACAGAGCGAAGGTGACGAGCGCAGGCGCGTCGGGTGAGCATCAGGTGACGCCTCGGGGGTGTCACTCCGGTGGACGACTCGGCATCACGAGGTCCCGGTAGCTGTGTGGGTCGAACTGGTATTGACCATTGACCAGGGTGTTCGGGGGGACGAGCACGAAGTCCTCACCGGTGACCGTCGGCCGGTGGAGATCGGCGGTGAAGGCGTAGGTTGGCAGGACGATCGTGGACGCGCGGCTTTGGACCTGCGGGTCCTCGAGCGCTCGCGCGAGAGCCTGCGCGTCGTCTGCTGACCCCACCTCATCGGCGGCGGCCTTGATGAGGTGGATGGCATCCCACGGGTAGGCCTCCATCAGGCTGGCGTCGGCGGGAAGTCCGCCCGCGCCCTTCATGAGCGTGACCGCACGTTTGACCTCAGGTGGGTTGTCATAGTTCCGGGCACTGCGGTAGACGAGGACGCTGACTCCGCTGTTGCGTTGATCCACGCGGCGGACCCGCATGACGTCGTCATTCAACACATCGACCGGGCCAGCCCAGCCGAGGTCTTCCTTGGCTTCAAGGACTGCGTCAAGGCGGTGACCTTCATCCCAGTAGAGCACGGTGTCGACCTTCTTCGCCTTCAGCGAGCGGAGCGCGCCACGCGGCCCGGTGGGACCGTCGAACTGCTCCGTGCCGACGAGCGTGAAGGGGCTCCCCTTCAGCGCGGCGGCGATGTCGTCCTGCACGGATGTGGCCCCGGAGAGACTCTCGGTGAGCAGCCCGATCCGCTTGGCGCCTCGCAGCTTCAGGTCCTCTTCAAGCCCGTCGCCGATCCGGGTTCGCTCAGGAAGCATGTCGAAGTTCAGCGGGTACTTCGCTGGATCGGCGGTGTCCCCGGCCGTTTGGCCATTAAAGGACAGGATCTTCGCGTCTCGTGCGACCGGAAGGGTGATCGCTGGCACCACATCGCCCACGGTGAGGTGGGCATCGACCCCGCCCTTGTCGATCAGCTCTTGAAGGGGCTTTTCCGACTCGGAGGCGACGCCATGGTTGTGGAGGACCACAAGTTCGGCGGTGCGACCGGCGATCCCGCCCTGACGGTTCACATCGCCGATCGCGGCCTTCGCTGCGGCCTGGGCCATCTCGCCTTGGGCCTGTTCGTTCCTGTAGGAAGAGGTAAGAGTTGCCGTCATCGCGATGAGATACGGCTTGCGATCCTGCGAAGTGGACGGGCTGCCCGCAGGTCCAGTCGGTGCGCTCGGCGAACACCCGGTAGCGAGGGACAGCGCAGCGATCGCCGCGAGCGCCCACATCCGTTTCACATGATCCCCTTCGGCCTGCTCGGTCGGTCTTAAGGACCGATCCTCACACGGGGCCGATCCCCGGTCCATGGGGAGAGATCCCCTCTCGATGGGCTGGCGATGGCCAGGAAGCGGGCGCAGGGCCGGTAGGTTGCGGGCCATGAGCGAGCGCGTCACCGGCCTGGGTCCGATCGATAACTTCTGGGCAGTCGTCCCGGCCGGGGGTGCTGGCACCCGCCTCTGGCCTGTGTCACGAGCGGGCTCCCCGAAGTTCCTGCACGACCTGACCGGAAGTGGGGCCACCTTGATCCAGGCGACCGTCGAGCGGCTGCGCCCGCTCGCGGGGGAGCGGGTGATGGTCGTGACCGGGGCCGCCCACGCCGAGGCCGTTGCCGAGCAGCTTCCGGACGTACCCCGCGAGCAGATCGTCGCCGAACCCTCGCCCCGCGACTCGATGGCCGCGATCGGCCTGGCCGCGGCCCTGCTCGGGCGAGACGATCCCGACGCCGTGCTCGGCTCCTTCGCCGCCGACCACGTGATCACCGGCCCGGAGGCCTTCGCCGCGGCGGTCCACGAGGCGGTCGATGTCGCCCGCGAGGGCTACCTCGTCACGATCGGGATCGAGCCCACCTTCCCGGCGACCGGCTTCGGGTACATCCAGGAAGGCGCGCGGCTGCCGGGTCACCAAAGCGCCGCGCGGGTCCGCCAGTTCGTCGAGAAACCCGACGCCGAGCGCGCCGCGTCCTATCTCGCGACGGGCGAATTCCGGTGGAACGCAGGGATGTTCGTCGTGCGCGCGACGGTCCTGCTGGATCTGCTCGCCCAATGGCATCCGATGCTCACCGCTGGCCTGCGAGCGATCGCCGCCGATCCGGCTCGCCTCGGCGAACTCTGGCCGACGCTGACCAAGATCGCGATCGATCACGCCGTGGCCGAGCCCGCCGCCGATATCGGGCGCGTGGCGGTCGTGCCGGGCGCCTTCGGCTGGGATGACATCGGCGACTTCAAGTCGCTCACCGAATTGCTGCCGAAGGGAGATGGTCCAGTCACCGTCGTCGGCGACCCAGAGCAGGTTCAGACCATCGACTCCGCCGGCCTGGTCGTGACGAACTCGGGGCGCCTCGTGGCCCTCGTCGGGCTCGATGATGTCGTCGTGGTCGAAACCGATGACGCGCTCCTCGTCGCGAGCCGCGAACGCGCCCAAGACGTCAAGCAAATTGTCGAGGCGCTGAAGGCCGCTGGCCGCGAGGATCTGACCTAAATCTCCCGTCGTGGGGTTTCGGACCGCCGGGAGAAGGGGGCCGGGCCGTGAGTAGAGTGATCGGTTGATGACCGCACCACTCGCCCCGACGCTTCTGCGTGCCGTCGACGCCCTCCTGCCCGAAATCATCGACTTCCGTCGGGACCTCCACGCCCACCCGGAATTGTCCTTCCAGGAGTTCCGCACGACCGAGAAGGTCCGTGAGCGCCTGACCGCCGCTGGCGTGCGGGTCAGGTCGGTGACCGAGACCGGACTCATCGCCGATCTTGGCGCCGAGGAGCCCGCCCGTCGGGTGGCTCTGCGCGGCGACATGGACGCCCTGCCCATCCGCGAGCGGACCGGGCTCGACTGGTCCTCGACAACCGATGGCGCCTGCCACGCGTGCGGCCACGACGTCCACACCTCGGTGCTCTTGGGCGCCGGACTCGCGCTCGCCGAGGTCGCGGACGAACTCGCCGAGCGTCAGGTGGGCGTCCGACTGATCTTCCAGCCGGCCGAAGAGGCGATGCCGGGCGGCGCGGAGGCCTACGTCGAGGCCGGGATCATGGACGGGGTCGATACGGCCTACGCGGTTCACTGCGATCCCTCGCTCGACGTCGGCCAGATTGGCTTGAAGGAGGGGCCGCTCACCGCCGCCGCGGACCGGGTCAAGGTCACCCTCGGCGGTCGCGGCGGACACACCTCCAGGCCGCACCTCACCGAGGATCTCGCCTTCGCGCTCGCGAAGGTTATGACCGAGGTCCCCGCAGCGCTCTCTCGGCGGGTCGACCCGCGCAGCGGCCTGGCCCTCGTCTGGGGCGAGATTCACGCCGGGAACGCCGCCAATGTCATCCCCGCCACCGGCACCGCTAATGGCACCCTGCGGGTCCTCGACGCGACGATCTGGGAGGAAATCGAGCCACTGCTGATCGATGTCGTCGAGCATGTCGTGGCCCCCTACGGCGTCCGTGCTCGCGTGGACTATGTCCGCGGGGTGCCGCCCGTCGTCAACCACCCTTCCGCGGTGGCCGCCCTCGGCCGCGCGACGATGGCCGCCGGCCTGGCTCCGGTCTCGACGGCCCAATCGCTCGGCGGCGAGGACTTCGCCTGGATGCTCCACGAGGCACACGGGGCGATGGCCCGCCTCGGGACCCGCACTCCCGGGGGGCCGACCTACGACCTCCACCAGGGAGATCTGATCATCGACGAAGGGGCAGTGCGAGCCGGGATGTCCCTGCTCACCCTCGTTGCCGCGGGGGAGTGGACCCGCGTCGGAGAGTCGCACCTCTAACCGGCGGCCGAGGCGTCAGCCCCCTTCGCGCCATCGCGGGTTGGTAACAAGTCAGGATCGTTACCCCGGAGTGCACTGTGGCCCGCGCAGCGCCACGTACCATCCCTCGATGGGCGTGATTACGCCCCCATGAATACCCCTGTGAAGAAGGAGTGCACCTTGCGTCACGCGATGAAGGTTGCAGCAGTCATGTCGGTCGGGGCGCTCGCCCTCTCCGCGTGCGGCAGTTCCACGTCGACCGACAGTGCGAGCGGTAACGGTGGCGAAGGCTCGAAGGTCAAGGCGTGCCTCGCGTACGACGTCGGTGGTCGCGGCGACCAGTCGTTCAACGACTCCGCCGCCAAGGGCCTGGACAAGGCCAAGACCGACCTGGGGGTGCAGGTTGCCGAGGCCGAGGCCAGCCAGGGTGAGAACGACGCCGCCCGTCAGGAGCGGCTCAACGCGCTGGCCGAAGACGGCTGCACGAACATCATCGCCGTCGGGTTCATCAACGCCAAGGCAATCGGAGCCGCGGCCAAGGAGAACCCCGACGTCCACTTCGCGATCATCGATGACGCCTCCGCTGACTCCAAGGGCGACAACGTCGCGCAGTTGACCTTCGCTGAGAACGAAGGCTCCTTCCTCGTCGGCGCCGCCGCGGCCCTGAAGTCCAAGAGCGGCAAGATCGGCTTCATCGGCGGCATGGACGTGCCGCTGATCAACAAGTTCCAGGCGGGCTACGAGGCCGGCGCCAAGGCCGTGAACCCCGACATCAAGGTCGAGACCAAGTACCTCGCCGATGACGGTTCCGGCTTCACCGACCCGGCCAAGGGCCGCACCGCCGCCGAGGGCATGTACGACAACGGCGCCGACGTGGTCTACCACGCCGCCGGTGGTTCGGGCGCGGGAGTCTTCAGCGCCGCCAAGGCGAAGGGCAAGCTCGCTATCGGTGTCGACTCCGACCAGGCCGTCACGGCCGAAGAGAGCGTCCGCGATGTCATCTTGACCTCGATGGTCAAGAATGTCGACGTCGCCGTCTTCGACGACATCAAGGCGTCGGTCGACGGCAAGCCGCAGTCCGGCAACATCGTCTTTAACCTCAAGGACGGCGGCGTCGGCTACTCGACGACCGGCGGCAAGGTTGACGACATCAAGGCCAAGCTGGACGACTACCAGAAGAAGATCGAGGACGGCGAGATCACCGTCCCCGAGAAGTAAGTCGTCTCGTTTTTTCATCTGTCATTGGGCGGATGAAGGGGGCTCGCCTCGCGACCGGGAAACCGGCGGCGGGGCGGGCCCCGTCGTCGGTACCGCACGTGTCATAGCGGCGAGGAGAACATCATCAGTAACGCCACGACGGACGCGCCGACCCGTGATGGGGTCCCTGCCGTCCACCTGACGGGGATCACCAAACGCTTCCCCGGGGTCATCGCGAACCAGGATGTCGGTTTCACCGTCCAGCGCGGCACGGTGCACGCCATCGTCGGCGAAAACGGCGCGGGCAAGTCCACCCTGATGAAGATCCTCTACGGGGTGCAGCGCCCGGACGAGGGCACGATCGAGGTCGACGGAGAGAAGGTCGAGCTCAGCACCCCCGCCGATGCGATCACCCACGGGATCGGCATGGTCTTCCAGCACTTCATGCTGGCCGACAACTTCACCGTCTTCGAAAACGTCGTCCTCGGCGCCGAGAAGTTGCACGGCATCGGGGCCGCCGCCCGGGCCGAGATCCAGCGGATTTCCTCGGAGTACGGGCTGGGAATCGACCCGGATGAGTTGGTCGAGCACCTTGGTGTCGGCGCCCGTCAGCGGGTCGAAATCCTCAAGGTGCTCTACCGGGGCGCGCGGATCATCATCCTCGACGAACCCACTGCGGTGCTCGTCCCCCAAGAGGTCGACGAGCTCTTCGCCAACCTGCGCGAACTCAAGCGCGAGGGCCTCACGGTCCTGTTCATCTCGCACAAACTCGACGAGGTCCTCTCGGTCGCCGACGAGATCACGGTCATCCGGCGTGGAACGACCGTGGCGACCGTCGACCCGGCATCGGTCAACGCGCGCCAGCTCGCCGAACTCATGGTCGGCTCGGAGTTGCCGACTCCCCAGACCGAGGAGTCGACGGTCACCGATCGCCCAGTGCTCCAGGTGAAGGGGGTGAGCCTCGCAGGCTCGGCCCGTGCAGGTCGCGACCTGCTGACCGATGTCTCCCTGACGATCCACGCAGGCGAGGTCCTCGGGATCGCCGGTGTGGAGGGCAACGGCCAGGATGAACTCATCGATGTCGTGATGGGGATGCGCGAGCCCACGTCCGGCGAGGTCTGGCTCGAAGACACCGACATCTCGACCTGGGGTGTGCGTCAGATCCGCGAGGCCGGAGTCGGGTACATCCCGGCCGACCGCCACCGCCACGGTCTGCTTCTCGATGCGCCGCTCTGGGAAAACCGCATCCTCGGTCACCAGACCGAGGCTCCGAACGTCAAGGGCCCACTCATCGACGGCGCGGCCGCTCGTGAGGACACCGAACGCATTGTCGCTGCCTACGACGTTCGGACGCCGAGCATCCACGTGACGGCTGGATCCCTCTCCGGCGGCAACCAGCAAAAGCTGATCGTCGGTCGCGAGATGAGCCACCACCCCAAGGTGCTGATTGCCGCCCACCCCACTCGCGGCGTCGACGTCGGTGCCCAGGCGGCCATCTGGGACCTGGTGCGCGATGCCCGTCGCGAAGGCCTCGCGGTGCTGCTGATCAGCGCCGACCTCGAGGAGCTGATCGGCCTCTCCGACACGATCAAGGTCATCCTGCGCGGCCGGATCACCGGTGAATTCGACCCTGACACGGTGACGAGCGAAGAGCTCGGTGGGGCGATGACCGGCGCCAGCGGCGATGATGCACCCGCTGCACCCACGAACGAAGAAGGGGGTGCGCGGTCGTGAAGGAACGCTTCAACCTGCGCCGCATCGGCCTGGCGTTGATCGCGCCAGTGCTTGCCTTGGTCGTCGCCTTCATCGTCACCTCCCTCGTCCTCGTTGCCGTCGGGGACCCGGTCGGAGACGTCTGGGCTGCGCTGCTCGATCGGCCGCGACCGCGCTCGATCGTCAACATCATCAACAGCGCCTCGGTCTACTACCTTTCCGCGATTGCGGTGGCCGTGGGCTTCCGAATGAACCTGTTCAACATCGGCGTCGACGGCCAATACCGCATCGCGACCTTCGCCGCTGCCCTCTTCGCCGGCAACGGCTGGCTGCCCGGGCCGCTCAATGTCGCCGTGGCAATCCTCATCGCGATGGTGACGGGAGGCCTCTGGGCTTCGATCGCCGCATGGCTGAAGGTGCGACGCGGAGTCTCTGAGGTGATCTCGACGATCATGCTCAACGCCATC
The DNA here is from genome assembly GCF_041365945.1 of Janibacter sp. GXQ6167. Taxonomy (NCBI): domain Bacteria; kingdom Bacillati; phylum Actinomycetota; class Actinomycetes; order Micrococcales; family Intrasporangiaceae; genus Janibacter; species Janibacter sp. GXQ6167. The sequence goes on along the minus strand of NZ_JBGFSK010000010.1, from coordinate 67,652 downwards.
TCGGCCGGTCTCGTCGGCTGGGGTCTTCGCACGGTCGGAGAGCGCGCGCCGGGAAGTAACACGATCAGCACCCGGGAGATCCCCGCCAGCTCTCAGTTGGAGGGCTTCGCCTGGGTCCCGGGTGCGACCGGGAAGGTGTTCACGCTCTCCCTGCTCGCTGTCGTCGTCGGCTTCGTGTACTGGTTCGTCATCAACCGCACACGCTTCGGCTTCGATGTCCGCGCGACCGGCCGGTCCGAGACTGCGGCCGTCGCGAGCGGCGTGAAGGTGCCACGGATGGTGATGGGCGCGATGATCGCCTCCGGCGCCCTCGCTGGCCTGGTCGGGATGCCCGCCCTCTTCGGCCTGGACCACTCCTATGGCCTGAACTTCCAGTCGGGGATCGGGTTCATCGGGATCGGGATCGCCCTCCTGGGTCGCAACCACCCGATCGGGATCGCCTTCGCGGCGCTGCTGTGGTCCTATCTCGACAAGAGCAGCGACAGCCTGCAACTGAAGGCAGGGGTCGCCCCCCAACTCGTCTTCATCATCCAAGGCGTGATCCTCTTCGCGGTCGTCATCGCCTACGAGGTCGTGCGCCGGATCGAACGTCGGATGGAGCAGACCGAGGTCGCGCGACAACTGCGAACCGAGCGGACCGAGAAGGAAGGGGCGCCGGCATGAGCACGGGTCTGAGTGTGGGGACCGACGTCGTCCCGCAGGAGCCGAGCACCCGCCGCCGCCTGCCGTGGTGGACGTCGATGGCGGTCGTTGCGGCCGTCCTGATCGTGCTCTCCCTGGTGCGGATCCTGACCGGCCAGGCGGACATCTCCTCTTCAGGCACGCTCGGCGCGGCCCTCGCGCTTGCCGTGCCGATCGCGCTCGCCGGTCTCGGCGGTTTGTGGTCCGAACGCGCGGGAATCGTCAACATCGGTCTCGAGGGCATGATGATCCTTGGGACGTGGGGCGCCGCCTTCGGCGCGATCAACGGCGGCCCGTGGGCGGGAGTCCTCGGGGCGATCATCGCCGGAGCCGTCGGCGGCGCGATCCATGCGCTCGCGACGGTCTACTTCGGCGTCGACCAAATCGTCTCGGGTGTGGCGCTCAATATCGTCGCGGTCGGGGTCGCGACCTATCTCGCTTCGCGCTTCTTCTCCGGGCTCGAAGGGGGCGGCGCGACCCAGTCGCCGCCGCTGCCCGGCCTGCCTCGGATCACGATCCCCGGGGTCTCCGATGCTCTTGGGACCGTGGAGGAGCAGGGGTGGTTCTTCGTCTCGGACCTTGCGGCCCTGCTGCGGGCCCTCACCACCGGGGTTTCGATCCTCACGATCATCGCGATCGTGCTCGTCGTCGGGACGTGGTGGGTGCTCTGGCGCACGACCTTTGGCCTGCGCCTGCGCTCATGCGGTGAGGCACCGATCGCCGCCGAGACGCTCGGCGTCAACGTCTATAAGTACAAGACGATCGCCGTGCTGATCTCCGGTGGCCTCGCCGGTCTCGGCGGCGGTTTCCTCGCCATGGTCGCCTCGAACCACTTCCGCGAAGGGCAGACGGGGGGCCGCGGGTATATCGGTCTCGCCGCGATGATCTTCGGCAACTGGCGCCCCGGTGGTCTGCTCGCCGGCTCCGGCCTCTTCGGCTTCATGGACGCCCTGCAATTGCGTGGTGGAGGCGCGGCACTCCACGCGCTGCTCCTGGTCCTAGCGCTCCTCCTCGTGGGGCTTGCCATCTGGCAGTGGCGTCGCGGGAATCGAATCCAGGCCGGCATCGCGGCCGTGACCGCGGTCCTGATCGTGGTCGCCTTCGTCATGCTGGAGACGATCCCGGAGGACTTCACCAAGTTTGCGCCGCACCTCACGACGCTGCTCGTCCTCGCCTTCGCCAGCCAACGCCTGCGGATGCCGGCGGCGGACGGCAAGGTCTATCGCAAGGGTGAGGGACACTAGGGCCATGACGACGCCCGCAGCGCAGCCCCCTTCGATCGACTGGGAAGCGCTGCGCGCTCTCGCCGTCGCGGCCATGGAGCGGGCGTACGCGCCGTACTCGCGCTTCCCGGTTGGAGTAGCGGGCCTCGTCGACGACGGCCGGACGGTCTCGGGGTGCAACGTCGAAAATGCCTCCTACGGGCTGGGCCTCTGCGCCGAGTGCTCGATGGTGAGCGAACTTCTCATGACCGGTGGCGGTCGGCTGGTCGCCGTCTGGTGCGTCGATGGCAACGGCGAGACTCTGATGCCATGCGGCCGGTGTCGGCAGTTGCTCTGGGAGCACGGCGGTGCGGAGTGTGTCCTGCAGACGCCGAAGGGGTTGCAGCGCATGGACGAGGTGCTGCCGCAGGCCTTCGGCCCGGACGACCTGGATTGACCCCCTTCCTCTTCGGAAGCGACGAGGTGAAGGGGGCGGCGCGATCGTGGCCCTTCGTGCCAGGATGGGGCAATGAGTCAGCACGATGCCGTGGAGATCATCTCGACCAAGCGCGACCGTGGGGAGTTGAGCGACTCCCAGATTGACTGGGTCATCGATGCGTATACGCGCGGTGAGGTGGCCGACGAGCAGATGTCCTCGCTCGCCATGGCGATCCTGCTGAACGGCATGAATCGGCGCGAGATCGCCCGGTGGACCGCGGCGATGATCGCCTCGGGGGAGCGGATGGACTTCTCCTCGCTGACGAACCCGACGTCCGACAAGCACTCGACCGGCGGGGTCGGCGACAAGATCACCCTGCCGCTCGCGCCGCTCGTGGCGGTCTTTGATGTCGCGGTGCCGCAGCTGTCCGGGCGCGGCCTCGGGCACACCGGCGGGACGCTCGACAAGCTGGAGTCGATCCCCGGGTGGGACGCCTCGCTCAGCAATGAGCAAATGCTGCGCCAACTCGAAGAGGTCGGCGCCGTGATCTGTGCGGCCGGGTCGGGACTCGCCCCAGCAGACAAGAAGCTGTACGCCCTGCGCGATGTCACCGGCACCGTCGAGGCCATCCCGTTGATCGCGAGCTCGATCATGAGCAAGAAGATCGCCGAGGGGACCGGCTCGCTGGTCCTCGACGTCAAGTGCGGCACCGGCGCCTTCATGAAGACCGAGGACGACGCGCGCGAACTCGCCCGCACCATGGTCGATCTCGGGACCGATGCGGGAGTCCACACCGTCGCGCTCATGACCGAGATGTCGACCCCGCTCGGGCTCACCGCCGGCAATGCGATCGAGGTCCGCGAGTCGGTCGAGGTGCTGGCCGGCGGCGGACCGAAGGATGTCGTGGAGCTGACGGTGCGTCTCGCCGAAGAAATGCTCGAAGGGGCCGGGCGCGGCGGCCAGGATGTCGCGGCAGCGCTACACGATGGCCGGGCCATGGACGTCTGGCGGGCGATGATCTCGGCTCAGGGCGGTGACCCCGACGCCGAACTGCCGGTCGCCAAGGAGTCCGAGACCATCGTGGCCGAGCGCGACGGGGTGCTGACGCGCCTTGATGCCATGGCCGTCGGCGTTGCGGCCTGGCGGCTCGGCGCGGGTCGAGCCCGCAAGGAGGACCCCGTGCAGGCCGGTGCCGGAGTCGAGATGCACGCCAAGCCCGGCGATACCGTCCGCAAGGGCGAGCCGCTCATGACGCTGCTCACCGACACCCCGGAGCGCTTCGAGCGGGCCCGTGCTGCTCTCGACGGCGGTTGGGATATCGGCGACACCGCGCCGGAGCTGCGCCCGGTCGTGATTGACACCATCAGGTGATGTCGAGCGCTCTGCAGGCCCCTTCGACTCCGGTCCGGGCCGGAGCTAGCGTGGCCGCGGGTCTCGCGGTGGCGCTGATCCAGGCGGTCGCCTTGATCGTGATGACCAGCGCCCCGGGGCGGTTCGTCCTCGACGTCGCCCTCGTTGCGCTGCTCACCGCGGGCGCCACCTGGTGGTATCTCGGTCGCGACGGTGCCTTCTTCTGGGGGTTGTGGGCTCTGGTGGGCTGGCTCTTCGCCGGCTTTGCCGCCATCGGAATCCTGCTCGCCATCGTCGGCGGAGAGCCGATTGCCTCGATCCCGGTTGCTGGCTTTTATTACGCGCTGTACACGGGCGTGCTCTTCCTTGGAATCCCCGCAGCGGTCCTCGCCATCCTGGTGGCGGATTGGCGGGTCGGCCGTGCGAAGAAGTGGTGAGGCGTCGCGCGGTCCTGGTCGGTTGAACTAGAAGGGGGTAATCCATGGCTCAGGTGTGGCGTGAGTTGGTGGGGGAGCCGTTGGAGCGGGTCCGCGCGAGCGCGCTTCCGGCGTTGTCTGAGGCGGGGATCGAGCCTGCCTCCTACACCTACCTGATGGTCGGTGGTTTGGAGATGGTCCGCGGCGACTCCTCCGACGAGGTGTTGCAGGAGTGGATGGCGGGGAAGGTTCGGCCGTCGATGAAGGCCGAGCGGGAGCGTGAGATCGCCGAGGGTGGGTGGGGCTGGTTTTGGTATCGGGTCGAGGCTGATGCCCCGCGTGGGCTGCTCTCGGTGTGGGTGTCGGCGGATCCGCCCCCGCTGACCGGGACCGACGGCGAGCTCATCCCCTTTCGTCAGCCTGGCCGGTATATGAGGGAGCTCACGTGGCACCCGCGGGATGCGTCGCGGGTGCCGGGGTGGATGAAGGTGGAGCTGGCGGTGGTGGGGGCCTGGGATCTGGTGGCCGACGAGCCGCGGTTTACCGACCGCAGAGAGTCGACGGGTACGCCGCAGACGCCGGAGGGTCTCGGGGTGGAGCCTCCGGCAGGCGCTGAGTTGGCGTGGGGTCGAGCGGAGGGGACGACGCCGCGGGGGTTTGCCGAGTACGACCGGGTGACAAGGGAGTGCGCCCGCCGGGTGGCCCGTCGCGAGGACCAGGGTGTGGATGTGACGTGGCGTGAGTTGGCGGGGGAGCCGTTGGAGCGGGTCCGCGTGGGCGCATTAGCGGCGTTGCGCGAGGCAGGGATCGCGCCAGCGTCCTACACGTATCTGCTCGTCGGCAGACTGGGCATGGTTCGAGAGGACCCGCCCTACGAGGGTCCGGAACGCGCCACGGCCCGCAAGGTCCTGCCGTTCCTCGAGGCTGAGCGAGAGCGTGAGATCGCCGACGGTGGGTGGGGTTGGTTCTGGTCTCGCGTTGAGGCTGATGCCCCGCGCGGGGTGCTGTCCGTGTGGGTGTCGGGGGATCCGGCCCCGCTTGTTGAGCTGGACGGTGACCGCAGTCCGTTCCGCGAACCGGGTCTTTACGTCTCGGAGCTGCTGCGGATGCCGCGGGATGCCTCGCGCGTGCCGGGGTGGATGAAGGTAGAACTGGCAGCGGTGGGGGCGTGGGATCTGGTGGCGGATGAGCCGCGCTTTACCGAGCGCCGGGAGCCGACGGGCAAGCCCCAGACTCCCGAGGGTCTCGGCGTGGAGCCTCCCGAGGGGGCGGAGTTGGCGTGGGGTCGAGCGGAGGGGACCCCTTCGCGGGGAGTCGCCGAGTACGACCGGGTGACAAGGGAGTGCGCCCGCCGCGTGGCCCGCGGCGAGGGCCAAGGCGGTCTGTGGGCGAAGGTCCGCTCCGTCCTCGCTGGAGACCGGCGGTCGCCGGCACCTGCGGCCGCGGGGTCGGACGACCGATTCGCGCCCGACCACGCGATGACGGGCGATGTGTTCGAGGGGTTCGCTTCGCGGTGGGCTGTGTTGGCGGGGCGGTTTCCGGAGCTGGTCAGGATGGTTGATGGGGTGGATGTCGAGGCGGGGGTGGGGGTGGCTCCTGTGTTCCGGGAGGCGGCAGCGGCATTTCCGGGGGTGGAGGTGGCGTTGTGGGAGTTTTCGTGGTTGACCGGTGCGGATGAGTCCTCCGAGGAGGTGGGTTCGCGTCGTAGTCAGCAACCGCTGATGTGGCATCAGCGTCAGGGTGTGGTCGTGCGGGTGGATCCTGAGTCGGGTGCTGCTGGTGAGGTGGTGGCGGTCTCCGAAGGTGATGTGGTGGTGATTGCTTCGGGGGTGGTGGAGTTCTTCGATCGCCTGACGGGGTTCGCCGAAGAGGTACTGCCTCGGGCATGGGAAGAGGCAGGTGAGGCCGCCGAAGGCGACGCTGAAGGTCGGGTCGAGATTGCTCGAGAGATCGTCGGCGACGAACTCCAAGAAACCTTCTCGTTCTAACGGCGCGAGCCGACACGTGGCCCGCGGGCCCCTAGAGTGTCCGGGGTGAGCCAGACCACCACGCAGCAGCCCTCCACGACCCCCTTCGTCCTCGATGAGGCCGGCATCCGCAGTCTGCCGAAGGCCCTCCTGCACGATCATCTCGATGGTGGCGTGCGCCCGTCGACGGTCCTGGAGATCGCCGACGAGATCGGCCATGAGTTCCCGGTGAGCGGAGCAGACCGCACCGTCGAGGGGTTGGCCGCGTGGTTCCGCGATAGTGCGGATTCGGGGTCTCTTGTGCGGTACTTGGAGACCTTCGAGCACACCGTCGCGGTCATGCAGAGCGCCGATGCGCTGCGCCGCGTGGCTCGCGAGAGCGTCCTCGACCTCGCCGCCGATGGCGTCGTCTACGCCGAGAGCCGCTATGCGCCCGAGCAGCATCTCGAAGGGGGACTGCGACTCGAGGAAGTCGTTGAGGCCGTGAACGCAGGCTTTCGCGAAGGGGAGGCCGAGGCCGCCGCCGCCGGTACCCCGATCCGGATCCGCGCCCTGCTGACCGCGATGCGCCACGCCGCCAAGTCGCGAGAGATCGCCGAACTCGCCGTGCGCTACCGCGACCAGGGCGTTGGTGGTTTCGACATCGCCGGGGCCGAGGCCGGGTACCCGCCGAGCCGCCACCTCGACGCCTTCGAGTACCTCGCGCGCGAAAACGCCCACTTCACCATCCACGCGGGCGAGGCGTTTGGCCTCCCGAGCATCTGGGAGGCCCTCCAATGGTGCGGGGCTGACCGGCTCGGCCATGGTGTGCGGATCGGCGACGACATCGAGCTCGTCGGCGCCGGACGAAGTGGCACCACGGTCACCGACGATCCGGGGCTGGCGAATCGGCTCGCCGCCGAGGATCCCTCTGCGCTGCGCCTCGGCCGCCTGGCCTCCTATGTCCGAGACACCCGCGTGCCCCTGGAGATGTGCCCGCACTCCAATGTCCAAACGGGAGCCGCGCCGTCGATCGCGGAGCACCCGATCACCGCGCTCGCCAAGCTCCGCTACCGCGTCACGCTCAACACCGATAACCGGCTCATGTCCGATACTTCGATGACCAAGGAGATGCACGCCCTCGTCGACCAGGCGGGGTGGGATCTTGATGACCTGCGCTGGGTGACGGTCAACGCGATGAAGTCGGCCTTCCTCCCCTTCGACGAGCGGCTCGAGCTCATCGAAGGCACGATCAAGCCCGCGTACGCGGCTGCAGCGGGTCAGGGCTGATCAGGCGCTCGCGGACCGCCCGGTCCCGCGCGAGCCGGTCAAGGTCGCGGCGGCGGCGCTCGGCGAGCACCGCCGCGAGGACGGCCTCCCGCGGGGATCCGATCGGGGGCGGGGGAGAGACGTATTCGAGCACGGCGCTAAGGAGCCCCGAGCCGGTCTGCTCTCGGGCCGCCGGGGTCATCGTGGCGAAGCGGCCGAGGTACTGGCGAACCGCGATGGAGAGCCCGCCCGGGAGCGTCGCGATATCCGCGGTACGCGCCCACGCCTCCAGCCTCGGCGGCATCTGAGGCGGCGGAGGGAGCGTCATCGATCGGCGCTCGGTGATCACGTAGGTGCCGGCCGTGAAATCGCCGAGCCGGCGTGATTTCGAGTCGATCATTTCGCTGAGGACCATCGGCAGACCCATCAGCATCCAGCCCTCGATGAAGCCCACGAGACCGCGGGTCAGCGCGTGCCGGAAGCGGATCGGCCCACCGTCATCGCGGACGGTGCGTAGCCCGAAGATGAGTTTGCCGACCGTACGGCCGCGCAGCAGGGTCTCCTGAACGATCGGCACCGCCACGAAGGACACGATGATGATCAGGATTGTCGCCGCGCCGGTGACCGCGTCCGAGCGACCGAAGAGGAGGTAGATCGAGGCGATGACGCTCGCGATAAAGACCCCGATGGAGATCGCGGCATCGATCAGGGCCGAGCCGATCCGCATCACGAATCCGGCGACCGGCAACTCAACCGCCACCCCTTCGCTGGTGACCTGGTCATCGGTCGCGTAACTCGACCCTGCGACGGAGCTCAAACCGCTCACCCCCTTCGTCTCATGCGGTCTTCGTGGCTCGCGCCCACCTTAATCGCGGGCGGGACTCACGTAGGCTGCGACGCGTGGACCTCGACGCCTTCATCGCGGTAAACGCGCCGCACTGGCGGCGGCTCGATCACCTCGTGCGTCAGCGGCGCCTGTCCGCGGCCGAGGCCGACGAACTACTCGACCTCTATCAGCGGGTGTCGACCCACCTGTCGGTCGTGCGCACGGCGAGTCCGGACCCGAGCATCGTGAGTTACCTGTCGAGCCTGCTCGCCCGGGCGCGCGTCCACGCAGCCGTCTCACCGCCGGGGAGTTGGGCCGCGGTCGGGGGCTTCTTCACGCACCAGTTGCCGGGCACGCTCTACCGGATGCGCCGGTGGTGGATCGCCGTCTCGCTCGCCTGCCTCGCGCTGATCGTGCTCGCGACGCTGTGGACGCTGCAGCATCCCGAGGTCTACACGAGCCAGTTGACGCCCGCGGAGATCGACGCCTACGTCAACACCGACTTCGAGAACTATTACAGCGAGTACGCGCACCATGAGTTCGCGACGCTCGTGTGGGTCAACAATGCCTGGATTGCCGCGCAGTGCATCGGCGCGGGCGTCCTTGGCCTCCCGGTGCTCTACGTGCTCTATCAGAACTGTGTCGCCGTGGGCGCCGCGGCTGCGCTGATGATCGACCACGGACGCGCAGACCTCTTCTTCGGGTTGATCCTCCCCCACGGCCTGCTCGAACTCACGGCGGTGTTTATCGCCGGCGCGGTCGGGCTGCGGCTCTTCTGGTCGTGGGTCGAACCGGGTCCTCGGACTCGCCTGCAATCCCTCGCCGCCGAAGCGCGCGCCTCGATGGTCGTCGCGCTCGGGCTCGTGGTGGTGCTCCTCATCAGCGGAGTGATCGAAGGCTTCGTCACTCCCTCGTCCCTGCCGACCTGGTCCCGGATTGGCATTGGGATCGTCGCCGAGGTCCTCTTCTTGACCTACGTCTTCGTGCTAGGGCGTCGGGCAGTGTCCGAAGGGGTGACCGGTGACCTCGGCGAGCGCGACCGCGGCGCCCTCGACCCCATCACCGGCTGATCACCCCCTTCCTCCCCGGTTCGAGGTAATCCGACGGCCTATAGAGCGTCGTATTACCTCGAACCAGAGCGCAGCGCTCGTTCGAGTTGATCGAGGAAGAGGTCCGGTGCTAAGCGAAGACCCATGAGGTCGATCCGCAGCACCCGATCGCCCGCGATCACCACCTCGTTCGCGCGCAAGTGGTCGAGCATCACGGCCAGCCCCTGAGTGTGGCCCGACCCGTCGACCTCGAGGACCAGTCGTTGCTCGCGCCATCGCGCGTCCAGATAGATCCGGCCGCGGGGTCCTCGCATCACGACTTGGCGCTCGGGGGGCGGCAGCCGACGGGACCGGCACATCGAGGCGACATCGAGCTCGCCGAGCGCCTGTGCTCCATCGCTGACGTCGGCCACGATCCGTCGGATGAACGCGCGGCGGGTTCTGCCTCGCGCGAGGTCCACCGCGGCCTGCAGGTCGGCGGCCGAAACGAGGCGTTGCTGAATCGTCATGGCCAAGATCAACGCCGCCTGGCGGTCGCTGACCGCCCAGTGGGCAGCGCGCACCGCCGCGATCGCGGGTGTGGTCCGCGGGAGTCCAGCGGAGCGGATATGGGCTGTCAGCTGGCGACCCACCTTGTGAATGACCACTCCTTCCACGGGGCGGACCGAGGCGGTGTGCGTCACCGAGACATGGATGGCCGCATCCCGATAGCCGGTCAGCCCCGCGGCGTGGAGTGCGCTCACCCCGTCCAGCACCGCGATCCGCGCACCGACCTCCCACACCGCGGACCAGCGACGCGCCTCTTCCGATAAGGAACCCGTATGGGTCGCAACGGTTTGGCGGCCATGACACCGCCAGCGGCGCGACTCCACCTGGTGGCGGACATGGTCAGCGCTGATGCCGAAGGCGCGAAGGTCGGCCCGCGAGATCACGCCGCCTCGAAGGGAAGCCTCCTCGGTCGCAGCTCGGTATCGAGCCTGGAGCAACTGACGTGGTGTCACGACCTCCAGAGTCTCGGGTCCGCGGTCGCCGAGGGCTCCGTCAGCGCGGGCCCGTGGACGATCAGGCCGGTCACGAAGCGACGGTGGAAAAGCGCGAGAGGGCTAGAGGAGGCCGTGGGATTTCAGGGCGAGGTAGTGATCGGCGAGCTGCGGGGGAAGGGAGTCGGGGTCGCCTTCGATCACGCTTACCCCGATCCGCCGCAGCCCCGCGGCGGTCGCCTCGCGCAGTTGAGTGGTGCGCTCAGCGGCGACGGCGTCATAGACCTCGGCCAGGGTGTCCCGCTGCGCGCTCATCCGGCCCAGTTCGGGATCGCTGACCGACGCGAGCACGACCCGGTGGCGGGCGGCGAGCGCAGGCAGGACGGGCAGCAGACCCTCTTCGATCGCGGACGGCTCGAGCGGAGTAATCAACACGACGAGCCCGCGCTGGCTGCTCGCCTGGGCAACCTCGGAGGCGAGCGCCGACCAATCAGCTTCGACGAGGCTGGGTTCGACATCGGCGAGCGCATCCACCGCTGCACTCAGCAGCTCGGCGCGATCATGACCGGTAATCCGGGCGTGGACCTGACGATCGCCAGCGATGATGTGGACGCGGTCCCGGGCGTGGCCGGCGAGCGCGACGAGCAACAGCGCGGCGTCCATGCCGGCATCGAGTCGTGGGACATCGCCGATGCGCCCGGCGCTCGTGCGGGAGGTGTCGATCACGATGATCACCCGGCGCTGCTCCTCCGGCCGCCAGGTCCGCACGACCGGGTGTTGGCGTCGGGCCGTCGCGCGCCAGTCCAGGCTGCGGACGTCGTCGCCGTCGACATAGTCGCGCAGCGAATCGAACTCGGTCCCCTGTCCCCGCGTCCGCAGCGCCGCGCGACCGTCGAGTTGGCGCAGCGCCGCCAGTTTGGAGGGGATGTGGCGACGCGCGCCGAAGGGGTGCAGCACCCGCAGGACCCCGGGCACCTCGATCGAGGACTGTCGCGCTGCGAGCCCGAGCGGACCCCGCAGGCGGATCGTCACACGGTCGGCGTGGCGGTCTCCTCGGCGGGTCGGGAGGAAGTGGGTGACGACGCGGACTCGTTCACCCGGCGGGATGTGCAGCGATTGCCCGCGCTCACGCTGCCCAGCCGAAGGGGGCCAGGCGTCCCGGACGAGCCCGCGAACCCCGCGCCCGGTCGGGTTCGCGATCACGATCTCGGTCTGGGCGCGCTCGCCGAGGCGCACTCGGGTGGTGCGAACGGGTCGCGCCACCTCGAGCCCCGCTGGCGTGGGGGCGAGGAGCAGATCGAGCGCCACGAGCGCGGCCACGAGCGCCACCCAGAGCCAGACGGTGCCGACGCTCGGGCGTAACACGACCGGGACGGCCCCGATGAGGAGCAACCAGACGACGCGGTGGGTGAGGGCCATCAGCGGGGGACCGGCACCGCCGCCAGGGCACTGTCGAGCACCTGGGCGACCTTGACCCCTTCGATCTCGGCCTCGGGACGCAGCCCGATCCGGTGCGCGAGGGTGGCCTGAGCGAGCGCCTTCACATCATCCGGCGTGACGTAGCCGCGGCCGTTCAGCCAGGCCCACGCCTGGGCGGTGCGCATCAGCGCCGTCGCGCCACGCGGGCTGACGCCCAACTGCACCGATGGCGATTGGCGGGTCGCGCGCGCGATATCGACGATGTAGCCGGTCACGGCATCACTGATCGCTACCGAGCGCACGGCGCGCGCCCCCTTCGCCAGGTCCTTGCCGTTCGCCACCGCCTCGACTCCGGCCGCCGCCAGATCGCGCGGGTCGAAGCCGGACGCGTGCCGCAGGAGCACCGAGATCTCATCCGAGCGCGGCGGAAGGGGGAGGACGAGCTTGAGCAAGAAGCGGTCGAGCTGGGCTTCGGGAAGGGGGTAGGTGCCCTCGTACTCGACCGGGTTTTGGGTCGCCGCGACCATGAAGGGGGTCGGCAGCGGGTGGGGCTCGCCGTCGATGCTCACCTGGCGCTCTTCCATCGCTTCGAGCAGCGCGGACTGCGTCTTGGGAGGGGTCCGGTTGATTTCGTCGGCGAGGAGCAGGTTGGTAAAGACCGGTCCGCGCCGGAAGTGGAACTCGGCGCTCCCGGCGTCGAAGACCAAAGATCCGGTGAGGTCACCGGGCATCAGGTCGGGGGTGAACTGCACGCGCCGGGTCTCGACGTCGAGCGCCGACGCGAGGGTGCGGACCAGCAGGGTTTTGGCGACACCGGGTACCCCTTCGAGCAGCACATGCCCGCCGCAGAGCAACCCGATGAGCATTCCGGTGACGGCGGCGTCCTGCCCGACGACGGCCTTGCCGACCTCGGCGCGCACGGCGAGGAGCGCAGCCCGAGCGTCCTCGGCCTCGCTGGTGGGGCTCGAAGGGGGTGCCGTCGGGTACGGCGGATCCGCCGGAGGCGTCCCTGGAGAGGGAGGGGGTGGTTGGTGGTCGGTCATCTGCGGCGCACCCTTTCGTTGAGGTCCATGAGGTCGCGGGCGAGGTCGAGGAGCACCTCGCGGTTCGGGGGAGTCGGCCCATGCAGCAGGCTCTCGATACGGTTCGGATCGTCACCGGTCACGGCGACGATCGCGGTGATGAGCGCTGCCGGAGGTTCGCTGGGGGTGACGCCAAGACGTCGGCGAAGGGCGTCGATGCTGCGGGTGCGAAGGATCGCGGCTGACCGCTCGCGATCGTCGGCGCGGCGGTAGAGGGCGGCTCGGCTCTGCGTGGTCTCGATGGCCCGCACAACCACCGGGAGCCGCTCCGGGACGAGGCGCCCGAGACGGCGCCCACGAACGACGGCCAACGTGACGACGGTGATGCCGAGGAGCAGCATCATCGGGTAGAGGGCTCGCGGCTGGCCATCATCGGGACCGCCCGTCGTGCCATACGCATCGGTCAAGGTGGGGTAGTACCAGAGGAGCCGCGGGCTGGCACCGAGCGCGCGGATCGCGACGCCGGCGTGGGCGTCCTCGGTGATGTGTCGGTTGCTGAGGCCCGAGACGGCGCCGATCACGACGGTGGTCGGGCGGTCGCTCTCGGCCGGCACGATGGCGACCGCACCCCCTTCGGACGGAGGGGTTCCGAGGACCCGGAAGCACACGGAGACAGCGGGATCGGTGCTCGCGTACGAGCCGTCAGCGCTGTTGACGCGATCGCCTGCGCGAACGATCCCATCGGTGGCCCCGGGGTCGCATTCGGCTTCGTAACGCCCGCTCGGTGGGGAGCCTCGGGTGAGTGGGATGCGCATCGCGTCCAGGATGTCCTGGCTCGGGATCAGCACGACGAGACGGTCGGCATCGCGGGCGGCCTCTCGCACCGTGCGTGCGTTGGTCTCGGTCAGCAAGTCCGTCCCGGAGACGACGACGGTGGTCCCGGGACCGGGCGCGCGATCACGCACCTCGGAGGCGGTCCCGACCTGCTCGACGGCGACACCGCGCTGCCGCAGGACCTCGGCGAGAGCACGGCTGCCCGTCGGCCCAGCGCTCGATGGGTCGAGGGGGTTGTCCGTCCTGGCCTCACCAAGGCTGAGGATCGCGAGGAGGGCGAGGCCGATGATGCTCAGCACCACGACGATGATGCGGGCCCGCCAGATCGATGCGCGACCGGTGTGCGGCGTGCCCTCAGCCTTCTCGGTCCGGGGCAAGGTCGGCGCGGTCACCTCGTCCCCCCTGCGCCCGGCGTCGGCAGGAGACCAAGCGGGGAGAGCGCGGGGCGGGCCGTCAGCAGGCGGGCCTCGAGAGCGAGCAGGCGCTCGGCGGCCGCCGCATCGGCGCGGTCATCGCCGTAGCGCACGGCGTCGAAGATGTCTGCGGCGGTGGCGAGTTCGCTCCCTTCGGCGGGGAAGGCGGAGGCCAGAGCGATGGCGACCTCGTGCGCGGTGAGGCCCGGCAGGTCCGGCAAGATCGTGCGCTCCGCAGCGCCCCGAGCTATGGCCCGGTAGCCCTCGATGACTGCCGTATTCCAATCGCTCGCGGTCATCGCAGCGCGGGCCAGCTCCCGGTGCTCGGCGGCGGTGTGTTCGCTCCCGCCGAGCACGTCATGGTCATCACCGCTCCGGGAGGTCGCCGGTTCACGACGCATCTGCCAGACGATGAGCGCGATGATCGCCGCGATGATCACGAAGAGGACGACCCAGAGCACCTCGGTGGGAGCGCCGACCTCGCTGCCGCGCGTCAGTTGTCGGTTGAGCCAATCGACGAGGCGGTCGAAGAGGCTGCGCTGGTCTTGATACGGCGCCTTGCGCAACTCCTCGACGAGCCAGTCGCGCGCTTGCCCCGACGACGGGTCGAGCGGCGGTCCGTCAGCGAATCGCATCGGCGGGCGGTCCGAGGTCGACGCCGTCGGCGGTGAGATCGCTGCCGCGCTGGGTCGCGTCGATGATCCGCACGTCGAAGGCCTCGCGGCGGAAGCGTTCATCGATGTAGAGCAGGGCATCGACGCCGGAGGTGAAGGGGGCCGTGAGGGCCCCGGCGACGACACTGGCGATGCCGGTGGTGACGACGAGCCCGATGGCGAAGGTCGAGGGATCACCCGAACCGAAGGCGAAGGCGCCGATGGCGACCAACGCGAGCGGAAGGGTGATCACCGAGACGACCATCGAGATCACGAGCGAGGTGAGGAGCCGGATCCCGAGGATGCGCCACATCTCCTTGCCGCTCGTGAGTGACCATGACCGCGAAAAGCCGCGGAAAACTCCGACCCGCTCGATCGAAATCGCACTGGTGACGAAGGCGAGGCGGGTCCACAACCAGAGGTAGAGGACGAAGAGGACCAGCGCCCCCGCGAGCAGCGCGAGCACGCCGAGCCCGATGGAGCCGCCGTCTCCATCCGCCGCGACCAGCAGCGCGATGCCCGGACCCAGGAGGAGCGCGATGAGAAGGAGGGACCCGACGAAGGTCAGGGCCGTGGCACCGATGGCCGGGAGGATTCGGCTCGAGGTCGCCGCCCAGACCTCGGCGATCGTGGTCTTCCGCCCGGTGACCGCCACCAGGATGACTCGCGCGAGGAAGACTGCCAGCAGGGCCGTCACGATGATCGAGCCCAGGGTCGGGATCTGGTTGATCAGGTCGACGCTCGTGAAGGCCGCGCTGCTCTCCGGCGATTCGCTCAGCCAGTCGCCCGAGATGGTGGTCTGGCTCGCGAGATACGCGGCCAGGGCGACGAGCGGGACCAACACGACGAGGTTGACGACGAAACTGAGTCCGATCGTCGCCCCCGCATTGCCCCGGACGGCCTTGAACACTCCGGAGTAGATGTCACCGAGGCGCAGGGCGCGAAGGGGGACGATGCCGGGTTGGAAGCTGGCGGCGCCCCATCCGGGCGGAGCGTGCGGCGGAGGCGACCCAGAAAACGGGCCTGCCGGATCGGGCGTCCCCGGATGGCTCGGCATCCCCGAGTGCCCGGTGAAGGGGGGCGCAGAAGGGGGCGGACCAGGGTCAGCAGGCGGCGCGCCACCATCTCCTGGCGGGATCGGGGCGTTGCCCGGGAAGGGGGTTGGGGCGGGGTCGGTCGGCGGACTCGGTTCGCTCCCTTCCCACGGTCGCGTCGGATCTTGCGGCTGGCTACCGGGCGCGGTCCATGGATCGCTCACGCTTGTCCCCCCTTCCCCGGGTGTCGATTAATAGCCCTGCGGTGCGATAGCCGGGGCCACCGCGCCGGGCTCAGGCACCACCAGCGTGCCCAACGCATCGAGTTCGCGGGCCTGGGTGAGCAGCGCCGCGGTGCTGGACGTGCCGATCCGGGTGACGCCCTCGGCGAGCATCGCGAGGAGGGTCTCGATATCGCGAACCCCGCCCGAGGCCTTGACCTGCATGGACTCCGGAGTGTTGGCGCGCATGAGGCGCACGTCGGGGAGGGTGGCGCCGCCCCCGGCAAATCCGGTCGAGGTCTTGGTGAAGTCGGCGCCGGCGTCGCTCGCCGCGCGGCAGGCGGCCACCTTCTGGGAGTCGTCGAGCAGGGACGTCTCGAGGATGACCTTCACGATGACACCGGCGTCATGTCCGACCTCGACGACCGCGGCGATGTCATCACGCACGGCGTCCAGGTCACCACCGCGCAGGCGGCCGATGTTAAGGACCATGTCCAGCTCGGTCGCACCATCGGCGAGAGCCTGGCGCGACTCGGCGACCTTCGCGGCGGTCGACGTGGTGCCGTGCGGGAAGCCGATGACCGTGCACACGCGGGTCGGGCTGCCCTCGACCTCGGCGATCGTCTCACCGGCGAGCGTCACATCGCTCGGGCGCACACATACGCTCCAGATGCCCTCGGCGGCGAGTTCACGGACCGAGGCGGCGACCTCTTGCGGCGTGAGCTCCGGCTTCAGCAGCGCGTGGTCGATCAGGTCGGCAACGTCGTGGACCGTGACGGTGGTCCCGGGTGTGAAGCGGGTCATGCTCGCACCCTATGCCACGTGCGGCGGTCACCGCGGGTGCCCGCGACGCTCAGTCGGAAGGGGTGAGCGCGCGTTCGACCTCGCGGGCCCGGGCGGCTCGGCAACCAAGGAGCACGTCGCGGGCGATCACCCGAGGTTCCTCCCGCATCAGCAGGATGCCGCGCTTGACCAAGGTGGCCGGGGGTTTGCGTCGCTCGCGCAGGTCTCGGGCGAGGCGAAGGGCGAAGGTGACCCCTCGGCGGTGGCGCACGCACCATGCCGAGTGCAGCAGGCCCCGCGACCTCAAAGTCGGGACGATCTCGGCGGCAAAGATCCCCTCGGCGAGGATCAACCCCCTTCCATCGCTCACCACCTCACGAGTGTCGACCGCGGTGCTCGTGGAGATGTCGTAGACCGGTGTGTCGGTGCGCCCGGTCGTGACGAGGCGCGTGAGTGCGTCGACGGCGGCCTCGCCGTCCCAGGCCCGAGGGTCGTCCCAGTCGGGGATCCCGAGTTCCTCCTGGATCGGCAGCTCCGGATCGTCGCCATTGCGATAAAAATCGTCCAGGCCGACGACGGGCCATCCGTAGCGAGCGCTGAGGCGCGCGGCGAGGCGCGACTTCCCGGAGCCGCTCGGGCCGGAGAGGATGACGATGCGGCCGGTGCGGGTCGTCGGCGGGGTCGTCACAGCCCGATATCTTAGGCGGATGCCCGAGCACCCCCGATGGTCCCCTGCTCGCGTCACGCTGCGTCAGAACTCGACGATGGTCAGTGGCCTCTTCATGATCGTGGTCCTCATCCTCTTCGCGGGCTGGCAGGCGATCGGTGGCGGATCGCAGCGCATGGTCTTAGGTTCGCTCGCGATCGCGATCCTCAGCTACCTCATGATGGTCGCGCCGCGCGTCACGCTGCGCGACGAGGGCGTGGTGGTCCACAACCCGTGGCGCGAAATCCGGATCCCGTGGGGGCGGTTGGACTACGTCGGGAGCGGCTGGACCCTGGCCTTCAGCGCCGAAGATCGGCGCCACGAATCCTTCGCGATCACCTCCCAGGCGAGTTTTCGCTCGCGGACCGGGCAGGTCGAAGGGGGGATCCTGGGGCACTCCGAACCGGTCGGAGGCGAGATCGCACCGGGCGGGCGGATCCGGGGTCGCGTCACCCCCGGGCGCGCCGCGGCCGTCATCGAGCAGGCCCAGCAGGAGTGGCTCCGCGGGCTAGGAGGCGAACCGGGCGTGATGGGCGAAGGGGAGCACGCTCTCGCGCGGTGGCACCCCATGTCGCTCGCGCTCACCGTGACGATGATCGTCTTCGTGGTGCTCGCGATCGTCGCCTGAGCTCGGGCTACCGCCCGTCCAGTGCGGTGAGTTCTGCCATCGCCTCGCGCAGCCGACCGAGCCGCTCGCCAGCGATCCAGCGGGCGTGGTCGAGACCCTCGTCCCGGACGTACTCGATGGCCTCGAGGTAGATCTTGACCTTCGGCTCGGTGCCCGACGGCCGGACGATCACCCGCGAGCCGTCGACGAGATACCACCGCAGGCCATCGGTCGGGGGCAGGGCGCCCCCTTCGTTGAGATCGTCGAACTGCGCGACGTCGACCCCGGCGATCTGCTGCGGCGGGTTCTCCCGCAGGCGGCGCATGACGGTTTCGATCTGCTCGAGCTGGTCGACCCGGACCGAGAAGGAGCCGGATGCGTGCGCGCCGTACTGACGGTGGAGGTCGTCGAGGACATCGAGGACGCTGCGGCCCTGGGCCTTTAAGATCGCGACGAGTTCGGCGATGAGAAGGGCGGCGCTGATGCCGTCCTTGTCCTTGACCCGGCGCGGGTCGACGCAGTAGCCGAGCGCCTCTTCGTATCCGAAACGCAGGCCCGGCACGCGGGCGATCCACTTAAAGCCGGTCAGGGTCTCGACGTGATTGACGCCGACGGCCGCCGACATCGCGGCGAGCAGGCGGGAGGAGACGATCGAGCAGGCGAGGGACTCGTCGGGTTCGACACCGCCGACGATGATCCGCGAGCCGAGGAGCACACCGAGTTCATCGCCGCTCAGCAGGCGCCAGCCGCCATCGCGATCGCGCACGGCCGCCGCGCACCGATCCGCGTCCGGGTCGTTGGCGATCAGGAGATCCGCCCCCGACTCACTCGCCTGCGCGAGCGCGAGGTCAAGTGCGCCGTCCTCTTCGGGGTTGGGGAAGGCCACGGTGGGGAAGTCGGGGTCCGGTTCGGCCTGCGCCGCAACGGTTTCCGGGGCGGGGAAGCCCGCCCGGTCGAAGGCGGCGAGCAGGGTCTGGGTGCCAACCCCGTGCATCGCGGTGTGCACGATCGACACCTCCCGCGCGCTGTGGGGGTCGATCACCTGGGTGACCCCGTCGAGGTACGCCTCGACGATGTCCTCACTGAGGACCTCCCAGCCCGCGTGGGCGCGCGGGACCGAGGCGACGGACTCCACCTTCGCGATCTCGGCGGCGATCTCGACATCGGCAGGCGAGACGATCTGGCTCCCGTCGCCGAGGTAGACCTTGTACCCGTTGTCCTGCGGCGGGTTGTGGCTCGCCGTCACCATGACGCCAGCGTCGGCGCGCAGGTGCCGCACCGCGAAGGCGAGGAGCGAGGTCGGGAGGGTCCGGGGGAGGAGCATGGCCCGCCCACCGGCGGCCGTCACGACCCCGGCGGTGTCCCGCGCGAAGTCGGCCGAGCCGTGGCGCGCGTCGTAGCCGATGACGACGATCGGCTCGGGAATGTCTTTTTGCAGGTGGGCCGTGAGGCCCGCCGCCGCGCGGATCACGACGGCGCGATTCATCCGGTTGGGACCCGCGCCGAGCGCGCCCCGAAGCCCGGCGGTCCCGAATTGCAACATCCCGGAGAAGCGGTCTTCCAGATCGGCGACGGCCTGCGCGTCGCCCCCTTCGGCCGCCTCGATCACGGCCGTCAACTCGGCTCGTGTGGTCTCGTCAGGATCGTCGGATGCCCACAGCCTCGCGGTCGCGGTGAGGTCATCGAGTGCGGCGGGGGTGGGCATTCCGTCCTCCTGGTGTGCGTGGCGGCCCTGGTAGCGAAACATGATGCTGATGCCTGATCAGAGGCGCGTGACGATGGCGGCGAGGAGCTGGCCGCAGCGTTCGGCGGCGGCCTTGCCGGCCTCGACGACCTCCTCGTGAGAGAGCGGGGTCGGGGAGACGCCGGCGGCGGGGTTGGTGACGAGCGAGACGCCGAGGATCTCCAGGCCCGCCTCGCGCGCGGCGATGGCTTCGAGCGTGGTGGACATCCCGACGAGATCGCCGCCGAGGATGCCTGCCATCTTCACTTCGGCTGGGGTCTCGTAATGCGGCCCCCGGAACTGCACGTAAACCCCTTCATCGAGGCTGGGGTCGACCTCGCGCGCCAGATCGCGCAGGCGCTTGGAGTACAGGTCCGTCAGGTCGATGAAGTTCGCGCCCTCGATGGGGGAGGTCGCGGTGAGGTTGAGGTGGTCGCTGATCAGCACCGGCGTCCCCGGACCCCACTCGGGACGCAGGCCACCGCAGCCGTTGGTGAGCACGATCGTCGAGCAGCCCGCGGCCGCGGCGGTGCGCACCGCGTGAACCACCGCGCGGACTCCCTTCCCCTCATAGAAGTGGGTGCGCGTCCCGAAGACGAGGGCGCGCTTGTCGCTGCCGCTGATCGCGATCGAGCGCATCACGCCCGAGTGGCCGGCCACTGCGGCCTTGGCGAAGCCCGGCACCTCGGCCTGCTCGATGCTCGTCACCGTCTCGCCGATGAGTTCGGCGGTCGTCCCCCAACCCGAGCCGAGCACGAGCGCGACATCGTGACGCTCGCGGCCGGTGCGCTCGGCGATGACCTCGGCCGCCTCCTTCGCCAGCTTGAAGGGGTCGTCGGTCGCCTGAACTTCGGTGTTCTCGCTCACCACGCCAGGCTATCGGTGCCTACCGACTCCTGCCCAGGTCGGTGCACCTGCACCTTTCCAGGTCGCGGAAACGGTCATCGGACGCGGATCTTTCCCCGCCCGTTGACCGCTTCCGGGGCGCCGAAGGGGGTCAGCCCGCGATCGCGAGGGCGGCGTCGCCACGCGGTCGCACGGTGACGGGATCACCGGGAGCGAAGCTGGCCAAATCGGTGTTGCCCACCTAGATCGAAGAGGGTGGTGGTCCCCACCTCGAGTTGGATCCGTCGAATCTCGTCGCGCAGTTGCCCGCGGACCTTGGCATCGAGCGCGGAGAGGGGCTCGTCGAGGAGCAACACCTGCGGGTCGATGGCGAGCGCACGGGCAGGGCAAATGGTGAAGAATCACCCGCGCCACGTGTGACCTGAGGCACGCCCCCCTTCGCGGCGATGGTTGGATAAGGGGCGTGAATATGCGCGGGACGAAGGTAGTCATCCTCGGTGGAGGCCCAGGTGGATATGAGGCTGCCCTCGTGGCGGCGCACCTCGGCGCGAATGTCACCGTCATCGATCGGGACGGCCTCGGCGGCGCTGCGGTCCTGACCGACTGCGTCCCGAGCAAGACTCTGATCGCGACTGCGGACTACATGTCCGAGTTTGAGACTGCCCACGAGCTCGGGGTGCACCTGCAGGACCAGGAAGGCGACGACGTCAGCGACGCGCACGCGCATCTCGCCGAGATCAACCAGCGCGTCCTCGATCTCGCCGCGGCTCAGTCGGCCGATATCTCCAAGCGTCTCGAAGAGGTCGGCGTGCGGATCGTGCGCGGCAGTGGTCACCTCGCCTCGCCGACGTCTGTGGTGGCGACGACCGAAGAGGGTCAGGAGGAATTCACCGCCGAGGTGGTCCTCGTCTCGACCGGCGCCACCCCGCGTGTCCTGGCGAGCGCCGTGCCCGATGGTGAGCGCATCCTCACCTGGCAGCAGATCTACGAACTCCCCGAACTCCCCGAGCACCTCATCGTCGTGGGCTCTGGTGTGACCGGCGCCGAACTCGCCCAGGCCTACCTTGGGCTCGGCACCCGCGTCACCCTCGTCTCCTCGCGCGATCTCGTCCTGCCGGGCGAGGACCAGGACGCGGCGGCCGTCATCGAAGAGGTCTTCCGTCGCCGCGGCATGGAGGTCCTGAACCGCTCCCGCATGGCCGGGGCCGAGCGCCGCGGCGATGGAGTCGTCGTGCACCTCGAAGACGGCCGCGAGATCGAGGGCTCACACGTCCTCATCGCGGTCGGGGCCATCCCGCAGACCGCAGGCCTTGGCCTCGAAGAGGTCGGCGTCGAACTCACCGAGTCCGGCCACATCAAGGTCGACCGCGTGTCGCGGACGACGGTCCGGGGGATCTACGCCGCGGGGGACTGCACCGGCGTCTTCGCGCTCGCGTCGGTCGCGGCGATGCAGGGTCGGATCGCGATGTCGCACGCCCTCGGCGACGCGGTGTCCCCGCTTGACCTCGACGCCGTGAGCGCCAACGTCTTCACCGATCCGGAGATCGCGACGGTCGGGCGCAACGCCGCCTCGATGGCCGGTGTCGCCGCCGTCGAAGAGGTGATGATGCCGCTCTCGACGAACCCGCGCGCGAAGATGCTCGGCATCAACGAGGGCTTCGTGAAGATGTACTGCGCGAAGGCCTCGGGCGTGATCCTGGGCGGCGTGATCGTGGCGCCGCGCGCCTCGGAGCTGATCTTCCCGATCGCGCTCGCCGTCCAGCACCGGCTGACCGTCGACCAGGTCGCCGGGACGTTCACGGTCTACCCGTCGCTCACCGGCTCGCTCGCCGAGGCCGCCCGCCGCCTTCACCCCACCCGGACCAACTGACGAAGCGGCCGATAGGTTAGGTCGGGTAGGCGGTATCGAGGAGGAGCCCGACATGACCGACAGTGACGTCGTCGTTCGCGATCTCACGGTAGATGAGTGCTGGGATCTGCTGCGGCAGAACAGTTTTGGACGCCTGGCCTATCACCTGCGGGGACGCACCACCATCGCGCCGGTTAACTACGCCATCGACGGCGACCGGATCGTGTTTCGGACCGCCGAGGGCTCGAAGTTCTATGCGCTCAAGGTCGAGGACATCGTCGCCTTCGAGATCGACGAACACGACGGCCGGACCGCGTCGAGCGTGGTCACCCAGGGCAAGGTCACCGAGGTCGTCGATGACGATGAGCGGGCCGAGGTCACGATGAACCTCCGCCCCTGGGTGCGCACCGAGAAGAAGCACGTGCTGGTGCTCGACGTCCTCGAGATCAGCGGCCGGTCCTTCGTCCTGGACCCAGCGGCGACCGGCGCTGATCGGGCGTAGCCGCTCCCCGTTAGCGCGGGTATCCATCCAGCGCGCCCCGACGCAGGATCGGTAGGCACGCCACGGCGGCGAGCGCCGACGCCAGCGCTGCGAGCGCAGTGACCAACTGCAATCCACCGAGCGAGGGAGTGACGGCCAGCACCGCCGAAGGGGGCGAAGAGGCCGCGCTCACCGCGAAGATCGCGGCGGTCCCGGCACTGGCAGCCGAGGTGCCGATCGAGCGCAGCAGCGTATTGAGCCCATTGGCTTGGGCGCTCTCGGCCGCGGGAACGACACCCATGATCAGGGTGGGCAGGCCCGAGAAGGCCAGGGCCGAACCCGCGGCCACAAGGGCCGCGCCGATCACGATCTCGGCGACGCTGTGCGTCAGCCAGATCCGGGCGCCGTAGGCGAGCGCGCTCAGTAGCGAGCCAGCAAGGATCGTCATGACCGGCCCATAGCGCCGGGTAATTTTTGCCGACACCGGAGCCATCAGCCCGAAGACCGCCGCGCCCGGCACCATCCACAGCCCCGCGTGCATCTCACTCAGCCCCTGCCCGTAGGGCGTCGACGTCGGTGCTTGCAGCGCCTGAGATGAGATCAGCATGTTGGCAAACATCGTGAGGCCCACGAGGAGCGAGACCACGTTGGCGATCACGACCGGCAGCGTCGTGGAGGTGCGCAGATCGACGAGCGGGTCGCGCACGCGGTACTCCCACGGCACCCAGAGTAGGAGGAGTGTCACGGCGAGGGTGATCGCCACGATCGTGCGCGGGTCGCGGATCCCCCAGAGGGCCCCCTTCGAGACGAGCAGCAGAAGGGAGGTGAGCGCGCCACCGAGGAGTACTGCGCCCACGACATCGAAGCGCCCGCCCGCGGGTCGCGGCGTGGGATGCACTAGCCGATGCACGGCGACGAAGAGCGCCGCGGCGAGCAAGGCGGGCACCCAGAAGGTGCCGCGCCACGATAAGTGCGCGGCGACGAGCCCTCCAAGAGGCAGTCCGACCGCCGCGCCGAAGGCCAGTGACGCACTCATCAGGGCGACCGCCACGGGCACGCGAGACGGCGGCAGTTCGTCGCGCATCGTCGCGATGCCGACGGGGATCAGCGCGAGTCCGATCCCCATGATGAGTCGCGCCACGACCAGAAGGGGGAACTGCTCGACGAGGCTCCCGAGCGTGCCGCCGACGGTGACTGCCGTGAGCGAAATCAGCAGCATCAGCCGCTTGCCGCGCATGTCCGCGAGGCGCGCGAGGATCGGCGTCGAGACGGCGCCGGCGAGCAAGGTAGCGGTGAGCAGCCACGTGCTGTTATCCGAGGTCGTCCCGAGCAGATCTGGCAGCAGCGGGAGCAGCATCGTCTGCTGCAACGACACGACGGTGCCGCAAAGGGCGAGCACCGCGACCACGAGCGTGTCGTGGCGGGGCTCGCCCTCAGCGATCACCGGGGCGGTGATCCGCCCCGTTTCGGTACTCAGGCGTCCTTGATCTCGCACAGGACCGCGCCATTGGCGACGGTCGCGCCGACCTCGGCCTGCAGTCCGGTGACGACCCCGGCCCGGTGGGCGTTGATCGGCTGCTCCATCTTCATCGCCTCGAGGACGACGACGAGGTCACCTTCGGCGACCTCCGCCCCTTCCTCGACGGCGATCTTGACGATGGTGCCCTGCATCGGCGCGGTGAGCGAGTCACCGGACGCCGCTGCGCCCGCTTTACTGCCGCCGGAGCGCTTGGGGGCCTTCTTCTTCGCCGCGCCACCGCCGCCACCGCCGAGCGAGAGGCCGCCGGGCAGGACAACCTCGAGGCGCTTGCCGCCCACCTCGACGGTGATCTTCTGGCGCTCCTCGGCCTCTTCGCCCTCGGCAGCGTCGCCGGAGTAGGGCTCGATGGTGTTGTCGAAGTCGGTCTCGATCCAGCGGGTGTGGACCTTGAAGGGCTCGTTGGGGTCCTCCGGCGCGAAGTCCGGGTTGCTCACGACCGCGACGTGGAAGGGGGTGACCGTCGGCATGCCCTCGATGACGAGTTCGTCGAGGACGCGGCGGGAGCGCTCGATGGCCTCGGTGCGGTTGCGGCCGGTGACGATCAGCTTGGCGATCATCGAGTCGAACGCGCCGGCGATCGTGTCGCCCTCGACGATCCCCGCGTCCCAGCGCACGCCGGGACCCTCGGGGACGGTCATCGTGGTGACGGTGCCGGGAGCGGGCAGGAAGCCGCGACCGGCGTCTTCACCATTGATCCGGAACTCGATCGAGTGAGCGTGCGGCTCGGGGTCGTCGAAGCCCAGCTCCTCGCCGTCGGCGATGCGGAACTGCTGGCGGACGAGGTCGATGCCGGTGACCTCTTCGGTCACGGGGTGCTCGACCTGCAGGCGGGTGTTGACCTCGAGGAAGGAGATGTCCCCGGCCGGACCGACGAGGAACTCGCAGGTCCCGGCGCCGACGTACCCGGCGCCCTTCAGGATCTCCTTGGAGGCGCGCACGAGTTCGGCGTGCTGCTCATCGGTGATGAAGGGGGCGGGCGCCTCCTCGACGAGCTTTTGGTTGCGACGCTGCAGCGAGCAGTCACGGGTCGAGACGACGACGACGTTGCCGTGCTGGTCGGCGAGGCACTGGGTCTCGACGTGACGCGGGTGGTCGAGGAAGCGCTCGACGAAGCACTCGCCGCGACCGAAGGCGGTGACCGCTTCGCGCACGGCCGAGTCGAACAGCTCGGGGATTTCCTCGATGGTGCGGGCCACCTTCAGGCCGCGACCGCCACCGCCGTACGCCGCCTTGATCGCGACCGGGAGGCCATGCTCCTTCGCGAACGCGACGACCTCGTCGGGACCCTCCACCGGGTCCTTGGTGCCGGGGACCAGCGGGGCGTTGGCCTTCAAAGCGATATGGCGCGCCTTGACCTTGTCGCCGAGCGAGTCGATCGCCTCCGGGCCCGGGCCGATCCAGGTCAGGCCGGCGTCGATGACCTTCTGGGCGAAGTCGGCGTTCTCAGCAAGGAAGCCGTAGCCGGGGTGGACCGCGTCGGCGCCGGACTCCTTGGCGACCTCGAGCAGCTTGTCCTGCAGGAGGTAAGAGTCACCGGGGGTCGAACCTCCGAGCGCGTAGGCCTCGTCCGCGACCTTCACGTGGAGTGCGTCGCGGTCGGGGTCGGCGTAGACGGCCACGGAACCGATGCCGTGGTCCTTACATGCGCGGGCGATACGCACGGCGATCTCGCCTCGGTTAGCGATGAGTACTTTGCTGATGGGCGCCATACGCGCGAGCCTATCGCGCGGTGCAGACCGATGACTCCACCGGTCGCCGCGAGGAGAAGGGGGTGCCTTGGGGCGCGTCCTCTTCGTAGGGTGGAGGCATGACCAACCCCCCTTCTGACCTGACCGAGCACTCCACTCACTCCCTTCGCACCCCGACGAACGCGGTCGAGATCCCCTCGCTGGGCTACGGCGTCTGGCAGGTGCCCGACGAGGTGGCGGTCGATGTCGTCGGCCTCGCGGTAGACGCGGGTTACCGCCACGTCGACACCGCCCGGATCTACGGCAACGAGGCCGGGGTCGGTCAGGCGCTGTCGCAGATGTCGGTGCCGCGCGAGGACGTCTTCGTCACAACGAAACTGTGGAATGACGACCAGGGCGGGATCGACACGGTCCGTGCCGCCCTGACCGGCTCCATGGAGCGGCTCGGTCTCGACGTGCTCGACCTCTACCTGATCCACTGGCCGGCGCCGCGCGCGGGCCGCTTCGTCGAGACCTGGCAGGCCATGCGCACGCTGCGCGACGAGGGCCTCATCCGGGCCATCGGTGTCTGCAACTTCGGGCCCGAACACCTCACCGCGCTCCACGAGGAGACGGGGGAGTGGCCCGCGATCAACCAGGTCGAGCTCCACCCCTACCTGCAGCAAAGCGAACTGCGCGCCTTCCACGACGAGCACGGGATCGCCACCGAGGCGTGGAGTCCGCTTGGACAAGGTGGCGAGCTCCTGCACGATCCGGTCGTCGAAGAGGTGGCCGCTCGCCACGGGGTGACTCCGGCGCAGGCCGTGATCCGCTGGCACCTGCAGATCGGCAATGTCGTGATCCCGAAGTCGGTCACCCCGGAGCGGATTCGCTCTAACCGGGATGTCTTCGGCTTCGCCCTCGACGAGGCAGACCTCGCCGCCTTCGCGGGCCTCGACGTCGCCGACCACGGGGGCCGGATCGGTCCGGACCCGAGCGATTTCCACCTCGGACTGGAGTAGCCGAGCCCAACGACGGCCTGCCGGGGGTGCGCAGTGGCGCACCCTCGGCAGGCCGCGCGTGAAGGTGGGGTGCTGGGGGCGCGGAGCAAGGCACCTTTGGCAGGCCGCGCGTGAAGGGGGGTGCTCGGGGTGCGAGGTGGCGCACCTTCGGCAGGCCGCGCGCGAAGGCGGGGTGTTGAGGGTGCGAGGTGGCGCACCTTCGGCAGGCCGCGCGCGTGAAGGTGGGGTGCCCGGAGTGCGAGGCGCCGCACCTTCGGCAGGCCGCGCGTGAAGGGGGGGGGCTCGGGGTGCGGAGCTATGCACCCTTGGCATGCCGGCCCGGCGTCAGTGGGTGAGTTTCAGCCCGATGATGGCCCCGATGAGGACTGCGATGAGTGCGGCGCGGACCAGGGAGAAGGGCTCAGTCCCGGTCGCCATCGCGTAGGCGACGGTGAGGGCGGCCCCAATCCCGACCCAGATCGCGTACGACGTGCCCACCGGGAGGGTTTTCATCGCGTAGGCGAGGCCGACCATCGAGGCGACCAGGGCGACGGCGAAGATCGCCGACGGCACGGGCTTGGTGAAACCCTCGGATTTGCCGAGGGCGGTGGCCCAGACGGCTTCGAGGACACCGGAGGCAATCAGGACGATCCATGGCATGACGGCGCACACTCCTGGGCCGTCTTGTCGCTGACCGGGTACGGCGCCCCTCGTCCGGGAGCCCCTCCGTGGGGCTCTGCAGGGAGGATTTCACACCGGCGTTGGCACAGCCACTTACCCAACCGGGAGTGGTTCTCACTCCTAAACATATGCACAGGTCTTCATGTATGGTGAAGGGGTGGATGAGTGCATCGAGCAAGCCGCCAGCCTGTTCAAGGTGCTCTCGTCCCCGGTCCGGCTCCGGATCATCGTTCGGCTCCATGAGTCGCCCATGGCCGTCCAGGAACTCGCCGAGGCAGTCGGCGTCTCGCAGACGCTGCTGTCTCAGCACCTACGGGTCATGCGGATGGCCGGACTCGTCCGCGCCGACCTCGACGGGCGGCATCGCACCTATCGGATCACCGATGAGCACGTGTCTCACATCGTGCTCGACGCCATTTCTCACTCGAAGGAAGAGCACTGATGAGCCACCACGACCTGCACGCGAACCACAAGGCCCACACCGACCACGACCACGAGCATGGCGAGGGCTGCGGCCACACCGCGATCAAGCACCTCGACCACACCGACTACGAGCACGACGGCCACCTGCACCACAAGCACGACGGCCACTACGACGACTGCGACACCTGCCAGTGCGAGAACTGTTCGGATGAGTGCGCCAAGTGCACCTGCACCGACTGTTCCTGCAAGACCTGCAACCACAACGTCTGCAAGTGCGAGAACTGCAACGACGCGTGCGCCAGCTGCGAGTGCACGAACTGCTCGTGCGAGACCTGCGAGCACGCCGCCTGAACCTCTTCGACTGCTGATTCGAGGTATCTCGCCGTCACCTATGACGGTGGGATACCTCGAATCGTATGAAGGGGGGAGCCGCTCGCCGCCGACTAGAAGAGGCGGTGCTCGCTCGAGTCGATGCCACGCAATTCGTCGTAGTCGAGCACGACGCAGCGGATCCCACGGTCTTCGGCGAGGGTGCGAGCCTGCGGCTTGATCACCTGCGCGGCGAAGACCCCGGTGACGGGGGAGAGCATCGGGTCGCGGTTCATCAGCTCGAGATAGCGGGTCAGTTGCTCGACACCGTCGATCTCACCGCGCCGCTTGATCTCGATCGCGACGCTCACGCCCTTCGCATCCTTGGCCAAGATGTCGACCGGGCCGATCGCGGTCATGTGCTCGCGCCGGATCAAGCGGTACCCCTCGCCGAGGGTGTGGATGTGCTCGGCAAGGAGGGCCTGGAGGTGGGCCTCGACGCCGTCTTTGACCAGGCCCGGATCGACCCCGAGGTCGTGGGTGATGTCGTGGAAGACCTCGTGAATCTTTACCCGCAGACGGTCGTCGGTCTTGGCGTGCTGGACGACCCAGACCGCGGTCACCCCTTCGGCCGCTTCCATCTCGTCGGGGGCCACCTCGGCCATCGCGCACGGCGGCGCCATCCAGTTGAGCGGCTTGTACGAGCCTCCGTCGCTATGGACGAGGACCGAGCCGTCGGCCTTGACCATCAGCAGACGGGTCGCCAGGGGCAGGTGGGCGGTGAGCCGCCCTTCGTAGTCGACGCTGCAGGTCGCGATCACNCGCCATCCAGTTGAGCGGCTTGTACGAGCCTCCGTCGCTATGGACGAGGACCGAGCCGTCGGCCTTGACCATCAGCAGACGGGTCGCCAGGGGCAGGTGGGCGGTGAGCCGCCCTTCGTAGTCGACGCTGCAGGTCGCGATCACCAAACGCACGCGCGCCACCCTAACCCGCGCCGCCACCCCCCCTCCCGTCCCGACTTTGCTTAAGCAACTCCTCGTTGCTTACCCACGAGGGTGAGCAACGAGGAGTTGCTTAAGCAAAGTCAGGAAAGGGGAGAGGGCCAGGGAAGGGGGAAGGGGGAGACGTGGCGACTCTCACGCCGAACCACCCTGCCGCGGGCCGGTCGTCACTGCGAGGATCGAATCATGGCTATGGACTCCCGCGCGCTCGCTGATTCGCTTGTTTATCCCTACCTCAACCACGCCGCCTCGATGTACGAGGAGCGGTACGCCACCGCGACCGACATCGATAACGGCATGCGCTTCGGGTGTGGCCTTCCGGTCGGACCGCTCGCGCTGATCGAGCAGATCGGCGCCGAGCAGGTGCGCGACGCACTGGCGGCGACCTACGCCGAGAGCGGCGACCCCTTGCACCAGCCGCGGCCGGTCTTCGACACCCTCGGTGAGGCTCAATCCGATGAGGCCGGGACCGATGAGGCCGCGACCCCGCGCACCATCGAGACCGTCGGTGTCGTGGGCTCGGGCACCATGGCGACCGGCATCGTCGAGGTCTTCGCCAAGGCCGGCTACCCCGTCACCTACGTGGCGCGGACGCAGGACAAGGTCGACGGGGTTTATGCCGCGATCGAAAAGTCGCTCGCCAAGGCCGTCAGCCGCGGCAAGATGGAACAGGGCGATGCCGACGCCGTCCTCGGTCGCCTGACCGGCGCCACCGAGCGTGAGGCGCTCGGCGATGTCGACCTCGTCGTCGAGGCGATCGCCGAGGATCTCGAGATCAAGACCGAGCTCTACAAGGACCTCGACCGGATCTGTAAGCCCGGCGCGATCCTCGCGACCACTACCTCGTCGCTGTCGATCACCGACCTCGGCCGGGTGACCTCCCGCCCGCAGGACGTCGTCGGGATGCACTTCTTCAACCCGGCCCCGATCATGAAGCTCGTCGAGGTCATCCACACCGAGGACACCGGCGCCGACGTGCTCGCGACGGTCATGGATCTGTGCGCCTCGGTCGGCAAGGTGGCCGTGCGCTGCGGCGACCGCTCGGGCTTCATCGTCAACGCCCTGCTCTTCCCGTACCTCAACGACGCGATCAAGGCCCACGAGGCCGGCCTCGGCACGATCGATGAAATCGATGAGGCGATCAAGGAGCACTACAGCTACCCCATGGGCCCCTTCGCCCTGCTCGATGTCGTCGGGCTCGATGTCTCCCTGGCGATCCAGGAGGAGCTCAAGGCCGAGTTCGGGCACGAGGGCTTCACCCCGGCGCCGACGCTCGTCGAGCTCGTCGAAGCCGGCAAGCTCGGCCGCAAGACCGGCGAGGGCTTCCGCACCTACTGACGACCGCGCAATGAGCGCGAAGGGGGAGAGTCACCACAGCCGGTGGCTCTCCCCCTTCCCTGTCCCCCCCCTTGACGCAAATGCCCGGGCATTTGCGACGAAGAATGCCCGGGCATTTGCGGTGCGAAGAAGGAAGGGGTGGAAGAAGGGGACGGTGGCCCCGGTGTGGTGAGCCCCGTGTGGCTGGTCGTTCAAGATGACACAATCCCAAGGTGCTTCTACGCCTGATCCGCCGCAACTTAGCCGGCATGGGGCCGCGGCTCGCGCTGCTGCTCGTCCTCCAGGTCACCGCGACCCTCGCCTCGCTCTACCTCCCGAGCCTCAACGGGCAGATCATCGACGAAGGCGTCACCAACGGGGACATCGACTACATCCTTCGCCATGGCGCGCTGATGCTCGGCATCACCGTCGTGCAGGTCGTCACCACGATCTGCGCGACCTGGCTCGGTGCCGGGGCGGCGGCCCAGATGGCGGCGCGGCTGCGGGCCTCGGTCTTCCACCGGGTCGGGTCGTTTAGCGCCCAGGAGCTCGCCCGCTTCGGCCCACCGACCTTGATCTCGCGCACGACCAATGACGTGACGCAGATTCAGCAGCTCACCACGATGGCCCTGACGATCCTCGTGAGCGCCCCGATGATGATGGTCGGCGGCATCGTGATGGCCCTGCGCGAAGACGTGGGCCTCAGCTGGTTGGTCGCCGTGGCGGTCCCCGCCCTCGCAGTCTCGGTGGGCCTCGTGATCCGCAAGATGATCCCCAACTTCCGGCGGATGCAAAGGTCGGTGGACTCGGTCAACCGGATCCTGCGCGAGCAGATCACCGGCGTCCGCGTGGTGCGCGCCTTCGTCCGCGAAGAGACCGAGGAAGCGCGCTTCGAAGAGGCCAACACCGCCTACACCAACTCGGCCCTCGCGGTCGGGCGCCTCATGGCCCTTGCCTTCCCCATCGTGATGGTGATCCTCAACGTCTCGACCGTCGCGGTGCTGTGGTTCGGCGCCGGACGCGTGGAGTCCGGCGAGATCCAGGTGGGCTCGCTCATCGCCTTCATGCAGTACCTCATGCAGATCCTGATGTCGGTGATGATGGCGACGATGATGTCGATGATGATCCCGCGCGCTGCGGTCTCGGCGGGTCGCATCGACGAGGTGTTGAGCACCGAGTCGAGTGTGGTGGAGAGCGCCAACCCGGAGCCCATCACCACCGCCAACCCGGGCATCGTGATGGAAGAGGTGGAGTTCACCTATCCCGGCGCGGACTCTCCGGTCCTGCAGGGGCTGAGCCTGCGCGCCGAGCCGGGCCAGACCACCGCGATCATCGGGTCGACCGGGTCGGGCAAGACCACCTTGATCGACCTGGTCCCGCGCCTCTACGACACGACCGGAGGACGCGTCCTGGTCGGCGGTGTCGACGTGCGAGATGCGGCCCTCGATGAGCTGTGGTCGCTGATCGGCCTCGTCCCACAGCGCCCCTTCCTCTTCTCGGGCACGATCGCGAGCAACCTGCGCTACGGCAAGCCCGACGCCACCGAGGACGAACTCTGGGAGGCCCTGACGATCGCGCAAGCGGCCGACTTCGTCCGAGACCTACCCGATGGCCTGGACTCCGAGGTCGCTCAAGGGGGGACGAACCTCTCCGGCGGCCAACGCCAGCGGTTGGCCATCGCCAGGGCCATCGCACGGCGTCCACGGATCTACATCTTCGACGACGCCTTCTCGGCGCTCGACCTCAACACCGACGCACGGCTGCGCGCGGCCCTGGAGCCAGTGACCGCCGACGCCGTCGTCCTCGTCGTCGCCCAGCGCGTGTCCTCGATCGTGACCGCCGACCGAATCCTGGTGCTCGAAGACGGGCGCGTCGTCGGCGACGGTACCCACCAAGAACTCCTCGTCGATTGCCCGACCTATGTCGAGATTGTCGAGAGCCAGGCGACCCGGGAGGAGGCGGCATGAGCGAGGTCCCCACCGCCGAGGAGAAGGCCGCAGCGGCCCGCCGTCAACCGAGCGGTCCGCGGCACGGGCCGATGGCGATGAACGTCCCCGGCGAACGCTCGAAGAACTTCTGGCCGAGCGCCCGTCGGTTGATCGGCGCCCTCCGCCCGGAGCGAGCCCGCGTGATGGCCGCGGTCACCCTCGCCCTCGGTTCGGTCGCGCTCACCGCCGCCGGACCCGCCATCCTCGCCCAAGCCACCAACCTGATCTTCGCCGGCTTTGTCGGTGGTCAGATGGAGCCCGGTCAAAGCGTCGAAGAGGTCGCCGCCGGGTTGCGCGCGAGCGGGCAAAACGAGATGGCCGACATGGTTGCTGCCATGCCCTATCTCGTCCCGGGGCAGGGCATGGACTTCGAGGCGATCGGGCGGGTGCTGATGATCGCGATCATCGTCTACCTGGCTTCCTCGGTCCTGTCCTACCTGCAAAGCCGCGTGCTCGTGACGGCGGTCAATCGGATCGTCTTCGATCTGCGCGCCCAGGTCGAGACCAAGCTGAACCGGCTCCCCCTTCCATACTTCGACAAGCAGCCGCGCGGGGAGTTGCTGAGCCGAGTGACCAACGACATCGACAATGTCGCCCAGTCCTTGCAACAGACCCTCGGCCAGCTCCTGACCAGCCTGCTCACGGTCATCGCGATGTTGACCATGATGATCTGGATCTCGCCGCTGCTCGCGCTCATCGCGATCGTGACGATCCCGATCTCGGTGGCGATCACCGCGGTCGTCGGCAAGCGCAGCCAGCGGTACTTCTCCCAACAATGGAAGTCGACCGGCGAGCTCAACTCCGTCGTCGAGGAGACCTACACCGGCCATGGCCTGGTCAAGGTCTTCGGTCGGCAGCCCGATGCCGAGGCGACCTTCGGAGCGCGCAACGACGAGCTGCGCAATGCCGGCTTCAAGGCACAATTCGTAAGCGGCATCATCATGCCGGCGATGATGTTTGTCGGGAACCTCAACTACGTCGTGATCGCCGTCGTCGGCGGGATCCGGGTCGCATCCGGCTCGATGACCCTCGGTGACGTGCAGGCCTTCATCCAGTACTCGCGCCAGTTCACCCAACCGCTGACCCAGGTCGCGTCGATGGCGAACCTCATGCAGTCGGGGATCGCCTCCGCCGAGCGCGTCTTCGAGGTCCTCGACGCCGAGGAGCAGTCGCCGGACGCGGACGAGGCGCCGACGATCGAGACGGCGTGTGGTCGGGTGGTCTTTGAGGACGTGTCCTTCTCGTACACGCCGGAGCGGCCGCTCATCGAGCACCTGAACCTGCGGGTCGAACCCGGACAGATGGTCGCCATCGTGGGGCCGACCGGCGCGGGCAAAACGACCCTAGTCAACCTGATCATGCGCTACTACGAGCTCAACTCCGGGCGGATCACCCTCGATGGCATCGATATCGCCTCGATGACCCGCGAGGATCTGCGCTCGCGGATCGGCATGGTGCTCCAGGACACCTGGCTCTTCGCCGGCACCATCGGCGAAAACATCGCCTATGGGCGCCCCGGCGCGACTCCCGATGAGATGCGCGCCGCCGCCGAGGCGACCTTCGTCGACCGGTTTGTCCACTCCCTTCCCGATGGGTACGAGACCAAACTCGACGACGAAGGGGGCAATATCTCGGCCGGTGAGAAGCAGCTCCTCACGATCGCCCGGGCGTTCCTCTCGGACCCGGCGCTGCTAATCCTCGATGAGGCGACGAGCTCGGTCGACACCCGCACCGAGCGCCTTGTGCAGCAGGCGATGACCGCCCTGCGCGGGGACCGGACCAGCTTCGTCATCGCCCACCGCCTCTCGACGATCCGCGATGCCGACCTGATCGTGGTGATGGAGGACGGCCGGATCGTCGAGCAGGGGAGCCACGACGAGCTCCTCGCCGCAGGCGGCGCCTACGCACGGCTCTACCAGGCCCAATTCGCTGCTGCCGCAGTCGATTTGGACGCAGAGCCGAGCCACTCCTAGGTCTAGGGCAACACGCAGGAAGGGGGCGAGCCGCACCGGGTAGGTGCCGCTCGCCCCCTTCGCGTGGGCGATCCCCGTAACGGGTCAGGCGTTACGGAAGCGGTTGATCTCGGTCTCGAAGGCCGCCCGCTTCTCGGGGTTGGTGACGCCGAGGCCAGCCTCCGGGGCGAGGGTCAGCACGCCGACCTTGCCCTGGTGGAGGTTCTTGTGCACGTCGAGGGCGGCCTGGCCGACCTCTTCGAGCGGGTAGGTCTTCGACAGCGTCGGGTGGACGAGCCCGCGGTTGATCAGCTCGTTGGCCTCCCAGGACTCGCGGTAGTTCGCGAAGTGGCTGGAGACGATCGACTTGAGGTTCATCCAGAGGTAGCGGTTGTCGTACTCGTGCATGTAGCCCGAGGTCGACGCGCAGGTGACGATCTTGCCGCCCTTACGGGTGACGTAGACGCTGGCGCCGAAGGTCTCGCGGCCCGGGTGCTCGAAGACGACGTCGACATCGTGCCCGCCGGTCAGCTCGCGGATCTTCTTGCCGAGGCGCTGCCACTCCTTCGGGTTCTGCTTGGTGCCCTCTTCGTTCCAGAACTGGTAGCCCTCTTCGCGCCGGTCGATGATGAGCTTGGCGCCCATCGCGCGGCAGATCTCGGCCTTGTCGGGGGAGGAGACGACGCAGATCGGCTCGGCGCCAGCGGCGAGCGCCATCTGGGTCGCGTACGACCCGAGGCCACCGGAGGCGCCCCAGATGAGGACGCGGTCACCGAGCTTCAGCGCGGCGCCGTTCTTGGAGATCAGCTGCCGGTAGGCGGTGGAGTTGACCAGACCGGGGGAGGCGGCCTCTTCCCAGGTGAGGTGGTCCGGCTTCGGCATGAGCTGGTTCGCCTTGACGATGGCGAGCTCGGCGAGACCACCGAAGTTGGTCTCGAAGCCCCAGATGCGCTGCTGCGGGTCCATCATCGTGTCGTTGTGCCCGTCGGCGTCTTCGAGCTCGACCGACAGACAGTGCGCGACGACCTCCTGGCCGGGCTTCCACTTGCTCACGTGGCCACCGGTGCGCAGGACCACGCCAGCGAGGTCGGAGCCGACGATGTGGTACGGCAAGTCGTGGCGCTTGGCGTACTTGTTGAGGCGGCCGTAGCGCTCGAGGAAACCGAAGGTCGAGACCGGCTCGAAGATCGAGGTCCACACGGTGTTGTAGTTGATCGCGCTCGCCATCACGGCGACGAGGGCCTCATCCGGCGCCAGCTCAGGGACCGGCACGTCGTCGATGTGCAGCGACTTGCGGGGGTCCTTGTCGCGGCTTGCCATCCCGGCGAACATCTCGACCTCGTCCTTGTGGACGGTCGCGGCTCGGTAGGTCTCGGGGATCTCCAGCGCCTCGTAGGTCTCCTGCGAGCGATCGCCGGAGAGGATGGCGTCCTTGATTTGCTGCATGCTCATCGGTTTTTTACTAACTCCTCGGCCTAAAGGGTCGTGGTCGGGATGGGTGGATGACGCCACGGCTACCGCTGGGGCAGGCGGTGGCGGTCCTTCGTTCGAACCTACTCATCAAGGGGCCAGCAGGCCTCTTCGTGAGACCCACGGCACGGGTGACCTGGCTCACGTGGAGTCGGGCTGCCCGGCCGAAGGGGGAGATGGCTCAGTGCTCGGCGTCGGCGGCCGGCTCGACCAACTCCACCAGGATGCCGCCGGCGTCCTTGGGGTGAATGAAGTTGACCCGGCTGTTGCTGGTGCCCCGCTTCGGGACGTCATAGAGCAGACGGAGGCCGCGCTCGCGCAAGGTGGCACCGACGGCGTCGATGTCCGCGACCCGATAGGCGAGCTGCTGGATGCCCTGGCCGTTGCGGTCGAGGAACTTCGCGATGGTCGACTCGGGGGTGAGCGGCGCGAGCAACTGGATGCACGATCCGGAGTCCCCGACGCGCATCATCGCCTCGCGCACGCCCTGCTCCTCGTTGGTTTCCTCGTGCGCGAGTTCCATGCCGTAGACATCGCGGTAGAAGGTGATCGCGGCGTCGAGGTCTGGGACAGCGACACCGACGTGGTCGATGTGGGTGAAGAGATCAGCGGTCATATTTCGTAAGCCTAGGGCGCGCTCGGTGCTCCGGTAGGCCGGTGTGGCCACGACCACGGGCCGGGGGCCTGCCCACCCCCTTCGCCCGCGTCGTACAGTGGCGATCAAGGAGCGCGGCGATTGGGCCGCGCCGGATCCACCACTGCCGTTGGAGGCCCCTCGTGTCGCAGTCCGAACGTCCTCAGTCCGTCATCGTCGCCGGTGCGCGTACCCCCATGGGCCGCATGAGCGGATCTCTGAAGGGATTCTCCGGCTCCGACCTCGGTGGTTTCGCCATCAAGGGTGCCCTCGAGAAGGCCGGGGTGAAGGGCGAAGATGTCGACTACGTGATCATGGGTCAGGTGCTGCTCGCCGGCGAGGGCCAGGTCCCGGCCCGGCAGGCCGCGGTGAAGGGCGGGATCCCGCTCGACGTGCCCGCGCTCACGATCAACAAGGTGTGTCTGTCGGGGCTCGATGCCATTGCCCTCGCCGACCAGCTGATCCGCGCCGGCGAGTTCGAGATCGTCGTCGCCGGTGGCCAGGAGTCGATGACCAACGCGCCGCACCTGCTCACCAAGTCGCGTGACGGCTACAAGTACGGCGACGTCACCGTGAAGGACTCGATGGCCTACGACGGCCTGCACGATGTCCTCACCGATCAGGCCATGGGCTCGCTCACCGAATCCCGCAACAGCTCGACCGAGAAGTTCACCCGCGAGGAGCAGGATGCCTTCTCGGCCCGCTCGCACCAGCGCGCCGCCGCTGCTTGGGAGAAGGGGGTCTTCGACGACGAGGTCATCGCGGTGGAGATCCCGCAGCGCAAGGGTGACCCAGTCGTCTTCAAGACCGACGAGGGCGTCCGCGGCGACACGACCACCGAGTCGCTCGGGCGGCTGCGCCCCGCCTTCAACCGCGAGGGCACCATCACCGCCGGCTCGGCCTCGCAGATCTCCGATGGTGCCTGCGCGGTCGTCGTGATGAGCAAGGCCAAGGCCGAAGAGCTGGGGCTGACCTGGCTCGCCGAGATCGGCGCCCATGGCGTCGTCGCCGGACCGGACTCGACCCTGCAGGACCAGCCGGCCAACGCGATCGAGGCCGCCTGCGCCAAGGAGGGCATCGAGCCCTCGGAGCTGAAGGTCGTCGAGATCAACGAGGCCTTCGCGGCGGTCGGTCTCGCGTCGGCCAAGAAGCTCGGCCTCGACGATGAGGTCGTGAACCCCAACGGTGGCGCGATCGCCATGGGCCACCCGCTCGGCATGTCCGGTGCCCGCGTCGTGCTCGCGACGGCCAACGAGCTGAAGCGCCGCGGTGGCGGTGTGGGCGCTGCGGCCCTCTGCGGTGGCGGCGGGCAGGGCGATGCGCTCATCGTGCGGGTCCCAAGCGCCTGATCCGGAGACGAGGACTACCGGTCCCCGTCCCGGTTCGCCGGGGCGGGGACGACCCTTAAGGAGCCGATCATGCTCGTTGCCTTCTCCATCGCCCCGAGCGGCACCGGCCGGGCCGACGGCTCGGTCTCCGAGGCGGTCGCCGCCGCGGTCCAGGTCGTTCGCGACTCCGGCCTGCCGAACCGCACGGATGCGATGTTCACGACGATCGAGGGGGAGTGGGATGAGTGCTTCGATGTCGTCCGGCGGGCGACCGAGGCGGTGGCACCCTTCGGCTCGCGGATCTCGCTCGTCCTCAAAGCCGACATCCGCCCCGGATACGAAGGGGAGCTCGAGGCCAAGGTCTCCCGGGT
The DNA here is from genome assembly GCF_041365945.1 of Janibacter sp. GXQ6167. NCBI lineage: Bacteria > Bacillati > Actinomycetota > Actinomycetes > Micrococcales > Intrasporangiaceae > Janibacter > Janibacter sp. GXQ6167. Next base: position 29,220 of record NZ_JBGFSK010000010.1, on the reverse strand, counting down.
CGAGCAGGCCCTCACGAAGAGCAACCGGGGCTGACCGCCTCCGTTTCAGCGGCCGAGGGACTCCCGCCACAGCCGACGGAACCCTGGCGGGCGAGCGCGCGTTGGGTACGGGTGGATGCGCCCACCGGCGCTACCCCCGCCCCCTTCGCCGTGACCGATTTGTGACCTTCGCGGGGATTTGCGAAGGTGGGGGGCCTACTCGAGCGCAGTAGCGCAACACCATCGTCGATTGTCAAGGAGCACGCGTGCAGCGGATCATTCGCGCCGTCGGGGTTGTCATTGCCCTGGTCGGGTTGGTCGCGGCGATCATCGGCGGCTGGTTTGTCTCGTCGCTCGGGACGTCGGGGACCGCCACCTTTAAGGCGACCCCCGGGAGCCAGATCGTCGTGCTGGAGCCGACGGTCTTGAACCGCGTCGATCACCCGATCCGGGTCACGGCGACGGCCGGGGATGCCGAGGTCTGGATGGGGACGGCTCGACCCTCCGATGTCACCACCGTGACCCAGGGGGCCAAGGTCACCCGCGTCACCGGCGTCGAGGTGCAGGACTGGGCCCTCACGACGGCCACCGACGAGGGTGACGCAGCGCGCGAGCCGCGTTCGCTCGATGTCTGGCAGGGCATCGTGACCGGCGTGGGTCCGCTCACGACGACGATCGAGCAAGAAGAGGCGCCGCAGACGCTCGTGGTCGCGGCTCCCGAGGGATCGACCATCGACTCGCTGACCTTCACGGTGAGCGATGACGGGTGGTTTACCAAGAGCCTCATCCTCTTGATCGCCGGGCTCATCCTGCTCGTCCTTGGGATTGGACTCGCCGTCCGTCCCCCGGGGGCTCGCCGCCGCACCTCGCGCACGGAACAGCGCGGCGCTGACGACACGCAGGACGCCGAACCCGACGTGCCGGTGGACGCCGAGCCGCGATCCGGCGCCTCCGACGAGACCTCGGTCGAGCTCGAACCCTCCGCGGAGCAGGACACGACGAGAGAGCACCGCGCCGCGCCCCGCGCTGCGGAAGCCGACGTCACCGACCCCGAGACCTCGATCGACACTCAGCCGGAGACCGGCACGCGCCAGCGCGCGCAGACGCCTCCGACGACGCAGGAGCCCTAACGTGTTGCAGCAGACCACCCGCCGCCGCGCCCTCGCCGTGGTGGCCGCCCTCTCCCTCCCTCTTGGTCTCGGAGCGTGTGAGCTCGGATCTGACCTCGCTGGCGTGCATGACGCCCCGGCCGAGGTCACCGACGGCGCCGCGATGACCCCTTCGGCCGCGCAGAAGGTCACCTCCCGGGTCCTCGAGTCGGCCCAGGCGGCCCTCGGCGAAACCGGTTCCGGTGCCGCGAAGGCCCGAGCCGAGGTCCTGACCGGCCCCGCCAAGACCCAGGCGGCCGCGGCGGTTAAGACCAATTCGACGCCGGCATCGGCCCCCGATGTCACCCGTCCCGCCGAACCGGAGGTCTTGGCGGTGAGCGAAGGGGCGCAGTGGCCACGGGCGATCTTGGCGACCACCCGTGACGGCGACGTGCAACGACTCCACCTGCTGGTCGCGGAGGACTCCAAGAGCGCCTTTAGCCTCTTCACCACGGTGGATATGGCAAGCGGTGCCTCGGTGCCGAGCCTCGGCGCGCCCGAGGACGGTGCTGGCGCGCACCTTGGCGAAAAGGCCAATAATGACGCGTTGGCTGCGGCCAACACCTGGGCGAAGGCGGTCGCCTACCCCAAGCCGAAGAAGACCCCGGACTCGGTGTCGGTCAATGACGGCTTCTCGCGCGCCCTGCGGGCCAATGCCGATGAGGCGGCCAAGGAGGTCGGCAAGCTCGGCAAGCTGACCCGGTCGACGACCATTGACGGCAAGCAGGCGGCCTCCTTCGATCTCGCCGATGGCGGCCGAATCCTCTTCGTCTCGGCCACCCGAACCGACACGGTGACGGCGACCAAGGACACCAAAAAGCTCTCGCTCTCCGGAGACGCGGCCAAGATCGCGAACAAGAAGTCCGCGAGCAAGAAGATTGTGTGGACCTACGTCGAGACCGTCGCGATGGTTGTCCCCGAGACCGGCAAGGCCCGGATCGTGGGGGCAGCGGAAAACCTGCAGAAGGTCGTCGCGACCTAAACCCCGTCCATCCGGGCGCGCGGTGGGCGCGGAGCCCCGACGAAAGAGATCGATCGGACGAGCTCTGGGGTGGTGGCATCACGGGCCGGGGCGGTGAGAGACAATGCCTGCCATGAGCGAACCGACTCCTGGCCTGCGCGGCGCTGTCGACCTGACCTCCCTCGGCGCGACCGGCGCCAACGCGACCCCTGCCGCCCCGGGCGGCCAGCCGCCGGGGGGCGCAGCAGCCACCGAGACCGGGCTGCTGATCGAGGGCACGGACGCGACGTTTAACCAGATCGTGAGCCGGACGGTCTCCGTGCCGGCCATCGCCGTGGTGTGGTCGGCGCAGATGCCGCAGTCGCGCGAGCTCTTGGACACGGTGCTCGCCGTGGCCAACGAACTCGAGGGCCGCCTCCAGGTCGTGAGCATCGACATCTCGGCCAACCCGGGCCTTGCCCAGGCGCTCCGCCCGCCGGAGGTGCCGATCGCGCTGGGGCTCGTCCAGGGGCAGCCGGTGCCCCTCTTCACCGGAGTGGTGAGCGCTGCCGAGGTGCGCTCCGTGGTCGACCAACTGCTCGCGCTCGCCGTGCAGCACGGCGTCACCGGCCGGGTGGAAACCGCCGCGGTGGCGGACCAGGGCGAAGAGGAACTCTCGCCGCTGCACCAAGAGGCCTTCGACGCCATCGAGCGCGACGACCTCGAGGCCGCCGCCTCGGCCTACGAGCGGGCGCTCGCCGAAAATCCCAAGGACGCCGACGCAGCGCTCGGACTGGGCCAGGTGCGATTGATGCAGCGCACGGCGGGCGTGGACCTGAACGCCGCGCGCTCTGCCGCGGCGGAGAACCCCGACGACCTCGATGCGCAGCTGCTCGTTGCCGATCTCGACGTGCTCGGCGGCCATATCGAAGATGCCTTCTCCCGCCTGGTCGATCTCGTGCGCCGGACCGCCGGGGATGAGCGGACCCGGGCCAAGGACCACCTGATCGGCCTCTTTGACGTGGTCGGGCCGCAGGACGAGCGGGTGCGTCGCGGTCGGACCGCGTTGATGAGCGCGCTGTTCTAACGTCCCGGTGGCGCACCCCGGGTGACGCCGCAGAGGGGAGTGTGGTTGGGGTCTCGTCACGAAAAGTTGCTTTGCCGTGACCATTTCGTGATGATATTCCCCGGTCGGCGTACCGCCACAGTGGATCAGGCTCATCGTCGAGCTGCAGGCAGCCCCGTCGCTCGCGATGAGGTCGCCACTCGCCCGACCGTGTCCCTGACCCCTGCGGAAGACATCGATTCGTGCGTTATGCCCTCAAGCCCACTTCATTCCTGGCCGCCGTTGCCCTGACCACGAGCGGCTTCGTCGCTGCTCAGGCGGTGACTCCGCCCGAGGCCGAAGCCGCGGTCGTCAAGACCTCGTCGACGCGCGCCAACAAGGCCGCCAAGCTCGCCAAGACCCGGGTCAACAAGACCCCGTACCGCCGCGGCGGTACCAGCCTCACCCGAGGCGCGGACTGCTCCGGGTTCGTCCAGGCCGTCTACAAGAAGCAGCGCGTGAAGCTCCCGCGCACGGCGACGCAGCAGCGCCGCGCCACCAAGCGCATCAGCCGAGGCAAGGTCCGCGCCGGCGACCTCGTCTTCTTCGGCAGCCGCAACAACCCGTACCACGTCGGGATCTACGTCGGGAAGGGTCAGATTGTCGACTCGCCCGGCAGCGGCCGCAAGGTCAAGAAGCGCAAGATCTGGACCAACCAGGTCACCTACGGCACGCTCCGCCGATAGTCGACGCGTCCTCGCCGACCCCAATGATCGAAAGGGGGTGTGCCGACCAAATCTGGTCGGTACACCCCCTTCGTCATGCTCGGCCGCTAGTGCTTCGGCGTGACCTGCTCGACGTCGAGGGACTCGGCCATCGGACCGGTCACCACCTCGGTCGGTTCGAGCGCGAGCACCTCGGGCTCCTCCTCGGAGGCGGCAGCGGGGGTGGTCTCGATCAGCTCGACATCGGGCACCAGGTAGACCCCGCTCAGTCGGGCGGCGCGAATCCGCGTCGAGTAGGGCTGTCCCTGCCACGGGACATCCTCGGTGTCGACGACCACGCCGGCCTGGCTGGGTGAACCGGCCTCGTCGAAGCCGGAGCTATCCATCACGATCCGCCAGCGCCCGGGGCGAGGAAGCCCGATCCGCAGGTCATCGCGGTCGGACCCACCGAAGTTGATCACGGCGGCGACCACATCGCCGGAGCGGTCCTCGGTGCCAAAGCGCAGGAACGAGACGGTGTTACCGGCATTGTCATCGGCGTCGAGCCACTCGAAACCGCTCGGGTGTGAATCCAGGGCCCAGAAGGCCGGGTGCTCGCGGTAGAGCCCGTTGAGTTCCTTGACCAGGTTGTGCACCCGATAGTGCGCCGGGTAGTCGAGCAGGTGCCAGTCGAGGGAACGACCCTCGCCCCACTCGGAGGTCTGCGCGAACTCGCACCCCATGAAGAGGAGTTGCTTACCGGGGAAGGCCCACTGATAGGCGTAGAAGGCGCGCAGCGTCGCGAGTTGGTCGCCGTCGCCGCCGGGGATCTTGCGCGGCATCGACCCCTTGCCGTGCACGACCTCGTCGTGGCTGATCGGGAGCAGGTAGTTCTCGCTGTACGCGTACATCATCGCGAAGGTCAGCAGGTTGTGGTGGTATTGCCGGTTGATCGGGTCCTCGGCGAGATAGCGCAAGGCGTCGTTCATCCAGCCCATATTCCACTTCAGGCCAAAGCCGAGCCCACCGCTCGTCGTCGCCTCGGTGACCCCGGGCCATGAGGTCGACTCCTCCGCGATCGTGACGACCCCTGGTACTCGCTTGTAGGCGGTGGCATTGGCCTCCTGGAGCAGGCCAATGGCCTCGAGATTCTCCCGACCCCCGTGGACATTGGGCAGCCACTCGCCGTCGCGGCGCGAGTAGTCGAGGTAGAGCATCGAGGCGACGCCATCGACGCGCAGGCCATCGATGTGGAACTCCTCCAGCCAATAGAGGGCGTTGGCGACGAGGAAGTTGCGCACCTCGAGCCGCCCGAAATCGAAAATGAACGAGCCCCAGTCGGGCTGCCAGCCGCGCCGGGGGTCCGGGTGCTCGTAGAGCGGGAGCCCGTCGAAGCGGGGCAGGGCCCACTCATCGGTCGCGAAGTGCCCGGGCACCCAGTCGAGGATGACGCCGATCCCGGCCTGGTGCAGCGCGTCCACGAGATAGCGGAAGTCATCGGGGGAGCCGAAGCGCGCGTTCGGCGCGTAGTAGCTCGTGACGTGGTACCCCCAAGACGGCGGGTAGGGGTGGTCCATGACGGGCAGCAGCTCGACGTGGGTGAAGCCGAGATCGCGCACATAGTTGACGAGATGCTCGGCGAGATCGCGATAGGACATCCCCTGACGCCAGGAGCCGAGGTGCACCTCGTAGATGCTCATGGGTCCGTTGTGCGGGTTGTGGGTCGCGCGATGCTCCATCCACCCGCCGTCGCCCCATTCGTACTCGCTCGCGGTCACGACCGAGCCGGTCGCCGGCGCGATTTCGGCGAGCCGTGCCATGGGGTCGGCCTTGAGCCGCACCACGTCATCGGCGCCGCGAATCGCGAACTTGTAGGTCGTGCCATCGCCGACCCCGGGGACGAAAAGCTCCCAGACGCCGGAGGAGCCGAGGCTGCGCATCGGGTGACTGACGGGGTCCCAGCCGTTGAAGTCCCCGACGACGTGCACCGCCTTCGCCCGCGGTGCCCAGACCGCGAAGGAGGTCCCCTCGACATCGCCGAGCGGCCCCACGTAGCGACGCACATGCGCGCCAAGCACCGTCCAGAGTTGCTCGTGGCGCCCTTCGTTGAAGAGGTGCTGGTCGACCTGACCCAGGGTCGGGGCGAAGCGGTAGGGGTCATCGGCCTCGTGCTCGACCCCATCGCCCCAGGTCGTGAGGACGCGGTAATCCATGGTCCGGTCGGCGCTCGGGTGCGTGCCAGCGAAGATCCCATCACCGATGTGCTCGAGCGTCACCACCTCGCCGTCTTCGAAGCGCACCCGCACCTGCTCGGCGAGGGGGCGAAGCACCCGGACGGTGAGGGCACCATCGACGAGGTGTGCTCCGAGCACGTCGTGGGGCAGCGCATGGCGGCCGTGCGACAGCGCCCAGAGGGCGGAAGGGGGGATAACGCTCACGGGGCAACCTCTTCTAGGAGTCGGGTGATAGCAATCGTCGGGATGGGCAGCCAGGTCGGCCGGTTCCGGGCCTCGTAGATGACCTCGTAGAGGGCCTTATCGACCTCGAAGGCGCGCAACAGTTCGGGATACGCGAGGCGGGGGTCCTGACCGACACTCGCGTAGCCGTCGAGGAAGGCCGTCCGGGCCGCCTCGACCCAGGCGCTGGCATCGACCGGCCTAGCACCCCGAGCCAAACTGCCGCCGACATAGTCGAAGGAGCGCAGCATCCCCGCGATATCGCGAAGGGGGGAATCGAGCCGGTTGCGTTCGGCGAGGGAGCGCAGCGGCTCGCCCTCGAAATCGATCAGCACCCAGCCCCGATCAGGCACATCGAGGACCTGTCCGAGGTGGTAGTCACCGTGGATTCGCTGCATCGGGGGCCACGGGAGGTCGGAGAGCATCGCGTGCAACTCCCGCGCGGCGGGGACGACGGTGTTTAAGGCGGGGACTTCGTTGGTCGCGAGCGCGAGGCGATGACGCATCCCCGCGACGATGTCGGCGATGCGCTCGGCGCTCGCGTCCTCGGTCGGTAGGGCGCGTGCGAGCGCTGAGTGCACTTCGGCGGTGGCCACGCCAAGGGCGAAGGCGCGCTCGGTGAAATCGGTCCCCTCCGCGGCGAGGTCCAGCGCGACCCGCCACGCGTCGGCAGCGCCGGGCAGGAACTCCTGGGCAAAGACGAGGTGCCCGTGATCGCGGGTCGTCCCGTCCGGGCGCTCCCACGCCCCGGCGACATGCCCGACGGTCGCCGGAATGAAGGGGGAGTGCCACGCGGCGAGCGCCCCCTGGATCACGACGTCGGGGTTTTCGCCAGGGGAGAGGGTACGAAAGACCTTCGCGATGACCGGGCGGTGACTCCCTTCGTCGTCGGTGAGGTCGTAGATGATCGAGGTGTTGGACTGCTCCCCGGTGAGCACGCGAGTCTCCCGAAGAGTCCACGGGACGGTCCACGCAGGGTGCGGAGCGCCCGCAATATCGAGATCCGGAGTATCGCTCCGGCTCCCGTGCTGGGCCTCGGCTCGCCCATCGATCAGGGCGAGGAGTTGGGCGGCGTACACCGGATCGTGGGGGCCGTCGTAGACCCACCGATGACCGAGGACGGGGTGCTCGAGCTCCCCGACGAGAGCGGCTTCGCCCCCTTCCAGCGGAGCCCCGCGGTAGGTGAGCGGCACCTGGTAGATCGTCGGTTCCGGGCCGGCCTCATCGAGGAAGATGATCGTCTCGATCCCGACCTCGCCGGCCGGATCGTCGAGGCGCCAGGAGTCCAGCCGCCGAAGTCTCGGGGTGCGCCCCTTGGCCGCATACCACCGCTGCCCGCCCATCCAGGCGGTCACGAGGTCGTCCTTGCCGGGCGTCAGCGTGACGTCGTAGATCGTCGCCATCTCAGCGCCGAACGTGCAGGATGTGGAGCGGCTCGGTGTCGGGCCCGAGCCGGACGTAATTGGCCTGGCCCCAATCCCATTCGGCCCCGGTGATCAGATCCGTCACGGCGAATCTCGCGTCCCAGTCCAGCCCGAGAGCGGGCATCTGTAGTCGGACCACCGACTCGCGGGTGCTGTGCGGGTCGAGGTTCGCCACCACGACCACCGTGTCCTCGGTGCCGTCGGGCAAGGTGGCCGTCTTGGAGAAGGCAAGCAGGTTGCCGTCATCGACGTGATGGCGAGTGAAGTTGCGCAGGAGCTGGAGGCTGCGGTGCTCCCGGCGGATCCGGTTCAGCATGGTGAGCCAGCCCGCGAGCGACTGCCCCTCCTTCGGTCCGCCCGGTTCGTACTCGAACCAGCGGCGGTCCTTGAACTGGTACTTCTCGTTGTCGATCTGCTCCTCGGCGCCCGGCCGGGCGACGTGCTCCATCAACTCATACCCGGCGTAGATCCCCCAGGTCGGGACGAGGGTCGCCGCGAGCGCGGCCCGCACCTTCCACGCGGCGGTGCCGCCGAGTTGCATGTAGGGAGTCAGGATGTCGTGGGTCGTCGGCCAGAAGGAGGGGCGCATGTACGCCCCGGCCTCACCGCTTACTTCCTCGGCGTACTCACCGAGTTCGTGCGCGGTGTTGCGCCAGGCGTAATACGTGTAGCTCTGTTGGAAGCCGACCTTCGCCAGGGTGTGCATCATCGCGGGCTTCGTAAAGGCCTCGGAGAGCCAGATGATGTCGGGGTGGTCTTTGGCCACATCGGCGATCAGCCACTGCCAGAACTCGACCGGCTTGGTGTGAGGGTTATCGACCCTAAAGAGGGTGACGCCGTGATCGATCCAGACCTGGATCATGTCGCGCACGGCCCGATAGATGCCGGCCGGGTCGTTGTCGAAGTTGAGCGGGTAGATGTCCTGATACTTCTTCGGCGGGTTCTCGGCGTAGGCGATCGTGCCGTCCGCGCGGGTGGTGAACCACTCCGGGTGCTCGGCGACCCACGGGTGGTCGGGGGAGCACTGCAGGGCGATATCGAGGGCCACCTCCATCCCGAGCTCGCGGGCCCGGGCGACGAAGGCGTCGAAGTCGTCGAAGTCCCCGAGCTCGGGGTGGATCGCGTCGTGCCCACCATCGGGGGAGCCGATGGCGTAGGGGGAACCGGGGTCTTCCGGCCCGGCGTCGAGGGTGTTGTTAGGCCCCTTACGCGCGGTCGTGCCGATCGGGTGGATCGGGGTGAGGTAGACGACGTCGAAGCCCATGTCGGCGATGGCGGGGAGGCGCTTCATCGCCGTGCGGAGCGTGCCGGTCACCCAGCGCTCGGCCTCCTCGTCGTAGTAGGCGCCCTCGGAGCGCGGGAAGATCTCGTACCAGGAGCCGGTGAGGGCGAGGGGGCGCTCGACGAGCAGGGGCAGATCCGCTCCGGGGGAGACGAACTCGCGAAGGGGGTGAGCGCGCAACTCGGCGAGGAGCTCCGGCGTGGTCGCCGCGTGCAGCCGGGCGAGGGGGAAGTGCTCGCCCTCGCGCAACGCTGTGATCGCATCCCGAATGAGTTGCCGCCCGGACGGAGTGCGGTCGGGCACGTCCAGGGCCCGAGTCAAGACCTTGACCCCTTCGTGGAGCATCAGTTCGGCGTCGACATCGGCGTGGATCTTGATCGTGGCGTCGTGCATCCAGGTGCCGAAGGGGTCGGACCAGCCCTCGACCCGGTAGGACCAGGTGCCCTGGCGGTCGGCGGTCACGGTCGCGGCCCAGGTGTTCAGCCCCGGGTTGGTCGAGGTCATCGGGTACCGGTGAGACGCGCCATCGGGATCGGTCAACACGACGCTCGCATTGACCGCGTCGTGTCCCTCGCGAAAGACCGTCGCCGTGATCTCAAAGGGCTCACCCACGACCGATTTCGCGGGGCGCGCGCCGTGATCGACGGTGGGGCGCACATCCTGCACGGGAATGCGGCCGATCGGCACCTGCGGGGCTGCCGTCACCGGTGGCGGCGCGGGGGTGACGACGGTCGCGCTGGGGCTCGGGATGGCAGGCGGTCGGGGGGCGGCGACGTCGGGGCTCACCTCGTTAAACCTACCGGTCGCACCCCGGGCAGTGGGAAGACCCCGCGGGGGCAGATCGGGGTGGCCGCGAGGCCCCCTTCGCTCACTTCGAGAGCACCTGGCGGTGGGCTGACCGGCGGGTTTTCCTCCCGGTCCGGCAGGGCCCTACGCTGGGCCGGGTGAAGGCCATCCGTCGTTTCGCTGTCCGCACCGTCCTCCCCGAGCCGATCGCCGCCCTCGGCGAACTGGCGAGCAACCTGCGTTGGAGCTGGTACACCCCCGCTCGCGACCTCTTCGCCCAGATCGACCCCGAGCGCTGGGAGCAGGTCGGGCGCGACCCGGTCTCACTGCTCTCTGACCTCTCATCGACCGAGCTCACCGAACTCGCCGCCGATGGGGAGTTTGTCGAGCGGGTCCGCGAAGCGAAGGCGAATCTCGACCAGTACCTGAGCGAACCGCGCTGGTACCAGAGTTGGAGTGAGGAGCAGGCCGCGGCCGGCCATCACCCGCCCCGCGCGATCGGCTACTTCAGCCCGGAGTACGGCATCACCGAGGTGCTGCCGCAGTACTCCGGAGGCCTCGGGATCCTCGCCGGCGACCACCTAAAGGCCGCCTCCGACCTCGGCGTGCCGATCGTCGGCGTCGGGCTCTTCTACAAGACCGGGTACTTCAAGCAGTCGCTGAACCGCGACGGCTGGCAGCAGGAGGACTACCCGGTCCTCGACCCGCAGGGCCTCCCGCTCGCGTTGCTTCGCGAAGAGGACGGCACCCCGTGTGTCATCACCGTCAACATGCCGGGCGAGCACGAGTTGCGGGCCCATGTCTGGCGCGCCCAGGTCGGTCGCGTCCCCCTTCTCCTCCTCGACTCCGATGTCCCCGGCAATGACGACGCGATGCGTCAGGTCACCGAGCGGCTCTATGGCGGCGGTGGCGAGCAACGCCTTCAGCAGGAAATGCTCCTTGGCATCGGCGGGGTCCGCGCCCTTCGCCTCTGGTCCCGCCTGACCGGCGCGCCGGAGCCCGATGTCTTCCACACCAACGAGGGCCACGCGGGTTTCCTCGGCGTTGAGCGCATCAGCGAACTCACCGTCGGGGAAGAGATGTCCTTCGACGAAGCCCAAGAGGCCGTGCGCGCCGGCACCGTCTTCACCACGCACACCCCGGTCCCCGCGGGGATCGACCGCTTCGATGCCAAGCTGATCGAGGTCTACTTCGGCGGGGAGCAAGAGCTCCCGGGTGTCCCCGTCTCGCGCCTGCTCGCCTTGGGTGCGGAGACGTACGAAGGGGGCAGCGCCGGCATCTTCAATATGGCCGTGATGGGCCTGCGTCTCGCCCAGCGGGCCAACGGCGTCTCCCAACTCCACGGGGTGGTGAGCCGGGAGATGTTTGATGGCCTCTGGCCGGGCTTCGACGACCTCGAGGTGCCGATCACGAGCATCACCAACGGCGTCCACGCCCCGACCTGGGTCGATGACCAGGTCTTCGATCTGGCGGCCGAGTTCCTCGGCAGCCGCCAGGTCGAGGAGCACGCGCTCTGGGAGCGGATCGGTGGCATCCCGGCGGACCGCATCTGGGCGACGAAGCGAGTGATGCGTGAGGGGCTCGTCGACGAGGCCCGGCGCCGCCTGCACGCCTCGTGGCTCAAGCGTGGTGCGTCCGAGGCCGAGCTCGGTTGGACCGACTCGGTGCTCGACCCCGATGTCCTCACGATCGGCTTCGCGCGCCGCGTGCCGACCTACAAGCGCCTCACCTTGATGCTGCGCGACCCGGAGCGGCTCAAGCGCATCCTGCTCGACCCGGAGCGTCCCGTGCAGCTCGTCATCGCGGGCAAATCCCACCCGGCCGATGAGACCGGCAAGTTGCTGATCCAGCAGATGGTCCGCTTCGCCGACGACCCCGAGGTGCGCCACCGGATCGTCTTCTTGCCGAACTACGACATCGCGATGGCCCAGCACCTCTACCCGGGCTGCGATGTCTGGCTGAACAACCCCCTTCGCCCCTTCGAGGCCTGCGGGACCTCCGGCATGAAGGCTGCCCTGAACGGCGGGCTCAACCTCTCCATCCTCGACGGGTGGTGGGACGAGTGGTACGACGGCGAGAACGGCTGGGCGATCCCCACCGCCGACGGTGTCGAGGACCCGAACCGCCGCGATGACCTCGAGGCCGCTGCGCTCTATGAGCTGATCGAGACCCAGGTGGCGCCGCGCTTCTACGACCGGGATGAGGCGGACTTGCCGCACCGCTGGCTCGCGATGCTGACCCACACCCTGTCGACCCTCGGCCCGAAGGTGCTCGCGACCCGCATGGTCCGCGACTACACCGAGCGGCTCTACCTCCCCGCGTCCGATTCCAATACGGCCGTGCGCGAGGACACCTACGCCGGGGCCAAGGGCCTCGCCGCCTACAAGGCGAAGGTGCGCGCGGGGTGGTCAGACGTGCGCGTGGACCACGTGGAGTCCCGCGGGATCTCCGACAGCCCGCAGGTCGGCGAGGTCCTCGAGGTCGATGCCTATGTCGAACTCGACGGGCTCGAAGCCGACGAGGTGGAGGTGCAGGTCGTCCACGGGCGCGCGGCGCTCACGACCGATGACATCACCGACTGGTCGACGACGCCGCTCACCTTCGTCGAGCGCTACGAGGACGGGAAGTCCAAGTTCACCGGCCAGGTCTCGATCGAGCGCACGGGGCAGTTCGGCTACACCGTCCGCGTGCTGCCTTACCACCGGCTGATGGCGAGTTCTGCCGCCCTCGGTCTGGTCGCGAACGCCTGATCCGAGCCGCGACTCAGGTGGGGTCGACGGCGGCGTAGATCCTCATGCTGGCGCCGGCGATCGGGACCTCGCCCGGCCCGATGGAGGGGGAGTCTCTCCCTTCATCGGGCCGCTCCCAGGCGCTGTCCCAGAGCAGCCGGTAGCCGACGAGTCCGGGCGGCGATGGCAGCACCACCGCGCCGTCGTAGGCATCGCCGTGGAGGACGACGAGCACCGACTCGAAGCCCAGGTGGGCGCCGTTTAAGTACATCTGCAGCGTGCGGCGCCATCGCTCGTCCCACTGCGCGCCCATGAGATGGCCGTCCGCGTCGTACCAGGCGATATCGGTCGAGCCGTCGTCGGTGATCGGGTTGCCGGTGAAGAAGCGGCGCTGGCGCAGCGTCGGGAACGCTCGCCGGAGATAGGCGAGATGGGCCGTGGTGGCCACCAGGTCTTCCTGCCAGCCGTCGAGATCCCAGTCGATCCAGGTGACTGGGGAGTTCAGGGCATACGGGTTGTTATTGCCGTTGGTCGTGCGCCCGAGTTCGTCGCCGGAGGCGATCATCGGCACCCCGGTCGAGACCAGCAGGGTCCCGAGGAGGTTTCGGAGTGAGCGCCGCCGCAGGGTGAGGACAGCGGGGTCGTTCGTCGGCCCCTCGACGCCGTGATTCCAGGACAGGTTGTGGTCTGAGCCGTCCCGGTTGTCTTCGCCGTTGTCGTGGTTGTGCTTGTGGTTGTAGGCGGTGAGGTCCGCCAGGGTGAAGCCGTCGTGCGCGGTCACGAAGTTGATCGAGGCTTCGGGTCCTCGCTCGGGGGCCCCGAAGACGTCCTCGGACCCCGCGAGGCGGGTGGCGAGATCGCTCACGCCATGACCGGTGTCCTCGTGCCGCTCGAGGTGCCGGCCGAGATCGTGCAGCCAGAAGGACCGCACGGAGTCGCGGAACCGGTCATTCCACTCGCTGAAGGGGTGGGGCAACTGGCCGGTCCGCCACCCGTGCGGCCCGATATCCCACGGCTCGGCGATGAGTTTGACCTGGGAGAGCATCGGGTCGGTCCGCAGCGCGGTGAGGAAGGGGTGGTTGGGGTCGTAGTCGTCATGCTCGCCGCGGGCGAGCGCGATGGCCAGATCGAAGCGGAACCCGTCGACGTGGTACTCGGTGACCCAGTACCGCAACGAGTCGAGGACCATCCGGGCCACCGCCGGGTGCCGCAGGTCGAGCGTGCCGCCCGTGCCCGTGACGTCCACATCCCGCCCGCGCTCGTCCAGCCGGTAGTACGAGGCGGCGTCGAGCCCACGCCACGAGAGGGTCGCTCCAGCGACCGACTGCTCCGCCGTGTGGTTGTAGACCACATCGAGTAGCACCTCGATGCCGGCCTGGTGGAGGAGCTTGATCATCCCCTTCAGCTCGGCGATCTGCGCCTGCGGCTCGTCGGCCGACGCATACGGGGCGTGGGGGGCGAAGAAGCCGAGCGTGTTGTAGCCCCAGTGGTTCGTGAGCCCAAGCCGCACGAGATGCGGCTCGTCGGCGAAGGCGTGAATCGGGAGCAGCTCGATCGCGGTGACGCCGATCCGGTGCAGGTGGGCGATGGTCGCCGGGTGGGCCACTCCGGCGTAGGTCCCGCGGAGGTGCTCGGGGATGTCGGGGTGCTGCATCGTGAGCTCGCGGACGTGAGCTTCGTAGATCACCGACTCCGACAGGGGCCGGTTGGGCCGCGCATCCTCGCCCCAGTCGAAGCCGTCATCGATCACCACGCAGCGCGGCATCTGCGCCGCTGAGTCGAGGTCACTGCGCAGTTCGTCGTCGTCGGTGGTCCAGTCCTCCTCGACGCGGTGGCCGTAGATGGCGGCCGAGGTCTCCAGACTCCCTTCGAGCGCCTTGGCGTAGGGGTCGAGCAGCAGCTTCGCGGGGTTATGGCGATGGCCGCGCCCTGGATCCCACGGTCCGTCCGCGCGCAGCGCATAGCGCGTGCCCGGCCCGATGCCGGGGAGGTGCCCGTACCACCAGCCGCGCGAGCGCTGGGTGAGCGCGATCCGGTGCTCCACATCTCCCTCGAAGACGCAGAACCAGACGGCGGTCGCGTGTGAGGCGAAGACGGAGAAGTCGGCACCCCCGTCGCGGAGCGTCAACCCGGGAAGGGGGAGGACGTCCAGCGGGTGAGCTTCGGTGGGGGGCTCCATGGGCCCTCAGCCTATGTCTCGGCTAGTTTGGAACCCATGAGCGACCCGACCGCCCTGCCCAACTTCTCCCCGTCTACCCCCGCCCCGGCGAACCAGCCGGACACGCCGGAGGCGCCGCTCGCCGAGCGCGTGCGCGACGCCCTCGCCGAACTCGGCCTGGAGGCCGAGATCGACACCGACGGCGACGTCGCCTTCGAGTTCTCCGAGCAGCGCCTCTTCGTGCGCACCGCCAATGACGAGTCCGGGGTGCTGAGCGTCTTCGGCCAGTGGTCCCTCGAGGCTCCGGTGCCGACCGACCCGATCGAGCGCTACGAGGCGTGCAATGACGTCAACGGCGCGTTCAACCTGATCAAGACCGTCCTCGGCCCGAACGACACCCTGATCGTCTCGAGCGAGCACATCCTGCCGAGCGGCGCCGATGTGCGCGGCCTCATGGGCCTCGCCGTCCCGCTCGTCATGCAGGGCGTGCAGCTCTGGCACCAGCGGGTGACCGGCATGAGCCTGCAGGAGGCCGTCGAGGCCAACACCGCGCAGGAGGACCAGGCGTGAGCGACGTCGTCCGGCTCGAGGTCGAAGACGGCCTCGCCATCATCCGCATGGACCGCCCGAAGATGAACGCCATCAACGGGGAGGTCCAGGAGGGGCTCAGCAAGGCCGCTCGCGAGTGCAGCGAGCGCAAGGACATCGCCGCGGTGATCGTCTACGGCGGCGAGCGGGTCTTCGCGGCCGGCGTCGACATCAAGGAAATGGCCGAGATGTCTTACACCGACATGGTCGACCAGTCGAGCGGCCTGCAGGACTTCACCCGCGCGCTCGCGTCCATCCCCAAGCCCACCGTCGCGGCCGTGACCGGCTACGCGCTCGGTGGCGGCTGCGAGGTCGCCCTCGCGTGTGACTTCCGGATCGCGGCGAAGGGGGCCAAGCTCGGCCAGCCCGAGATCCTCCTCGGCGTGATCCCCGGTGCCGGCGGCACTCAGCGCCTCGCCCGCTTGATCGGTCCCGCCAAGGCCAAGGACCTCGTCTACTCGGGTCGCTTCGTCGACGCCGATGAGGCGCTCGAGATCGGCCTGGTGGACAAGGTCGTCGAGCCGGAGGCGGTCCTCGACGAGGCCAAGGCGATGATGCGCCCCTACGTCAATGCCGCGCCGTACGCCCTGCGCGCGGCCAAGGAGGCGATCGACCGCGGGCTCGAGGTCGACCTGCAGTCCGGGCTCGAGATCGAGCGGCTCCTCTTCGCGAGCCTCTTCGCCACGAAGGACCGGACCAACGGCATGCAGTCGTTCATCGATAACGGCCCCGGCAAGGCGCGCTTCGAGGGAGCGTAGGTGGCCCAGCCGAGCGCCTCAGACATCGAGCGAGCGTGGGAAGACAACAAGCTCGCCCAGGTGCTCTACCACGACTGGGAGGCCCAGACCTACGACGAGAAGTGGGCGATCTCCTTCGACGAGCGGTGTACCTCGATCGTGCGCGATCGCTTCTCGCGGATCGTCGAACCGGTCCGTGGTGACGCGGAAAACCGCCCGTATCGCACCGCGCTTGAACTCGGTGCGGGGACCGGATTCTTCTCGCTGAATCTCAAGCTCGCTGGCGTCCTCGACGAGGTGCACGTCACCGACCTCTCGCCGGGGATGGTCCAGGCGGCGCAGGAAAACGCGCGCCGTCTCGGCTTCGAAGTCGAGGGGCGGGTCGCCGACGCCGAGCGGTTGCCCTACGACGACGACACCTTCGACATCGTCGTCGGGCATGCGGTGATCCACCACATCCCGGACGTCGAGGGGGCCCTGCGCGAGATGGTGCGGGTCTTAAAGCCCGGTGGCCGCCTCGTCATCGCGGGCGAACCGACCACGATCGGGCATTGGTACGCCCGCCACCTGGGGCGGATCACCTGGGAGGTCAGTACGCGGGTTGCGGCGTTGCCTCCCTTCCGGCGGAGGTGGGCGCGCGAGCCCGAGGAGCTCGATGAGTCCTCGCGCGCGGCAGCGCTCGAAGCGGTGGTCGACTTGCACACCTTCGACCCCGGTGAGTTGGCCGCGATGGCCCGCCGCGCGGGTGCGGTCGAGGTGAGCACGACGACCGAAGAACTGGCGTCGGCCTTCTTCGGCTGGCCGGTGCGCACCTTCGAGTACGCGGTCAAGCCCGAGCGGCTCGGCTGGGGGTGGGCGACCTTCGCCTACACCGGGTGGAAGCGGCTCATGCGGGTCGATGAGGTCCTCGCGCGCGTCGTGCCGCAACGCTTCTTCTACAACGTCGGGGTGACCGGCCGAAAGCCCGAGGCGTAGGCCATGGCCGCCCAGCAGTGGACCTGGTGGCGATGGGTCGGTTGGGTCCTTGCTAATCGCGCCTGGACCCGCCATTACCTGCTCGGCTACTCCCGGATGCTTCGCGCGCGGCTGCGCAATCCGGGTCTGGTCTTTGAAGGTCCCTGCTTCATCGGGCCGGGAGTCGAGTTCCAGGTACGAAGGGGGTATGCGCGGATGATCGTCGGAGCGTTTACCCATATCGGTGGTGGCTCGGCCCTGCGCGCCCACGAGGGCACGCTGCGGATCGGGGACAAGACCGTCATCGGGATTCGCAACACGGTCAATACCTGGCTCGACATCGAGATCGGGGCGTCGTGCCTCTTCGCCGACGACATCTATGTGTGCGATTTCGACCACCGGACCGAATCACTCACCGTCCCGATCAAGGATCAGGGGATCGTGAAGTCTCCGGTGCGGATCGGTGATGACGTCTGGGTGGCGACCAAGGTCGTCGTGACGCGCGGCACCGATGTCGGTGCGCACAGCGTGCTCGCCGCCGGCACCGTGGCCCGCGGCCGCTATCCCGAGCGCTCGATCATCGCCGGCGTCCCGGGGAGGGTGGTCAAGCGCCGCAGCGAGAGGGAGCTGAGCCCGCAGGAGATCGCCGACCTCGCGGCGTCGGCGGAGATCGCCGCGACCGCCACCCGGGCGGGCGGTGAGTTCCGGTGACCCAGCCGCCCCTGGATGTCCTCGTCTTCTACGTCCCGGTCGCGGACACCGACGCGGTCCTCGCCGCCCTCTTCGAGATGGGGGCCGGAGCGATCGGTGACTACCGGGAGTGCGCCTTCGTCGCCCCCGGTCTCGGCCAATTCCGCCCGGTCGCCGGAGCCGATCCCACGATCGGCACGGTGGGGGAGCTAGAGCACGTGGAGGAGAACCGGGTCGAGCTCACCTTCCCCCGCCCCTTGCGCGAGACGGTGGTCGCGACCCTGCGCGCGGCCCACCCCTACGAGGAGCCCGCCTTCCACGTCCTCGTGAACGCCGCCTCCTGATCGGGCCGGGCGCCGATGGGCCGCCGGGCGCCGCCGGCGATGTGGTGATCATTACCCGAGAGGGATTAGGGGACACTCACCCGGCGGGTCTAGGTTGGAGGGTGCGCAGCCTCTAGGCGCCCGCGGCGTCATCGATCGTCCGCCCGCGTTTTACGAGACTTAGCTGGTATATCTCCGACCTAAGGAAGAGGACGAGTCAGACCTATGAACATCGTCGTCTGCGTCAAGTACGTGCCGGACGCGCAGTCCGAGCGCACGTTCAACGATGACAACACCACTGACCGCGAGGGCGTCGACGGGCTGCTGTCCGAACTCGACGAGTACGCGATCGAAGAGGCCCTGAAGATCGTCGAAGCCGGCGAGGGCGAGGTCACCGTCGTGACCATCGGCCCGGACTCGGCATCGGAAGCGATCAAGAAGGCCCTCCAGATGGGTGCGGACAAGGGCGTGCACGTCGTCGACGATGCGATCGCCGGTTCCGACGCCCCCGCGACCTCGCTCATCTTGGCCGAGGCCATCAAGAAGATCGGCACCCCGGACCTGATCCTGACGGGCATGGCCTCCACCGACGGCACCATGGCGGTTGTCCCCGCGATGGTCGCCGAGCGACTGGGCCTGCCGCAGGTCACTTTCGCCTCCGACCTCACCGTGGGCGACGGCAGCGTCACGATCCGCCGCGACGGCGACACCGCGAGCGAGACCATCGAGGCCTCCCTTCCGGCGCTCGTCTCGGTCACCGACCAGATCAACGAGCCGCGCTACCCCTCCTTCAAGGGGATCATGGCCGCGAAGAAGAAGCCGGTTGAGACCTGGAGCCTCGCCGACCTCGGTGTCGACGCTGGTCAGGTCGGCGCGGCCGGTGCGTGGACCGCGGTCGAGTCCTTCACCAAGCGCCCCCCGCGTGAGCAGGGCGAGATCGTGACCGACGAGGGCGATGGCGGCACCAAGCTCGCCGAGTTCCTCGCTGCCCAGAAGTTCGTCTGACCCGGCCAGGGACGAGAGGAAAAGAAACCGACATGGCTGAAGTACTCGTTGTCGTCGATCACGCCGCTGGCGTCGTTCGCAAGCCCACGGCCGAGATGTTGACCATCGCCCGCCGCCTCGGCGAGCCCTCGGCGGTCTTCATCGGCCCCGGCGCCGAGACCGCGAAGGATCTGCTCGCCCGCTACGGCGCGCACAAGATCTATGCCGTCAGCGACCCCGAGGTCACCGAATACCTCGTGGCCCCGCAGGCCGAGATCCTCGCCGACCTCGTCGAGAAGACCTCGCCCGTCGCGGTGCTCATCCCGAGCAACCCCGCCGGCAAGGAGGTCGCGGCGCGCCTTGCGATCAAGACCAACTCCGGTCTGATCACCGACGCCGTCGACGTGCAGGCCGGCCCGGAGACCACGCAGTCGGTCTTCGCCGGTTCCTACACGGTCAAGGCGAAGGCGACCACCGGCACCGCGATCATCACGGTCAAGCCGAACTCTGCCGCCCCTGAGCAGTCCCCGGCTCCCGGCGCGTACGAAGAGGTCTCCGTGACCCTTTCCGACGCCGCCAAGGCCGCGAAGATCACCGCGTCCGAGCCGAAGAAGGCGTCCGGTCGCCCCGAGCTCACCGAGGCCGCGATCGTGGTCTCCGGTGGTCGTGGCACCGGCGGCGACTTCTCCCCGGTCGAGGGTTTCGCGGACGTGCTCGGCGCCGCGGTCGGCGCCTCGCGCGCGGCCGTGGACGCGGGCTGGTACCCGCACACCTCGCAGGTCGGCCAGACCGGCAAGCAGGTGAGCCCGCAGCTCTACGTCGCGGCCGGCATCTCCGGTGCGATCCAGCACCGGGCCGGGATGCAGACCTCGAAGACGATCGTCGCGATCAACAAGGATGAGGAAGCGCCGATCTTCGAACTCGTCGACTTCGGCGTCGTGGGTGACCTCTTCCAGGTCCTCCCGCAGGCCACCGACGCGGTCAAGGCAAAGAAGGGCTGACCCCCTTCTCTCCCAATGAGTTTGGGTCCGGACTCCCGGTTCTGGGGGACCGGACCCAAACTCATAGGTAACCCGCGTTACGTAAATGTGACAATCCCGTCCGGACCGGGCTATGGTGGTCCGGACCGGCCGCACGAACGAACTCCCCCCTGAGGTAACACCTGTGACGTCCACGCCCTACACGCCGCGCCATGGCGCGGCGCGCCGCCGCCTGGTGGTTCCTGCCCTCCCGGGCGGCCGCACGGCCATCAAGTCGATGGCTGGCTTCGGGCTGCTTGTTGGTACCGGCACTGTCGCTGCCGGAGCCTCCACGCCCGACCCCGCAGTCGCTGCGGCAAACCCGGGCAGCGCCGAGCACCAGACCTCCGATGCGGAGGCCAGCGCCCTGCTGAGCGAGCGGGGCACCACCCAGACCTCATCGCGCTCGACCGCCCGGACCGCCGTCACGGCGGCCCCCGCTGCGGCCCCCGCCGCCAACACCCTCGCTGGCGCCGGCGTCGTTGAGATCACCGCCGAGGCCAAGCCGAAGCCGAAGGCGCCGAAGAAGGCCACGGAGACGAGCGACGACAAGGCTGCCCCGTCGGCGGCCTCCCCGGACGCCCCGACGGCCCCGGCTCCCGGCGACCCGGGCAAGTGGGCCGCTGCCGGCCGCGCGCTCGGCCTGCAGCCCAATGGCGTCCTCGTGTACGCCGCGGTGCGCGAGAACTTCCCGAGCATTACGAGCATCGGTGGGCTGCGCCCCGGCGACCCGCTCGACCACGGCAGCGGTCACGCCGTCGACATCATGTGCAACTTCGCCGAGGGCGACGCGATCGCGGCGTACATGCAGGCCAACGCCGGCAGCCTCGGCATCAAATACATCATCTGGAAGCAGCGCATCTGGTTCCCCGGTGGCTCGTGGCGGATGATGGCCGACCGCGGTTCACCCACTCAGAACCACATGGACCACGTCCACGTCTCGGTCCATTAGGCCAATTATAGAAGCGGATGCACGATTCGTGCATCTGACGAAGCCCGCAGGACCGGAGATTCTTGGTTCTGCGGGCTTCGTCTGTCGCTCGCGGCGACATCGTCTCTGGGAGGCTCCTGGCCCGGCAATCCGGGTGGCCTTGCGGTCGGATTGCATCTGATGCAATGATCGTGCATCGGATGGACCGGGCTTCGGGATGGTGAATGCGTTGGGTGAGCGGGAGAGGAACCCAGGGTCTGCGTGGGCGTTGCTAAAGGATGAGGTGGTTCATCTCGATCCTCAAGAGGCTGTCTGGACGGCGATGTGCAGAGGCTGGGAGATTCAGCAGCAGTCGCGGATGCTCAGCCGTACGACGATCGATAGTCGTCTGAAGGCGGTCGATCGCTTCTTTCAATTCGCGGGTACCTATCCGTGGGAGTGGCAGCCGAGCGATGTCGAGGAATGGACCGTTGTTCTGCGCTCACACAAACGGGCCTTCTCGACGGTGCGGGCGTATCAGGGCGCGGTGGCGATGTTCTGTGATTACTTGGTTGATCCACGGTACGGGTGGGGCGAGGCCTGCTTTGAGCAGTTCGGCGCCCACCCGGCCCAGGTCTTCCACGAGTGGAATATCGCGCGCCACACCAGTGAGTTCGAGGCCAACCCGGCGGTGCGCCCGTTCACTCGATCGGAGCTGCAACGCTTGTTCGACTTCGCTGATCAGCAGGTTGAGCGTGCAGTTGCCTCGGGGCGCAAGGGCTCGCTTGCTGCCTTTCGAGATGCCGTGATGCTCAAGACGTGCTACGCCTACGGTTTGCGGCGGGCAGAACTGGTCGGGCTGGCGCTTTCCGATTTCTACACCAACGCCTCCTCACCCGAGTTCGGTACGTGGGGGTCGTGCCTGGTGCGATATGGGAAGGCAGCGAAGGGATCGCCGCCGCGGCGCCGGACGGTGCTGACCGTGATGCCGTGGATCGTGGGGGTCCTAGAGGAGTACGTGACACGGGTCCGCCCGCTGTACGAGGTCGGTCAGCGCACGATGATGTTTCCCACCGAGCGCGGTGGCAAGGTCAGTGCCAGTTACCTAGAGGCCCGGTTCAGGCAGTACCGGGAGGCTTCAGGCTTGCCCGCCGAGTTGCGACTGCACGGACTGCGCCATTCGTACGTCACTCACCTGATCGAAGACGGTTGGGATGCCTACTTCGTCCAGCGTCAGGCTGGCCACGCGTGGGCATCGACCACCTCGATCTATGCCGGCGTCAGCTCAGACTTCATGAACACGACGCTGCGGGCCGCGCTGGACAGGTCTGCGCCGGGGCTGCTGGAGAGTGCTCCGAGCATGGTCGGCGTTGCTGGTGAAGCAACCGAGGGGAAGGACACGGCATGAGAGTCGTGAAGTATCACTGGAACCTGCGGCAACTAATGGCTGATCGGGGCCTGTACGCCACGACGGATCTGTTGCCGCTGTTGGCTGAGCGCGGGATCGAACTGTCGGCCTCGCAAGCCTTTCGGCTGGTCACTGGCACCCCGGAGCGGCTCAGCTTGCCGATCATGGCGG
Source organism: Janibacter sp. GXQ6167 (assembly GCF_041365945.1). NCBI lineage: Bacteria > Bacillati > Actinomycetota > Actinomycetes > Micrococcales > Intrasporangiaceae > Janibacter > Janibacter sp. GXQ6167. Next base: position 6,785 of record NZ_JBGFSK010000010.1, on the reverse strand, counting down.
CCTTGTGTGATGCGCTGGAGTGCGAGCCCAACGAGCTGTTCGAGCCTTACGCGATAGCGGCTAAGGCTCGCACTCGGACGGCGGTAGGCGAGACGAAGCTGTCCCCGGCAGATCTGCCGCGGCCGCGACCGGCGCGGATCGTCAAAGAGTGAGGCCCGGTGGTCTACACACGCAAGCCTGATGCCCTCCGCGCAGTCGACGTCGACCGGCTGGTGAGTCTGGTCAAGATCGTTGACCCTGAGGTCACCTCCGCGACGATCGCGGCGGTGGCCGATGTGATCGCCGCGTCACCGAGCACGTTGAAACGCCTGATCAGTCAGGTTGCGGCCAGGCCAGGTTTGCTGGCCGCGCCGGATGCGTCGACTTCGCGGCTGTGCTTCGACTTCGTCGCGGCACTGGATCGCAGCGGCGTCGCCGGGGTGGCCCATCTGAGATGCCCGGCCTGTGGCAGTGATGAAGTCCCTTTGCGTCTCCCACATCCGAAGGGGCGCCAATGCGAGAAGTGCTACCGCAGGGCTGCCCGCGCCGAATGTGTCGGATGCGGCCAACTGCGAGCCGTCTGCACACGGGTTGATGGCCAGGCTCGGTGCAAGACTTGTACCGCTGCTGACCCTCGAGGCTGGGCACCGTGCGCCGGATGCGGACAGATCCGGAGCGTGACGGCGCGTAACGGTGACGAGCCCCTGTGTCGTCCCTGTCGTCGTCGGCGAGGCCCATCCTGGGGCTCCGACGGTGTGCAGCGTCAAAGGCGCCAGGTCGAGTTCATCGCGGAGGTGGTGGCCAAGGTCGCTGACCTGGCTGTTGTGCCGTGGAGTGCCGCGAAAACGATGGTCGTCCTCGAGCACGTAGCGTCATCGCCTTTGCGTCGGGCGCAGCTGGCCAACCACCTGCTCGCCCACCCCGAGGCTTTGCTCGACGGCGAGCCTCGGGGGCCGCTCGTGGTCGGTGACTTCATCGACGCCTTGTCCGCCGCCGGGCTGGTATCGGTACGCCGATGGGCCTGTGATCACTGCGGACGGATGTTGCGCTTGCCCCATCCACAGGAGGGAGGTCGTCGGGTGTGCGCGAGGTGCTTCAGCCGCACTATCGTCGCGCTGTGTGCCGTCTGTGGACAGAACCGGCAGGTGGCTGCTCGACGGGAGGGGCGCGCCGTGTGTGCCCGGTGCCATCACGAGGCCAAGCCGCTGGAGTCGTGCAGCGTGTGCGGCCGATGGAAGAGAGTCGCTGACCGGCAAGGGAGCGCAGGTGGCCCCCGCTGTGCTCGGTGCCGTCGCCGGGACCGAAGCACGTGGCGCGAGTGTGGCCGCTGTGGCCGGGAAGCGCCCGTCGCACGGACCGACCCGCAGACGAAGATTCCGTTGTGCCCCACCTGTTACGAGCAACCAACAAGCAGGTGTGACATGTGCGGACGGGTCGAGCCCATCAGGTCGCGCCGGGGCCTGACTATCTGCGTACGCTGCTACCGAGGCCCGTGGGCCCAGTGCTCCAGGTGCTCGAGGACCGACTGGTGCTACCACGAGGGGGAGACGCTCGTGTGCCAGAGATGCCTGCTCCGATCGGCAATGACCGACCTGGTGGCAGGACCCATTCCCGGAGAGCTGACAGGGTGGGAGCCGCTCATCGAGATCCTGGTGGGGGCTCCCTATCCCAAGACGCAACTGCGGTGGCTACGCCACAGCGAGGGCGCCCGGGTCGTTCGGCGATCCGCCGAGACTGGGCTCGCTCCCAGCCATGAGGTGCTGGACGAGGCTGCGGGTGCCAGAGGAGGAGCCGCAGGGGCGGTCGAGCACCTGCGATCGCTGCTCGTTACCACCGGGGCCATCCCGGCCAGAGACAACCGGATCGCACGTCTGGAGTCGGGGATCGAGCGCAAGCTCGCCGAGGCCCACACCAAGGATCGGCGAATTGTGGAGCAGTACGCACTCTGGCACGTCCTAGCCAGGGCGCGCAGGAGCGCTGACGCAGCGGGCCTGAGTCATGGTCGGCGGTACTCGGCAATGCACCAAGTCGGCATAGTGACTGACTTTCTTGCATGGCTGCGGCAGATGGACAGTGCGTTGGACGAATGCAGTCAGTTTGTGCTCGATCGCTACTTCGCTGATTACCCCGAGCAGCGCCGCGGACTATTGCGCTTTCTGCGGTGGGCCCAACGACACCGCCACCTACCGGACATTGCAGTGCCCAGCGACCGCTATCGAGCGCCGCGGGACAGGTTCACGCCGGGGGAACGCGAACGCCTGCTTCGTGACGCTTTGACCGACGAATCATGGCCGTTGCGGGAACGAGCGGCCGCCTGCCTGATCCTGCTCTACGGCTTGTCACCGTCACAGATCGTCGCCCTGACCCACCACCAGGTACACCACGAGGGGAGACTCATCCGGTTGTCCTTGGGGCAGGCGCGAATCGAGCTACCTTCTCGCGTGGCCGACCTTGTCCGTGAACTCCCCGAGGGCCATCGAGACGGCGCCAACGCCGGCCTAGCTGCATCGCCGGAGGTGTGGTTGTTCCCCGGAGACCGTGTCGGAGCGCACTTGGACCCGACATCGTTGTCGCGAATGATGCGTCTGCGTGGGATCAGCCCGCGTCGTGCTCGGAACACCACGCTCTCCGACCTTGCCTCGGACATCCCAGTCCCAGTGCTTGTCCGCCTCCTCGGCATCAGCGCGATCACGGCCGAGCAGTGGCGCGAAACTCGTGGCCATGTGCCGGGATATGTCAGTGACCGGCTCCACGGACATGGCAGAGGTTCGAGAGTGGTGGCCCATGGGCGGGGTTGATGCGGTTTCAGGGTTCAACTATCAGCACTGCCATGGAGTGTTGACGGCCCTGGAAGTCGCCGCCGACTCAGCCTTGGCGGGCATCCGTGTCGAGGGTGTAGACGATGTCGTCGACCTTGAGGTCCACGTCGCGTCCGGCGACGGGCGCGGGGAAACGCGTGTGTCTCGCGGGATTCAGGTGAAGTCACGGTCTGCGCCGTACAAGTGGTCGAAAACGGACTTGCTCAAGGTCTTGCGGAGGTGGGCCTCCCTCCCGGTGAGCGTCGGTTCAGAGTTTCTCTTTATGACTGATGGAGAGCTCGGCCCCTCGGCACGGGAGGTCGTGAGGGCCCTCGAAGCCGCCGAAGGTGGGGATCATCAACTGTTGGCGGCGATGCTAGAGGTAGAAGTCACTGACCCTCTTTGTGAAATTGCCGGTCGGGCGCGCGTGGTCATAGAACCTTGGACGGTGGAAGCGCGGCTTTTGGAGGCGCAGGCCGAAGTTCGAGCACTTTTGGAGAACGGGCCGAACCACCCCGATAGCGAGCAGGAAGCCAATAATCGGATAAACGGGCTGTGGCGACTCATATCGTCTCGGGCCGGATTCAAGCCCGCTGAGGAGCGCTTCATCTCGCGGGAAGAGATCCTCGAGGTGCTCGGCGGGCTGAGCTATATACCTGCTGAGGATCGATGGGCTGATGGCTTGGTTGCTGAGTACGTTACGAAGGCTGCCGCCGAGTGTATCGATCAAATCGTCGTTCCCACAGTTCGTGCGAGCTGGTACGAAACCGATCTCGGCGTCGATGACCTGCGCGCCCACGATGGACATCTCGTGCTTGCGGGACGCACCGGAACGGGCAAATCGACACTTGCCTGCTTGTGGCGAGTGGAAGCTGCTGGGTGTGGTTCCAGCGTGATCGTTTGTCCCGCAGAGGGGTACCTAGCGCGGGGCCTCGATCGCGCTGTGGCGGACGCAGTGAGTGATGTTGTGGGGCGGGACCTCTCGCGCGTCGTCGGTCGGCATGTGCTGGGGGACCCGCAGTCAACGGTCATCATTGACGGGGTTTCCGAGGTGCCAGCCGGAACTCGGGCCGAGCTAGCTAAGGAGTTGCGTGGCCACCTTGCTGGAGGACGTAGCGCGCACTTCGTGCTAGTGGGGCGAGATGAGAGCGTCTGCGCATCCACGTTCCCAGCGTCTGTGTCGATCCAGCGGGTCTACCCTCAGGCGTTCGGGCCGGACGAGCGGCTCGAGTTGACCAGGTGCGTACTTGCCGGGATTGCTTCGACTGAGTTACCCGAGAGCGCTGCCTTGGCGCAGGTCGAACATGCCATAGGTGACGCTGCCGGGAACCCCATGCTCTTGCGACTAGCACTTGAGTTGGTAGCCGGTGGGGTGAAGTTCAGTGACCGAGCAGAGGTGTACCAACTCACTGTTGGTCGAATGGCTGAGGACAACAATGCTGGGGACGTTTTCACGGCATCGGCTGTCTTGGGAATTGTTTTTTCGGAATTGCTGAACGAGGGAAAGCGCTATGCAAACCCTCTTGAGTGGGCTCGACTCTTCCGCGAGGCAGTTAGCACCCTGCTGAACGAGGGAGTGGCCGTGGACCCAGTGTCCATTCAAGAGGCCGTGGAGCGCACCGGGTTGGTTAACGCGGTTGTAAAGGTTGCCGGTCACCGAGGTGTCCGTGTGCCCGTGCATGATTCGTTCGGTGACTACTTCGCGGCATTCGCCCACGCCGAGGGTCTCGTGCAATTGCCGGATTCGCTGACCGACAGCGATGAGAACCGCGTCCTCTTCTCATCCCAGATGCGGGCGTTGTCCAGCGATGAGTTGCTTCGGGTGGCTGCACAGTTGCCGTTCAGTATGGTGCGGATAAGCGAGGCGGGTAATCGACCGCTTGACGATGAGAGCCCACAATTGGTGGCGGCGATCTTGAATCGCGTTGTGCCAGAGATTGAGCCCATTGAAGTCACAATGTGGCGCGATGGCAGGGGGCGTCCTTTCGCTCAGATCGGGGCGTCGCGCACAGGATGGGTTGAGTGGACAAGTGCTCCAGGAATATTCGATGGTCTGACCATCGTCGGGGAGGTCGATGACGGCCCCGTGACCTTGGCTGTCGGACTCTGGAGGCTGACCCTTCAGCAGCGCTTGCGACGTCGTGAGCGACTCAGGCCCAAGTCACCGCTCTCAGATGAAGAAGGATGTGAGCTACTAGAAGCTCACTTCAGGGAGGCTTGTACAGAAGGGGGAGCCCTCGTTCAAGAGGTAGCACCTCGGGTAGCGGTCGACCGGCTCACTCAAACTGTAGGTCCACTCGGAGCGACTGGTGTCGTCTATCCGCGCGAGAGCGGCGGCCACAACCCGTCCAGGTGGCCGGTTACCTACCGATCGACGCCGGGCACCTCATTCGTTGCGGCGCCGAATCGTGAGGTGGATTCTGCAACTATTAATATAGAGCACACTACCAGCACCACCGTAGAGTCCATACTGTCAATCTCGCCGGAGAAGACAGCAGCTAGACGCGTCACCGACGCTATTAACAAGGTCACCCGGAGCCGTTGGCTTTGAATTCCGTCCTACCGAAGGTGTGATCAAGTGAAAATTGGAGCTGGCGTTACGCCGATGCAGTGGAAGGCCGTTTGGCAACTTGCTGACGCATGGTCTGAAACTCCGACAGTTCAGGAGGTCGCGGCGAAGTTGCCTCGGAACCAGGGCTTGCAGGAACGAGGAGACAGGGCGACAGGAATTCCTGCCTTGCTTCAGTTTTTTGAGAGCGCTGTTAGTGGTTTGGTGAGAAGCCCCCTCGAGCACGGTTCCAGGTTGCCTGCTCTCATGGCTGACCCGAACCTTGCCGACTTTGGGAGGCCACACGTAGGCGATAGCGAGTGGACTAGTTGGATTCAGCGAGCACAGAGACTTGAGTGCGCGCACCGAAACACACTTGGCTGGTTTCGGGCTCGCCTCAGCGGATATCCTCTCCTTCGCGCCCCTCAACTTGCTTCAGGGACTCCCTACACGACGCACGAAATGACCTCGGAAATCATCTGGAGTAGGGAGGAGCTAGCAAGTGGATTAGTCACTCAGCCAGCTCCGCCCGACGTGGCCCACCTCTTGGGCGCCGATCAGCCAACTGAGCGGCGGATTAATGAAGCGTGCCGCGAACTTGCTGCCCAATTGGGCCAGTCTGACATTTGGGTGCACTTCGACGAAGCTTCCGCGGCCCTTGATCGCCCCGCGAAAGAAGAACTGCACGCGGCGCGTAAGGAACTCACCGCGAGACTGTCTGACGATCAACTCGACAAGCACGAGGCCGAGTTGGCGGTGCCACGGTCGCAGTATCGCGCCCACACGACGGAAGACGTCATTCAATCTCTTTCGGGCGCAGCCCGGGTGTATGCCGATGCATTCTCCGCCGCGCACAGGCTCTTGGGTCTGGTAGCCTGTGATGTTTTTGGGGAGCTAACTATGTATGGTGAACCTTGGTCGGTTCCGATCACCAACCTCGCGACACCCGAGCCTGGACAGGCAGTGGTCGAGTTCACGACACCAGGTGCGATTGGCCCGATTCTTGCGTGTGGCCAGATAATCTGGCCCGGGGATAGTCCCCTAGCCGATGCGGTTCGGATCGAGCGCAAGAGCTTCAGTTTCGAGCAGACGAACGAGATGAGCTGCCACTTCGAAGGGCAGGTCCTCCTTGGAACCGCTGCAGGTTGGCCAGCCTCTCAGATGTAGCGCTGTCCCTAGGCAGGGTCATTCACCACGAACCGCGAAGAGCCGGGTATGCCATGGGGCCTTCGAAATCGAAGTCCTGCTTGAACAGCCACTCAAGGGAATGCTCGGGGGTGGCGATGAACCCGTCGAGGCTTGAAGCAGTATAGAAGTGGGTGGTCATGGGAGCGCACCTTTCTTGCGATGTTCCGTAATGCCTCATGTCAATATGCCCGCGAAAGGTTGTCGATGCCTCACATAGTTTTGCCCGCGAAGCTTATGCGGTTTTGACGCGGATGCCTCGGCGTACGTCGGGC
>NZ_JBGFSK010000009.1:0-137666 GCF_041365945.1 Janibacter sp. GXQ6167 | reverse complement strand
GCCATCGACAGTTCACTTCCCATACTGTCCCAGGGTCCACCATTTCGCGGGCAAAAATATGTGAGGCACCGAGGGTGGTACGCGGGCGGTTTATCTGAGTCTCGTCGGTCAGTGGACTGGTGAGTCGAGTCATGGGAGAATGGTTGCAGACAAGAAGATCCCACCGGGGCCGCGACTTAGAAGCGCGGGTTCTACTCCCGGATGAGTAGCCGGTCAAACAGCCCAACTACCGTGGCGGGGAACCGGAAGCACACTCATGTTTGAGGACTTCCGATGTCTGTCGTTATCGACGCTCCCCGCGCCTCCGCGCTGGACCGTCCTGGGCTCGACCAGGACCTGATCCCCGTTTCGCAAGCTGATGGGCTCGATCCCGTCATCGCCGTTGCCCTCGCCGCCGGTCGTCGTGCCGGTGAGCGCCTGACCAGCACGCCGCTGACCCCGCGCCAGCGCGCCGCCGTCGCCGCCGTGATGGGTGGTGGTCGCTGATGAGCGCCAACTCCGCTGCCTTCGACCACGTGAACGGCTTCCGCTGGCGTCTGGGCGATCCCACTCTCGCCGACGCGGAAGCGCATCTTTACGACCTCGGCGTGCTCCGCTCCGTGCTGGAAGAAGCCGTCGAGATCGCCGTCGCCGACGCCCGCGCCGATGGGGTGACCTGGGCGAGGATCGGCGATGCCCTCGGCGTCACGCATCAGGCCGTCATCAAGCGCTACCGCAAGGGCGGTGCCCGATGAGCACCACCGACTGCACCAGCGCCCTCGTGTCCGCCGACCTGACCCCGCCCGGAGGGCCTGCCCTGGCACCCGCCGGAGGCGGGCTGCCCGTCGTCGTGATGACCGCCGGAAGCCGTGTTCCGCACTCCAAGAGTTTCGGGAGCTTCATTCGTTCCTACGGGCGCGGCAAGGGCTTGTCGATTGCCGCGCCATGCACCAACATGCCTGGTCAGGAGCCGGTTCCGCCCTCGCACCGCCGCGTGACCTCGCGGGATCATTTGGGGTCTCATTTGGGGGTCAATAGGGGGTCATTTAAGGCGCCGCACGCTCCTTACGATGTCGCGGGCGGTGGTCGCCGTGGCTAAGCAGGAGAACAACCCCACGAGCATCGGACTCACGCAGTACCTCGATCCGTCGTACTGGACCTGGGCTGCCGAGGATGCGAACGGGGCCGCGCTGCTCCAGCAGGGGGCCGGGCCGATCCTCGCCTACATCGTGCAGCGGCTCGAGGCGGTCGGCTGCGAAGTCGTCGAGGCCTACGGCATCGTGCACGACAAGGACGAGCGCGAGGTCTGGAGCGACACGGAGAAGGCACTCGTGGTCGAGCCGAAGCCGGATCACCTGCACGCGGTGATCAAGTTCGCCAGTCGTTCGAAGAGCGCGCCGCTGGATCGGCTCGCGTTCGGCATCGGCGTCGAGCCGCAGTACGTCGAGAAGCCCGGTCGCGGACGCTACGCCTTCGACAACATGCTGTCGTACCTGACGCACGTGAAGTACGCGGACAAGCACCAGTACGCCCCTTCGGAGGTCGCCACGGTGCGCGGGCCGGACTACCTCGGCATCGACGCCCTGCGCCGGGAGACGTGGCTCAAGGGCCGCGCCCACGTGAAGAAGAAGGTCGTCGCCGAGAACTTCGAGGACATGCGCGAGCGGGTGCTCCAGGGCGAGATCACGCGCGATCAGATCATGCTCACCGATGGCCTGTTCGACATCTACTCGCGGCATCAGCGGGAGATCGACGACGCACTGTCGGCCTATGGTCAGCGCCGCGCGTATCGGGCGGCAGCGAAGCTCCGCGCCGGTGATTTCTCAACGCATGTGGTGTTCGTCCACGGGGATGCCGGGATCGGCAAGACGCGGTTCGCAACGGACTTCATCATGGCGGCGATTGACGCGGCGAACGCGAACGGCGAGCGGTGGCAGGTCTACCGGGCCGCGACGGGCAACCCGCTCGATGACTGGCGCGGGGAGGAGGTTCTGCTGCTCGACGATCTGCGGGCTTCGGCGATGGATGCGAACGACTGGCTGTTGCTGCTCGATCCGTACAACGCCTCCCCGGCGAAGGCGCGTTACAAGAACAAGGGCGAGGTGGCTCCGCGACTGATCGTCATCACGGCCACCATCGAGCCGGTCGAGTTCTTCTTCTACGCCCGCCAGAAGGGCAACGTGGACGAGGCGCTGGACCAGTTCATCCGTCGCCTGGCATCGGTCGTGAAGGTGTTCCGCGCCGACGATATCAACCGCTACCTCGTGCAGCACATCGGGAAGATCGAGCCCTACGAGTGGCATCAGTGCAGCCTTCCGGCGGCCGCGCACACGCCGGGCGTCAACGGCAACTCGTACCACCAGCAGGTGGCTCCGTCGCGCGAGCTCACCTACGGTCCGGAGACCTCCGCGGAGCACGACGCCGAGAGCGCGGTTGTCGAACTGCTGAGCGGGCTCGCGGTGCGCAGCCCGGACGTGCCGCTGGCGCTGATCGGAGGTGCGGCATGAGCGCCGATCAGCACCCGCTCTTCCAGGGGATCGAAGGGGGCGGAGCCCCCTCGCAAGCAGGGCTGGAGGACACGAGCGTCAGCGATGTGTCCGACAGGCCTACTGCTTGCCACTCTGGCGTACAGGTGGAGCAGCAGGCCGACTCCCAGGTGAAAACCGGTCGGGCTGATGCGGAGGCTGTGCGCCAGAGTCACGGCGGCGCGAAGCGTCGTCGTGGGGGCGGCGGGCGGCTTGATACGCGCTTCGATGAGGCCACGCTCGGGGCGCTGCGCACTCGTGCGGAGCGGCTCGGGCTGGCTCCGAGCACCTGGGTGCGGAGCGTCGTGCGCGATGCTCTGCACGCCTCCCGGAGCGAGGAGCTGGACGCCGCCGTGGCCGCGCACCTGCTCGGCGTCGAGGCGCGCGTGCAGGCCTCGGCGGACGCCCGGGAGCTTGCCGCGCAGGTGCGCCCGCTGGCGATCAACGTCAACGACCTGGACCGCCGCGCGCGGGCCGGCGAGGCGGTCGCGCTGTCGGCGGAGGTGCCCGAGCTGATCGAGCTGCTGCGCGAGGTCCGGACCCTGCTCGGGGATCGGACGGCCTCATGAGCACCACGCACTACAGCCCGAGCACCAGCGCCGGAGACACGGAGCGCTACATCCGTGGCAAGGAGGACGAGCGCGGGGTCGCGATCACGTGCGACGTGCCGGGAGGCCCCGGCGCATTCTCGGCCCGCGCCCGCGCGCTCACGCAGAACACGAAGCGCGACGTCGAGGCACTGCACTACCGGCAGTCGTTCAGCGACGAGGAGTTCGACTCGAGCAGCCCGGAGGACGTGCAGCGGGTGAACGATCTGGGCTACCAGCTCGCGAAGAAGATGCACCCGGACTCGGACTGCCTCGTGGTCAGCCACGTGGATGGTCGGGGCAAGAAGCCGCACAACCACATCCTCGTGATCAATCACAGCAACCGGACCGGAAAGGCCCTCTCGGATTACCGCACGTTCCACGACCGCAAAGCCGGGAACCAGCGGGGCGTGCAGTCGGCGAACGACGAGTTGATGCGCGATCACGGCCTCTCGGTCGTGAAGCGGCTGGAGCACGCCCCGAAGGACTGGGAGCTGCGCCGCGAGGACTTCGCCGAGGGCGGTCTCGACCGCGAGATGGGCGACCGGATGAGCGCCGCCCTGGCCGATCCCCGGTCGGTGGACAAGGCCGGTCTTGAGGCGGTGATCGCGGAGCAGAACCAGCAGCTCGGCGGCGACGGGGAGCGGGTGCCGCGGATGCGCCTGCACAGCCCAGTCAGCAAGAAGGGCAAGCGCGCCGGTCAGGAGACCTGGACGCTCTACATCGAGGACCGCCGCGGCGAGTCCGGGCGCGCTGAGCGCCGCAAGCGCACGAGTGCGCTCTCGGCGGATTTCACACCGGAGGGCGCAGCCGCGTTCTTCGACTACCACCAGCAGCAGAAGGAGCAGGAACATGAGCGCAGCGCTCGACAGGCTGAAGCAGCAGAACGCGCACGAGCAGCCGCCGCAGCAGCTCGGCAGTCCGGCGACGATGGAGGTGTTGACCTCGATCCTCACCGCCGTCGAGGCGCAGAACGCGAGGCTCGACCGGCTGGCCGAGCAGCAGAAGAAGCTCGCGGGGTTCGTGAAGGTCATGGACGAGGAGACGACGAGGCGGCTGGAGAGGATCGCGGCCCCGGCGTCGACCTCCTCGCCCTCCAGCGACGTGTCCGCGAGGATCGCGAGTATCGAGAGCAGGCAGAACGAGATCGCGAGCACGCTCGGCGAGTTCGCGCGGAGTCTCAACGGCGAGAGCTTGAACGCCGCGTCGCGGAGCTTGGTCGCGGAGGCGCAGAAGAATCACGCGGCTACGGCCTCGGCGATTGAGGGGCTCAAGGCGCAGGCCGCAGCGAACCAGAAGCTCGTGAGCCAGGTCGGCGGAGCCGTGCAGCGGATCGAGAAGCGCACCGAGGAGCGGGTCGAGAAGGCCGTCGAGCAGGTCACCGGGGAGGCCTCGGCGACGATGACGGCAAACCTCGACGCGTCGAACGAGCGGGCCGAGCGGATCATCGCCGCCACGGCGAAGCTGGAGACCCGTCAGCTCTGGTCGGCTGCCGCCGCGATGTGCCTCGCACTCCTGCCGGTGGTCGTGGTCATCGCTGGGCTCTGGATGGGCATCGCCGGGCTCATCACGGGCGCTCAGTGGGCGCTGGACGTAAACGGGAGCGTGTGGCTCGGAATCGGGCGCTGGCTCGTGGTCGGTGTGGGCCTCGCCGGGGCCAGCTATGGGCTCTTCGCGTCCGTCCGCTGGGTCGCTGGCCTCGTGGAGACCTGGAAGGACCGCGGGCTGCCGAAGTGGCCGCGCTGGCGAAAGTAGGCGACCAGGGTTCCCGAGGGCAAGCGCGCGGAGCGCGTGCGGCAGCCCTGGCGAGTCGACAATAAGTCAGCCAACACTGTATAGTTCAGTGCATGCTGACTGTTGCTTCTCGTCTCGACGTCATGAACCGGCTCGGCCGGGCCATGGCGGACCCGACGCGCTCCCGGATTCTGATGACCCTGCTCGACGGCCCGAGCTACCCGGCCGTGCTCTCGCGCGAGCTGGAGCTGACTCGCTCGAACGTCTCCAACCACCTGACCTGTCTGCGCGACTGCGGCATCGTCGTCGCCGAGCCGGAGGGGCGGCAGACGCGCTACGAGATCGCCGACCCGCATCTGGCGGCGGCGCTCACCGCACTGGTGGACGTGACGCTCGCTGTCGACGAGCACGCGCCCTGCGTGGACTCTTCGTGCACAGTGCCGGGTTGCTGCGGGACGGGGGCGGGCGAGTGAGCGCGGCGTGCGGCTGCGAGCACGACGAGCCTGAGACCACTTCGGGAGAGGAAGCCGAGGAGGCGGCGCGTCCCTGGTGGCGGGACCGCGGGATCATGGTCCCGGTCTTCTCCGGCGTCGCGTTCCTGACCGGCCTGGTGCTGGAGTGGGCGGGGCTGGAGGTCCCGGCGCTGGTGCTGTTCTGGATCGGTCTGCTGTTGGGCGCGTCGACCTTCACCCCGGGCGCGATCCGGAAGCTGTTCAAGGGCAAGCTCGGCATCGGCCTGCTGATGACGATCAGCGCGGTCGGCGCGGTGATCCTCGGGTATGTCGAGGAGGCCGCCGCCCTGGCGTTCCTGTACTCGATCGCTGAGGCGCTGGAGGACAAGGCCATGGACCGTGCCCGCGGCGGGCTGCGGGCGCTGCTCAAGCTCGTCCCGGAGACCGCGACCATCCGCCGCGACGGAGCATCGGTCGAGGTCCCGGCGAAGGACCTGGCTGTCGGTCAGCTGATGCTGGTGCGGCCGGGTGAGCGGATCGCGACCGACGGCATCGTCCGCACGGGACGCTCCAGCCTGGATACGTCCGCGATCACTGGCGAGTCGATCCCGGTCGAAGTCGAACCCGGCGACACCGTCTCCGCGGGCGCGATCAACACCGCTGGGGCGCTCGAGGTCGAGACGACCGCGGCGGGCACCGACAACTCGCTGACCACGATCGTCGACCTGGTGGAGAAGGCGCAGGCAGAGAAGGGCGACCGCGCCCGCCTCGCCGACCGCATCGCCCGGCCCCTCGTCCCGGGCGTGCTGATCCTCGCCGCCCTCGTCGCGATCATCGGGTCGCTGCTCGGCGACCCGGAGCTGTGGATCACCCGCGCCCTCGTCGTGCTCGTGGCGGCATCTCCCTGCGCGCTGGCGATCTCGGTGCCGCTGACCGTGGTGGCCGCGATCGGGTCGGCGAGCAAGTTCGGCGTGATCATCAAGTCCGGGGCCGTGTTCGAACGGTTCGGCGTGATCCGCCACGTCGCCGTCGACAAGACCGGCACCCTGACCCGCAACGAGCCCGCCGTCACCGCCGTCCTCACCGCCGAGGGCGTGACCGAGAAGCAGGCGCTGGCCTGGGCCGCCGCGCTCGAGCAGCACAGCACCCACCCCCTTGCGGCCGCGATCACCGCCGCGGCCCCCGGGGCCCCCGCGGCTGACGGTGTGACCGAGCAGGCCGGGCACGGCATCGAGGGAACCCTCGACGGTGCGCGGATCACGGTCGGCAGCCCGCGCTGGCTCGACGCCGGGACGCTCGGCGAGCAGGTTGCTGGGCTGGAGGAGCAGGGCATGACGGTCGTGATCGTGCACCGCGACGGCACGCCGGTCGCCGCGATTGGCGTCCGCGACGAGCTGCGTCCCGAGGTCCCCGAGGTCGTCCGCACCCTCGCCGCACAGGGCATCGGGGTCACCATGCTCACCGGCGACAATGCTCGCACCGCCCGCGCCCTCGCCGCCCAAGCCGGGATCGGCGACGTGCGTGCCGAGCTGCGCCCGGAGGACAAGGCCGCCGCGATCGCAGAACTCGGCGAGAAGGGGGCTGTGGCGATGATCGGCGACGGCATCAACGACGCTCCCGCCCTCGCCGCTGCCGACATCGGCATCGCGATGGGCGCGACCGGCTCGGATGCCGCGATTGAGTCCGCCGACGTCGCGTTCACCGGCCACGACCTGCGCCTGCTGCCGCGTGCGTTCGACCACGCCCGCCGCGGACGGCACATCATCAACCAGAACATCATCCTTTCGCTGCTGATCATCACCGCCCTGCTCCCGCTCGCCCTCTTCGGCGTCCTGGGGCTCGCGGCCGTGGTGCTCGTGCACGAGATCGCCGAGGTCGTCGTGATCCTCAACGGCCTGCGGGCTGCCCGGACCCGGAAGAGCGCCGCGTGACTGCGCAGGACGCCGTTGTCGTCGAGTCGACGGGCGGGGCATCCACGAGGAGCAGGCAGGCGCTCGTCGTCGCCCTCGTCGTCGCGGCGCTCGCTCTGGCGATCGATCAAGGCTCGAAGGTCCTCGCCGCGGCGCAGCTGACCCAGGGCGAGCGGATCCCGCTGGTCGGCGACCTGTTCGGGCTGTCGCTGGTCTACAACCCCGGAGCCGCGTTCTCGATCGGTTCCGGGGCCACCTGGATCTTCACGATCAGCGGCCTCCTCGCCGCCGTGGCGGTGGTCGTGTTTGCCGCACGGATGCGCGGGGCGCGGTGGGGCGTCGCGCTGGGGCTGGTCCTCGGCGGCGCGGTCGGCAACCTCGTCGACCGGCTCGTGAACTCGCCCGCGTTCGGGCAGGGGCACGTCACGGACTTCCTCGCCTACGGCGACCTGTTCGTCGGGAACGTCGCCGACGTCTTCGTCGTCGCCGGTGTCGGCCTGGTATGTCTGAACCTCCTCACGCAGACCCCTCGCACGACAGCTGAGGGTGAACGAACGGAAGAAGCTTCATGAAGGTGGAACTGCTGCACATCGCCGACTGCCCGAACACGGGAATCGCCGAAGCCAACGCACGGGCAGCGCTGGACGCTCTCGGACTCGGGGCCGTGCCTGTCGAGCTGGTGACGATCGGGACCGAGGCCGAAGCGGCGAACACTGGGTTCGGAGGCTCGCCTACGATTCTCGTCGACGGCATCGACCTGTTCCCGACAACACTCGTTCACTCACTGGCGTGCCGTGTCTATGTGGCTGAGAACGGTTTCGCCGGCGCACCGGCGGCAACACAGATCGATGAGGCGTTGCGCGACCGCATGCAAGGCGGCGAGAGCGACCGATAAGGCGAGTGTTGCAACCGCGACATGCGCTACGAGAACCCGCTCTATATGGCTGAAGATGCGGGCGCAGCGGACCTGATCTCCGGCGGACGACTGCAGCTCGGCATCAGCCGGGGATCACCCGAGCAGGTCGTCGAGGGCTACCGTCACTTCGGCCACGAGCCCCGCGAAGGGGAGAGCGACGCCGAGATGGCCCGGCGCCACACCGCCCGCTTCCTCGAGGTGATCGAGGGCGAGCAGTTCGCCAAGCCGTCGCCGCGGCCGATGTTCCCCAACCCGCCCGGACTCCTGCGGATCGAGCCGTATTCGCCCACCCTGCGCTCGCGCATCTGGTGGGGCGCGGCGAGCCGCGACACCGCGCGCTGGACCGGCGAGCAGGGGATGAACCTGATGTCCTCGACCTTGCTGCTCGAAGACACCGGCGTGCCCTTCCACGAGCTGCAGGCCGAGCAGATCCGGGTCTTCCGGCAGGCGTGGCAAGACGCCGGGCACGAGGGAACGCCGCGGGTATCGGTGAGCCGCAGCATCTTCCCGCTCGTGACTCCCCAGGACCACGCGTACTTCGGGATGGAGTCGCGCAGCACCGACCAGGTCGGGATCCTCGAAGGGGTGCGCTCGCGCTTCGGCAAGACCTACGCCGCCGAACCCGATGAGTTGATCCGCCAGCTCCGCGAGGACGACGCGATCGCCGAGGCCGACACGCTCTTGCTCACGGTCCCGAACCAGTTGGGCGTCGAGTACAACGCCCACGTGCTGGAGTCGATCGTTAAGGACGTGGCTCCGGCCCTCGGGTGGCGTTGAGACCGACCCGCAATGCCCGAAGGGGGTGGCGCTCGCCGCGATGTGGCGAGCACCACCCCCTTCGTCGTGAGAGGCGTTGGCGCAGTTAGGGTTCGGTCTCGTGGCTCCCAAGACCTATGACCTCTACCAGCGCACCATCGGCCTGCCCTTCGGCAAGAAGATCTTCTCCGTCATGTACGCGCAGTTCGCGCCGTACTTCTGGACGGTGCGGCCGCAGGTGCGCGAGATGCGCCCGAACTACGCCGAGCTCAGCATCAAGAAGCGGCGGGCGGTGCACAACCACATCGGGACCCTGCACGCGATCGCGGTCTTGAACGGTCTCGAGGCGGTCATGGGTCTTGTCGCCGAGGCCAGTTGCCCGCCGGACAAGCGCTGGATCCCGCGCGGCCTCTCGGTGAAGTACCTCGCGAAGTCCACCACCGACCTGCTCTGCGTCGCCGAGACCGACCCGTCGGACTGGGAGGGCGTCGGCGACATCGACGTGCGCGTCAAGGCGATCCGCACCGACGGGGTCGTCGTCGTCGAGGGCGTTATCCCGATCTACGTCAGCGCCAAGCCGACCAAGGGCGCCTGAGCTAACTCGACCAGGGACAGTGAGGCGCGGGCTGCCGTGGGATGGATGCCGCCACGCTCCACTGGCTGGGACTCGCCCGGCGATTAGCGAAGGGGGACAAAGCGGTAGGCGCCGAAGCGCTCCACCTCCGGCTCGCCCCCTTCGACCCGCCGCACTCTCACCATCCGGCCCGCCACCGGGATCACCATGACGCCGTCGGGCGCCAGTTGGGCGAGCAGGCCCCGCGGGATCGAGTCCGCCATCGCGGAGACGAGGATCCGGTCGAAGGGGGCTGCGCTCGGCGCCCCGAGATGGTCGGGATCTGCTTGGGCGATCCGAGCCCACGGACGGCCGGTCGCAGCGAGGTTTGACGCGCCCATGGTGACCAAGGGAGCGGTGAGCTCCAGCCCAAGGACCGAGCCAGTCGGCCCGACCAGGTGAGCGAGCAACGCAGTCGTCCATCCCGAACCGGACCCGACGTCAAGGACCCGGGCACCGGAGGGCACCTGAAGCAACTGCAGCATGTGCCTCACGGTCGACGGCTGGGAGTTGGTCGCCCCGTATCCGATGGGGTGGGGAGCGTCGATACCGGCGAAGAGGCGCGCCCCTGCTGGCAGGAAATCGGCCCGGGGGGTCGCCTCGAAGGCCAAACTCACGGGGTCGGACATGTCCACCAGTATGGGCGCGCCCCTACGCTGGGCGGATGGTCGAGTACCGGTCATTCCCGGCTCGGGATCGACGGCGTCCGGTCCTCGCGCACCTGGCCCGCCGAGTGGTCGGCTACGCCCACGAGGGGTTAGAGCCGGGAACTCATATCGGGATGCCATCGACCTCGCTGACCCTGGTGATCTCTCTCGGCGACCGGCTCGAGGTTGAAGCCGACCGCACCCGCCCCTACGCCACCTGCCTCGGAGGGCTCACCACGCGACCGGTGCGAATCCACCACGGCGCGAGCATGCGCGGCGTGCAACTCGACCTCTCTCCGTCGGCCGCGAGGATCCTCTTCGGCACCCCGGCGGGGGTTCTGCCGCAGGCTGTCGAACTCGCTGAGGTGCTTGGCCGACCGGGTGTAACTCTCCGCGAGCAGATGCACGAGGCGCCCTCGTGGGGGCAAATGGTGGACCTGCTGGAGGACCACTTCGCCCGTCTCGCGCGGCCTTATCGTCCGCCTCCCGAACTCGCCGAAGCGTGGCGGATCATCCATGCCTCGGGCGGGCAGGCCACGGTCGCTGTCCTCGCCGAGACGGTCGGCTGGTCGTCGCGGCGTCTCCAGACCCACTTCCGACGCGAATGCGGGATCAGCCCTAAGGAGGCCGCCCTGATTGTGCGCTTCAACCGCACCCGGCAGATGATCGCGGGCGGGGGCAGGAGCCTGGCTCAGATCGCCGCCACCTGCGGGTACGCGGACCAGGCGCACCTCACCCGCGACTGGCGCCGTTTTGCGGGGACCGCGCCGAGCCGCTGGCCGGAGGAGGACCCCCTCGCATTCGTTCAAGACGCCACCGACACGACGATGGTCGAATCGAGCCATGAGCGAACGCACCGACCACAACATCTGGACCGCGATCTTCGTCGATGACCCGCAGGCCTTGCGCGCCTGGCTCGTTGACCTCGGTTTTGACGAAGGGGTCCTCGTCCCCGGCGACGAACCGGGGATCGTCCATCACAGCGAGATGCTCTGGCCCGAGGGTGGGCGGGTCATGGTGGCCTCTCGGCGCACCGATGGGCACGACGAAGGGGTGGGGCGCGCGGGTGTCTACGTCGTGACCGATCAGCCCGATGAGGTCCACGCTCGTGCACGCGCCGCGGGCGCCACCATCACTCGTCCGCTGCGCGATGAGCAGGGGTATGACTCCCGTGGGTTCAGTTGCCTCGACCCGGAGGGGAACCACTGGAGCTTCGGCACCTACGCCGGATAGGGCCGACTTCAGTCAAGCAGGCGGGAGCGCAGCCGGGCGATGTCCTCGGCCTCCCAGCCGTGGGTGAGCAGCCAGTCGCTCGATCCGCCGTACTCCTCGCGCAGCGCGGCGAGGATCGACTCCATCGTCTCGGCCCGCGGTGTGGTCTCGTCGATCGAGTGGTGGGGGAGGAGCTGGGAGTACGGCTCCTGCGTCATCAGGCGCCCGATGATCGCCTCGATCCGCTCGGCGCTGCGGACATAGTCGGCGATGATCTCCTCGTCTGGGACGCCGGCGACCGACAGGGCCATCGCGACCACGGTGCCGGTGCGGTCCTTACCCGCTGCACAGTGCACGATCGCTGCCCCGGGAGCCTGCGCCACGGCGGTGAGAGCGCCAGCGACCGAGTCGGGGCGTTCGCGCAGATAGCTCAGGTAGTGCCGGGTCCAGTAGTCGCCCCCTTCGGACTCATCGTCGGCGTTGAGCCAGGGCATCGCGAGCGCCTGTTCGGTGCTCACCTCGCGGCGGTCGTCGGCGAGGAAAGAGTGGTGGTGATGCCGGACCGGCCAGCCGGCGAGGGGCCCCGGCCCGGCGTAGGCGCGCTCCTTTTGGCTCCGCAGATCAATCACATCGCTCACCCCGACCTCGTCGAGGAGGTGGCGCACGTCCTCATCGGTCAGGGTCTGCAGATTGTCGCTGCGGATCAGGCGACGCTCGGCGATGGTCCGCCCATCGTGGGTCGGCAGCCCCCCGACATCGCGCATATTCGCCACTCCGGTGAGGTCGATCCAGCGGGCCGGTCTTGGCGTCGTCATGTGCTCAGCCTAGACACGATGGAAGGGGGAGTTTGGCAACCTAGAGCCGATCTGATTAGGTAAGGCTTACCTAACTAAGGAGCCCCATGATCGGCCATCGGATCGCGCATGACCTGCATCGCCGCCACGCCACGGTCCATCAGACCACGGAGTTGAGCCCCCGCCTTCGCCGGGTCGAACTGACGCTGGAAGAGGGCGCCGCGAGCGTCCCGTGGGTGGATATGGCGGTCGCCGATCACGTCAAACTCGCCTTCGCGGGGGAGGGGCCGCTCGACCTCAGTGGCCAGAGGCCGCTCGTCACCCGCGACTACACGGTCCGAGCCGTCCCGCACCCCGAGCGCCTGGTCGTCGACATGCTCCTTCACGGCAGCGGCGACGCCGGTCGAGCCCCCGGCAGCAGGTGGGCAGCGACCGCCACGCCAGGCGCTCCCGTCGGGGTTCTTGGGCCTCGGGGCTCGCGCGTCTTCCCCAGCGACCGCGAGCGGTATGTGGTCCTCGGTGACGAAAGTGCTCACCCGGCCATCGCACGGTGGCTCGAAGAGGCACCGGCGAGCGCCCGGGTCGACGCGGTCATCTCCTCCGAAGACGGCACGACCGCCGAACTCCCGGCACGCTCGGGGGGCTCGGTGACGGTCACCAGCGATGCGCACGCGCTTGCCGACCAGTTGCGAGACCTCGCCCCCCAACCAGGCGACCTGGTCTGGGCAGCCGGTGAGGCCACCGCGATGCTTCACCTGCGCCGCGCCGCCAAGGAGCTGGGCCTCGCCCGCGACGACGTCCACATCGACGGGTACTGGAAGGTCGGGGTCGCCGGCCGCGACCATCACGCACCGCTCGAGCAGTGAGCACCACCCCCTTCGGCGCATCGGCTCGTCGCCAAGCGCTTTCCCCCAACGAACGTCCCACCTTCGGGACGGTCGACCCACCCCACCGAAAGGCAACGACCCACGTGAAGAAGTACCGGACCCGCACCGCCGGCGCGATCAGCGCCCTGGCGGCCCTGACCCTCACTGCTGGCTGCGGCAACACCGAGAGTTCTGCCACCGCCGAAGGGGGGAAGGGGCAGACCGTCAGCATCACCGACGCCCAGGGCCGCGAGGTTGAGGTCCCGACCAACCCGCAGAAGGTGGTCGCCCTGGACTGGAGCGTGATCCGCACCCTGAGCGATCTGGACATCGACGTCGATGCCGTCCCGACACCCCAGCCCGGACTGCCAAAGGACCTCGCCTCCTACCAGGACGCCACGCACGTCGGCACCATCTTCGAGCCCGACTACGAGGCGATCGCCGCGATGGAGCCAGATCTCGTGATCGTGGGATCGCGCAGTGGTAACCCCGAGATCGTCAAGGAGTTCGAGAAGTTCGCTCCCGCGGTCCTCGATATGTCGGTGCGCGCGGAGAAGCCGTCCGAGGTGTTCGACGCCACCGAGGAGCGAGTCGTCCAACTCGGGACGATCTTCGGCAAGAAGGAGCAGGCCGAGGGGCTCATGGACGACCTGGACACCCAGGTCGACGCGGTGAGCGATCAGGCCGAGGCTTCCGATCGCACGGCCATGGTCGTCCAGGTCTCCGATGGCACCGTGAGCGCCTATGGACCCGGATCGCGCTTCGGCACGGTGTACGAGGACTTCGGCTACCGGCCGACGAAGGCCCCCTTGCAGGAGAAGGGGTCCCACGGCGAAGAGATCAGCCAGGAGTTCTTCGTCCAGTACAACCCCGGTGTCCTCTTCGTCCTCGATCGGGCCAAGACGATCGGGCAAGACCAGACCCCCGCGCTTGACGTCCTCAACAAGGGCCTCATCAAGGACACCGATGCCGCCAAGGACAACAAGATCGTCGAGGTGGACGGCTTCGCCTGGTACATCGCCCCCAGCGCACCCAGCTCGTGGACCCAGATGGTGAGTGACGTGAAGGACACGCTCTGAGCACGCTCAACCNGACAACAAGATCGTCGAGGTGGACGGCTTCGCCTGGTACATCGCCCCCAGCGCACCCAGCTCGTGGACCCAGATGGTGAGTGACGTGAAGGACACGCTCTGAGCACGCTCAACCCACCGCCAGCCGCGGACACCGTCGGTGGTGTCCGCGGCTGGCACCTCGTCGTCGCGACCATCGCCCTCGGAGTCGCGGCCTACCTCTCGCTCGCCGTGGCGGTAGTCCCGATCCCGGTGCGAGACCTGCTCTCTCCGAGCCCGGAGCAATGGACGCTGCTCAGCGTCTCGCGGATCCCGAGGGTGCTCTCGATCCTGATGGCGGGCGCGGCGCTCAGCGTGGCCGGGCTCATCATGCAGCGGATCACCCAGAACTCGTTTGTCTCCCCTTCGACCTCCGGCACGACCGAGGCCGCGATCCTTGGGGTCTTGATCGCCACCCTCGCCGTCCCGGGCCAGAGCCTGATCGCGACGATGGTCCTCGCCATCGCGGTAGCCCTGGGGGGCACCTTCGGGTTCTTGACGATCCTGCACAAGATGCCGCACCGGGACCCGATCGTCGTGGCGCTCGTCGGGATCATGTACGGCGGCGTGATCGGGGCGGCGACCGTCTTCGTCGCCTACCAGCGAGACCTGTTGCAGCTGCTGGAGATCTGGGGCAGTGGGTCCTTCAGCGCCGCGATGGCCGGACAATACGAACCGCTCTACCTCGTGCTCCTCGTAGGCGTGATCGGCTATGTCTTTGCCGATCGCTTCACCGTCGTGGGGATGGGAAGGGAGTTCGCCACCAACCTCGGTGTCTCGTACCGGTTCGTCCTCAATGTCGGACTCGTGGTCGTCTCGGTGATGGCGGCGACCGTGGTCGTCGTGGTGGGCGCCATCCCTTTCCTCGGGTTGATCGTGCCCAATGTCGTCTCGCTCGCGATGGGTGATCACGTGCGCCGGACGCTGCCGGTGACCGCGCTCGCCGGAGCCGCCTTCGTCCTCGCGTGCGATGTTCTCGGGCGGGTGATCCGCTTCCCATACGAGGTTCCCGTCGGCACGGTCGCGGGGATCATTGGCGCCGCCGTCTTCATCTGGCTCGTGATGCGAACCGCCTCGGGCAAGGAGGCCCAGGGATGATCGGCCCCGCCACCTCGCCGGTCGCGAGCACACCAGGCAATCGGCATCGATCGCCCGCCGAAACGGCTCGCCTGCACTGGGTGACGGTGACCGTCGTCGGCCTGGCCGTCGCCGCGCTCGCGATCTCGGCGCTCTACCTGACATACGACCTGCGCGGACCGCTGTCGTACGCCCTCGATCTGCGCAGTCGTCAACTCGGCGCCCTGATCGTGGTCGGCGTCGCCGTCGGGGTCTCCAGCCTCGTGTTCCAGACCGTCGCCGGGAGCCGGATCCTCACGCCCGGCGTGATGGGATTCGATGCGCTCTATGCCTTCATCCAGACGGTGATCGTCTATGCGTTCGGAGCGACCGCGCTGCACCTCTTCGGTCCGGTCGAGCGCTTCTTCGTCAACGCCACCTTGCTCGCGGTCTTCGGGCTGCTTCTCTTCCGGTGGCTCTTTCGCGCGCACAGCCGCAACCTCTTCGTGCTGGTCCTCGTCGGGATAGTCCTCGGGGCCTTCTTTGGTTCGCTCAGCTCCTTTGCCTCACGGCTGCTCAGCCCGGACGACTACCTCACGTTGCAGGCCGTCCTCTTCGCGAG
Organism: Janibacter sp. GXQ6167; assembly: GCF_041365945.1. Classification (NCBI taxonomy): domain Bacteria; kingdom Bacillati; phylum Actinomycetota; class Actinomycetes; order Micrococcales; family Intrasporangiaceae; genus Janibacter; species Janibacter sp. GXQ6167. The sequence goes on along the minus strand of NZ_JBGFSK010000009.1, from coordinate 121,888 downwards.
CTTTACGACCGTCGACCCTCGGCTGCTCATCGCGTGCGGAGCGGTGACCATCCTCGCTTGTGCGGCCCTCGTGCCGCTGCTCCGACAACTCGACGTCGTCGACCTCGGCCACGACCGGTCGATCACGCTGGGCGTGGCGCACCATCGCGTGGTGACGGCCTCGCTCCTGATCGTCACCCTGCTCGTCGCGACCTCCACGGCCCTGGTCGGTCCGATGGTCTTCCTCGGCCTGCTGATCGCGAACCTCGCCCGTCAGTTCGTCCCGAGTCACGAACATCGAGTTCTGCTGCCGGCGGCCGGTCTCACCGGTGTGATCGCCCTGGTCCTCGGGCAGTTCGTGGTCACCCATTTTCTCGGGCTCGGTGTCCCGCTCGCCGTCGTGATCAATCTCGTCGGCGGGCTGTATTTCCTCACGTTGCTGTTGAAGGCGGTTCGACTCTAGATGCGCGCTGTTGATCTCCATCATGAATACACCGCTGGCGCTCCGGTGCTGGATACGGTCAGCCTCGATCTCGACAAGGGGCGGGTGACCGGCCTGATCGGCCCCAATGGGGCGGGCAAGTCGACCCTGCTCTCGGCGATGGCCCGACTGCTCACCCCCCAATCCGGTCAGGTCCTCCTCGACGGTCTTGATATCGCGACGGCGCCGCCTCGCGAGGTGGCCAAGCGGCTTACGGTCTTGCGGCAGGACGCCCGCGTGACGGCCAGGCTCAGCGTCGTCGACCTCGTGCGCTTCGGCCGGTTCCCGCACAGCCGCGGCCGACTCACAGCGCGCGACCATGAGGTGGTCGAGGAGTACCTCACCCACGTCGGCTTGGGCGCGCTGCGGGATCGCTATCTCGATGAACTCTCCGGAGGGCAGCGCCAACGAGCCTTCGTCGCGATGGTCCTGGCGCAAGAGACCGAGATCGTCCTGCTCGATGAACCGCTCAACAACCTCGACATGGAGCACGCGGCCACCACCATGCAGTTGCTACGCCACGCCTGCGATGACCTGGGCCGCACGGTCGTGGTCGTCCTCCACGATGTCAACGTGGCGGCCGCCTTCTGCGACACGATTGTCGGTATGCGCGAGGGTCGGATCGTCGCTCACGGACCGGCGCACTCGGTGATCACCGCCGAGGGCCTGCGGGAGGTCTTTGGTCTGCAGATCCCCGTCCACGAGATCGGTGGCCGTCCGGTCGCGCTGCACTGGGGGGCGACTGCCGCAGTCGGGGCGTGATGTGCGGCCCGCGTGAGAGACAATGCGGCCGTGCCACCCACCCAGCCTGACGGCGAGCCCGTCCCGACGAGCGGAGAGCTCCCCCCTTCGTCGCTCACGCGCGCCCGCGATCGGACCCTGGGGATGTACCTCCACGTGCCGTTTTGCAAGGTGCGGTGCGGCTACTGCGACTTCAACACCTACACCGCGAGCGAACTCGGGCCGCAGAAGGGGGCGAGTGTCGCCACCTATGCCGACGCTGCCCTCGCCGAACTCGATCTCGCCGCTCGCGTCCTCGGTACGACCCCGCCGGTGAGCACGGTCTTCGTCGGCGGGGGCACTCCGACGCTGCTGCCATCGAGCGATCTGGTCACGCTGCTCCACGGGGTTCGCGAGCGTTTCGGGCTCGACGCTGACGCCGAGGTGACGACCGAGGCCAACCCCGATTCGGTCACCCCGACGTCCTTACGAGAGCTCGCCGAAGGGGGATTCACGCGGGTCTCCTTCGGGATGCAGTCCGCGGTTCCCACGGTCCTTAAGACCCTCGACCGCACGCACGACCCGGCCGGCGTCGCCAGAGCGGTCGCGGCGGCGCGCGACGCCGGACTCGCCGTCAGCCTGGACCTCATCTACGGCACGCCGGGGGAGAGCCTGGAGGACTGGCGGACCTCCCTCGAGGCGGCCATCGCCCTTCGGCCCGACCACGTATCGGCCTATGCGCTCACCGTCGAGGAGGGGACGCGCCTTCATACCCAGGTCAGACGCGGCGAACTGCCGATGCCGACCGGCGACGACGAGGCCGACAAGTATGAGCTCGCCGACGACCTGCTCGCCGCGGCCGGCTACGACTGGTACGAGATCAGCAACTGGGCGCGCACCGCGGATGACCGCTGCCGCCACAACATCGGTTACTGGCGCGGCGACTCGTGGTGGGGCATTGGGCCCGGCGCGCACGGGCACGTCGGCGGCACGCGGTGGTGGAATGTCAAACACCCTGCGGCCTGGGCCGCTCGGCTCGCGGCCGGGGAGTCCCCGGCGGCCGCGCGGGAAGTCCTGGGCGACGAGCAGCGTCGCGACGAAGAGGTTCTCCTGGGGATCCGCCTGAGCGAAGGCCTCGACCTTGGCGCTCTCGACGCGAGCGGACGCCAGGCCGTCGCTGGTTTGATCGCCAATGGCCTAGTTGAAGGGGGTCCTGCCTTGCGTGGTCGCGCGGTGTTGACCCGTCGCGGACGCCTGCTCGCCGACACCGTGGTGCATGCCCTGATCGGCGGCTCGCGATGACCGAGCCCACCACGGTGATCCCAGACGTCCTGCGGATCCTCGACATCACCGGCATCCTCGCGAATGCCTTGCTCGGAGGCGCCTTGGCGCGCCGCTATCGCCTCGACCCGGTCGGATTCGTCACCTTGGCGGTGCTCTCCGGTCTCGGCGGCGGTGTCATCCGAGATGTCCTGCTCCAACAGGGGCCTCCGGTCGCCCTCACCGACCCGGCCTACCTCACCACGGCGCTGCTCGCGGCCCTGCTTGCCTGGTCCGTGCAATTCCAAGGGAAGCTCTGGCAGCGGGTCTTCCCCTGGATCGATGCGCTCGCCATCGGTGCCTGGGCGTCGGCGGGGACCGAGAAGGCGCTGCTCGCCGGCCTCGGGTGGGTCCCGGCCATCCTGCTCGGGGTGGTGACCGCGGTCGGTGGTGGCGCGGTGCGCGATGTGATCCTCGGCCGGATGCCCGCGATCTTTGGCGGCAGTACCCTCTACGCCACCTCCGCGACGCTCTCCGGTGTCACGGTCGTGACCCTTCGCGAGATCGGCTACGTCGGGCCGGAGGTTCCGCTCATCGCGACCTTCCTCGGGGGCGCGCTCTGCCTCATCTCCCGGTGGCGCGGGTGGGGGTTGCCCGCCGAGCCCCGCTGGTCGTCGGCCCGCCGGCGCGCCGCGAAGGTCGCGCGATCCTTCCCCAACCACCCCGCGGCCCGTGGACGGGTGCGGCCGCCGGTGAGCGACGACGAAACCCCAACGCCCGCAAGGAAACCGCCTTCCGACGAGGAGCACCGGGGGACCTGAGCCCAGGTTGAGAGCGGACCCGACGGCGCGGCGATGATCGCCCGCTGAGAGGATGAGGACGACCTCGGCGGCATCGGCGCCGCCGGGACGGCCCACCACGGTCGGTGGCGCCGGCGCCCCCTTCGTGCCGAGGAGCAGATGCATGAGCACCGCCCGAACCGCAGTCATCACCGGAGCCGCACGCGGGATCGGCAAAGCGATCGCCTTACGCTTCGCCCGCGATGGGTTCAAGGTCGCCGTCTTGGACCTCGATGAGGCCGCGTGCCAGGAGGTGGCCGATGAGATCGGAGCGGCCGGAGGGACGGCTCTCGCGGTCGGCGTCGACGTCTCGAACGAAGAGCAGGTCGAGTCGGCGGTCGCCCGAGTCGCCGGCGAACTCGGTGCCCCGACGGTCTTGGTCAACAACGCGGGCATCATCCGCGACAACCTGATCTTCAAGATGAGCGTCGAGGAATGGGACGCGGTGATGAACGTGCATCTGCGCGGGGCGTTTTTGATGTCGAAGGCGTGCCAGGCGCATATGACCAAGGAGAAGTACGGCCGGATCGTCACCATGTCGTCGACCTCGGCGCTCGGCTTTCGGGGTCAGGCGAACTATTCGGCGGCCAAGGCAGGGCTGCAGGGGCTGACCAAAACGCTCGCGATCGAACTCGGCCGCTTTGGGGTCACGGCCAACGCGATCGCGCCCGGGTTCATCCGCACCGAGATGACCCAGGCGACCGCCGAGCGGATGGGACTCGATTTTGAGGAGTTCCTGATCGAGCGGGCGAAGGTCATCCCGGTCGGGCGGATCGGCCTGCCCGAGGACATCGCCGCGACGGCCGCGTTCTTGTGCAGCGAAGAGGCGGGCTATGTCTCCGGCCAGGTGATCTACGTCGCCGGGGGGCCGCGCACCTAAACCGTACCGAGCGGTAGTGCCGAAAAGGTTGCCCTCATAAGGGTGTAGCGGCAAAACCGAATGACGTGCCGATACGAATCTTTTGGGAAACGATCAGGGATAACCGTCAATCGGGCACAGTCGATGGGCCGCATCACCTGGTCTGAGCGCTACCGTAAAAAGTGTCGACGGCCGTGGCAAACGCCTGCGGTCTTCGATCTCCTCGGTGATCGCCGAGGTGGCAAGAGGGCAGGCTCGCGACACGGTCGCGGCTCCCCTCGCGATCGAGAAGGAAGATCATGGTCGATTCATTACGGGACGCGCTATCGAGCGTCGTGCTATTCCTACCGAAACTGTTGGCGTTTATCGCAATTTTGGTGATCGGTTATCTGATCGCCAAGGCATTGGCCAAGATTGTCGACGAACTCCTCGAGCGGGTGGGTTTTGACCGGGCGGTTGAGCGCGGCGGAGTAAAGAAGATGCTTGCCCAAAGCGAGCTGGATGCGTCCAGCATCGTCGGCAAGATCGTCTTCTATGCGCTGATGCTCTTTGTGCTGCAGATGGCCTTCGGGGTCTTTGGCCCCAACCCGGTGAGCGACCTGCTGACCGCGGTGATCGCCTTCCTGCCGCAACTATTCGTCGCGATCATCATCGTCGTGATCGCCGCGGCGATCGCTACCGCTGTGCGTGAGCTCATCAGTAACACCCTCGGGGGCCTCTCCTACGGCAAGACCCTCGGCACGATCGCCGCGGTCTTCATCCTGGGGCTTGGCATCATCGCCGCGCTCAACCAGATCGGCGTCGCGACGACCGTGACGACTCCCATCTTGATCGCGGTTCTCGCCACCATCGGCGGGATCCTGGTCGTCGGAGTCGGCGGAGGTCTCATCAAGCCCATGCAGCACCGCTGGGAGGGCTACCTTGAGACGCTGAGCGAGGAGAGCGCGAAGATCCGCGAAGAGGTCGACCAGGCCCCCTCGGTTGCTGACCAGGCACGCGCGGCGGCCAATGAGTTCCGCTCGGACGGCGATGAGCGACCGTACGAGACGGATCAGACCCACGCAGAGCGTCCCCACCAAGCGGGTTACGGCCAACCGGATGCTCCGGTCATCCACGCTCCGACGCCGGAGGAGGGGCCGACCGCCAACCTGCCCCGCGTCCAGCAGAGCGACCCGCGCTACCCGCCGCCGAACCAGCCCTGACCTACTCGGACGGGTCGGTGACGAAGTCGATCAGTTCTTCGACCCGTCCGAGCAGGGCCGGCTCCAGGTCGGCGTAGGTCCGCACGGTGCCGAGGATCTGTTTCCAGGCGCGGGCGATATCGGCCTGGGTGCGGTGCTCCCATCCGAGATGCGCGCAGATGCCGTGCTTCCACGACGTCCCGCGAGGGATGACCGGCCAAGCGTCCATGCCGAGCCGTTCGGGGCGGACCGATTGCCACACATCGACATAGGGATGCCCGACGATCAGCACATGCGGCGCCCAGGGCGCGAGGCCCTGGGCGGCCGCGACCACCCGAGATTCCTTGGTGCCGGGGACCAGGTGATCGACGAGGACTCCCATCCGTCGGCCCGGTCCGGGGTTGAAGTCCCGGATCGCCCCGGCGAGGTCGTCGACCCCTTCGAGAAGCTCGACCACCACGCCTTCGATCCGAAGGTCGTCACCCCACACCTTCTCGACCAGCTCGGCATCATGGCGACCTTCGACGAAGATCCGCGAGCCGAGAGCCACCCGGGCGGGGGCGTCCGGTACCGCGACCGAGCCCGACGCGGTACGAGCCGCGACGGCCTGGGCGGCGGCAAGGCGGGCGCGCGCAGCCCCCTTCGGCGGGGTAAGGGTGACCGGAGCGCCCTCAAGGAGGAAGCCGGGCCCAAGCGGGAACGCCTTCACCGCGCCGCGCCGGTCCTCTAAGTGCACGACGTGCATCCCGCCGGCCTTTTCCACCCGGACGATGGCGCCGCACCACCCGGTCTCGACGTCCTCGACGACGAGACCGTTGTGCGCCTCGGTCGGGGTCGAGGTCGGGCGGGCCAGCCGCCCGGTGCGGCGCCAATCCTGAGCGAGCACATCGGGTCCATAGCGGTCGGTCACGAGGCGCGAGGCTAGTCGAGCAGGACGGGGCCGCCGAGGTGCCGCGCCCAGCGATGTCAGGGAATGTCGCCGCGGCCACGTAGACTTGGCACTCACCGACCACGAGTGCCAGCGCGAAGGGAGTGAACCCGCCAGATGAGCGATGAGCGACGCATGGCTGTCCTCTCCGCGATCGTCGAGGACTACGTCCACACCAGTGAGCCCGTCGGGTCTAAGGCCCTGCTCGAGCGCCACCGGCTCGGAGTGTCGGCGGCGACGGTCCGCAATGACATGGCCGCCCTGGAGGACGCGGGGCTGATCGTGGCTCCGCACACGAGCGCGGGCCGCATCCCGACCGACGCCGGGTACCGGCTCTTCGTCGATCAACTCTCGACGATCAAGCCGATGTCGCGCGCCGAACGGGCCGCAATCGCCGAGTTCCTTGAGGGTGCCGACGAACTCGATGAGGTGCTCGATCGCACCGTTCGGCTCCTCTCGACGCTGACCCGCCAGGTCGCGGTCGTGCAGTACCCGTCGATGACCCGCAGCACGGTCAAGCACATCGAGCTCGTCCCGATGAGCGACACCCGACTGATGGTCGTGCTCATCATGGGTACTGGCCGGGTCGAGCAGCGGATCGTTGCGACCGACGTGGATTACACCTCGGCCGCGGGTGCACAGGCGCTGGCGCAAGCGCGAGCTCGGATCAACGCCGCCGCGGTCGACCGTCGCCTGACCGACGCGCTCGCGGCCTTGCAGACCCTGCACGACGACGACCCCGAGACTGCTGACGCCCTTACCGCCGGGGTGCTCGCCGTGGTCCAGGAGGCGCTCGACGACGAGCGGGAGACCAAGGTGACCCTCGCCGGGACCGCCAACCTGGCCCGCAGTCCCGCGGACTTCCCGCTCACCCTCGAGCCGGTGCTCGATGCCCTCGAGCAGCATGTCGTGCTCCTCCACCTGCTCGGAGCCCAGGCGGCTCACGAGGCCGGGGTGAGCGTGCGGATCGGTGCCGAAAATCCGGTGACGGGTCTGCAGACAACGTCCCTGGTCAGCACGGGATACGCCGCCGGAGACGAACTCGTCGGCCACGTCGGCGTGCTCGGCCCGACCCGGATGGACTACCCCGGGACGATCGCGCAGGTCCGAGCGGTCGCCACCTATCTCTCGCGAATCATGGACCAATAACGAAGAAACACTCGCGACGACGCGAGCGTTAGCACTCCAGGACCCCCAACCCACCTGCCAAGAGGAATGCACGCGTGAACGACTATTACGCCGATCTCGGCGTGAGCCGCGAGGCCACGTCGGATGAGATCAAGAAGGCGTACCGCAAGCTGGCTCGCACCCTCCACCCGGACGTCAACCCCGGACCGGAAGCCGAGGAGAAGTTCAAGCGGGTCAGCCAGGCCTATGACGTCCTCTCCGATGAGGGCAAGCGCCGCCAGTACGACATGGGAGCCGACCCGTACGGCGGTGCTCACGACGGCTTCGGCGCCGGTTTCTCCTTCAGCGACATCATGGAGCAGTTCTTCGGGACCGCCGCTGGTGGCGGAAGGGGGCCGCGCCAGCGTCAGCAGCGCGGCCAGGACGGACTGGTGGCGCTCGAGATCGACCTCGAGCACGCGGTCTTCGGGGGAGCCCAGGACCTCACGATCGAGACGGCCGAACGCTGCGGGACCTGTCATGGCGACGGCGCCCAGCCGGGGACCGGCCGACGCACCTGCGACCACTGCGGTGGCCGCGGCGAGATCCAGCAGGTGCAGCGCTCCTTCCTCGGTCAGGTGATGACGAGCCGTCCCTGCCCGACCTGCCAGGGCTACGGCGAAATCATCGTCCACCCCTGCCACGAGTGCTCCGGCCAGGGCCGGGTCCGGGCGCGCCTGACGAAGAAGATCAAGATCCCCGCTGGGGTCGACACCGGTACCCGAATCCACCTCGCCGGTGAGGGAGAAGTGGGTCCCGGAGGGGGACCCGCCGGAGACCTCTTCGTCGAACTGCGGGTGAGTCCCCACCCCACCTTCACCCGCCGCGGCGATGACCTCCACGCGTCGGTCTCGATCCCGATGACCGCCGCCGCGCTCGGCACGAACCTCAGCTTCGCGACCCTCGATGGTGAGCAGCAGATCGATATCGAGCGGGGCACGCAGCCCGGCGACACCATCGTCAAGCCGGACCTCGGCGTGACGCACCTGCGCGGAGGTGGTCGCGGGGATCTCGTGATCCACGTCGATGTCCGCACGCCGACCCGTCTGGACGCGGAGCAGGAAGCGCTCCTTCGCGACCTGGCCGAGCGGCGCGGTGAGGAACAGCCCGATGGACACCTGACCGACCCCGAAGAGGGTCTGGTGGGACGACTGTTTAAGTCCCTCAAGGGTCGCTGACCGCTGCCATGACGCTGGCGCTCTACCAGGTCGACGCGGGAGAGCTCGACGAGCTGGCCCCGGGCGACGATTACCTGCTCGGTGGCCCCGAGGGCCATCACGCCGCGACCGTGCGGCGCACGAGCGTGGGGGAGCGGGTCATGGTTGGCGACGGCGCCGGCCGCCGCATCACCGCTGCGGTGATCGCGGCCGGCCCCGGCGAGCTCACCCTGCGCGTCGAGGACGCGAGCATCGAGCCCGAACCGTCCCCCCGCTTCGTCTTGGTCCAGGCCCTCGCCAAGGACGGCCGCGACGAGGACGCGATCGAGGCCGCCACCGAGATTGGCGTCGATGGGGTGATCCCCTGGCAGGCCCAGCGCTCGATCGTGCAGTGGAAGGGCGCGAAGGCCGAGCGGGCCCTCACCAAATGGCGTCACGTCATCACACGAGCGACCAAACAGTCCCGGCGTGCCCGCACACCCGAGCTCACCCCCCTTGTCTCATCCGTAGCTCTGATCGAGCGGGTGAAGGGGGCCCGCCTCGCCGTGGTCCTGCACGAATCCGCGTCCGAACCGCTCGCGGCGCTTGATCTACCCGACGATGGCGAGGTCCTCCTCGTGGTTGGGCCGGAAGGGGGGATCGCCGACGAGGAACTCGCGGCGTTTGCTGAAGCGGGCGCCCACCTGGTCCGGCTCGGATCGACCGTCCTGCGCTCCTCCTCGGCGGGACCCGCTGCCCTCGCGGTCCTCTCGGCGCAGGCGCGCTGGCGCTGATCCCGTCGGTCGCGGCGGCGAGCAGGAAACAGCAGGCTGCGCGAGGGGCGGGAGAGAGCACGCGAGCCGTAGACTGGCAGGCAACATGAGCGACCACCCCGAACAGCCCCCAGCAAGCCCCCTTCGCGGCGAGGACGGCACCCCGACGGTCGGGCTCGCCTCGCAGACGATCACCCTCCCGCCGAGCGTGTCGATGGTGAGCCTCCTCGGCCCGCGCGACGAACTCCTGCGCACGATGGAGCGGCAGTTCCCCCGCACCGAGATCCTGGTGCGGGGCAACGAGTTCCGGATGACCGGACCGGCGGGCGACCTCGACATCATCGACCGCCTCCTCGGCGAACTCATCGAGATCGTCGGTGGCGGCCAGCCGCTCAACCGCGACGCGGTCGAACGCTCGATCGCGATGCTGCGCGGCGCGACCACCGAGCGCCCCGCCGATGTGCTGACGATGAATATCGTCTCTAGCCGCGGCCGCACGATCCGCCCCAAGACCTTGAACCAAAAGCGCTATGTCGACGCGATCGACGAACACACGGTCGTCTTCGGGATCGGCCCGGCGGGGACCGGCAAGACCTATCTCGCGATGGCCAAGGCGGTCGCCGCCCTCCAGGCCAAGCAGGTCAATCGGATCATCTTGACCCGCCCGGCCGTCGAAGCCGGCGAGCGCCTCGGCTTCCTCCCCGGCAGCCTCAACGACAAGATCGACCCCTACCTGCGCCCCCTCTACGACGCGCTCCACGACATGATCGACCCGGAATCGATCCCTCGCCTGATGGCCGCCGGGACGATCGAGGTCGCCCCGCTCGCCTATATGCGCGGGCGGAGCCTCAACGATGCCTTCGTGATCCTCGACGAGGCCCAAAACACCTCGCCCGAGCAGATGAAGATGTTCCTCACCCGACTCGGCTTCGGCTCGAAGATGGTCGTAACGGGTGACGTCACCCAGGTCGACCTCCCGGGCGGCACGGAGTCCGGCCTGCGCGTCGTACGCGACATCCTGACCGATATCGAAGACATCCACTTCGCCGAGCTCACCTCGGCCGACGTCGTGCGCCACCGCCTCGTCGGCGAAATCGTCGACGCCTACGGCCGCTGGGACGCCTCGCGCCCACGCGGTCCGCGCGGCGGGGCGCGCCATCCGCGCGGCCCGGAGAAGGGGGATCGGTCGTGAGCATCGACGTCCTCAATGAGGTCGGCTACGACATCGACGAGATGGAACTCGTCGGCTGCGCGAAGTACGTGATGCGAGAGATGCGCGTCCACCCGGGCGCGGATCTCTCCCTTCGTCTCGTCGACGAGCCCACGATGGAGGTCCTCCACGTGCAGTGGATGGAACTGCCGGGTCCGACCGATGTGATGAGCTTCCCGATGGATGAGCTGCGTCCGGGGCGCGAAGGGGAGCCGCCCGAGGAGGGGATCCTCGGCGACATCGTGCTCTGCCCGAGCGTCGCCGAGCGCCAGGCCGCCGAGGCCGGGCACGCTCCGATCGAGGAGATCCTGCTGCTCACGACCCATGGTCTGCTCCACCTACTCGGCTACGACCACGCGACCCCGGAGGAGGAGAAGGAGATGTTTGAGTTGCAGCGGCAACTCCTCCTCACCTTCCTCGCCGAACGCGGCCGCCACCGCTGACGTGGTCACCCAGTTCATCGTCACGGCCCTCATCGCGGTCGGGATCGCCTTCACCCTCACCCTGGTGGACGCGGCGATCGGTTCGATCTCTCGGGTCGCGGTGGACGAGGCGAAGGACGAAGGGCGCCGAGGGGCCGAAGCCCTCTCCCGGATCATCGCCGATGGTGCGGGGTTCGTCGCGGTCCTCGCGTTCCTGCGGGCGATGGCCGAGGCGAGCGCCGCGGTGCTCGTCACGCTGGCGGTCGCGAGCTTCGTCGACTCGACCGTCCGGACCCTCGCGATCGCGATCGCGATCATGGTGGTGGTCTCCTTCGTCATCGTGGGGGTTTCGCCGCGCACCCTCGGACGCCAGCACGCCCTCGCGATCTCCCTCGCGACCGCCCCGATCGTCGTGCTTTTCCGCCGCGTCCTCGGCCCGATGGCGCGGCTATTGATCTCGATCGGCAATGCGGTAACGCCCGGTCGGGGCTATCGCGATGGTCCCTTCCAGACCGAGGCCGAACTGCGGGACCTGCTCGACCTGGCGGGGGAGTCGGCGCTCATCGAGGCCGACGAGCGCGACATGCTGCACTCGGTTTTCGAGCTCGGCGACACCCTGACCCGTGAGGTCATGGTGCCGCGGACCGACATGATCACGATCGAGTCGGACAAGGTCGCGCGCAAGGCGCTCAGCCTCTTCATCCGGTCCGGTTTTTCGCGGGTGCCGGTCGTCGGGGACAACAGCGACGACGTGGTCGGAATGCTCTACTTCAAAGACGTCGTGCGCCGGGTCAACGCCGATGAGAGCGCTCGCGACCTGCCGGTCACCCGCCTGATGCGGCCCGCCCCCTTCGTTCCGGAGAGCAAACCGGTCGACGACCTGCTGCGCGAGATGCAGCGTGACCAGACCCACGCCGCGGTCGTGATCGACGAGTACGGCGGCACGGCGGGCCTGGTGACGATCGAGGACATCCTCGAAGAGATCGTTGGCGAAATCGACGACGAGTACGACAAGGAGACCCCGGGGGTCGAGGATCTCGGCGATGGGCGCTGGCGCGTCCCGGCCTCGATGGACCTTGACGACCTGGCCGAGGAGTTCGACGTCGATATCGAAGAGGACGAGGTCGACACCGTCTCCGGGCTCATCGGCAAACTCATCGGGCGGATCCCGATCGTGGGTTCGACCTGCGAGTTCGCGGGCCTGCGGTTCACGGCTGAGAAGATGTCCGGACGACGCCACCGGATCGCGAGCGTCATCATCGAGCGGGTCGAACCCGACGACGATGACGACGAAGCGGTCTCAACCGAACGCGAGGAGCGGGGATGAGCGAACACGACGCCTGGAAGGCGGGTTTTGCCTGCCTCGTCGGTCGGCCCAATGCCGGCAAGTCCACGCTCACCAACGCGCTCGTCGGCGACAAGGTCGCGATCACATCGAGCAAGCCGCAGACGACGCGGCACACGATCCGAGGGATCGTTACGGTCCCCGGCGAGCAGTTGATCCTCGTCGACACCCCGGGCCTGCACAAACCCCGCACCCTCCTCGGGCAGCGGCTCAACGATCTCGTCCGCGAGACCCTGCTCGATGTCGACGTCATTGGTTTTTGTCTCCCGGCCGACCAGAAGATCGGTCCGGGCGACCGTTTCGTCGCGAGCGATCTCGCCGACCTCCAAAAGGCCCGCCGCGTCCCGATCGTCGCGATCGCGACCAAGATCGACCTGGTTGACCGCGAGCGACTCGCCGAGCACCTCATCGCGATCGACCAGTTGGGGGATTGGACCGCGATCATCCCCGTCTCGGCGACGAAGGGGGAGCAGGTCGCCGAGGTCCGCCAGGTCCTCGCCGATCATCTGCCCCCGTCGCCCGGCCCGCTCTACCCCGAAGAGACGCTCACCGATGAGCCGACCGAGACGATGATCGCCGAGTTCGTCCGGGAGGCGGCGCTCGAAGGCGTGCGCGATGAGCTGCCCCACTCACTCGCCGTCGTGGTCGAGGAGATGCTCCCGCGCGAGGATCGGCCGGCCGATAAACCGCTGATGGACGTGCGCGTCCACGTCTACGTCGAGCGTCCGAGCCAGAAGGCGATCATCATCGGCAAGGGCGGATCACGCCTGCGCGAGGTCGGCACCAAGGCCCGCGCCGAGATCGAGCGTTTGCTCGGCCAGCGCGTTCACCTCGACCTGCATGTGAAGGTCGCCAAGGACTGGCAGCGCGACCCCAAGCAACTCCAGCGCCTCGGCTTCTAGCGAGTGAAGAAGCCGCGCGCGAAGGGGGCCGCTCGGCCCCCTTCGCGTTAGAGGGTGAACTCCGGCTTGATCCGCGCTGGCGTCCAGATCCGCGCCTTGCGCGCCGCGATCGTCGACAGCGCGAGCGCCCCGATCAGGTAGGCGAGGAGCACCGCGATATCGGTCGTGAGGTGCAGCATGTCACCGCCATACATCAACCGGCGCAGCCCATCGATCGCGTAACTCATCGGGACGATGTGATGGACGAACTGGAGCGGCTCGGGCAGCGTCTGCCAGGGGAACGTCCCGCCACCGCTCACGAGCTGGATCACCATGAAGACCAGCCCCAAGAACTTCCCGACGGCGCCAAAGCTCGACACAAGCGCGTGCAGGATCGCGATGAAGGTCATCGAGACGAAGAACATAAAGAGCAGCGCCCAGAGCGGGTGCGCGACGTCGATGCCCACGCCCCACGCGACGATCCCGAGGAGCAGCAGCGATTGACCGATGCCGACAGCCACCGGCGGCAGGTAGCCGCCGAGCGCGGTTCGTAGCGACCACTGGCTCGTGGCGAGGGCCCGGGTCGATAGCGGCCGGACGATGAGGAAGAGGACGTAGCCGCCGATCCAGAGAGCAAGCGACATGAAGAAGGGGGCGAGACCCGCGCCGTAACTCCCGGCGGTGGCGATCGCATCGCTTTCGGTCTTCAGCGGATTGCCGATCGTCTGGGCAACCGCCTTGCGCTGCTCATCGGTCGGGTTTGGGATCTCGTCTTGCCCCTTCACCAGACCGTCGTGCAGGTCCTTCGCACCGTCGGAGAGTTCGCCAAGGCCCGAGTAGAGGCTGCGGGTGCCCTTGGCGAGTTCGGTCGATCCGTTGTAGGCGTCGTTCGCCCCCGTGGCGAGCCGTCCGGCGCCGGCGTCGAGTTGGTTCAGGCCGGTGCTCAGCGTGTGGGCCCCGCTACTTAAGGTCCCGGCTCCCTTACGGGCCGAGACGATCCCGTCGCGCAGGGCGGGCACGGAGTCGGCGAGCTTCTTGTTGCCATCGGCGACCTGGTCGGCACCCGCCGCCAACGTGTCGAGATCCTTGGCGGTGCTTTGGATCGTGGTGTTGGCGTCCTGGACGTGGCCGTCGATCCGGTCCAGGCGGGCCTCGACGGCCTTGATCTGGTCGTCGTCGAGCCCCTGATCGCGCAGCGTCTTGATCAGCTTCTTGCGCTCATCGGTGATCTTGTTATCGAGGTCTTGCGCCACGTCGGCGATGGCGTCGGCCTTCTGCGAGATCTTGCCGTTCGCGTCGGCGACCTTGCGGGAGCCATCGGCCAACTGACGGGTCTGGCTCGGCAGCGAGGCCGTCTTTTGGTCCAAGGTAGTGAGGCCATTCGCCAGCTGACGGGCGCCGCTGTCGAGTTGGCGACCCCCCTTCGCCGCCTCGGTCGTCCCGGCGTGAAGGTCTCGGGCGCCGTTGCGCAAGGTCCCGAGCCCGGTGTTGAGCTCCTGTGCGCCATCTTTGAGCTTGCCCGCGCCGTCATGGGCCTTGACCGTGGCGTCGTGCAACTGCTTCGCCCCATCGATCGCGGTATCCATCTCGTCGTGGACCCGGGTGAAGCCGAGGAGGAGCTGGCTCGCCGCGGTCTCGCTGATCTTGCTCGCGACCGAGGTCGTGACCTCCTTGATCACCTGGTTCGCGATCGTGGAGGTGAGATAGCCGTTGGTGTCGTTGGTCTCCAGCTCGATCGTTGCCTGGCGCGGCTTGTACTCGGCGCTGGAGGCGATGTCCTCGGAAAAGTGGGCCGGGACGATCACGGCGAAGGCGTAGGTCCCATCCTCGACCCCCGCGAGGGCCTCGGAGCGGTTGACCTGGTGCCAGTCAAAGGTCTTGGACTCGATGAGGTTCTTCGCGACATCGTCGCCGACCTGCAACTCCTCACCGGTCGCGAGAGTCGTCCCCGCGTCCTCGTCGACGATGGCCGTCGGCAGGTCGGGCAGGGCCGCGTAGGGGTCGTGGTTCGCGTAGAGGTAGAGCCCGCCGTAGAGGGTCGGGATCAGCATGACGGCGAGCAGAGCGAGGCGCGCCAGCCGGGACGAGGTGAGGCGCAGCAGCTCGCTCATCGCGAGGCGAATGGGGTTCACGGGAGGTCCTCTCGGGACGCTGAGGGCGCCGCATCAAGGGCTTCGGCGGTGGTGAGGTTGACGAGCACGATGACCGTGCGCCCGTCCGCGGCGACTTTGCGCGCGTGGTCGAGCCACTCTCGATGGTGGGTCCCGTGGCGGTCGGGTCCGGCGAGGACGAGGACCTGGCGGGTCGCGTCGAGGGCGGCGAGATCAAGCAGCATTCGAATGCGTTCACCGGCGGGTACCGAGTCCCACCGGTCTCTCCAGTGTCCCCGAAGATCGCGGGCATCGAGGAACTCGCGGACGTTGGATCGACCGGAGTGTTGGTTGGCGAGGGCGAGTTCCTCGGAGACCACGAAGGGGAGGGGGAGCGATTCCTCGGGGGAACTCACCTGATCGACATCGACCACGCGCACGAGTTCTTGGAGCCGGGCGGGGTCGTGGGTGCCGGCGATCGTGACGCCTCCGCTGTCGAGTTCGACCCGGCCCGCGAGCGCGAGGGCGATCGCGACCTGAGGCGGTCCCGGGTCGCATGGGACGATCGTCACTTCGCCCGCGGGGGCTTCGAAGCTCAGATCGCGGACCAGGGGGTCTTGTGGCCCATCGATCGTGAGGCCGCTTACCCGCACCGGCAGGCCACCACGGTGGCGCCGCGCGCGGCTCCGGTCATCAGGGTCAAAGAGGTCCATTCTGTAATTATGAGCGCGCTCAGTAAGTTAGTCACATCGGCGCCCGTGACGGACCTCGTTATCGTGGAGCCTTTCGTCCGAATAAACTGGGAGGAGCCCGCCGTCGGAGCGCGGGAATCACTGTGAGCAACTCGACAGAGCACGCGAGCACGTCGCCGCCGACTCAGAACTCCAAGAACGGCCTTCTGCGCTATATCGAGCAGCCCGCCGTCTTCATCCCCGCCCTGGTCCTCGTCGCCAGCTTCGTCACCTTGGCCGCCGTGGCCCCGACCTGGCTCGGCGAGGTCCTCTCGACGCTCAATAGCACCGTCGTCGCCGACCTCGGCTGGTTCTATGTGATCGCCGTCGCCACCTTCGTCGTCTTCTCGATCTGGATCGCCCTGTCGCCGGCCGGGTCCATCGTCCTTGGCCGCCACCAAGAGGACGAGCCCGAGTTCGGATTGCTCTCCTGGTTCGCGATGCTCTTCGCCGCCGGCATGGGGATCGGCCTCGTCTTTTGGGGTGTTGCCGAGCCGCTCAACCACTTCGCGTCCCCGCCGCCGGGCACCGGTGAAGGGGAGGCCGAGCGCGCTCGCGCCGCCTTCGATACGACCTTCCTCCACTGGGGTCTGCATGCCTGGGCGATCTACGTCGTCGTGGGCCTCGCCGTGGCCTACGCGGTGCACCGCAAGGGGCGTCCGGTCTCGATCCGCTGGGCCCTCGAGCCGATCCTCGGCGACCGGGTCAAGGGTTGGGTCGGTCACGTCATCGACATCATCGCGATCATCGGGACCCTCTTCGGGGTGGCGACCTCGCTTGGGCTTGGTGTCTCCCAGATCGGCGGGGGCCTTGCCCACCTCGGCGTCGTCGACGAAGCGACGACCACGGTCTTGGTCCTGCTGATCGCTGGCATCACCGCCCTGGCGGTGGTCTCGGTCGTGACCGGGGTCGAAAAGGGCATCAAGTGGCTGTCGAATATCAACATGGGCTTCGCCGGGCTCCTGATGGTGACCGTGCTCGTCCTTGGGCCCACCGTCTTCATCCTCGGCGAGTTCGTCCAGCAGCTCGGCTCCTACCTGCAGAACTTCCTGTCCCTGAGCTTTAGGACCTTCGCCTTCGAGGGCGAAGCGGGTGCGACCTGGCTCTCCGGGTGGACCACCTACTACTGGGGCTGGTGGATTAGCTGGGCGCCCTTCGTCGGTGTCTTCATCGCGCGCATCTCCCGCGGCCGCACCGTCCGCGAGTTCGTCGCCGGTGTGCTCCTCGTCCCGACCCTGCTCACCTTCTTGTGGTTCTCGATCATGGGTGGCTCGGCCATCTACCGCGAGATCTACGGCGCTGGTGGCCTGATCAACGCCGACGGTGAGGTCAGCACCGACATCGCCCTCTTCCAGCTCCTCGACGGGCTGCCGATGTCGACGCTCCTCAGCGTCATCGCGATCATCCTGATCGTGGTGTTCTTCATCACGAGCTCGGACTCGGGATCGTTTGTCGTCGACATGCTCGCCTCCGGGGGTAACCCGAACCCGCCGCGCTGGAGCCGCGTCCTCTTCGGTGTCCTCGAGGGTTCGATCGCCGCGGTGCTGCTCGTCGCCGGAGGTGGTGGGCTCCAAGCACTGCAGACGATGGCGATCCTCGTCGCCGTGCCCTTTAGCGTCGTGATGCTCATCATGATGATTGCGACCGCCAAGGCGCTGCTGCGCGAACACGGCGATGTGGTCCACCGCCGACGGGCCAAGGCCCGCGACGAGCTCGTCGATCACGTGACCGATGAAGTGAGTGAACGCGTCTCGACCTAGGGCGCGGCACTCAGACTTCGGACGGGCTTTAGGGACATGGGACGCGGATGGATCCGCGTCCCATGTCCCTTTCCGCGTCTCTGGAATGCCCGTCAGGTGAGCGCCGGTCGGGGAGCGGCCCTGCCACGACCTATCCTTGGGCCCATGCGTATTGGAGTTTTTGGTGCCACCGGCCAGGTCGGGCAGGTCATGCGTGCCCTGCTGGAGGAGCGCAACTTCCCCGTGACCGAGATCCGATTCTTCGCCTCGGAGCGTTCCGCGGGGACGACCCTGCCGTGGGGCGAGGACGAGATCACCGTCGAGGACACCGCGTCCGCTGACTTCTCCGGCCTCGACATCGCGCTGTTTTCCAATGGCGGCTCGACCTCGAAGGAGTGGGCCCCGAAGGTCGCCGCCGCTGGCGCGACCGTGATCGACAACTCCTCGGCGTGGCGCAAGGACCCCGAGGTGCCTCTCGTCGTGAGCGAGGTCAACGCGGACGACCTCGACACCATCCCGAAGGGGATCGTCGCCAACCCGAACTGCACGACGATGGCCGCGATGCCGGTCCTCAAGCCCCTCCACGAAGCGGCGGGTCTCGTGCGCCTCCACGTCGCGAGCTACCAGGCGGTGTCCGGGTCGGGCGGCGTTGGCCTCACCGAACTCGACTCGCAGCTGCGCGGTGGGTATGCGAGCGGCGATCCCAAGGACCTCGCCCGAGATGGCCACGCCCTGACCCTGCCCGCCCCGCAGGTCTACCAGGCGCCGATCGGCTTCAACGTGGTCGCGCTCGCCGGCGCGCTCGTCGACGACGGCTCCGGGGAAACCGACGAAGAGCAGAAGCTGCGCAACGAGTCCCGCAAGATCCTGCACGCGCCCGACCTGCGCGTCTCCGGGACCTGCGTGCGCGTCCCCGTCTTCTCTGGTCACTCGCTCGCGATCCACGCCGAGTTCGAGCGGGACATCACGCCCGAGCAGGCGCTCGAACTGTTGGTGGACGCGCCGGGCGTGGTCGTCCAGCACCTGCCGACCCCGCTCGAGGCGACCGGCCGCGACGAGGTCTTCGTCGGTCGCGTGCGCCGCGATCAGGCGGCCCCCGAAGGCAAGGGGCTCGTCCTCTTCGTCGTCGGCGACAACCTGCGCAAGGGTGCTGCTCTGAACGCGGTCCAGATCGCCGAGGAACTCGCGGCCCGCCAGTAACGGTGAGGGCTGCCGAGGAGGTGGCTGCCCGCATGGCGATACCGGCCCGGACCGGCGAGGTTCGCGGTGCTACTCTCGCGATCGTGCGTTACTCGCTCCTCCTTCGGTGCCGCGGCGAGGCCTGACAACGGCCGCCCCTCGTCGCGGAGTTCGCCTTGCCGGCTGACCCCCTTCGCTCCACTTCTTTGACCGGAGCAGACGAGACCGAAGAGAGAACCGCACCATGATCCACCCCCAGGCCCCTTCCGGGATGCCGATCACCAAGTACGTCCCCTTCCAGGATCAGATCCGCGTCGAACTGCCGGACCGCACCTGGCCGGACAAGGTGATCACCAAGGCCCCGCGCTGGTGCGCCGTCGACCTGCGGGACGGCAACCAGGCCCTGATCGACCCGATGGACGCCGAGCGCAAGCTGAAGATGTTCCAGTTGCTCGTCTCCATGGGCTACAAGGAGATCGAGGTCGGCTTCCCGAGCGCCAGCCAGACCGACTATGACTTCTGCCGGGAGCTCATCGACGGCGGGCACATCCCCGATGACGTCACCATCCAGGTCCTCACCCAGTCCCGCGACCACCTGATCGAGCGCACCTTCGATGCGATCGCCGGGTCCAAGCAGGCGATCGTCCACTTCTACAACTCGACCTCGGTGCTGCAGCGCCGCGTCGTCTTCGGCCTGGACCAAGACGGCATCGTCGACATCGCGCTACAGGCAGCGCGCCTGTGCAAGAAGCTCGAGGAGACGATCCCCGACACGCAGATCTACTACGAGTACTCGCCGGAGTCCTACACGGGCACCGAGCTCGAGTTCGCCGCTCGGATCTGCAACGAGGTCATCGACGTCATCGACCCGACGCCCGACCGCAAGATGATCATCAACTTGCCCGCGACCGTCGAGATGGCGACCCCGAATGTCTACGCGGACTCGATCGAGTGGATGAGCCGCCATATCGAGCGCCGCGACAGCGTGCTGATTTCCCTGCATCCCCACAATGACCGCGGCGAGGGCATCGCCGCCGCCGAACTCGGCTACCTGGCCGGAGCCGACCGCATCGAGGGCTGCCTCTTCGGTAACGGCGAACGCACCGGCAACGTCGACCTCGTCACCTTGGGGATGAACCTCTTCTCCCAGGGCATCGACCCCGAGATCGACTTCTCCGCGATGGATGACATCCGCCGCACCGTCGAGTACTGCAACCAGTTGCCCGTCCACCCACGTCACCCGTGGGGCGGCGACCTCGTCTACACCGCCTTCTCCGGCTCCCACCAGGACGCCATCAAGAAGGGCTTTGAGGACATGGACCGGCGCGCCGCGGCGGCGGGGACCGATATCAACGGCATCGACTGGGGCGTGCCGTACCTGCCGATCGACCCGCACGACATCGGCCGCACCTACGAGGCCGTGGTCCGCGTCAACAGCCAGTCCGGCAAGGGCGGCGTGGCCTACCTGCTGAAGACCGAGCAGGGCTTGGACCTGCCGCGGCGCCTGCAGGTGGAGTTCAGCCAGGTCGTGCAGCGCAAGACCGACGCCGAAGGGGGCGAGGTGAGCGGCGACGCGCTGTGGCACGTCTTCGAAGACGAGTACCTGCACAACGTCGAGCCTGCCGAGCGGTGGGGCCGTCTCGGTCCGGTCCGCTCCACCCTCTCCGGTGACGAGGACGGCCTGGACCACATCGAATCGGTGATCACCGACGGTGGACAGGAGATCACGATCCACGGGCGCGGCAACGGTCCGATCGACGCCTTTACCCAGGCCCTCGCGACCATCGGTGTCGACGTGCGGGTGCTCGATTATCACGAGCACGCCCTCTCGGCCGGCGGGGACGCGCGCGCCGCGGCGTACGTCGAGTGCGCGGTCGGTGACCGGGTGCTCTGGGGCGTGGGCCTGCACGAATCGATCGTGAAGGCCTCGCTGCGCGCGATCATGTCGGCGGTCAACCGGGCCGAGCGCGACGCGGCCTGATCCACCTCGTGAGGGCGGCGGCGAAGGGGGTCTCCCTTCGCCGCCGCACCTTATCCACACCGAAGCTTCGATCAGCGATTACGAATAGGTAACGTACGACCCATGCCAACCGAAGTGGACGCCGAGCAGACCCGTGCTTCTCGGCGTGCGGCCGCCGACCCGGCGCACCGGAAGGGTCCGCGTCGCGGCGGAGAATCGACCACCCCGATCTTCTTGCTCGCCGCTGGCATCGGGGCCCTCGCGCTCCTACGGCCCTCGATCACCTCGATCTTCGCTGGTCACGAGGCGGTCGCCGCCTGGTTCACGGTCTTTGTCTCCATCGGGCTTCAGGCCCTGCCCTTCTTGGTGCTCGGTGTCGTGCTCTCCGCGGTGATCGCCGTGCTGGTCCCCGCGGATGCGATCACCCGCTTCCTACCGAAGAGGCCCGTGGCCGCCGTCCCGGTCGCCGGGATGACGGGGATGGTGCTGCCGGGGTGCGAGTGTGCCTCGGTCCCGATCGCCGGATCCCTCATGTCCCGAGGCATGCGACCGGCGATCGCGCTCACCTTCCTGCTCGCGGCCCCGGCCATCAACCCGATCGTGCTGGTCTCGACGGCGGTCGCCTTCGTCGGCAACACCGAGATGGTCCTCGCCCGCTTCCTCGCCTCCTTCGCCACCGCGGTGATCATGGGGTGGATCTGGCTCAAACTCGGCCGCGATGAGCTCATCAAACTCCCGCGCCGGGCGCCGGTCGTTGGTGGGAGGCTGGCCGAATTCGTCGCGGCCGCCCGCCATGACTTCCTCCACGCCGGTGGCTTCCTGGTCCTCGGAAGCGCCGTCGCCGCGACGGTCAATGTCCTCGTGCCGGTCTCCTGGTTGGAAACGCTCGCTGGCAATGTGTTGGTCTCGGTCATCACCTTGGCGATCTTCGCCTTCGTCGTCGCCGTCTGCTCTGAGGCGGACGCCTTCATCGCGGCGAGCCTTGCGATCTTCGGCCCGACCGCTCAACTGGCGTTCATGGTGGTCGGCCCCGCGATCGACATCAAACTCTTTTCGATGCAAGCCGGGACCTTCGGGCGGCGCTTCGCGCTGATCTTCGGCCCGGTGACCTTCGTCGTCGCGATCACCGCTGCCCTCGCCGTCGGGAGTCTGGTCCTGTGAGCCGCACCATCCAAAGCGCCATCTTGTCGGTGATCGGAGCCGTCACCCTGACGGCCTGTTTCACCGGGGTCTTCACCAACTTCGTCAAGCCCAGCCTGCGGTGGTACCTCGTCGCCGCTGCCGTGGTGCTCCTTGCGATGGGGGCCTACGGGGTGCTCACCGCGCGCGCCCATGCGGATGAGGAGGAGGCCCAGGCCGAGCACGATCATGGGGACGCCTCGGGGCATGGGCACGATCACTCGCGCGGCCCGCTCGTCGGCTGGTTCCTCTTGATCCCCTTCCTTCTGCTCGGTTTCGTCGTCCCGCCGCCGCTGGGTTCGTTTGCCGCGCAGCGGGATTCGGGTCAGGTGCGCGGCGCCGACAAGTCGTTTGTCGAGACCCCTTCGGATCTGCCCGAAGGCAAGGTCACCGAGATGGCCCTCGATGAGTATTCGATGCGCGCGCTCTATGACGAGAGCGAGTCGTTAAAGGACCGCAGCATCCGCCTCATCGGGTTCGCGAGCCCGGACAGCCAGGCCGAAGGGGGATGGGCGCTTACCCGGATGAAGCTCTCCTGCTGCGCAGCCGATGCCTACTCGATTAAGATCAACCCGGTCGGCACCAAGCCCGTCCCGAACAACACCTGGGTCGCGATCACCGGGGTCTGGGAGAAGACTCCAGGCGACCCGAACGCCGCCGACTTCCAACTGCCCCGGATCAAGGTCTCCTCGATCGAGCAGATCCCACAGCCGGAGAACCCCTACGAGGGCTAACGAACCCCGTCCACTCGATACTGGATCGAGATGCGCGGGCCGGTCGCTCCGGTGGCCTTCGGGATGGCGTGATCCCAGGTGCGCTGGCAGGAGCCGCCCATCACCGCGAGGTCGCCATGTCCGACCGAGAACCGGCGGCTTGGACCGCCGTCGCGCGGGCGTAAAGCCAGGTCGCGGGCCGAGCCCACCGAGATGATCGCGATCATCGTGTCCTGGTCTCTGCTGCGACCGATCCGATCTCCATGCCAGGCCACCGAATCGGCGCCATCGCGGTACAGGCACATACCGAGGGTGACGAAGGGCTCGCCCAGTTCGGCGCGGTAGTGCGCGGAGAGGGCGCCGCGGGCCTCGGCGAGGACCGGGTGAGGAAGCGGCTCATGCCCGTCGTAGAAGCACGTGAGCCGGGGCACGTCGACGACCCGCTCGTACATCTGGCGTCGCTCCGCCCGCCAGGGGACGTCGGCGCGCAGCGCGTCATAGAGCTCATCGGCGCCGCTCAACCACCCAGGCGCGAGGTCGAGCCAGGCGCCAAGACCGAGCGTGACCCGCCGCGGACGAAGGGGGCCGAGCCCCACTTCTTCGCCGGTATCGAAGAGCGAACCTTGCAACATGGCCCTATCGTAATCGAACACCTGTCCTAACTGCGGGACGTCCGGTTGGATGTCAGTGGGCGAGGCGCGCGCGCGATCCGCGCCGATGAGGGGACAATGGGCCCATGCCTCTTTATCGCGACGCAGGGATCGTCCTGCGCACCCACCAGTTGGGGGAGGCAGATCGGATCATCACGATCCTGACGCGGGGCCGCGGGAAGATCCGCACCGTGGCGAAGGGAGTGCGCCGCACCAAGTCTCGTTTTGGCGCCCGTCTCGAGCCCGGGATGCACGTCGATGTGCAGTGCTACGAAGGGCGTTCGCTCGACACGGTGACGCAGGCCGAGTGCCTCGACCGCTGGGGTGAGGTGATCTCCCGCGACTATCAGCGCTGGACGGCCGCCGCCGCCATCCTCGAGACGGCCGATCGCCTCACCGAGGAGCACCAACTTGCGGTGCAGCACTACCGGCTGCTCGCCGGGGCTCTGCGCTCTCTCGCGGACGGAGTTCACGACGCCCCCCTCGTGCTCGACGCCTACCTCCTGCGGGCGCTCGCGGTGGCCGGCTGGGCGCCGAGCTTCCACGACTGCGCCCGCTGCGGCGCCGAGGGCCCTCATCGCGCCTTCCACGTCGCGAGTGGCGGCGCGGTCTGCCCAAGTTGTCGTCCGCCCGGCTCGTCCGCCCCGGCGCCTCAGACCATGACCCTGCTCGCCGCCCTGCTCGCTGGCGACTGGCCGGTCGCCGATGCCAGCGAGGAGCGTCACCGGCGCGAAGGAAGCGGCCTGACCGCGGCCTTCCTCCAGTGGCATCTCGAGCGGGGCGTCCGCTCCCTTCGCCTGGTCGATCGGGAGCCCACCCGGATCGCCACCCGCACGCTCGCCGGAGGACACTGACCCCTGTGATGTCTCGCTACGCGCCCCCCTTCGACCATCCGAGCGGTGCTCAGCCGCCGGCCGTCCCGGCCGACCTCGTCCCCCAACACATCGCGATCGTCATGGACGGCAACGGCCGATGGGCCAATCAGCGCGGACTGCCGCGCACGAAGGGGCATGAGGCGGGCGAGGCCGCGTTGCTCGATGTGGTCGCCGGGGCGCTGCAGATCGGGGTCGGGCACCTCTCGACCTATGCCTTCTCCACGGAAAACTGGCGCCGCTCACCCGAAGAGGTCCGCTTCCTCATGGGCTTTAACCGCGACGTGATCCGGCGGCGCCGCGACCAGCTCCACGCGTGGGGTGTAAAGATGCGCTGGGTCGGGCGGCGGCCGCGCCTTTGGAGTTCGGTCATCAAGGAACTCGAGATCGCCCAGGAGATGACCAAGCACAACGACGCGATGACCTTGTACTTCTGCGTCAACTACGGCGGAAGGGCGGAGATCGCCGATGCCGTGCGCAAGGTCGCCGAGGACGTGCGGGCCGGTCGGTTGAAGGGCTCGGGGATCGACGAGCGGACGATCGAGCGCTACCTCAGCGAACCGACGATGCCGGACGTCGACCTCTTCCTGCGCTCCAGTGGCGAGCAGCGCACCAGCAACTTCCTCCTCTGGCAGAGCGCGTACGCCGAGATGGTCTTCCAGGACACCCTCTGGCCGGACTACGACCGCCGTCACCTGTGGGAGGCCATCGAAACCTACGCTCAGCGCGAGCGCCGCTACGGCGGAGCGGTCGACGCTCCGGGTGGGGCGTGAGAGCGCGCGCCTAGGCGGACGCGGCGCAGTTCGCGCAGGTCCCGAAGATCTCGACCGTGTGTTCGACGTCGACGAAGCCGTGCTCGCGGCTCACCTGATCCGCCCAGCGCTCGACCGCTGGCCCCTCGACCTCGACGGCGGTGCCGCAGGAGCGGCAGACGAGATGGTGATGGTGACCGGTGGAGCAGCGCCGGTAGACCGACTCGCCATCGTCGGTCCGTAGCGTGTCGATCTCCCCGTCCAGCGACATGGTCTGCAGGGTCCGGTATACCGTCGCGAGCCCGATCTTCTCTCCGGCCTCGCGCAGGTCCGCGTGGATCTCCTGGGCGGAGCGGAACTCGCTCGCCTGATCCAGTTCCGCCGCGATCGCGGCACGCTGGCGGGTGGGCCGACGGGTCGTGGTCTCAGTCATTGCGGGCGAAACTCCTGGCTGGGCTTACCGGCGGGGGCCGGCGGGAATGGTGCGATTGTCGCGCACCTCGCGGGATTCGGACGGGTCGTCCTCGTGAGGGCCGTGCTCGTGGTCGGGGTGGTGCTCGTCGTAGTGGTCACCGTGCGGCGCATGCCGGTGGCCGTCGTGGAGATAGTCGACATGGTCCTCGTGGAGCACCTGCGGGTGCTCGCATTGTTCCCAGTGGACGTGTTCGTGGTGCTCGGCGCGCCGGTGACGCGCCCGCCGCAGGCTTGTCACGATCGCGCCGACGAGGGCAGCGATCAAGAAAATCCCGATCGCCAGAAGCACGATCGTCCCGCCGGAGGGGGTGTCGGCGTAGAAGCTCACGACGACGCCACCGACGCTGGAGATCAGGCCGACGAGGGCCGCCCAAGAGAGCGCCCCCCGGAACGAGCGCCCGAGGACCTGCCCGGTCGCGTTGGGCAGGATCATCAGCGCCGCGATCAGTAGGAGGCCGACGACGCGCATCGAGACGACCACGGTGACCGAGGTGAGGACCGCGAGCAGGATGTTGGTGGCGAGCACCGGCAAACCGGCCGCCCGCGCATACTCCTCGTCCTGCGCGACCGTGAAGAAGCGCCCCCGCATGAGCGTGGTGACGACGATGACGACCCCAGCGAGCACCGCGAAGACAATCAGGTCGGTCCGGCTCACCGTGTTAATCGCGCCGAAGAGGTAGGCGGTGAGGTTCGCGGGGGTGCCGCTTGGGGACTTCGCGATGATCACGACACCAGCCGCGATCCCGCCGTAGAACATCACCGCAAGCGCCAGGTCCCCGCCGGTGCGGCCAAGGGTGCGGATCACCTCGACGGCGATGGCCGCGAGGACCGCCGCGATGAGCGCGGTCAACACGGGGGACTGGCCGGTGAAGATGCCGACCCCGACGCCGGCGAGGGCGACGTGCCCCATGCCGTCGCCGATGAGCGACATTTGTCGCTGGACCAAGAAGACGCCGACGAGCGGTGCGGCGGCCCCGACAAGGAGCGCGGCGATGAGCGCGTTGCGCATGAACTCCAGCGCGAAGAGGTCGGTGAAGATCTCCATTAGCTCACCCCTTCGCTCGCCTGGGCTTCCAGAGCGCCCGCCGGGTCACCGTCGTAGATCACGCGACCGCCGCGAACGACGACGGCGCGCGAGATCAGGCCGGAGAGGGCCGCGAGTTCGTGGGTCACGATGAGCATCGTGGCTCCCCCTTCGGCAAGGCGCTTTAACACCTCGGCCAGCACCTGCTGGTTGCCGATATCGACTCCGGCAGTGGGCTCGTCGAGGATGAAGGCCTCGGGGCCGGCGGCGAGCGCCCGCGCGATCAGCACGCGGCGCTGCTGCCCGCCGGAGAGCGTGGTGACGTCCTGCGTGGCGTGATCGGCGAGGCCGACGACGGCGAGGGCATCGCGGACCCGCTCGCGATGGTCCGCGCTGAAGGCCCGCCACGGAGCCCACCACGGGGTCGAGGCGACGAGGCCGCTCGCGACGATCTCGCTGGCCGTAGCTCGGACCGCCGAGCCCAGGCTCTGCCGCTGCGGCACGTAGCCGATTCGGGTGCGCTCGTGGAAGCGGCGCAGGGGAGTGCCGAAGAGGGCGACCTCCCCGCCGAGTTGGTCCGAGAGTCCCAGTAACCCCTTGACCAGCGTGGACTTCCCCGACCCGTTGGGGCCGAGGACGGCGACGACCTCACCGGGTGCGATGGTGAGGTCGACCCCGCTCACGACGATGCGCTCGCCGTACCCGAAGGCCGCCGAGCGCATTATCACTACCGGTTCGCTCAAGAGCAGACCTGCCCCTTCTTCAAGGTCTCAAGGTTCGCGCGCATCACACCAAAGTAGTCCTGCGCAGCCGATTCATCGGTGATTCCCTCGATCGGGTCGAGCACCATCACCGTCGCATTCGCCTCCTTGGCGATCGTGTCGGCCACATCGCGGGGGACCAGCGTCTCGGCGTAGATCGTCGGGACCTTGTGCTCCTTGATGTGCGCGACGATGTCGGCCATCTGCTTGGCGCTCGGCTCGCTCTCCGGAGTGATGCCGGTGATGCCCTCCTGGTCGAAGCCGTAGGCCTTGGCGAGGTAGCCGAAGGCGGCGTGGCTCGTCACGAGGTCCTTGTGCTCGCAGGAGGCCAGGCCCGTCTTGAATTCGGTGTTGAGCGTGCCCAGGCGCTCGCGGAGGTCCTTAGCGTTGGCCTTGTAGTCGGCGGCGTTGTCGGGGTCGGCGGCGGAGAGGTCCGCGGCAATGGCGTCGGCGACATCGGCATAGCGGTTGGGGTCGAGCCAGAAGTGAGGGTCGTTGCCCTCGGCGTGCTCCTCGTCCGCGTGGTCCCCTTCGTCGGCGTGGTCGTGGTCCGCGTGGTCTCCGCCGTGGTCGTGCCCGTCGTCGGTCGCCTTGAGGTCCAGTCGGGCGGCGTCGTGGACGTCGTGGGCCTTGTCCCCGGCCTCCTTGACGGCATCGTCGACGGCGGGCTGGAAGCCGGAGAGGTAGATCACCGCGTCGGCCTTCGAGACCGAAAGGGTGTCCTGCGGGCTGAGCTCGAGATCGTGCGGCTCGGTACCGGGCTTGGTGAGGTTGGTGGCGTCGACGTGGTCGCCGCCAACCTGCTGAACCGCGTACTGGAGGGGGTAGAAGGAGGTCACCACGCTGAGCTTGTCGCCTCCGGTGTCACCACCGGACGCGCTGTCTGAGGAGGTATCGCCACAGGCGGCGAGCGCGAGCAGGGGCAAGGTGAGGGTGGTCGCGAAGGCGACGGAACGACGGCTCATGACAATCATTCTCGGATGGAGTGAGAATGATTGTCAAAACGGTCGCGAGCGGGCCGCCTGCTGACTAACGGCCGATGGCGCGGGTGACCGTGATGGCAGCGACGAAGACGAGCACGGCGATCCGCATGAGCCGCTCAGCGGTCGTCAGGCGCGGCCAGCTGACGGCGAGCATCCAGGTCAGGAAGAGGACCGCGACGGTCATCAGGATCCAGCCCCAACCAGGGATGAGGCCACCGCCGACGATCAGGGCGAAGATCACCAGGATCGGGACGAAGGAGGGGACCGAGTTGATCGCCCGGATCAGCGGCACACTCGCGCGCTGAAGCGCATTAAGGCCATCGGGATCGCGCGCGGAATCATGCTGAGGGTTCGTTGGTGCCACGCGCCAGAGCCTATGCGACGGCCCCCTTCGTCCCGCCCTCGGTCCGCCCCGCCCCGCGAATTTAAGGGCGACTCCCTTCGCCGGATAGCCTGGGCCGCATGGCCAAGCAAACCTCTCTCGTGGATACCGTCGTCAGCCTCTGTAAGCGCCGAGGCTTCGTCTACCCCTCGGGTGAGATTTACGGTGGGACCCGCTCTGCGTGGGACTACGGCCCCCTCGGCGTCGAGCTGAAGGAGAACATCAAGCGCCAGTGGTGGAAGGCGATGGTGACCGCCCGCGAGGACGTCGTCGGCCTTGACTCCTCGATCATCCTCCCGCGCGAAACCTGGGTGGCCTCCGGCCACGTCGGAACCTTCACCGACCCGCTCGTTGAGTGTCTGCAGTGCCACAAGCGGCGCCGGCTGGACCACCTTCAGGAGGCGGCCGCCGAGAAGCTCGCCAAGAAGGGCACGGAGGTCAACCCCGACGACATCCCGGCCGAAGACCTCGTCTGCCCGGACTGCGGCACCAAGGGCCGGTGGACGCCGCCGCGCGAGTTCAACATGATGCTGAAGACCTACCTCGGCGTTGTCGAGGACGAGACCGGCCTGCACTACCTGCGCCCGGAAACCGCGCAGGGCATCTTCATCAACTTCCTCAATGTCCTTGGGACCTCGCGGCGCAAGCCCCCCTTCGGCATCGCCCAGGTCGGCAAGTCCTTCCGCAACGAGATCACCCCGGGCAACTTCATCTTCCGAACCCGCGAGTTCGAGCAGATGGAGATGGAGTTCTTCGTGCCGCCGGGCGAGGACGAGAAGTGGTTCCAGTACTGGATCGAAGAGCGGATGCGCTGGTATGTGGGCCTCGGCATCAATCCCGAGAACCTGCGCCTTTACGAACACCCCACGGAAAAGCTCTCGCACTACTCCAAGGGCACGACGGACATTGAGTACCGCTTCCGCTTCACCGGCAGCGAATGGGGCGAGCTCGAGGGCATCGCGAACCGCACCGACTACGACCTCAGCCAGCACTCGAAGCACTCCGGCACCGACCTCGTCTTCTTCGACCAGACGACGGGCACGAAGTACACCCCCTATGTCATCGAGCCCGCGGCGGGGCTGTCGCGTTCGCTGATGACCTTCCTCGTCGATGCCTACGCCGAGGATGAGGCCCCGAATGCCAAGGGTGGGGTCGACAAGCGGACCGTGCTGCGTCTGGACCACCGCCTCGCGCCGGTCAAGGCCGCGGTGCTGCCCCTGTCGCGCAACGCTGACCTGTCGCCGAAGGCTCGCGACCTCGCCGCGCAGTTGCGCCAGCACTGGAATGTCGACTTCGACGACGCCCAGGCGATCGGGAAGCGCTACCGCCGCCAGGACGAGATCGGGACCCCCTTCTGCATCACCGTGGACTTCGACACCCTCGAGGACAACGCGGTCACGATCCGCGAGCGGGACACGATGGCGCAGGAGCGGATCTCAATCGACCAGGTCGAGTCCTACCTCGCGCCGAAGCTCATCGGGTCCTGACCTGACAGGCCCCCGCCCCGCACCCCCTTCCTCACCGACTTTGCTTAAGCACGTCCTTGTTGCCGACCCTCCAGGGTGAGCAACGAGGACGTGCTTAAGCAAAGTGAGGACGGTTAGGGGGCGGTAGGGCGGGTCGGGTCCGTGACCCAGTGGCTCCATGAGCCGATGTACGGGCGCGCCTTGATCCCGGCTTCGTGCAGGGCGAGGACGGTGTGGGCCGCGGTCACGCCGGACCCGCAGTAGGCCCCGACGAGCGTGTCGTCGGTGACGCCCCGATCGGCAAAATACGCGCGCAGTTCGGCTGGTGGCCGGAGCCGCTGCTGGTCGTCGAGCAGATCGGCCATCGGGGCGTTGACGGCTCCGGGGATGTGCCCAGCGACCGGATCAATCGGCTCGACATCGCCGCGGTAGCGCTCGGGTGCGCGGGCATCGAGCAAAACTCCGCGCCGGGCGACGTCAGTGACCTCGTCGGCCTCGATGACCGGCATCGACCCTGCTCGCACGGAGACGCCACCTTCGGGCGAAGGGGGAGCCGCTCCGCTCTCGACCGGCCGCCCCGAGGCCCGCCAGGCGGCCAAGCCTCCGTCGAGGACTCGCACGTCCGTCAGGCCCGCCCAGCGCAGCACCCACCAGGCGCGGGCAGCAGCGAGTGAGGAGGCCTGGTCATAGACGACGACCGTCGAATCATCATCGACGCCCGCCACCCGCAAGGCGGCCTCGAGGATCGCTGGGTCGGGAAGGGGGTGGCGTCCCCCTTCGCCCGGGGGACCGGCGAGGGCGGAGTCGAGGTCGAGGGGCTGCGCGCCCGGAAGATGCGCGCGCTCGTACAAGTCCCGCGACGGCGTCCCCATCAACTCGTACTGCACATCGAGCAGCACCACGTCGGGGTGTGCGGCGAGATTGTCGGGGGAGATGAGAGCGCTCATCCCCCCTTCCTACTCGGAGCCGAGCACGTCCGTCGAGCGTGGTTCGCCGACGAGTTCGGTATCGATCGGGATCTCGCTCTCGTAATCGCCGTAGGCGCGCGGGTCCTCCCGCGGTTCGAGGTGGGCCATGATGTGCAGGTCGGGGAACTCCTGCAAGAGGGCCTCCTCGACGTCCTCCACCAGATCGTGCCCGCGTTGGACCGACCATTCTCCGGGAACGAGCACGTGCATCTCGGCGAACCCTCGGTGGCCAGCCATCCGCGTGCGAAGCGCGTGGAAGTCGACCACCTCGGTGCGAAAGCCCCGGACGATCCCGGCGATCTTGGCGTTGTCGTCGTCGGACATCGTCCCGTCCATCAGGCCGCGGCTCGAGGCGTTGAGCAGTTGATAGCCGGCGAAGAGGATGTTGATCGCCACCGCGATCGCGACGATCGGGTCGAGCCGATCGATGCCGGTGACGGCGACGAGGAGCACGCCGACGACCACGCCGATCGAGGTCCACACGTCGGTCATGAGGTGCTTGCCGTCGGCGGTCAGGGTGATCGAGCGATAGCGCTTGCCCGCACGGAGCAGCAGGATCGCGACCGCGCCATTGATGACCGACGCAAGAACCGAGATCCCGAGGCCGATGCCGACGTTTTCCAGGGGCTGGGGGTTGATCAACCGGAGGACGGACTGCCACAAGATGACGAGGGCGGCGACGAAGATCATCGTGCCCTCGATCGCGGCCGAGAAGTACTCCGCCTTGGTATGCCCGAACTGGTGGCCGTCATCCGCCGGGGTGGCGGCGACCCGCAGCGCAATGAGGGCGGCGATCGCCGCGACGAGGTTCACCACCGACTCGGCGGCGTCCGAGAGGAGACCGACCGATCCGGTGACCAACCACGCGCCGGTCTTGAGCCCGATCGTCATCAGCGCAGCGGCAATGGCGAGCCACGCGTACTTCTGCAGGTTGCGGCGGGCCGCGTACTTTTCGGAGGCACTCACGAGGGGCATTGTCACCCCTTCACGAGGCGAAATCAGGTCAGCGGACCCTCACCGTCCAAGAATCAGGTGCCGGCGCTCGCCGAGGTCAACCTCGCGGGTGCGAACTCGGTAGACCTCCTCGACCCGCTCGGGGCGCAGCACGTCCGTCGGCGCTCCCTCGGCGAGGATTCGTCCCGCGCCCATCATCACGACGCGATCGCAGAAGGCGGCCGCGAGATTGAGGTCATGCAAGACCAGGACGACCGTGGCGCCGAGGTCGGTGAGGACATCGAGGACGTGCTGCTGATGGTGGACGTCCAGGTGATTGGTCGGCTCATCGAGGAGGATGGTCTCGGCGCCCTGCGCGAGGGCCCGCGCGAGGAGGACGCGCTGGCGTTCACCGCCGGACATCGAGCCCAGGCGACGATCGCCGAGGTGGGTGAGGTCCATGAGCGTGAGGATCGACTCGACCACCTCGGCATCGGAGCGGTCGGTGGGTTGCCAGTCCGCGCGATGGGCGCTGCGTCCAAGGCCCAGGACTTCCCGCGCCGTGAAGGGGGCGTCGCTCGCCTCGGCTTGCCCGACGTAGGCGATCCGGCGGGCGCGTTCGCGGCCGGGGAGGGTCGTTAAGTCCACGCCGTCGAGGCGGATCAGACCCGTGCTCGGCCGGGCGATCCCGGCGATGAGCCGCAGCAGGGTCGTCTTCCCGCTGCCGTTGGGGCCGACGATCGCGGTGACGCTGCCCGCTAGCAGCGCGAGATCGGTGATGTCGAGGGCGGTGTGCTGCCGATAGCGCAGCGACACCCCCTCGGCGCCCAGCCGCGGGAGGACCGCGGTCCCGGGGCTGGGCGCCGTGGAGATGCTCATCAGCCCTTGGACAGGTGGTCGACGAGGGCGGTCAGACCGCCGACGGCAGTGGGGGAGGGCTCGGCCGAACCGGCCGGGAGCATGATGATCCGCCCTTCCTTGACCGCGTCGAGTCGGTCGGCGCCCGGCTCGTTGAGGAACTTCTTCTTCAAGGTGGCGGCATCTTCGCCGTAGAGGCCGTAGGTCAAGATGATCGAGCGCGGATTGTGCTCCAGGAGGGATTCAGGGGTCACCTTGAGGTACGTCTTGGACTCGCTGGCGTACACATTCTTCAGTTTGGCCTGCTCCATCACCTCGTTCGGCATCCCGCCGCGCCCATAGGCCGAGAGCGGTTCACTGGAGCCGAAGTAGTACAGCCAGGCCACGCTGCCGCTCCCTTCTGGGGCCCGCTTGTGTTGTTCGGCAACGGTTTCGGTGATCGTGCGGGCAGACTCCTCGGCGGTCGGGGAGGTCCCGAAGATCCGGCCGAGACGAGTGATGTCGTCGGTCACGGTCGAGAAGGTGACCCCGGACCCGGTGTCACCGGCGTCATGGCCGCACTCGCCCTGGACGGTGAGCAGCGCGATCTCTTGGTCGCTCAGTTGGTCGGCCTTGGCGTTGAAGAGCCCGTACCCGTAGACGGCGTCCGCGTCGGTGTCGAGGATGGCCTCGGTGCCCGGGTCGCTGGGGTCAACGATCGTGGCGTCGGTCGGGGAGTGCGCGAGCCCCGTCGGGAGCTCGGCGCCGAATTCGCCCGACCGGTAGGCGATTCGGTCGGAGGCACCCGCCGCGTCGAGGGTGGCGACGGCGGCCGTCCCGACGGTGAAGATCTTGCGCGGCTGCTGCTCGATCCTGAGCTGCTCCCCGCAGTCGGTGACGGACATGGGGAAGGCGGCATCTGCTCCCTTCGTCTCTGGGGCGGTCGCGCTGGTCGTGCCGCAAGCGGTCAGCATCAGCGCCAGCGGCAGGGCGAGGGCGGTTCGGGAGGATCGCACGAGAGAGGTCTCCTTGTCGAAGTGGGGTGCGAGGTTCTTAGCGCTGCGAGCCGTCATGGCGGATCAGCAGCATGAGAAGGGGGGTGCCGAGCAGCGCGGTCAAGATGCCGAGCGGCAGCTCTCGGGGGCTAAACACGGTGCGGGCCAACGTGTCCGCCCAGACCAGGACGAGCGCGCCCAGCAGGGCACTGACGGGAATCAGGACACGGTGCGAAGCGCCGACCAGACGGCGCGCGAGGTGCGGGACCACCAAACCGACAAAACCGATCGATCCGGAGACGGCGACCGCGGCGGCCACACCGAGCGCGGTGAGCGCCGTGATCTGCGCACGGAGGCGGTCGGGGTCGGTCCCGAGGCTGCGGGCGACGTCATCGCCGAGCGCGATCGCGTCGAGCCGCCGGGCGCGCAGGGTCAGCATCGCCACCATGAGCGCGGCGAGGATCGCCAGCCAGGGGAGGATCTCCCACCGCGTCGCTCCGAGCGAGCCGAGCATCCAAAACATGACCGCGCGGATGGCATCGCGGTCCCCGGACGCCACGACGACGAGATTGGTCAAGGCGGCGAGGAAGAAGGACACGGTGATGCCGGCGAGGACGAGTCGGTTGCTCGCGGCGGGACCGCCGGTGCGCACCAGCGCGAGGACTAGCGCGATCGCTGCGAGGGCCCCGACAAAGGCGCCGCCCATCAGGGTGAGGCCACCGATCGCGGACCCCACTCCGAGGGTGATGACGCTCGCGGCCCCGAGCGAGGCGCCCGAGGAGACGCCGAGGAGGAAGGGGTCGGCCAAGGTGTTGCGCACGATCGCCTGGAGGGCCGCGCCGGCCGCGGCGAGAGTGGCGCCGACGAGCATCGCCCCGATGGCTCGAGGAGCACGCAACTCCCACACGATCGCGTCCTGGCGCGCACTGATCTCGGGGTCTATGGGTGCCAATCCGAGGTGAGCGGCGACGATCCGGACCACCGTGCTGGCGGGTAGGGAGCTCGCGCCGAGCCCGACGGCGACGAGGCCGCTGACCGCGACCGCGCTCGCGAGCAGCGCGATCGGGATCAGGTGTCGCCCGCGGCGGCGATGTCGGAGCGTGGGCTTGACGCGCTCGGCGGTGGCACTTAGGTTCACGGTCGTAATGATAACCATTCCCAAGTAGGTGAGATGACCCCCTTCCGAATGATCGGCCTCCTGGGCTCGCATCGCTTCGTCTTGCCCGCGCTCGTCACGCTCGGGCTGACCGTGACGTCGACCTATGTGGCTCAGGCCCTGCTGCTCTCCCGGATCTTTGGATCGGTGGTCAGCGATGGGGCGGTGCGGTGGTCGATCGTGGGTCCGGCGATGGCGGGACTTGCCGCCGCGCTGCTGATTCGCCCCGCACTCGTGTTGGCCCGAGAGCTGGCGAGCACCGCCTTGATGACCGCGGTGAAGACCGATCTACGATCCCGGCTCATCGGGGACGTCGTGGAAGAGCGCGCCGCCGATGTCCGCGGGCGGCTCGGCCGCGATCACGCGCTCGTCGTCGACGGCGTGGAAAACCTCGACCCTTATCTCGGGAAGTACCTGCCCCAGGTCGCGATGGTGGTGATCGCCTGTACGGGGATCGGGATCGCCATGGTGGTGATCGATCCGGTCGTCGGCGCGATCGCGCTCGCGGCGGTGCTTGTACTGCCTCTTGCCCCGCGCGCCTGGGATCGGATCCTGGCTCGGAAGGGAGCAGATCACTGGGAGGCATACGAGGGCTTGCATGCCGAGTTCCTCGACTCGATGACCGGGATGACGACCCTCGTGCTGCACGGCGCCGAAGCCCGTCGCCAGCGGGAGCTCCAGGAGCGCTCGGCCTCGTTGCTGAGCGCCACGATGGGCCAACTCAAGGTCTCTCTGATCGAGTCGGGCCTGTCAGCCTTCGCCCTGGTCGCAGTTCCCGCGCTCGTCCTCGCCGCTGCGTGGGGACGCCGAGAGCACCTGAGCGCGACAGCGGTCTTCGCCCTCATCCTGCTGTCGGTCGAACTTGTGCGGCCCCTGCGTGACCTCGCGACGCATTGGCATGCCGGGTACGCGGGCACCTACGCGGGCCGCGAGATCCTCGCCGTGCTTCAGCCGCACGAGCACGACCGCGAGGTGGACGGTCTCGACCAAGACCAAGATGGGCTCAGCCTGTCAGGGGCCACCTTCACCTATCCCGGCGCGGATCGTCCGGTGCTGCACTCCGTCACCGCGACGTGGGGTCGCGGATTGCACGTCATCTCCGGCGCCTCGGGTTCGGGCAAGTCGAGCATGGCCGCGATCCTCGCGGGGCTGGCCGAGCCGGAGCAGGGCGTGGTGCGCCTCGACGGGCGAGCGCTCGGGCGCGAGGCGCGCAGGGGTGAGGTCGCTCTCGTTGCGCAAGATCCGGTCCTCTTCGCTGGCACCGTCGGCGACAACATCGCCCTGGCTCGCCCCGCGACGGGGCAACCGCGCCCGATCGACGAGGTTGCGGCGGTGGTAGGGATCGGTAGCGATGACCCAGAACTCACCCTGGACACGGTCGTCGGCGAGCGCGGGGGTCTGCTCTCGGGCGGCCAACGTCAGCGGGTCGCGCTCGCGCGGGCCTTGCGCCTCGACCGTCGCGTCCTGATCCTCGACGAGGCCGACTCGGCGCTCGATCGGCGCAGCGAAGAGGCCATCCTCGCCCGCCTCGCGACCGACCAGTCCGATCGCATCGTGCTGATGGTGACCCATCGACCCCGTCCTACGGGCGACGCCGTCTCGACGACGGTGCTCGACGCGGGGCAGATCGCCCGGCCGGTGGTGACGCGATGAGCGCCCCCTCGGCAGGGTTCGTGTCCCTCCTGCGCCCCCTTCGCGACCTCGGAGAGCACGTGCGCACACACCGCCGCCTCTTCGTCCGTGTCGTGGTGGTTCAACTCCTCCTCGGAGTCGCCTCGCTGGCCGTGGCCCCACTGAGCGTGTACGCGGCAGCCGGGGTGGCCTCGGACGCCACCGGCACGACGGCGTGGATTGTCGTTCTCGGCGTGGTGGTCCTTGCCGTCGGCATCCTCGGGTGGACCGACTCCTGGCTCGCGCATGTCCTCGCCTACCGGGTGATCGACGGGATCCGGTGCCACGCCCACGAGGCGATCGCGCGTCTGGCCCCCTTCGGACTGCGCCGCCGGCGAGCGGGCGACACCGCGGCCGCGACCATGGCCGACGCGGAGGCCCTGGAGTGGTTCTATGCCCACACCATCACCCAATGGATCTCGGCCGCCGCGCTCGTCGTCGGCACGAGCGTCGCCGCACTGGTCTGGCTCGGACCGGTCGGTCTCGTGGTGCCGCTCGCGCAGATCGCTGTCATGGCGATCCCGCGCCTGACCTTGCAGCGCGCTCGGCGCGACGGGCGTCAACTGCGCGCCGCGATCGGGTCGCTGTCGACGACGACGGTCGAGATCCGTGATTCCGCCCGCGACGTGATCCTGCTGGGTCTGCTCGATCAGGCGCGAGCCCGGGTGAGCGCAGGGACGAAGGGGGTGCAGAGAGCTCGGCGAGCAATCGCGATCCGGGTCGGCTGTGAGCAAGCGGCGACGGAGATCGTCTTCGCGATGACGAGCCTGACGATCCTGGCGCTCGTCGCTGCGGAGGTGGCGCGTGGAGCGCTCGCACCAAGCGACCTCCCGGTCGTGGTGTCGGCCGTCGCGGCCGCAGTCATCCCCGCGGGCACCCTGGCCGGCGGCGCCGGTCGGCTGGGGGAGATGTCCGCCGCCGCGGGGCGGGTCGTCGAGGTGATCGAGGCACCCGCGTCCTCGACCTGGGTGCCTCCGCACACCCTCTCGCCGACCTGCCCCGACCGTCCCGGCGTGATCGAGGCCACCGATGTGGCCGCGCGATACATCGGGCGCGACCTCCCGGTCCTCACGGCGCTCAACCTGAGGGTTGATCGCGGTGAGCACGTCGCGATCGTGGGGGCGAGTGGTGCCGGGAAGACCACCTTGGCCCAGGTCCTCGCCCGGCTGCTCGAGCCGACATCAGGGAGCCTGCGTCTGA
The DNA here is from genome assembly GCF_041365945.1 of Janibacter sp. GXQ6167. NCBI lineage: Bacteria > Bacillati > Actinomycetota > Actinomycetes > Micrococcales > Intrasporangiaceae > Janibacter > Janibacter sp. GXQ6167. The sequence continues at coordinate 83,992 of NZ_JBGFSK010000009.1, read as the reverse complement.
ACGGGCAAGCGACGCTCCACGTGCCACCGCAGCAGAGCCGGACCGAGGTCCTTCTCGTCGAGCAGCACGCTCACCTCTTCACCTCGTCGGTGCGCGAAAATCTCCTGCTCGGCCTCGACCGGCCCGACGACACGCTCTGGGCCGCCCTCGAACAGGTGGGTCTCGCCGATCACGTCGCAACCCTCGGTGGTCTCGACGCCGACGTGAGCGAACGCGGAGCGTCGCTATCGGGCGGGCAGCGTCAGCGCCTAGCCCTAGCCCGCGCCCTGATCCGCCGACCGGACATCCTGATCCTCGATGAGCCCACGGCCCACCTCGATGCGGTCAGCGAGCAACTCGTCCTCGCCGCCTTGCGAGAAAACCGAGCGGGCCTCACCACCCTGGTGATCAGCCACCGGCCGAGCACCATCTCCTGGTGCGGCCGCTCCATCCTGCTCGATCGGGGACGGGTCGTCGCCGATGGAAGCCACGAGCACCTCCTTCGCGAGCAGCGCGCCTACCGCGAGGTGCTCACCGAACCGCCTGCCACACCGCAGGAATCATCCAACCCGAAAGGAGGTGAAGTCCGATGAACGAGATCACCATCGACATGGTTGAGATCGACGCCGAGCGCGCCGACGAGGCCGTCCTGGCCCCGAACTCCAACCATCACGGTCACGTCGCCACCAGCTTCTCCTGGAGCTGATCACGCGACGCAACGGTGGGCCCTCGGCTGATCGAAGCAGCCGAGGGCCCACCCCTTGATTGTCCCACTCACGAGCGATGACCGCCCCCTTCCCGAGAGGACTCCATGACTGCCCTGGCCCCCGATCACCTCACCGGCCTCCTCCCCGGTCGCGCAGCGCGGGTGGAGGTGCGAGCCGTTGATGCCCTCACGAGCGTGGTGACCACCCCGCGACGCAAGACCTTCCGGGTGCCGGTCCCGGCGCGCGAGCTGATCCTGCTCCTTGATGAATGGTCCCGCGAGGTCACGGCCGAGCACAGTGCGCGTCCGGACCTGCACCGAGCAGCCGAAGGGGTGCGGCACAGGCTCATCGAGGAAGAGGTGTGGGCGCCAGCTCCACGCGAGGAGATGACCGAGGCGCTCGGGGTAGCCACCTTCGAGGGGGTCAGTGCCGTGGTGACCGGCGACGAAGACACAGCCGCCATCGTCGCCGAGGTGTTGGCGGCGGGTGGGGCGCGCGTGCGCACTCTGGCCTTCGACCAGCGCGCGGTCGTCAACGATGCCTACGCCCGCGGTGATCTCCTGGTTGTCGCCGTCCACGGACCTCGCGACGATGACCTCGTCGATCTCGACCGGACCGCACACGACATGCGCGTGCGCTGGTTGCCGATCGAGCTCGGCACGGGCGATGTCTGGGCCGGCCCGCTGGTGACTCCCGGGACCGGAGCGTCCTATGAGGAGCTCGTCGCGCGGCGCGCCGCGGCCGCCCCAGATCGCCGGATTCACCGCGCCCTGCGACGCCCGTCGTTGACGGGAGACGCCGGGCCCCCACTGGACTCCCTTTCCCCGGCCACCGCCCTCGCCCTTCAGCGAGCCCTGCGCGACGGACACGATCGGGTCGTCGAAGTGAGCGGCGCGACGGGCGAGATCGTTGCGCACCCGGTGCTTCCGATGCCGGGGTCGCCGACCACACATCGTCCCCACCAACCCGACGACCTCGTCGATCCCGCAACCGGCCTGGTCCTGCGAACGCGCACGATCGCCCACGACGCCAGCGTCCCTGCCAGCCTGCACACCCGGCAGTGCGATGTGGCCGACATCCGCGCCGTCAGCCGCTGGGCAAACAACATCCTCTGCCAGGGGTCGGCCTTCGACGACCCGGAGGGCGCCGCTCTCGGGGCGCTCGGGGAGTCGGTCGAGCGCTATTGCGGGAACATCTTGGACACGCTCCCGGTGCGTCGAGGGTCGTGGCATGAGTTCAATCGAGCCGGGACACGGGCGCTCGACCCGGATCGCCTCGTCTTGTACTCATCCGATCAGTACGCAGCCAAGGGTTTCCCCTTCTCGCCGCTTCGTCGCGACACGGTGGTGGACTGGGTCCCGGGCACCAGCCTCACCACCGGCGAGGACCTTCTCGTCCCGGCGTCGTTGGTCTACGTCAACTGGTATGCCGCTGGGTACTCGGGTGTGCCGATCACGAACTTCTGCGCCTTCGCGGGGATCGCCGCGGGACCAGACCGCGACTTCGCGGTGATGAGCGCGCTCGAGGAGGTGGTCGAGCGGCACGCGACGATGCTCTGGTGGCTGGCCGGGCACCCGATGCCCGGCGTCCAGGCGAGCGACGCGCTCAATCGCCTCTGGGCCGGGACCGATCCAGCCCATCAACGCGCCTCGCTGATCCACCTCGACAACGAGATGGGCATCCCCGTCATGGCGGGCGTCGTCCACGACGACACCGACCGCCTGGTCAACATCGGCTTCTCGGCGCGCCACGATCCGCAGGTCGCCGCGGCCAAGGCCTGGACCGAGGCCTTGACCCTGCAGGAGGGATCGCGGGATTTGCTGCGGATGGATGGCCACCACTGGGGCGTGATGGCGCGCGGTGAACTGAATGGCCGGGCCTTCAAGCCGTGGCGGGCCGACCGGGCCTATCTCGATGATTTCCGGCCGGATATGCACGACTGCGACGACCTCATGGTCCAACAGCAGGTCTATCTCGACCCGCGCGCAGGGGAGCGGATGCGCCATCTGCTTCAGCCTCCGACCACGCGCACGATGGACTCGCTGCCCCGGTTGCCGGAGCGCTCACGCGCGGCGTATCAGCAGGCCATTGAGGCCGCCGGGTATGAGGTGATCGTCGTCGACATCACGACGCCAGACGTGGCGAGCACCGGACTGTCCGTGGTCCGCGCGATCGTCCCGGGGACCATCGGGAACGCCCCCGCGGCCTTCCCCTTCCTCGGTCGGGATGCCGTCAGCGATCTCGCGCTGCGCCTCGGATGGCGGGATGCACCGCTGGCCGAAGCCGACATCAACCTCTTCCCCCTTCCTCACGCGTGAGGGCTACGGACGAAGGGGGAGCGCCGGGGCTTTTCGACCACCCGCTGCGGGTCACTCGGCAGCAGCACCGCGGCCTGCCGACCGGGTTGAGTTACGAGCAGATCGAACTCCCGCCCGTCGCAGGCGTCGACTCGGTGGCGACCGCGGTGCAGCTCCCCGTGCCACCCGCGGCACCGGATCCCGACGTCACACTGGCGGCCGCGGCGCGCGTGTGGTGCGGGGAGGACCGGGGACAACTGGTGATGCGGCGCGCCAGTGTCGCGGAGCTGGAGCGTGATGGTGAGCTCGTGCTCGCGCCCGACGCAATCAATGGCGTCGCTCCCGCAGTCCTCGCTGCGAAGGGGTGTCCGCTGCGCACGGTCGGACGAGACGAACCCGTGCGGTGGGTCCGCGCCGTCCTCCAGGACCAGCACGGCTGGGTGCCCTATCTCCAGGCCGTGACGCGCGGGCTGGAGATTCACCCCGACGAACCGCTCACGCACCCGGTGAACTTCGCTGGCCTCGTGGCCGCGCGTGGGCGAAGCGATGCCGTGAACGCGGGTCTCGCGGACGCGATCGGTCAGGACGCCCTCGTGCTCTGGTGGCATGGCAGGGCGGCAGTGGGGCGACTGCGCTGCCCAGCGGATCTGGGCGGCACGCCCGGGCTCGCCGTCCGCTGTCTCCTGTTGTCGTCACCGACGAAGGTGCCGGTCGTGCTCGCCGCCGTCACCGATGAGGTGGAGGGGATCACCACCATTGCCGTCGCGGCCGTCGACCAGCGCGGTCCAACCGAGGGCGAGCCCGCGATCCGAGCGGCGGTGGCCCGGGCGAGTTGGCAACTGGTCCTCTCGCGCGCCCTGGACGCTGGCGGCGTCGCCTTCGCCGCCGGGCGACCGCCAGGCACCCTGGACCACCGCTGCGACCGCCACTACCTGGAGGCGGCGGGACCGAACCTGCGCCGCGCGCTCGACCCCTTAGCCGCGCTCCAGCTCGGACTCGATCCTCGCGTCCAGGACCGACTGGTGCGGCTGATCGAGGCGGCCGACGCCCTGCCCGAGATCGAGCAGATCACCGCGCCGACGGCGACGATGGAGGAGCAGGCGCGGGCCGCCGGTCATGCGCTCTGGGTGGTCGACCTGACGACGCCAGACGTCCGCGCTGGCGGGTGGCACTGCGTGCGGGTGATCGTGCCCGATCTGCTGCGGGTACCCGTGCCGGCCTTCCCACCGGACCTCTCCGCTCGTCTTGGTCAGGGTGTCGGGGGCTCTGCGAACGCCAACGCCCTGCCGCTGCCGGGGTGGTGAGTGCGCGCGACTAGGGCTCTGGCCGCTCGCGGTGCGACACTGGTCGGCGATGACCAGCGCAACCGGCACCACCACGAAGCGCCCGTCCGGGGGGCCCGTGCTCGCCCCCCTTCGGATCGGGCGCCATGTCATCGACTCTCCGGTCGTGCTCGCGCCGATGGCGGGGATCACCAATCAGGCCTTCCGGCGCCTCTGCCGCCAGTACGGCCAGGAGGGGCTTGCCGCCGGGGGAGCGAGCGGGGCCACCTCGCTCTATGTCAACGAGATGGTGACCTCCCGGGCCGTCGTTGAACGCAGTCCCGAGACGATGCGACTGCTCGAGCACGACGAGGACGAGAACCCGCGCAGCGTGCAGCTCTACAGCGTCGATCCGGTCACGACGGCCGCGGCGGTGCGGATGCTCGTCAGCGAAGACCGCGCCGATCACATCGACCTCAACTTCGGCTGTCCCGTCCCGAAGGTGACGCGGAAGGGAGGTGGCGCCGCCCTACCGTGGAAGCGCGACCTCTTCCGCTCCATCGTTGGATCCGCGGTCCGCGAGGCCGCGCGCGCCGACGTGCCCGTCACGGTGAAGATGCGCAAGGGCATCGATGACACGCACCTCACCTACCTCGAGGCCGCGCACGCCGCAGTCGACGAAGGGGTGGCCGCGCTCGCCCTTCATGGCCGCACCGCCGCCCAGGCCTACTCGGGGCAGGCGGACTGGTCGGCGATCCGCACCCTGAAGCGCGAGATCACGAGCGTCCCGGTGCTCGGCAATGGCGATATCTGGTCGGCCGAAGACGCGCTGGAGATGGTCGCCCAGACCGGCTGCGATGGTGTCGTCGTCGGACGCGGATGCCTCGGTCGGCCGTGGCTCTTCACCGACCTCGCGGCCGCCTTCGCGGGCTCCGATGCGCGGGTGCGCCCCGACCTCGGTGAGGTCGCGGCGACGCTCCGCCGCCACACCGAGTACTTGGCAGACTTCTACGGTGATGAGTTCCGGGCGTGCCGGGATATCCGTAAGCACATCGCCTGGTACTTAAAGGGTTTCCCGGCCGGATCGAGCGTGCGCAACCGCCTGGCGCTCGTTGACTCCCTCGCCGCGCTCGACGAGCTGATCGACACCCTGGACCCCAGCATCCCGTGGCCGAGCGAGGCCGCCGAGGGTCCGCGCGGACGGGCGGGCAGCCCCCGCGTTGTCGCCCTGCCGGAAAACTGGCTCCGCAGCCAAGACCTCGACGATGCCCAGCGGGCCCAGGTCGCCCAGGCCGAACTCTCCGTCTCCGGCGGCTGATCGGCCGCCCGGTTCGAGGTATTCCGGCGACCTATAGACCCACGGAATACCTCGAACCCCGCGATGGAGTGCCCCGACGACTATCGGACCGGGTTCCCCGGGCCGAGCGGGATCCCGAGGGCGTACCAGAGCATGAAGAACGCGAACCACGCCACGACCATCACGAGCGAGAGCGGCAGCGTGAGCGAGATCAGCGTCCCCACCCCGGCGTCGCGCCGGTAGCGCTGGAGATACCCGAGGATGAGCGCGAAGTAGGGGCTGACCGGCGAGATGATGTTGGACGCCGAGTCGCCGATCCTAAAGACCATCTGCGTGGTCTCCGGCGCAATCCCGACGAGCATCAGCGCGGGGATGATGACCGGCGCCATCAGGGCCCATTGCGCCGAACCGCTCGTGATCAGCAGGTTCAGCAGGAAGGTCATCACGACCACGAGCGCCAGCATGGCGAGCGGGTGGAGCCCGGACCGGTCAAGCAGATCGGCGCCGTTGACCGCGAGGACCGTGCCGATATTCGACCAGTCGAAATAGGCGATGAACTGGCTGGCCGCGAAGAAGAGGACGAGCACCGGCGCCATATCGAGCATCCCCTTCGTCATGAAGGTGGGGATGTCGTTGACCGACGTGATCGTCCCGGCGATGAGGCCGTAGGTGACACCGGCGATCACGAAGGCCAGCATGATGATGATCCCGATGTTGAGCAGGACCGGTGAGCTCACGATGCCGCCGTCTTCGCCGCGAAGGGGGGAACCGGGCCACACCAGGACCGCCATGAAGAGGGCGAAGAAGGCGAGGCTCGCGATGAGCGACCACCACACCCCGCGCCGTTCCTCGGGCTTGAGTTGCATCGACTCGAGGTCCTCGAAGTCATCCTCGGCGTCGTCGCTCGCCGCGTTGGCCTTGGCCTGGGCCGCGGCATCCGCGGAGGCGTTCTTCTCGGCCTGGGCTTCATCGACCGGCGTGGCCTCCAGGACCGTCATCCTCTTCTTCAGGAGGGTCTCGGCGGTGATGGTGATGACGAGGGCGAGCAGGATTGCTGAGGCGATCGAGAAGAAGTAGTTCGCGATCGGGCTGACGGTGTATCCCTCTTCGATCAGCCCGGCGGCGGAGGTCGAGAGTCCCGCGAGCAGGGCGTCGGTCGGGGTCACGAGCAGGCTCGCGTTGAAGCCACCCGCGACGCCGGCGAAGGCGACGATCACCCCGACGATCGGGTTGCGCCCGACGGCCTTGAAGGCGAGCGCGGCGAGCGGCGGAAGGATCACGTACATCGCGTCGGCGGCGACCGATCCGACGATGCCGCCGAGAGCGATGACGAAGGTCAGCAGGCTCGGTCGGACCTTGGTCACCGCGCCGCGAAGGGCTGCCGACAGCAGCCCGGAGTGCTCGGCGACGGCCACGCCGAGCAGCACGGTGATGACGAGGCCGAGCGGGGGGAAGCCCATGAAGTTCGGGATCGCTTCGGTGATCATCTCGAGCAGCCCGTCACCGCTCAGCAGATTGCGCACGGCGACTTCTTCGCCGTCGCCGGGGTTGATCACTGAGACGTCGGCGCGGGCGAGCAGCCAGGATACGACGAGGGTGATGGCGGCGAGGAGGAGGAAGAGCCAGAAGGGATTGGGGAGTTTGTTGCCGACTCGTTCGATCCAGCCCAGGGCCTTCATCACGACGCCCTCACGGGGCGGTCCCTGGCGGCCCCCTTCGGCGGTGTCCTGGTCGTCAGTCGTGCGGTCCGTGCGATCGCCCATCTCGATGCCCTCTCCTCATCGGGTGACGCGAGGGTAGCGAGGTTGACCCGGCCTTGTCGCCTCGCGAAGGGGGTGAATGGGCTGGTCAGAGGATCAGCCATCGAGAGAACCGAGGGTTCACCCAGCCCAGCCAGCCCGGTCGTCGGTGCTGGCCCATAGAGTCGACGTCGTGAGGTACACCGAGCACGATCGGCAGCGGTGGGTCGCGGAGGATCCCGCCGTCAAGCGGGCCGACCGCGATGATTTCGCGCGCGATCGCGGGCGGATGATCCACTCGGCGTCGTTGCGGCGGTTGTCGGCCAAGACCCAGGTCCTCGCGCCAGGCACCGATGACTTCATCCGAAACCGACTGACGCACTCCCTGGAGGTCGCCCAGATCGGCCGAGAGTTCGGCGGGGCGCTCGGGTGCAATGCCGATGTCGTCGAGGTCGCGTGCCTCGCGCACGACCTCGGCCATCCTCCCTTCGGGCACAACGGGGAGAGTGAGCTCGCTGAGATCGCCGCGCAGATCGGCGGTTACGAGGGCAACGCGCAGACGCTACGGATTCTCACCCGCCTCGATGCCAAGCGGACCCACGCCGACGGACGGTCGGCCGGGCTCAACCTCACCCGCGCGAGCCTCGACGCGGCGACCAAATATCCATGGCGGCGCGGGGAGGGGCCGGGCGAGACCCACAAATTCGGGGTCTACGACGACGATCTCCCGGTCTTCACCTGGATGCGTCAGACGCCCGAAGGGGGAGAGCAGCTCGCCCGAGTGCGTTGTCTCGAAGCCGATGTCATGGACTGGTCCGACGACGTCGCGTACTCGGTCCATGACGTCGAGGACGCGATCGCCTCTGGGCTGCTCGATCTGCGCCGCCTCACCGATGCGAGTGAGGTCGACGCGTTGCTCGACCTGGCCCAGATCACCTACGCCAGCGATCTCGATCGGGATGCGCTCGGCGCCGGACTCGAGCGCCTGCGCCGGAGCGGGACCGTGCCGGACTCTTTCGATGGCACCCGCGCCGGGCTCGCGCGGTTAAAAGACATGACGAGCCGACTCATCGGGCGCTTCGTCTCGGCGGCCGAGGAGGCGACGCGCGAGCGCTACGGACCGGCCGTGCTCACGCGCTATGAGGCCTCGCTGGTCGTCCCGGAGGAGAGCCGGGCCGAGGTCGCGGTGCTGAAGGGAGTCGCCGCGCACTTCGTCATGTTTGCCGCGGAGCGTTCGGACATCTATCTCGAGCAGCGCCAGGTGGTCCGTGACCTGGTGGAGTGGTTCGCCGAGGCACCGGAAGAGCGCCTCGACCGTGACCTGTTGCCGGACCTCGCCGACGCTGGCGACGACGCCGGGCGCCTGCGCGTCGTGATCGACCAGGCCGCCTCGCTGACCGACGCCCGAGCCCTGACCCTGCACGCCGCGATCCGGTAGGGGAGGACGCCACGGACCGCCAGTGGACGCGCCACTTAGACTCATCGCGACGAGCGCGTAACGAGGTGAGGTGAGACGTGGCGGGCAGGATCCGGGCCGAGGACATCGAGGCCCTCAAGGAACGCACGTCGATCACCGATGTCGTGCGCGAGCACGTCACCTTGCGCCCGGCCGGCGTCGGCGCGATGAAGGGCCTCTGCCCCTTCCACGACGAAAAAACCCCGTCCTTTACCGTGCGCGAGGCCGTGGGCGCCTTCCACTGCTTCGGTTGTGGTGAAGGCGGTGACGTGATCTCCTTCGTCCAGAAGGTGGATCACCTCCCCTTCGCCGAGGCCGTCGAGCACCTCGCCGCCAAGCTCGGGATGGAGTTGCGCTACGAGGAAGGGGGCGCGCCGCGCAGCGGGGAGAGCCTCGGGCGCCGGACCCGCTTGATTGAGGCCCACCGCGCGGCGGCCGAGTTCTACCACCACCGGCTGATCGACGGGCCGGAAGGGCGCGCCGGGCGCGACTTCCTGCGCGAGCGCGGTTTCCACCGTCCGGAGGCCGAGCTCTTCGGCGTGGGCTTCGCCCCCCGAGGGGGTGAAGAGTTGGCAAACCACCTGCGCAGTAAGGGATTTACAGAGGAAGAGCTGACGATCGGGGGCCTGTGTGGCAGGGGCTCGCGGGGTCTTTACGACCGCTTCCGGGGTCGGTTGGTCTGGCCGATTAGGGACACCACGGGCGACACCGTTGGTTTCGGGGCCCGTCGCCTCTTCGACGACGACCGGATCGCCGCCAAGTACCTCAACACCACCGAGACGCCGATCTACAAGAAGTCGCACGTGCTCTACGGGCTCGACCTCGCCAAGAAGCCGATCTCGACGACCCGCACCGCCGTGGTGGTCGAGGGGTACACCGATGTCATGGCGGCCCATATGGCCGGTGTCGAACAGGCGGTGGCGACCTGCGGCACCGCCTTCGGCGTCGACCACATCAAGGTGCTGCGCCGCATCATGCGCGACGAGCCCGATCTCGCGCCCGCCAAGGTCATCTTCACCTTCGACGGTGACGCCGCCGGCCAGAAGGCGGCGATGAAGGCCTATGCCGAGGATCAGCGCTGGGCGAGCCAATCCTTCGTCGCGGTCGCCCGCGAGGGGATGGACCCGTGCGATCTGCGCCTTCGCGAAGGCGATCAGGCCGTGCGGGATCTCATCGCCGATGCCGTCCCGATGTTTGAGTTCGCGGTCCGCACCACGCTGGCCCGCTTCGACCTCACCACTGCCGAAGGGCGAGTCCGGGCGATGGCGGCCGCGGCACCGATCATCAACGACATCCGCGATACCGCCCTTCGCCCGGAGTATGTCCGCACGGTCGCCGGGTGGGTTGGGGTGGACGTGGACCAGATGCGTTCGGCCGTGCAGCGAGCCGGGCGGATGGCCCCCGAGGAGGCCCGTGGTGCCCGTCCGGGGCCGGAGGGCGCCGAGCAGCTCCCATCGGTCCCCGCGTATCCGGCGCCCGATCTGCGCGATCCGGTCGTGATGGCCGAGCGGCAACTCCTCCAGGTGCTCTTCCAGTACCCCGGGATGGTCGGCGCGGTGGCCCTGGACCAGATCGACCCGACGGCCTTCGGGGCGCCCGCCCATCGAGTCGCCTTCGACGCGGTGCGCGCGGTGGGGATGCCCCGCGCCGATCACACTCATGCCGGGTGGGTCCGCGCCGTGAGCGACGCCGCCCCGCAGAGCGTGCACGGGTTGCTCGCCGAACTCGCCGTGGCCCCCCTTCCCGTGGTGCCCGATCCGGCAAACGGGCTGCCTCCGCGCTCCTATGTCGATTCGCTCGTGATGCGGGTGCGTGAGGTGGCCATCGGGCGTCAGATCGCCGACTCGATGGCGACGCTGCGACGCCTCGCGACCGACCCCTTGGCGGACCGAGACCATATGCGGAGCCTCTCCGCGCGATTGCAGGAGCTCGAGCGCGAACGCGCGGCCCTGCGTGAGGGAGTACGTGGATGAGTTGGTGGCGATCGATCTTCGGGAACCGAGCCGATCGGATCGCGGTCCCCGATGGGCTGGAGTTGGCAGCGGGGGAGCGACCCGTCGCGGTAGCTCGTGACAACGCCGATGGCACCGTGATCGCGACGACCTATCGCCTGGTTGCTGTCCCCGCCGATGCGACGACGCCGACCCTGGCGCGCCCGTGGCACCTCGTCGACACCGGAGCATGGCGTCCCGAGACGCAGGTGCTGAGCGTCTCGTGGGTGGACCACGAGCCCCCGAGTGCCTGGGAGTTGGCCGTCGCTGGCGCCCTTCCGGTCGCCTTTCGCGAACGCGTCCAAGCGAGTGTCGTCCTCGTCGAGCAGGTGAGCTTGGGCCGTCATCGCCGGGCGCGCGTAGCCGTCCGTAAGGACCTCGCGACGGGTGACCTGACGGTCCAGGCGGTCTACGCGCGCGGGAGCGACCCGAGCGATCAGGAGCTCGCGACGGCGGTGCAGGAGGCGGCAGATCGCCTCGGCGAGCAGGCCGGACTCGGCGATGGAGGCGGGTCCAACTCGGCGGGCCGGTCACCGGTTTCGGACTAGGGCGCACTTCTTGCTATGGTGGCGCAGCGTTCGCGCGATCCCCTGTAGCTCAATTGGCAGAGCAGCCGGCTGTTAACCGGCAGGTTGTTGGTTCGAGTCCAACCGGGGGAGCGCCAGAGGCCACGGTCCGAGGGAAACCTCGGGCGGTGGCCTCTTTTGGTTGGCGCGGGCTATCTCGAGGACGAACTCGGCGCCGGGGGAGCGGTCGTGCTCCACGGCGGTGTGGTGCTCTCGTCCCCCGTCGCCGACGAAGAGGTCGTGGAGTTGATGACTCGACACGGGCGCAGCGTGGGCGCCGTGGTCGTCGGTCGATGCCAGTTCTTGGCGCCGGGGAGGTTGTCCTTGACCGCCTTCTCCCAGGCGCCGCTGCGCTCCATCTCCTTCAAGGCATCGGTGACCTCTTCGCAGCGGGTGAGGTCGCCATGGCTCACAGCAATCCCGTAGTGCTCGGTGGTGAAGGGCCGGCGCAGCAGGACGACCTGACGGGAGCGGGGCTGCGTCGAGTCGGAGGTATCGGCAAAACCGGCGAGGATCGCCGTGTCAGAGGTCACGGCATTGACATCGCCGTCGCGCAGCGCGGCCACACACTCGGCGACGCTGCGCCGCTCGACGATCCGCATCCCGGGATGGTCCGCCACCAGTTCATCGGTCGAGGCCGAGCCCGTCGCGCTGCAGAGGCTGTGTCCGCGAAGGTCCGCCAGGCCACGGATCGAGCTGCCGCGGCGCACGAGGAGGTCCTGCCCGGTCGTGAGGTACGGCCCGGCGAAGGTGACCTTGTGCTCGCGGTCGCGAGAGATCGAGTAACTCCCGAGCACGAGATCGGCCTGTCCGGTCGTGAGGATCGTGTCGCGCTGGTCCGGCGCGGCCTCGACGAAGACGACCTGCGCCGCGCCCAATTGACTGGCGACATAGCGTGCGATGTCGACGTCGAGGCCCGAGTAAGTGTCCCCGTCGCGCTGTCCGATGCCCGGCTGGTCGAAGGAGATCCCGATCCGTAAGGTCGCGGGACCCGAAGGGGGAGCCGGCGCCGGTGTGCTGGTCCCCGTGCTGGCCGGTGTGGTCGTTGGCGGGTCATCCACTTCGACCGGCTTGGTGCAGCCCGCGAGCAGCAGAAGTGCCGCGGCACTCGTCGCGATCACCCGCCGCATGGATCCCCCTTCCATCGCCTCATCATCGCATTAGCGCTGGTCCACGCCGTGAGGTGGCTCGGCGAGTGAGCCCAATCGTGCGTCAAGCGTGACCATCTCGACGCTACGATCGGCCCACCATCCAAGGACGGAGGTCGGCATGTCGGACAGGGTCGAGCCGAAGAACCTGCCGCGGGGCGAGCAGCGGTACAGCGGTAAAGGGCTGAAGGCCGACGCGGTGGGCTTCTGGGATGGCGTCTCGATCGGACTGGACTCCACGGCTCCCGCCTACTCGATCGCCGCCGTCCTCGGGTCGATCGTCATCGTCGCGGGGGTCAAGGCCCCGGCCGTCCTCTTGGTCTCGTTCATCCCCATGTTCTTCATCGCCGGGGCCTTCTATTACATGAACCGCGCCGACCAGGATGCCGGCACCACCTTCTCCTGGGTCACGCGCGCGATGGGCCCCTGGATGGGGTGGATGGGCGGCTGGGCGGTCTTCACCACCGGAGTCCTCGTGATCGGGGCCCAGGCCGACGTCGGGGCGCGCTACACCTACCTGCTCCTCGGGCTCGATGACCTCGCGGCCAACAAGTGGGCCGTCGTCGCCCTCGCGGTCGTGATGATCCTCGTGCTCACCTGGATCTGTGTCATCGGCACGGAGTTATCGGCGAGCGTGCAACGCGCCCTGGTCCTCGCACAATGCGGCATCCTGCTCGTCTTCGTCCTCGTGGCCGGCTGGCAGATGGTCCGCGGCGATGTCGCGGCCGACGCCCCCTCCTTCGGCCTGGACTGGCTGAATCCGATTGGCCTCTCTGGCTCTGCACTGATCGCGGGGATGCTGCTCGGCGTCTTTTGCTACTGGGGCTGGGAATCGGCGGTGAACCTCACCGAGGAGACCCGCGACTCCGAGACCGCGCCGGGCAAGGCCGCCGTCGTGAGCACGATCCTGCTCCTCGTGATCTACATCGGGTCGGCGATCGCGATCATCGGCGTGCTGGGCCTGGGTGTCCTCGAGGAATTCGATGACGACGAGGGGCTCTTCCTCGTCGTCGGCGACCAGGTGCTCGGTGGATGGTCCTGGCTGCTCGTCCTCGCGATCATCACCTCGACGGTGGCGGCGACCCAGACGACGATCCTGCCCGCGTCGCGGACCTCGCTGTCGATGGCGGTTGCAGGCGCCTTCCCGAAGCGATTCGCCACGGTCGATCCCGAGCACGGCACCCCCGGGTTTGGGACGTGGGTGATCGGGATCGTCGCGATCGTCTGGTACGTCCTCGGCAGCGCGATCTCGGAGAACTTCCTCTTCGACTCGCTGTCGGCGCTGTCGATCGTCGTCGCCTTCTACTACGCGCTCACCGGGATCGCGTGCGCGATCTACTGGCGGCGAGAGCTCCGCCGATCGGTGCGCGCCTTCATCATGATCGGGCTCGCCCCGGTCATCGGGGCGATCGTCCTGCTCGTCCTGCTGGTCGCCGCCGTCATCGACTACGCCGACCCGGAAAACTCGTACACCCAAACCTCGATCCTCGGAATGGGAGCCCCGCTCGCGATGGCCATCATCATCTTCGTCGTCGGCCTGGTCCTGATGTTCATCTCCTGGCGGGCGTCCGGAGGGGGCGGATATTTCGAGCGAACTGGCGGCGAAGAGGTCAGCGACGATGTGGCCCGCGCCGCGCTCGGACCCGTCGCGCCGGGCCGATGAGTCGCGCTCGGGCGGTCGTGCCCCCCTTCGTCCATCACGCGCTCGCCGATGCGGTGCCTCGGGTCTATTGGACGGACCGTGAGATCCGCCCCGCCCCGGCGCCGCGCCCGCGGCTCGAGGGGGAGGTTCGGGCTGACTTGGTCATCATCGGCGGCGGCTTCACCGGGTTGTGGGCCGCGCTGCAGGCGGTCGAGGACGACCCCGGGCGCTCGGTGGTCGTGCTCGAAGGGGGAGAGCTCGGCTCGGGTGCGTCCGGCCGCAATGGCGGTTTCGTCGCTCCATCGCTCACTCACGGGCTGGCCCAGGGGGTTGCGCTCTGGCCCGAGGAGATCGACACGCTCGAACGCCTCGGACGAGAGAACTTCGCTGGGATCGAGGCGTCGGTCAAGCGGTATGGCATCGACTGCGACCTCCACGTGCCGGGCGAGATCACCTTTGCGCTCACCGAGCACCAGATCGACGCGGTGCGCGAGGGCTATCAGCTCCATCGCGATCACGGCTTGGACGTCACCTTGCTCGACGCCGAGCAGTGTCGTGAGCGGGTCGACTCGCCGCGCTATCTCGCCGGTTTCGTCGACCGGGAGGTCGGGTTGGTCGATCCCGGTCGACTCGTCTGGGGGCTCGCGGACGCCGTCGAGTCTCTCGGCGTGCGCGTCCATGAGCACTCGTCGGTGCGGCGCATCGAGCGGGACGGCGACGGGGTGCGGGTCGTCACCGATGCCGGGTTTGTCCGGGCGTCTGGCGCCATCGTCGGGACTGGGGCCTACCCGGGTCCGCTGAAACGCCTCCGGACGTGGCTCATGCCGGTGTACGACCACGTCTTGATGAGCGAACCGCTCACCACTGCGCAGCTCGCCGCGATCGGGTGGGAAGGGCGCGAAGGGCTCACCGACGCCGGGAACCAGTTCCACTACTACCGGCGCACCTTCGACGACCGGATCCTCTTCGGCGGGTACGACGCGAACTACCACTTCGGCGGCCGGATCGACCCGGCGCTCGATCAGGGCCCCTCACACGACCTGCTCGCCGAGCACTTTTTTGCGATCTTCCCGCAGCTCGAGGGATTGCGTTTCACCCACCGGTGGGCCGGGGTGATCGACACGACGTCGCGCTTTACCCCCTTCTTCGGCAAGGCCTACGGCGGTCGGGTCAGCTACGTGGCGGGGTATACCGGCCTCGGGGTGGCATCGACGCGATTCGGGGCCCGGGTGGCCTTGGACCTGCTCGACGGTCGCGACACAGACGCGACTCGCCTCACGATGGTGCGCCGTAAGCCCTTCCCCCTTCCGCCAGAACCCCTGCGGTACGCGGCCGTCCAGGTCACCCGCTCTGAGCTGGCACGCGAGGACCGCACGGGCAAGCGCAGCCCCCTTCTGGCCGTGATGGACCGCTTCGGTGTCGGGTTCGACTCCTAACGGGCGACGGTGGGGCGGCTGGGGCTTGAACCCAGGACCGACGGATTATGAGTCCGCTGCTCTGACCGACTGAGCTACCGCCCCAAGCGCTGCCGCAGCGGGCAGCGAGGCGACTGTATCTCTCCTTCGGTGATCTGGTGGGAAGGGCCCACAGCTGGCATGGGACCGACAGGGCCTGCACAGGGCAGGCGAAGGGCGCGCCTAACTGGTCTGCCGACAGTGGTTGATGTCCATCCGACATCGATCACGAAGGAGCACCATGGACACCAAAAAGATCCTCACCTTTGGCGCGGCGGGAGTCGCGGCCGCGGGGATGGCGATCGGCGGAGCGAGTCTCGCGAGCGCGGAGGGTTCGGCGGCGGGGAACTCCAGCCACAGCGCCCCGAGCGCGGAGCAGCCCCAGGAAGACGGGCGCAGCCTGAGCGCCGATGCCGCGAGCAAGGCCATCGCTGCGGCGCAGGCCAAGGAGAGCGGCGCGAGCGTCAAGGGCGTGCACCTGGACCGCGATGGCGACGGATACGAGGTCATGCTGGTTCGCTCCGACGGGACGCGCGTCGAGGCCAAGGTCAGCGACACCTTCACCGTCGAATCGGTTTCCGAGCACACCGGCCGCGGCCCAGGTGGCCCGGGCGGCCCGGGTGAGCGCGGTCCCGGAGGCGACCGAGACTCGAAGGGGGCAGCAGGCGAGGGCGGGTCCAAGGAACGGGCGCCGAAGTCAGGCAGCTCGAGCTCGCCGAGCGCGTCGACCCAGGCCTCGTAACGGGTCTGGTGACGTACGGCCCCGGCGCCTGTCGGGGCCGTACGTCGGCGCTCGACCCGGGCGTCCCCGGAAGTTCCGAGAATCTCGTGGAACTCCAGGGGAGTTCGGGAGTTTCCCGCGACGTGACGCCGGCGCGGGGTGAAGCCGATCCCTGTGGCGACCGTGATGGGAGGGGTGTGTGGGGCACAGGGAGAAGGGGGAGGCCGAAGAGGCGTGAGATGAGGGGTGGTGCTCCTGTGAACCATGGGGCAGAATGAGGCGCACAAGCGCTCCGGCGCACATAACAGCGCGTAACCGTAAGCGACAGACCGAGCGATCCGATTCGGCAGTGCATGGCGTAGGGGAAGACGTCCATCGCACTCAAGGAGGTTTGGGATGTCTGCGTTGACGCGCACCGTGACCCGCGGGGTGGTGTACATCCACAGCACCCCGACGGCGCTCTGCCCCCACATCACGTGGGCGCTGGAGTCTGCCCTCGGGCAGGACGTAAAACTCGACTGGACCGAGCAGCCGCTTGGCCGGTCTCTTCGCCGTGCCGAGTTCTCGTGGACCGGCGCACCGGGCACCGGGGCGAGCCTCGCGAGCGCCCTGCGCGGCTGGGAAGGCGTGCGCTACGAGGTCACCGAGGAGCCGAGCCCGGGCCTGGACGGCTCGCGCTGGTCGCACACCCCGAGCCTCGGCATTCATCACGCGCTGATCAGCGCCGCGGGCGATGTGGTGATCCACGAAAACCGGCTGCGCGAGGTCCTCACCCTGGCCCAGGGCGCCGGTGAAGCCGTCGAGGACATGCTGAGCGAGCTCCTCGGCAGCGAATGGGACGCCGAACTCGAACCCTTCCGTCACGCCGGCGAGGGTGCTCCCGTGCGCTGGCTGCACAAGGTGGGCTAGACCCCTTTCGCTCGACCACAGCCGTCGGTTCCGTTTTTGAGTGCAAACGGAACCGACGGCTTGGCATGTCCGCTCAAGGCGGACTCCCTTCGACGCGGAACGAAGGGGGCTTTTTCTTTAGAGCGGGATATTGCCGTGCTGGCCGCGACGAGCGGGAGCCGAGGCGATGGCTGCGGCGATCGCCGAGCGGGTCCGGGCCGGTTCGACGATCTCGTCGACGACGCCGATCTCGACCGCTCGGGGGAGGCCGCCGGAGAGCCGATCGTGCTCGTCGGCGAGCTGCTGCTCGACCTCGGCTCGCTCGTCGTCGGCGACTTCGGCGAGACGGCGGCGGTGCAGGATCCGGATCGCGGCGACCGAGCCCATGACCGCGACGTGCGCGTCCGGCCAGGCAAAGACTCGGGTCGCGCCGAGAGCCCGGGAGTTCATCGCGATATAGGCACCGCCGTAGGTCTTGCGGGTCACCACGGTGACGCGGGGGACCACCGCCTCGGAGAAGGCGTGGAGCAATTTCGCCCCGCGGCGCACGACCCCGTCCCACTCCTGACCGACGCCCGGCAGGTAGCCCGGCACATCGACGAGGACGACGAGCGGCACCCCGAAGGCGTCACACATCCGCACGAAGCGCGACGCCTTCTCCGCCGATGCGGAGTCGAGGCAGCCCCCGAGGCGCATGGGGTTGTTGGCGATGACGCCGACGGTGCGGCCTCCAAGACGGCCAAGGGCGGTCACGATATTGGGCGCCCACCGCGCGTGCAGCTCCTGGAAGGGGCCCTCGTCGAGGAGATCCTCAACGAGCGGGTGGACGTCGTAGGCCCGCTTGGCCGACGCCGGAAGGGAGCGCGCGAGGTCCCGGTCGGCGACGGACTCGAGATCGAGGGTGCCCTGGTCGGCAAGCAGCCCGGCCAGCACCGTCGCCCGGTCGAAGGCATCCTGGATCGACTCGGCGAGGACGTGGACGACGCCGGAGCGCCGGCCGTGCGGCTCCGGACCGCCCAAGCGCAGGGCGTCGACATCCTCCCCGGTCACCGACCGGACGACGTCCGGGCCGGTCACGAAGATCCGCCCTTCGGGCGCGAGGATCACGATGTCGGTCAGCGCCGGGCCATAGGCTGCGCCGCCTGCTGCGGCCCCGATCACGACCGAAATCTGCGGGATCTTGCCGGACGCGTGGGTCATGATCGCGAAGATCTCACCGACCGCGTGGAGCGAGACGACGCCCTCGGGGAGGCGGGCGCCGCCGCTGTGCCACAGCCCGATGACGGGGACGCCGTCGGCAAGGGCGCGCTCGTAAGCCTCGACGACGACGCGGCATCCGGCGACACCCATCGCGCCGCCCATGATGGTGGCGTCCGAGGCGAAGGTGACGACCGGAACCCCGCCGAGGGTGCCGGTGGCCGCGAGCATCCCCGAATCGTCATCGGCCGTGATGAGTTCGACCGAGCCGTCGTCGAGGAAGGAGGTGAGCCGCAGCACCGGATTGCGCGGGTCGCTCGCCCGGTCCGGTTTGGTGCGGGTGGCGACGGCGGCCGAGGCAGCCGAGGGTTGACGGGCCATCAATGGCTCCCAAAGGTCAGGGCGACGTTGTGGCCGCCGAAGCCGAACGAGTTGTTGAGCGCGAGGATCGGGCCCTCGGGCAGGGGGCGTGGCTCGTCCCGCACGATGTCGAGGTCGACCTCCGGGTCGAGCTCGGTGATGTTGATCGTCGGGGGAGCGCTGCGGTGGTGCACCGCCAGCGTGGTGAAGATCGCCTCAAGCGCCCCGGCCGCGCCGAGAAGGTGGCCCGTCATCGACTTCGTGCCGCTGATTGCCGCGCCCTCGGCGTCCGCGCCAAAGGCGCGACGGATCGCGGCGATCTCCGCGACGTCGCCAGCAGGGGTGGAGGTGGCGTGGGCGTTGATGTGCACGATGTCGCTCGGGCTCGCGCCGGCGTCTTCGACGGCGAGTTTCATCGCGACCGACGCGCCCGCCCCTTCGGGCTCGGGGGCGGCCATGTGGTGCGCGTCCGAGCTGGTCCCTGCGCCCGCGAGGGTGGCGTAGATCCGAGCGCCCCGCGCCTTCGCGTGCTCCTCCGATTCCAGGACCATGATCCCGGCGCCCTCGCCGAGGACGAAACCGTCGCGGGTGACGTCGTACGGGCGCGATGCGGTCTCCGGCTCGTCGTTGCGCTTGGACAGGGCCTGCATCGCCGCGAACCCGCCGATCGGAAGGGGGTGAATCGCGGCCTCGGACCCACCGGCCACGACGACGTCGGCGAGGCCCTCGCGGATCAAGTGCAGCCCGTAGCCGATCGACTCTGCCCCGGACGAGCAGGCCGAGACGAGGGTGTGCGCACCGGCGCGGGCGCCGAGGTGCAGCGACACGGTGCCGGAGGCCGCATTCGGCATGAGCATCGGGATCGACAAGGGGTAGATGCGGCGCGGCCCCTTCGTCCGCAGGCTCTCCCAAGCCGTCAGCAGCGTCTGGATCCCACCGATGCCGCTCCCGATCGAGACGGCGAGCCGCTCGGGCTCCACCTCGGGCTCACCGGCATCCGCCCAGGCCTCACGCGAGGCGATCAGGGCGTACTGAGAGAAGGGGTCAAGACGCTTGGTCTCCTGGCGGGAGAGGACCTCGGCCGGCGGCGTGGTGAGCGAGGCAGCGAAGGTCACGGGGAGCTCGAATTCGCTCACCCAGGGCTCGTCGATCGGTCGGGCGCCGGAGCGGCCCGCGAGGAGATTTTCCCAGGTCTCAGTGACGGTGCCGCCAAGGGGGGACGTGGCGCCCAGACCCGTGACGACGACGGTGGGGACGGACATGGTGAAGGGCTCCTCGAAGACGATGGGGAAGAGATCGGCAGGCGTGCGTCGCCCGCAGGTGGCCCGCACCCAGGCCGTGGCGGTGCCAGGCCCGGGCGCGGAGGCGGACCAGGACTCAGGCGGCCTGGTTGCTGTTGATGAAGTTGACGGCGTCGCCGACGGTCTTGAGGTTCTTGACCTCTTCGTCGGGGATTTCCACGCCGAACTGCTCCTGCGCGGTGACGGCGATCGTCATCATCGACAGGGAGTCGACGTCGAGGTCGTCGGTGAAGGACTTGTCGGCGGTCACTTCGCTGGCGTCGACGCCGGTCTCCTCGGAGACGATCTCGGCGAGGCCCGCGAGGATGTCGGACTCGGTGTGTGCCATGGTGTGTGCTCCTTGAACTCGAAAACGGTTGGCGTCCGAATTGTTCGACCCGTCGGACCGGCGGGAACTTGGGGGTTAGGGGATCCGGACGACCTGGGCCGCATAGACCAGGCCCGCCCCGAAACCGATCTGCAGGGCCAGGCCGCCACGTTCGATCGTGCCCTCGCGGAGCATCCGCTCCATGGCGAGGGGGACGGAGGCGGCCGACGTGTTGGCGGTGGTCTCGATATCGCGGGCCACGGGGATCTCCGGGGGCAGGTGCAGCGTCTTGATCATCGCGTCGATGATCCGCATGTTGGCCTGGTGCGGGATGAAGGCCGCGAGCTCGTCGGCTCGCACGCCCGCTGCGTCCAGGGCTTCCTGCGCCTTTTTGGCCATCGACCACACGGCCCACCGGAAGACCGTCTGACCCTGCATGGTGATCGTCGGCCAGGCGAGATCGCGATCGCGGACCTCGATCCACGACTCCCGCTGGGTGATCGCATCGCGGTGGGTGCCGTCGCTGCCCCAGACGGTGGGGTAGATGCCCTGGGTCTCGCTCGGGCCGATCACGGCCGCCCCGGCGCCATCGCCGAAGAGGAATCCCGTGCTGCGGTCGGCCGGATCGGTGAAGTCGGAGAGCTTTTCGACTCCGATCACTAGGACGTGTTTGGCGGTGCCGCCACGGACAAGATCGGAGGCGAGAGCCACGCCATAGCAGTACCCGGCGCAGGCCGCGGAGATGTCGAAAGCCGCGCAGGTGAGGCCAAGGCGCGCGGCGACTTCGGGAGCGGCCGCGGGCGTTTGGAAGGGGTGGCTGACGGTCGCGAGGATGATCGTGTCGATCACCGAAGCCTCAAGCCCGGCGTACGCGAGCGCCTCGCGCGACGCGGCCACCGCCATGTCGATCACCGACTCATCGTCGGCGGCGCGGTGGCGGGTCTTGATGCCCGAGCGTTCCTGGATCCACTGGTCCGAGGAGTCCATCGCCTCGACCAACTCGCTGTTGGGGACGACACGTTCTGGGCGGTAGCCGCCCACCCCGAGGATCTGGCTGAACCGGGGCCCGGTCGCGCTCGACACGGTCATGCCGAGGCCTCCGCGCCGATCGGGTGGAGGCGAAGGAGCGGTTGCCCGGGGGCGACGGGATCGCCGTCCTCGACGAGCCATTCGATAACCTGGCCCGGGTGCTCGGAGCGCACCTCGATGCTCTCGCGAAGGGAGGAAATGCTGGCGATCGTCGCACCGGCTGTCACTCCGGAGCCCGCCGCGAGGCCGCCGTCAAGGGTGACGCGCCCCTTCGCCGGAGAGACGACCACGCGCCACGCGGGCTCGCTGGCCTCACGGGGGGATCCGTGTTCGCGCACCATGCGCTGAGCGGCCTCGATGTCATCGGGGGTCCGAAGGGCGAGGGTTTCGACCCCCTTCAGCTCCCGCTTGGCGAGGCCGGTGAGGGCCCCGGCCGGGGGGATCTCGATGATGCCGGTCACCCCGAGATCGCGCAGGGTCTGAAGGCAGAGGTCGAAGCGGACCGGGTTGCTCACCTGAGTGACGATGCGGCGCAGGACCTCTGGGCCAGAGACGACGACCTGACCGTCGGCGTTGGAGACGAGCGGGACACGGGCGTCATGGGTCGAGATGGCGCGCGAGAGCCGGACCAAGGTGTCGACCGCGGGGGCCATGTGTTCGGTATGGAAGGCCCCGGCGACCTTCAGCGGCAGGACGCGAGAACGCGCCGGCTTGTCGTCAGCGAGGGCGGCCAGCTGCTCGAGGGTGCCGGCGGCGACGATCTGGCCCGCACCGTTGCGGTTGGCGGGGGTGAGTCCGTGCCGCTCGATGGTGGCGACGACCTCCTCTTCGTCCCCACCGATCACCGCGCTCATCCCGGTCGGGGTCGCGGTCGCGGCGTGGGCCATGGCCTTCCCCCGCTCGCGGACCAGGACCATGGCCTGCTCGGCGCTGATGACCCCGGCGGCGCTCGCAGCCGTGATCTCACCGACCGAGTGGCCGACGCCGGCGCCGACGACGCGGAAACCGTCGGCGGGGTGCTCGAAGAGCGCGAGAAGGGAGAGCAGTCCGGAGGCGACGATCAGGGGCTGCGCGACGGCGGTGTCCTTGATGGTCTCTTCGTCCGAGACGGTGCCGTGGCGTTCGAGATCAATCCCCGCCACGGTAGAGAGCCAGTGGAGCCGGTCGGAGACGCCGGGAACCTCGAGCCAGGCGCTCAAGAAGCCGGGGGTCTGGGAGCCCTGTCCGGGGCAGGTGATCGCAAGCACGTCTTCTACGGTCGCCTGCGACGGCCCGTCGCGGCGACACCGCACCCGACGAAGCTCACGTCCCGATTATGGAGGAATCCTCTAAAAGTTCGCCGAGAGCCAGCGCCACCCGCACGGTGAACGCGTCGTGTGGCTCGGTGAGATCGAAGCCGGTCACGTCGGCGATCCGACCGAGCCGATAGCGCACGGTGTTGACGTGGACGTAGAGCGCTCTCGCGGTGCCCTCAAGACCTCCGCGAGAGTCTAAGTAGGCGGCCGCGGTCTCCTTCAGCGCCGGGTGCTCGGCGAGGGGGGAGCAGACCCGGTCGACGAGGGCGACGCGGGCCCAGTCGTCACCCACGAGGGTGCGCTCGGCGAGCAGGTCGTCGGCCGCGCACGGCCGGGGGCGGGCCGGCCAGGCCGCGGCGGCACTGTGCCCGGCAAGCGCTGCCGCGGCGGAGACGACCGCGCCGTCGAGGTCATCGACTCGAGGGCCGTAGACGACCGGGCCGGGGCCGAGATGCTCGGCGAGGGCGCCGATTTGCGCGAGGACGTCGAGGACTCCACCGAGGACCACGATGAGGCGGGCGCCATGGACTCCGGCGAGGACGCTGAGCCCCATCGGCGCGGCCCGGCGCTGGAGTTGATCGATCAGCTCGGCCGGGTCGCTGACTCGATCGCTGCCCCTGGTCGGCGCGCTGACCTGCGAGGACGCGCCATTGGCCGAGTGGCGCGCCGGAGTGGGCGCATCGCAGACCAGGACGACGATGTCGCTCACCCGCCCCCAGCCCAGGGCGGCGGCGCGCGAGTGCATCGACTCATCCACTTCGCCGCGCAGGACCGAGTCGATGACGAGCGATTCCAGGCGCGCGTCCCAGGCGCCGCGCTCCTCCGCAGCTTCGGCGTAGACCTGCGCTGCGCTGAAGGCAACCTCACGGCTATAGCGCAGGACCGACTCGCGCATGGCGGTGACGTCCTGTGGCCGAGCCATCGCTTCGACGTGTTCCTCGACGACGGCGACGACCGAGCGGATGAGGTCCAGGGTCTGGGCGAGCGAGATGGCCTTGGTGAGGGCCCGGGGGGCCGCGGCAAAGGCGTCGTCGGTGGCGGGGGAGGTGGTCCCATCGAGCCAGGTGATGAAGTTCGCGATCCCCGCCTGCGCGACCTGGGCGACCCACGCCCGCTCCTGGGCGCTCAGCTCCCGATACCAGTCGTGCTGCTCGTCGATCCGCTGGGTGGCCGCGGTCGCCATCTCCCCGGCGCGCCGGGAGACCTCCCTGCGCGCGGTCAGGGAGACCCGTCCGCGCCGACTCATGGCCCGATCATACGGTGGGTGTGGTGAGGGTCACTGTCGGCTCCACACAAAGAGCGCTCACCCTAGGCGCTGAGCGCCCCTTACTCCTTCGGGCGCAGCGTGATCGCCACCGGGAGGTGATCCGACCACGGTAGGTCCGGGTGCGCAGGGTCGCTCGCCTCGAGTGAGCGAGAGGTGATGATGTGGTCGATCCGCATGGGTTCGCCGGCGCCGGTCGGGATCGTGCTGAAGGGAGCGGCCTCACCCAGGGCGTCGCGCAGGCCCTCGCTCACGATCGCCCAGGCGTCGGGCATCACCTCGGGGTCGATGTTGAGGTCCCCGGCGAGGACGGCCGGGTGGCCCCCGGCGGCCGCCTCGTCGACGAGGGAGCGCAGCGCCAGCACCTGGGCGCGGAAGGTGGGGCTCATCTGCTCGTAGTCATCGGGCTGGAGGTGAGTCGCGATGATGCGGTACTCCTGACCCCCTCTGGTGACCGTCGCCGAGAGCGCCTGCGCACCGGTCGGGCCGCTCGGTGGCAGCGGCACGCTGCGCACATCGCTCACCGGCAGGGCGGTAAGGATGGCATCTCCCCAGAGCGGATCCGCCGCGGGCGCCCAGATGACCCGCATGCCGAGCTGATCGGCGAGCCGGCTGACCGAGTCGTGGCCGCCGTTGAGAAGCCAGCCGCGGTCGACCTCACCGAGCACGACCACGTCCGGGTTGAGTTGCCGCAGGGCATTGGCTTGCTCGCTCAGCCGTAGTCGCCCGTCGAGGCCGTAACCCATCCGGATGTTGTAGGTGACGAGCCGCAGGTGTGGCTCGGCAGCGTCGTCGTCGGTGCGCTCCACGGGCGAAGCGCCCGTGTGGAAGGCGGCGAGGGTCGCCACGATGCACAACGCGATGCCGGTGCGCGCCATCGCAAGGATGAGCGGCGGTCGGGCCGGGGGCGTCGGAGGTCCGGCCCCGACGACGCAGACCGCGACGACGAGCGCGGCGACGACGGGCAGGTAGAGGTTGGGGTAGCCGACGTCGTACGCGGCATAGAAGGCGAAGACGAGGACGACGAAGAGGACGAGCCCGCCGGTGGCGAAGGCCCCCGAGCCGCGCAGCGGAGTCGTCCCCGGGCGCGACGCCGCTCGGGCGGTGCGCCCCGGTGCCGCCGCCCACCCGATGAGCGCACAGATGGCCAGGTGCCCGATGGCCTGGGTCGCGACAAACCACGGCGGAAGGACGTCATGGATCCCGCCGAGGGGTTCGGGGGAGATGACCGCGATCGTGGCGGCCGCGGCGAGGACGAAAGCGGGCAGCAGCGGGTGCGCGGTGAACAGGCGCGGTCGGGCCGCGCACCATACGCCCACGACGGCCGCGGCGCCGATGACCATGGGCCCGAGGGGGCGCCCGATCGCGGTCTGCGCGACGGCCGGGTTGGCCGTCCAGGTCCCGACGAGGAAGAGGGCCGGTCCGATCGCGAGCCAGGAGCGGTCCGGCGGTGCGTCCACGGGCGGCTGCGCCGGGGCGCGCCGGGCCCGTCGCATCAGGAATGCCGCCACCGCGACCTCAGTGATCAGCAGCACCCAGGAGAGCCACCCATCGCGCCAGACCAGTTCAACGGTCCCGAAGGCGATGTGCGCGATGGTGCTCGCCGCGATCCCCGCGACGAGGCCGACGGTGATCTCGCGGGGGCGGACCCCCTTCGGGGTGAGGACCGACATCACCAGGCCGACGAAGGCACAGGCGCCGAGCCCCACCATCAGCGAGGACACGGCGAGTTGCGGCATCCCCCCATTCGTCATCTGGAGCAGGAACCGAAGGGGGAGAAGCAGCCAGGCGCAGACGACCGCAGTAGCGAGCCGGTTGAGGCCCGGTCGCGCGAAGGCCACGAAGGCGGGGAGGATGAACCAGATCAGCGCGTACGCGCCGATCCCGGCGGCGGAGGACTCGCCGGGTTGGCCGACGAGGGTGATGAGCGACGGGAGGAAGACTCGCAGACCGTCGAGGAAGAGCAGCGTGGCCGCGGCGACGCCGAGCATCGCTGGCGTCGCCGCGGGTGCCGGTCCAATCCGGCGAACGGACGGGATCGTCATCGTCGCTTCCGAGGGAAGGGGGCTAGTCGGTGCCGAATTCCATCGCGGCGCGGTCCAGCATCTCTTCTTCCTCATCACGGCCCGCTGCCGGGTTCGCGGCGATCTGCTCGGCGCCGCCGGGAGTGAGCTCGCCCATGATCTCCAGGTGCCCGCCCGCGAGCTGGCCCTGCTGGGCGTAGACCTCGAGCTTGCTGCGGCTGTCGGCGATGTCGAGGTTGCGCATCGTCAGTTGGCCGATCCGGTCGGTCGGCCCGAAGGCGGCGTTCTCGGTGCGCTCCATCGACAGCTTGTCGGGGTGGTAGCTGAAGTTCTCTCCGCGAGTGTCGAGGATCGAGTAGTCGTCCCCGCGGCGCAGGCGGAGCCGGACCTCACCGGTGACGGCCGAGGCCACCCAGCGCTGGAGGGACTCGCGCAGCATCAGCGACTGCGGGTCAAACCAGCGGCCTTCGTAGAGCAGCCGGCCGAGACGGCGCCCTTCGGTGTAGTAGTTCGCGAGGGTGTCCTCGTTGTGGATCGCCGCGAGCAGCCGCTCGTAGGCGATGTGGAGCAGGGCCATCGCCGGGGCCTCGTAGATCCCGCGCGACTTGGCCTCGATGATCCGGTTTTCGATGAGGTCCGACATGCCGAGGCCGTGACGACCGCCGATCGCATTGGCCTCGTGGACGAGGGCGACCGGGTCGTCGTAGTCGACACCGTTGATCGCGACCGGGCGGCCCTGGTCGTAGCGGATCGTGACGTCCTCGGTCTCGATCGCGACCGCCGGGTCCCAGAAGCGCACGCCCATGATCGGGTCGACGATCTCGATGGACTCATCGAGATGCTCGAGGGTCTTGGCCTCGTGGGTCGCGCCCCAGATGTTCGCGTCGGTCGAGTAGGCCTTCTCCGCGCTATCGCGGTACGGCAGCTCACGCTCGGTGAGCCACTGCGACATCTCCTGACGCCCGCCGAGTTCGCGGACGAAGTCGGCGTCGAGCCACGGCTTGTAGATCCGCAGCGCCGGGTTCGCCATCAAGCCATAGCGGTAGAAGCGCTCGATGTCATTGCCCTTGAAGGTGGAGCCGTCGCCCCAGATCGAGACCTCGTCCTCGGCCATAGCCCGCACGAGGAGGGTGCCGGTGACCGCCCGCCCGAGGGGGGTGGTGTTGAAGTACGTCCGCCCGCCCGAGCGGATGTGGAAGGCGCCGCACGCGATCGCCGAGAATCCCTCTTCGACGAGAGGGACGGTGCAATCGACCAGGCGAGAGAGTTCGGCGCCGTACTGCCCGGCGCGGCCCGGGATCGAGGCGATGTCGTCCTCGTCATACTGGCCGATATCGGCGGTATAGGTGCACGGGATCGCCCCCTTCTCGCGCATCCACGCAACCGCTACCGAGGTGTCGAGACCGCCAGAAAAGGCGATGCCGACACGTTCACCATCAGGAAGAGACGTCAATACCTTGGACACTCGGCAGAGTCTATGCATCGAAGGGGGGTGCCCGCGCCGTGCGGTTCAATGAGCAGGTGACGCCTCCCCCCTTCGTCATCGGCCATCGCGGTGCCTGCGGCTACCGCCCGGAGCACACCCTCGCCTCCTACGAGCTCGCCGCTCGGCTGGGGGCGGACTTCCTCGAACCCGATCTCGTGATGACCTCTGACGGGCATCTCGTCGCCCGGCACGAGAGCGAGATCGGCCACACGACGGATGTGGCGAGTCGGCCCGAGTTCGCGACGAGGCGCACCACCAAGGTGATCGACGGGCGCGAGGTGAGTGGGTGGTTTAGCGAGGACTTCACGCTCGCCGAGATCAAGACCCTGCGCGCGATCGAACGGATTCCCCAACTGCGCCAACAGAACACGCTCTACGACGGGGCCTACGAGGTCCCGACCTTTACGGAGATCCTCGATCTGCGTCAGCGGATGGAAGGGGAACTCGGCCGCCCGATCGGGGTCTACCCCGAGACCAAGTCACCGAGCTATTTCGAGAGCCTCGGGCTCTCCTTCGACGAGCCGCTCCTCACGGCCTTGCGGGCGGCCGATCTGGACCGGGCGGATGCTTGGTGCTTCGTCCAATCCTTCGAGATCACCAACCTCCGGCGGCTGCGCGAGGCCCATGGCGCCCGGGTGCCGATGGTCTTCCTCACCGAGGGACAGGGCGGGCCGCACGGGGACCCGCGCCGGTATGAGGACTATCTGACCGGTCCCGGTCTGACGGAGCTCGCCGAAACCGTCCAGGGGATCGGGCCCGCGAAGGACCAGGTGATCGCCCGGACCGAGAGCGGCGCGCTCGGCGAATCGACGGGGCTTGTCGCCCGGGCGCACGCCGCTGGGCTCGTGGTCCACCCCTACACCTTCCGGGTCGAAAACGCCTTCCTCCCCACCGATCTACGCGTCGGCAGCGTCGAGCACGAGGTGGGCCGGGCGTTCGACGAGCAGCTGGCCTTCCTCGGCGAGGGGGTCGACGGCCTCTTTTGCGACCAGGCCGATGTCGGGGTCGAGGCGCGGCGCCGCTTCCTCGACGGCCGCTGACCCTCGTCGCGCGATGGACCTCGCCGAGCAGGTGCACGCCGTGGTGCGGCTCATCCCGCCCGGCCGGGTCGTCTCGTACGGCGATATCGCCGCGCTCCTAGGGATCGGGCCGCGCCAGGTCGGACAGATCATGGCGAAGGGGGCCACCGACCTGCCCTGGTGGCGGGTCACCAGCGCCTCCGGAGACCCGCCCCGGCACCTCCGAGAGGCGGCCTGCGCCCACTTCGCCGAGGAGGGGATGGAGGTGAAGCGCAATGGTCTCGGGGTGTCGATCGCCCGCTACCGCGCCGACCTCCCGCAGTGGGCCGACGACGCTGAGGCGACCCTCGGCCCCCTTCCTCGCTGACCCCGCCCCACCCGACCCGACCGACCCGACCCGACCCGACTTTGCTTAAGCACGTCCTTGTTGCTTACCCCCGAGGGTGAGCAACGAGGACGTGCTTAAGCAAAGAGAGGACCCTCCCGCTCTTGCTTAAGCAAAGGCGGGAGAGTCCGGGGTCGTGGTGGGAAGGGGGTGAGCCGCGGCCTACGCGTCGCCTCCGGCATTGCCGGAGGTCCCGGCCGAGACATCGTGCAGTCGGTAGCGCTTGGCCGCCTCTGCCGGCACGTCGGCGTCGATCCAGCCCCGCGCGGCGAGCATCTGCAACGCGCGCACCGCAATCGAG
Source organism: Janibacter sp. GXQ6167 (assembly GCF_041365945.1). Classification (NCBI taxonomy): domain Bacteria; kingdom Bacillati; phylum Actinomycetota; class Actinomycetes; order Micrococcales; family Intrasporangiaceae; genus Janibacter; species Janibacter sp. GXQ6167. The sequence continues at coordinate 54,877 of NZ_JBGFSK010000009.1, read as the reverse complement.
GGCCCATCGACGTGGAAGTAGCGCCGAGCGGCGGCGCGCGTGTCGGAGAAGCCGAAGCCGTCCGTGCCGAGCGCCGAGAACTCCTCGGGCACCCACGGGCGGATCTGGTCTTGCACCGCGCGCATGTAGTCCGAGACCGCGACGACCGGACCGACCGCTCCGGTGAGCGCCTCGGTGATGTACGGCGTGCGCTTGGGCTTCTCCGGGTGGAGGTAGGCCTCGAGATCGCAGTCCATCGCCTCGCGTCGCAACTCGCTCCAACTCGTGACCGACCAGACGTCGGCGACGACGCCCCAGTCCTCACGGAGCAGGTCCTGAGCCTCGCGAGCCCAGGGCATCCCGACTCCGCTCGCGAGCAGTTGAGTGCGCGGCGGGGTGTCGCCCAGGCCCTCGGCGTTGCCCGGCTGGTAGAGGTACATCCCCTTCAGCAGGCCGTCGACGTCGAGGTTCTCCGGCTCGGCGGGCTGGACGATCGGCTCGTTGTAGAGCGTCAGGTAGTACATGACGTTGCGGTTCGGGTCATCCTGCGGTGCGTCCCCGCCGTACATCCGCTCCAGTCCGGCCCGCATGATGTGGCCGATCTCGAAGCCGAACGCCGGGTCGTACGCCACGACCGCGGGGTTCGTCGCAGCGAGAAGGGGGGACTGCCCGTCGGCATGCTGCAGGCCCTCACCGGTCAGCGTCGTGCGACCGGCCGTCGCGCCGAGCAGGAAGCCGCGGGCCATCTGATCGGCAGCGGCCCAGATCCCGTCACCGGTGCGCTGGAAGCCAAACATCGAGTAGAAGATGTAGAGCGGGATCATCGGCTCGCCATGGGTGGCGTACGACGTCCCCGCCGCCGCGAAGGCGGCCACCGAACCGGCCTCGTTGATCCCGGTGTGCTGGATCTGCCCCTGCTCGGACTCCTTGTAGGCAAGCATTAACTCGGCGTCGACCGAGGTGTAGTTCTGCCCGTGCGGGTTGTAGATCTTGATCGTCGGGAAGAACGAGTCCATCCCGAAGGTCCGGGCCTCGTCGGGGATGATCGGCACGACCCGCTTGCCGAACTCCTTGTCGCGCATCATGTCCTTGATGAGACGCACCCAGGCCATGGTGGTCGCGACCTGCTGCTTGCCAGACCCCTTCGCCACCTGCTTGTAGGCATCCGGGCCCGGAAGGGAGATCGGCTGGTAGTCGACGCGGTGGCTCGGGAGGCCACCGCCGAGCTTGTCGCGGCGCTCGCGCAGGTACTGGATCGCCTCATCCTCCGGCCCCGGGTTGTAGTACGGGGGGAGGTAGGGGTCGGCTTCGAGCTGCTCGTCGCTGATCGGGATGCGCAGGTTGTCGCGCAGGGCCTTCAAATCATCGAGGGTGAGCTTCTTCATCTGGTGGGTCGCGTTACGTCCCGCGAAGCTCTTGCCGAGGCCGTAGCCCTTGATCGTCTTGACGAGGATGACCGTCGGCTGCCCAGTGTGCTCGACCGCGGCCCGGTAGGCGGCGAAGACCTTGTTGTAGTCGTGACCGCCGCGCTTGAGCTTCCACCAGATGTCGTCATCGGACCAGTCCTTGACGAGCTTGCGGGTGCGCGGGTCGCGGTCGAAGAAGTGCTCGCGCACGTAGGCACCGTCGTTGGCGCGGAAGGTCTGGTAGTCCCCGTCCGGGGTCTGGTTCATCAAGTTGACGAGGGCGCCATCGTGATCGGCAGCGAGCAGCGGGTCCCAGCCGCGGCCCCAGACGACCTTGATCACATTCCAGCCGGCGCCGCGGAAGAAGGCCTCGAGCTCTTGGATGATCTTGCCGTTGCCACGGACCGGGCCGTCGAGGCGCTGGAGGTTGGCGTTGACGACGAAGGTGAGGTTGTCGAGTTCCTCGTTAGCGGCGACCTGGAGCAGGCCGCGGCTCTCCGCCTCGTCCATCTCGCCATCGCCGAGGAAGGCCCAGACGCGCTGCTGAGAAGTGTCCTTGATCCCGCGGTTCAGCAGGTACTTATCGAACTGCGCCTGGTAGATCGCGTTCATCGGGCCGAGGCCCATCGACACGGTCGGGAACTCCCAGAAGTCCGGCATCAAGCGCGGGTGCGGGTAACTCGGCAGGCCCTCGACCTTGCCGTCGACGACATGGCTCTTCTCCTGGCGGAAGCCGTCGAGCTGGTCCTCGGTAAGCCGCCCTTCGAGGAAGGCGCGGGCGTACATTCCCGGCGAGGCATGGCCCTGGAAGAAGATGTGGTCGCCGCCGCCCGGGTGGTCCTTGCCGCGCCAGAAGTGGTTGAAGCCGACTTCATAGAGGGTCGCGGCCGAGGCATAGGTCGAGATGTGCCCGCCGACGGCGACATCGGGGCGCTGGGCCCGGTGGACGAGGACCGCGGCGTTCCAGCGGATCCACGCGCGGTAGCGGCGCTCGATTTGCTCGTCGCCTGGGTACCACGGCTCGTGGAGCGGGTCGATCGTATTGACGTAGTCGGTCGTCGTGAGGGAGGGGACGCCGACATTCTTCATCCGCGCCCGCTCCAGCAGGCGCAGCATCACATAGCGGGCGCGTTCGCGCCCCGCCTCATCGATCAGCCCGTCCAGGGAGTCCACCCATTCCTGGGTCTCCTCGGGGTCGATATCCGGCAGCGACGTCGGGATCCCGTTTAGGATGGGTCCGTCGTTCGGCATCTCGTCGCGTCCGACCACGTCGGCGCTCCTTTCGCGGTCTTCGGTGGACGGCAGCGGCATCGACCGTCGGGTCTGGCCTGCCATCTCGGTACGCCCCATCCTATGGTGGCGCGCGTCACAACCCTAGTTGGGTCTCCCGCGGCCGTTGTCGATGAGCAGCGAAGGGGGTCAGCTGGTCACCCGGTCGGGGTGGCTCAGCACGCTCGCGCGGGGTGGACGGACGAAGGCGGCGAGGGTGAGTCCGGCCCGGTCGGCGGCCTCGACGGCGAGGGTGGAAGCCGCCGAGACGCAGGCGATCAAGGGGACTCCGGCGGCCGCTCCCTTCTGCACGATCTCAAAACCCGCGCGGGAACTGACGAGCAGCCCGAGCCCGGAGAGGTCGCTGCGCCCTTCGCGGACCGCCCACCCGATCACCTTGTCGACGGCGTTGTGCCGGCCGATGTCCTCGCGGACGACCAGGACCTCGCCGTCGGGGGTGATCAGGGCCGCGGCGTGGACCCCACCGGTGGCGTCGAAGACGCGCTGGCGTTCACGCATCGCCGCGAGACCCGCCTCGATGGCCGAGAGGGTGAAGGTGGTCCGATCCCGATCGATCGCGTGGGGGAGCCGGGTCAGCAACTCATCGACCTGCACGGTGCCGCAGATGCCGCACCCACCGGTCGCGATTTCTGCTCGGCCGACGAGCGGACGCCGGGGGAGCAGGCCGGGAGCCATCGCGACCTCGACGACGTTGTAGGTCGGCAAGCCATCGTCGCCGGTGTCGGTGCAATGCATCATCGTCGCGATGTCCTCGCCGGAGGCGATGACCCCTTCGGTCAACAGGTGACCGAGCGCGAGGTCGAAGTCGTCCCCGGGCAGGCGCATCGTCACCGTGACGACCTCGCCGCTGAGCCGGATCTCGAGCGGCTCTTCGACGGCGAGGGTGTCGACGCGGCGCTGGCTCTCTCCGCCGCGCCACTGCTGGGCCGGTGCCCGTCGGGTAAGTCGTCCCATGACCGGTCAGCCTAAGTGGCGCTGCCTTTGATTGACTGGGTCGGTGAGCCAGCCGATCCAAAGCCCTGCGCCGAGTGCACCGGCCATTGACCTCTACGACAATCACCAGTTGCCCTGGCAGCTGGTGTCGCGGCGGCTCATCACGGTCCGTTCGATCGCGCTCGCGATCCCGATCGTCGTGCTCCTTACGATCGCTGGCACTCTCGGCGCCTTCCTCCACCCGCTGATCGCCACGATTGCGGTGCCGATCGTCGTGGCCATGTGGATCTGGGGGCAGTGGCTGATCATCCGGCAGGTCCCGGCGATCTCCTACGCCGAACTGGAGGACGAGGTGGCGATCCGCCGCGGACGGCTCTGGCGCCGGCTCGTCACGATCCCCTACGGGCGGATTCAATACGTCGACCTCGAGGCCGGTCCGCTCCTTCGCGGCTTCGGCCTCGCCTCGATCGAGGTCCACACCGCCTCGCCGTCGAGTAATGGCTCCATCCCCGGGCTGCCCGAAGCCGAGGCGCACGCCCTGCGGGAGCGCCTCGCGGCCCGCGGCGAAGCTCAGCGGGCGGGGCTGTGACCCAACCCGCAGCGAACGGCGAGTGGCAGCGGGTGCATCCGCTCTCGCCGTTACTGAGCGGCGGCGTCGTGCTGCTCGCGATCCTCGGCTGGCTGATCAGCCAACAGTTCGAGCGGATCTTCGGGGCGTTCGGGAGACCCCAGCAACCCGATGACTGGGAGGGAAGTGGCTACGACGCGGTGCTCTCGAACCCACTGCTGTCCTTGGCCGGGCTCATCCTGGTGATCGCCGGCGTGATTGGCGTCAACGCCGCGATCTGGTGGGCGACGCGCTATCGCATCGGACCGACGAGCACCGAGCTGCGCACCGGTTTGCTCTTTCGCCAGCACCGCCAGGTCCGCCACGACCGGGTGCAAGCCGTCGACGTCTCGCAACCGATCCTGGCCCGCCTCTTCGGGCTGGCGCAGGTCCGGGTCGAGTCCGCGGGCGGCTCGGACTCCCACCTCGCGCTCACCTACTTGCCCCTGCGGGAAGCCGAGCGCACGCGCGACCAGCTCCTCGGGCTCGCCGCTGCCGCCGATGCCCCGGGCGTGACCGGAGGCGAAGGGGGAGAGAGCGACGCATCGCAACGAAACCCCACGCCGACGGTGCTCTTGCTCCAGATGCCGTTCGAGCGACTCATCATGTCGATGGTGCTCGCCGCGGCGCCCGCGGCCGGCGTCTTTGCGGCCCTCGCGATCATCGTCCTGGTGCTCACTTCGAGCGTCGGCGTCGGAATCGGGCTCTTCCTTGGGTCGATTCCGCCGCTCGTCCTAGTCCTCCTCGGGCGGATCCGGGGCCTGCTGACCTGGGCTAATCTCACCGTCCACGAGAGCGGCGACACCCTACGGATCCGGCGCGGCCTGACCTCGGTGCGGACCTCGACCGTGCCGATCCGCCGGGTGCAGGCGGTCGAGGCCACCCAGCGCCTGATGTGGCGGCAGAAGGACTGGTGGGACCTCAAGATCAACGTCGCGGGAGCCTCCCTCGGGGGCGATGCGACCGAGACCGAGTCGGTGCTCGTACCGGTCGGCACCCTCGAGGAATTGCGCCGCATCGTCGGCGTCCTCCTCCCGTCGGCCGACCCCGAGGTCGTCGCCGACGCCCTTCGCGCCCCCCACCAGCTGGGCGGGGACTGGGTTGTCGCGCCTCGCTCGGCGAGGTGGGTCGCGCCCTTCGCGTGGCGCCGCACGGGAGCGCACGTGGGCCCGGACGCCGTGGTGACCCGGGGCGGATGGCTCCGCCGCCGCGTGCAGGTGGTGCCCCAGGGGCGGGTCCAGTCGATCGCCCTGCGGCAGGGCCCGATCGACCGGCGCCTCGGCCTCGCCGACCTCCACCTCGTCTCGACCGTCGGGCCGGTGAGCCCGGTGCTTGAGCACCTCACGGTCACCGACGCCACCGCCCTCGCGCAGATCGAATCCACCCTGACCGCGGCCGCCCGACGGGTCCCCCTTCCAATGCCCACAGCGCCCTCGGAAGAACCCGACACGCCTAGTACCGCTTGCGATGCGGGCCCGAACCCGCTGGACTAACGCCCAACGTGCTTCGCGCACACCGATCGAGGACAACAAGAAGGGAACAGGTGACGTGACCGGCGAGACCGGGCCCGAGGCCATGGCTGCGGCCGTAGCCAAGCTGGGGTTCGAGAACGACCAGGTCGTCCAGGAGTGGGGCTGGGACGACGATGCCGACGATGACTTCCGCTTTGCGGTGGAGGACGCGGTTGGCACCGAACTGGAAGACGAGGACTTCACCGGCGCCGCCGACGCCGCGATTCTCTGGTGGCGAGACGAGGACGGCGATCTCACCGATGCGCTCGTCGACACGCTCGGCACCTTGGAAGACGGCGGCATGATCGTGTTGCTCACCCCCCGAGGCGACGGCGATGGCGCCGTCGACCCCGCCGATGTCGAAGAGGCAGCGACGACGGCGGGCCTGCACACCTCGACCACGGCGATGTGCGGAGAGCGCTGGGTCGCGACCTTGCTGGTAGCGCGCAAGAGCGGCCGCTGACCTTCGCCGCTGGATCGGTGATCGGGCTGGCAGACTCAGGTGCCATGAGCACTAAGACGCCCGGCCCGGCACAGGTGGGCGATATCGCCCCCGGCTTCACCCTGAAGGACCAGAACGGGCGCGATGTGAGCCTCGCGGACTTCGCGGGCGATAAGGCGGTCGTGCTCGTCTTCTACCCCTTCGCCTTCTCGGGGATCTGCACCGGAGAACTGCGAGAGATCCGTGACGAGCTCGAGCGCTTCTCTTCCGACGCGGTTCAGGTCCTCGCGATCTCGTGCGACCCGATGTTCAGCCTGCGTGCCTGGGCCGATGCCGAGGCGTACTTCTTCCCGCTGCTGAGCGACTTCTGGCCCCATGGCGAGGTCGCGAGCGCCTATGGCGTCTTCAACGACGACGCCGGGATGGCGATCCGTGGCACCTTCCTCATCGACAAGGAGGGCCGGATCGTCTGGACCTTGGTCAACGGCCCGGGGGAGGCGCGTGACTTCTCGGGCTACGACGCCGCCCTGGCCTCGCTCGCCTGATGGACCCTGCCCGCGCGCGCCTTTGGTGGCAGCGCTGGCGATGGCTGGGGGCCCCGACCCGGTGGCCGTATCGCGCGCGCCTCGGGTACGAACTCGCCCGGCGTGGCGCCTTCGCCCGCGGGGTGGTGCTCGGAGAACCGCTCCAGATGCTCCGCGAAGGGCGCCTGCGCGTCGGTGAGCACGTCATCTTCGAGCCCTGGGTCTGGCTAACCGGGGGCGAATCCGGGTCGATCAGCATCGGCGACGGGACGATCATGAACGTCTCGGCAATGGTCGCCTCTCTCGACCAGGTGAGCATCGGCAAGCACTGCATGCTCGCCAACGGGTGTTTCGTTAGTGATGCTGACCACAAGGTCGACGACCCCGACCTGCCGATCACCTGGCAAGGGTTCGTCTCCAAGGGTCCGACCTCGATCGGGGACAACTGCTGGCTGGGCGTCAATTCCGTCGTGACCTCGGGCGTCACGATCGGCGAGCGCTGCATCGTCGCCGCCAATTCCGTGGTCAAGCACGATGTCCCGCCGTATTCGATTGTCGCCGGTGCGCCCGCGAGGATCGTCGGGTCGACCCGGCCCGCGACGCGCCAGCCCTGACCCTGGCGGGCGAACGCCCCGGTTTGACCTGGCACAATCGAGGCCGCCCCGGGTGACTGGTGGCGAGGGCCTGTAGCTCAGCTGGTAGAGCGCCACGTTTACACCGTGGATGTCGTCGGTTCGATCCCGGCCGGGCCCACATGATCACCGTGCGCGATGTCGTGGCCGTCCTCGACGAGACCTATCCGCCCGACACCGCGCAGTCCTGGGACCAGGTCGGTCTCGTGACGGGCGACCTTGACCAACCGGTCCGGCGGATCCTCGCAGCGGTCGACCCCACTCTGGCGGTGATCGACGAGGCCCGCGAGCTCGGCGCGGACCTGCTCTTCACCCACCACCCGCTCCTGATGCGCGGGATCCACTCGGTCGCGACGACCACGGCGAAGGGGGCGAGCGTCACCTCCTTGGTCGTCGGCGACGTCGCGCTCTATGTCGCACACACCAACGCCGACATCGCCGAACCCGGCGTCAACACGGCCCTGGCGAAGGCCTGCGGGCTCACCGAGACCGAACCGCTCGCGATCGAAGAGGGCCGCGGCATGGGTCTCGTCGGCGACCTGGGCGAGCCGGTCTCGCTCGCTGACTTCGCCGAGCGGCTCGCGGGCGCGCTCCCTTCGGCGCCGGGAGGGATCCGGGTGTCGGGGCCCGCCGGGGCGATGGTGCGCCGGGTTGCTCTGCTCGGTGGGGCGGGCGATTCCCTCTTCGACGCGGTCCGGGCCAGTGGCGCGGACGTCTACGTCACCTCTGACCTGCGCCATCACCCTGCTCTCGAGGCCCGCGAGGAGGCTCGCGGCGGTACCCCCTTCCTCATCGACGCCGGACACTGGGCGACCGAGTCCCTCTGGCTCGACCACGCGCTCGAGCGTCTTGTCGCAGCGTTGTCGGCCGCAGGACATGAGGTCGATAGGTTGGAGACCGGCGTCAGCACCATCAGGACCGACCCGTGGACCTTTACGGTCGGCGCCATGACCCCCAGCAAGGAGACCTCGTGAAGGCCGATCCCAGCGTCCAACTGCGCTTGCTCGACCTCCAGGCGCTCGACACGCGCCTGACCCAACTGGCCCACGCCGAGAAGACCCTGCCGCAAATCGCCGAGGCCGAGCAGGCCCGGAGCGCGCTCACGGCCGTCTCCGATGACCTCGTGCGCGCCCAGACGCACCTCAGCGATGTGCAGCGCGAGGTGACCCGGGCCGATGCCGATGTCCAGATGGTCCGCGATCGGGCAGCGCGCGATCAGGCGCGGCTGGATTCCGGTCAGGGCACCGCGAAGGACCTGACCGCCCTCCAGCACGAGCTCGCCTCCCTCGCTCGTCGTCAGGACGAGCTCGAAGAGATCGAACTGGAAGTGATGGAGCGCGCCGAGGAGGCCCAAACGGCCGTGGCTCGCCTCTCCGCCGAGCAGGGCACGGCGACCGCCCGGGCGGCCACCTTGGAGCAGGCCCGCGACGCCGCGCTTGCCGACCTCGACGCCGAGCGGGCGAAGGTCGAGCAGCCGCGTGCTGGCATCGTGGCCGAGATCGACGACGCGCTCATCGCGCTTTACGAACGCATCCGGGCGAATTCGGGGATCGGTGCGGCGGCGCTCGTCCAGGGCCGCTGCAGCGGATGCCAACTGCAACTGAACCCGGTCGACCTCAGCCGGATTGCCGCGGCCGCAGCCGATGAGGTCCTGCGCTGCGAGGAGTGCAATCGCATCCTCGTGCGGACCCCCGCCTGATGGGGCGCTCCCTGCGCGTCGAGGCCGACGGAGGGTCTCGAGGTAACCCCGGTGTCGCTGGGTATGGCGCGCTCGTGCGAGACGAGAGCGGACGGGTCCTCGTGCGCCTCGCCGAGCCGCTCGGCAAGGTGTCGAACAATGTCGCCGAGTACCGGGGCCTGATCGCCGGCCTGAGCGCCGCCGCACGGATCGACGCGGGGGCGCGGATCGAGGCGGCCCTGGACTCCAAGCTCGTCGTCGAACAGATGGCGGGCCGCTGGAAGATCAAGCACGCCGATATGCGGGCCCTCGCGCTGCAGGCCCGCGAGATCGTGCGCGAGATCGAAGCAGCGGGCGGGTCCGTGACCTACACCTGGATCCCGCGGGCCGAGAACACCGATGCCGATGCCCTCTCCAATGACGCGATGGACGGCCGCACGATCGAGGACTGGACGGACGGTGCTCCAGGCGAAGGGGGCGCCGCCCCTGCCGCGGGGGAAGAACCCCGCAGCGGCACCGGGCACGCTCCCGACGCCGGAGTGGGGCTCTCGCGCGAGGACGTCGAACCCACCCGCGACACCGACCAGATCCCCGCCCAGGCGCGCCCGGGCCGCGGCCGACCGACGCGGGTCCTGCTCGTCCGCCATGGCGTCACCCCCTTCACCGAGCAAGCCCGCCTGGATGGACGCGGTGGTCCCGACCCCTCGCTCTCCGACGCGGGTCGGGCGCAAGCCGCGGCAGCGGCCCGCAGCGCTGCGCTCCTCGTCGGCGACGACGAGGTCCAGGTCATCACCTCGGGCCTTGCTCGCGCCAAGGAAACCGGAGCCGCGATCGCCGAGGCGCTCGGGGTCGAGCCGGTCGTGGATGCCGACTGGGACGAGCAATCCTTCGGCGACTGGGATGGGCTCGCCGCCCCGGATCTGATCCGAGATCACCCGGACGACTTCCTCGCCCTTCGGGACGATCCGACGTACGCCCGCCCGGGCGGGGAGAGCCACGAGGACCTGCAGGAACGAGTCCTGGCCGCGTGGGAGCGCGCCGTCGCGCGCGGGGGCACGGTGATCGTCGCCTGCCATCGCAAACCCATCATGGTCGTGCTCGGGCACGTCCTCGGGATGCCGACCGAGCGCCTCTGGCGCCTCGCCGGGGCCCCGGGCTCGCTCAACGCCGTGGAAGCGTGGCCGGACGGGCACGCGGTCGTGGCCTTTACTAACCGGACGTAGCCCCCCTTCGTGATGCCGCTCCTCGCCGAGGTTGCCGATCAGTTGCCTGCCTGGCTCACCGCCGGTGGGCTGCTCGGCGCGATCACCTTCGGGCTGATCTCGGCGTACTTCCCGCCGCTCAATGCCGAGATCTACGCCGTGGCCGCCGCCGTCATTTATCCCGGCGAGTGGATGTGGTACATCACCGCGATGACCGGCGGGTTGATGGTCGGGAAGATCACCCACTTCATCGCCGCCCGCAAGGGGATGGACGTCTGGTCCGAGCGGCGCAAACGGCAGCCGAAGAAGCCGCCACCGGTCAGGTCCAACTGGCGCGCGAAGATGGCGCGCGCCTCGCGGCGCATGCTCGGCGTCATCGACGATCCGCTGAAGGGGGGAGCCGTGATGGCCTTAAGCGGCGGCGTCGGCTTCCCGCCGCTCGCGGTCGTGACTGTCGTCGCCGGAGCCCGGCAGGTGCCGCTCCTTTCCTTCACGCTCATCACCGGCATCGGGTGCTGGCTGCGCTTCGTCGTCACGGCCTGGCTCGTCTCCCTCGGCATCTCGCTCTGAGGGACCGCGAAACCGGTTGGGGCGCGCGGAGATTACGCTGCGCCCCATGAGTTACGCCGCAGATGTCACCCCGCAGGAGGCCTGGCAGGCCCTGACCGATGACCCGCGGTCGGTACTCATCGACGTGCGTACCGACGCCGAGTGGGCCTATGTCGGGGTCCCCGACCTGGGGCCGATCGACAAGCAGGTCGCCCTGGTGCAGTGGCAGCGTTATCCCGATGGGGCCCTCAACACCTCCTTCATCGACCAGGTCCGTGGGCAGGGGATCGACCCGGACGCGCCGGTCTACTTCATCTGCCGCTCCGGTGCCCGCTCCACCGCTGCCGCGGCGATCGCGAGCGCCGAGGGGTTCTCCGCGGCGTACAACGTGCTCGGGGGCTTCGAGGGTGACCTTGACGCCGACGGACACCGTGGCGTCGGCGGCTGGAAGGCGGCCGGGCTGCCCTGGCGGCAGGGCTAAGCGATGAGCACGACCCCCTTCGGGCCCGGTAACCCGCGCCCCTATCTCGACCCGTCCGGACTCGATCCGGCGACCCTGGCGATTCGCGGCGGGCAGGCGCGCAGCACCTTCGACGAGACCTCAGAGGCGATGTACCTCACCTCGGGCTTCGTCTACGGCAGCGCTCAGGAGGCCGAGGCGGCCTTCACCGAGGAGATCTCGAAGTTCGTCTATTCGCGGTACGGCAACCCGACCGTGGCGATGTTTGAAGAGCGTCTGCGCCTGCTCGAAGGTGCGCAGGCCTGTTACGCCACCGGATCGGGGATGGGCGCGGTCTTCACGGCCCTCGCGGCCCTGCTTGGCGCGGGGGAGCGGGTGGTCGCCGCTCGCGGCCTCTTCGGCAGTTGCTTCGTCATCCTCGACGAGATCCTTCCGCGGTGGGGCGTCGAGACCGTCTTCGTCGACGGCCCCGACCTGGACCAATGGCGCGAGGCGCTAGCGACGCCGACCACTGCGGTGTTCTTCGAGACGCCGAGCAATCCGATGCAAGAGCTCGTCGACATCGCTGCGGTCAGCGAACTCGCGCATGCCGCTGGGGCGAAGGTGGTGGTGGACAACGTCTTTGGGACGCCGGTCTTCTCGCGGCCGCTCGATCACGGCGCGGACATCATCGTGTACTCGGCGACCAAGCACATCGACGGTCAAGGCCGCGTCCTCGGCGGCGCGATCCTCGGCCCGCAGGAGTACATCGACGGGCCGGTGCGCAACCTCATGCGGCACACCGGGCCGAGCCTTTCGCCCTTCAACGCCTGGGTTCTGCTGAAGGGGCTCGAGACGATGAAACTGCGCGTCGATGCCCAGGCGGCGGGCGCTTTGGCCATCGCCGAGCACCTGGAGCGGCACCCCGCGGTGACCCAGGTGATCTACCCCTGGCTCCCTTCACATCCGCAGCATGAACTCGCTACGGCGCAGATGAGCGGCGGAGGGACGGTCGTGACCTTTGCGGTCGACGGGGGCAAGGACGAGGCCTTCGCGGTGATGAACGCCCTACGCCTCGTGGACATCTCGAACAATCTCGGCGACTCCAAGTCGCTCATCACGCACCCGGCGACCACGACCCACCGGCGCCTCGGCGAGCAAGCGCGAGCGGCGGTCGGGATCACGGATGCGACCGTGCGGATCTCGGTCGGGCTCGAGTCGCCGCAGGATCTCATCGATGATCTGGACCGGGCGCTGCGTCAGATCTCTCGATGACGGCCCCGCCGCGGGTATCTACCGGGCGGTGGTGGCGAGCGTGTAGGGACGGCGTGGGCTCGTGGGCTCGGTGAGGTCGACGTCGAAGTGCTCGCCGAGTTGGGCGGCGAGGGCCCGCGGTGTCTTCGGGTCCGCGGCGGACTCGGCGAGCGCCCGGGCGACCAGACCGCGGGTGTGCTTGGCCATATGGCTCGCGCCGGGGACGGTGATCTGGACCCAGCGCTTCGCGAGGTCTCCGGTGGGGGACCAGGCGGCGGCGTAGGTCGCGGAGCGGCAGTCCACGATGACCCCCTTCCCGACGTGCGGGGTGAGCGCACGGTCCAGGTCGGGGCGCCACGCCTTCGCCAGCGGGCCGATACCGGGAAGCTTGACGTCCATCGCGAGGCGGTAGGGAGCGATCCGGTCGGTGAGGCGCACGGCGCCGTAGAGGGCCGAGATGACGAGGATCCGCCGGTTCGCCCGGCGGCGGTAGGCCGCGTCCAGGCCCGCCAGATCGAGCGCGTCATAGAGGACGCCGGTGTAGCACTCACCCGCAGGCAGGGAGGGGGCGGTGGCGAGGACGGTGTTCCGCGCGATCTCGTCGGTGAGGTTAGGGGAGACCCCGAGGACCTCGGGCGCGTCGGGCCGTGCGCTGACCTCGGCGAGCGCGTCGGCGACCTCCGCCCGACGCTCCGCGAGACCTGGGAAGGAGAGCGCGCTCGGGTCGACCGGTTTGCCGCGGGTACGGGCGGCCTTGGATTCCGACGGGGGCAAGAGGATCAGCACGATCAGGTGTATACCCGCTTCGTCGGCGAGGGACCTACTCGAGCCCGCTCATCTAGGGTGGGCGCCATGACGCAGCGCACCGTCACCCTTCGTGCCACCGACCCGGGCGCCCGGGATGTCGTGGAAGCCGCCGGCCTCGCCGAACGCTTCGAGGCGATCCGCGCGGAGCAAGAGGTCCCACGCGAGTTCCCCGCCGAGGTGATCGCCGAGGCCGAACGCGTCGCCGCCGAGCCGCTCGTCCTGCCCGAACGCGACGAGATCGGCGTCCCCTTCGTCACCATCGACCCGCCCGGTTCGATGGACCTCGACCAGGCGCTGCATATCGAACGCGCCGAGAAGGGGTACCGCGTCCGGTACGCCATCGCGCACCTCGTCTCCTTCGTCGAGCCCGGAGGCGCGATCGATACCGAGGCGCGCAAGCGCGGGCAGACGATCTACGCGCCCGACCGGCGAATCCCCCTTCACCCGCCGGTCCTCAGCGAAGGGCGGGCGAGCCTCCTGCCCGATCAGCTCACCCCGGCATATGTCTGGGATCTCCACCTGGCCGACGACGGCGACTGCTACGACATTGACCTCTATCCGGCGATGGTGAAGTCCGTCGCCCGGTTGGACTACCAGCAGGTGCAGGACGCGATCGACGATGGCAGCGCCGACGAGGTGCTGATGCTGCTGAAGGAAGTGGGGGAGCTGCGGGTCCGGCTCGAGCAGGAGCGCGGTGGCGCGACCCTCCCGATGCCCGAGCAGGAGGTCGATGATCTCGGGGACGGCCGGTACCGACTCCACCTGCGTCCGATGCTCCCGGTCGAAGAGTGGAACGCCCAGATCTCGCTGATGACGGGGATGGCCGCGGCACAGTTGATGCTGCACGCGCGGGTCGGGCTGCTGCGCACCCTTCCCGAGGCGAGTGCGAAGACGCTCGCTCAACTGCGACGCATCGCCCACGCGCTCGGGGTGGACTGGGCCGCCGAGCAGACCCACGGTGAGTTCCTCCGGTCCCTGGATCGGGCGAACCCGACGCACCTTGCGCTCATTCACGAGGCGACGGCCCTCTTCCGCGGGGCGGGCTACACCGCCTTCGATGGGGAGCTCCCCGAGTTGGTGGAGCACTCCGGCCTGGCGGCCGCCTATGCCCACGTCACGGCGCCGCTGCGGCGCCTGGTCGACCGCTTCGGACTGGCCCTGTGCGCAGCCATCTGCGCGGACGAACCGGTACCGACCTGGGTGCGCGAGGCCCTTCCTCAGTTGCCCGAGATCATGGCGGCCTCCGACCGCGTCTCCGGTGCGGTCGCGCGAGCCTCAACCGACGCCGTCGAAGCCGCGACGCTCGCGGACCGGGTCGGCGAGACCTTCGACGCCTTCGTCGTCGACGCGCCCGAGGGCAATGGCTCGGTCACCGTCCAGCTCCTCGACCCGCCCGTCATCGCCCGAGCGACCGGTAGCCCCGAACTCGGCCGCGAGGTCACCGTGCGCCTCGATGCCGTCGACCTCGCCAAGGGCACCGTCTCACTCGCCGTCACCTGACCCACCGGCCCGGGCGTGCCTCGGCATACCTAGGATCTGGCCGTGCCCGATCAACGCTCTGTGCCCTGGCCGATCGTCCTGACCCCGATGGCGTGGGCTGTCGGCGGTCTGGTGGTCGGTCTCGTCACGAAGTGGGCCGACGAGTCCGGGATTGACTGGCTCGGTGACCTCGGCACCGGACTGGGCGTTTGGATCGTCGCCACCGTCCTGATCGGTCGCGTGGCCAGGGGCTGGCGCAGCGCTGCGGTGGCGGCCGTGGGCTTCTTCGCCGCGATGCTCATCGGCTATTACGCCTACACGGTTGTCATCCTCGGGTATCCGGTCGATCGCCCGACCGTGGCCGGGTGGTTGGTGCTCGCGCTGCTCGCCTGCCCCCTTCTGGCAGCGATCGTGGCGTGGGCCCGGCAGCGTCCCGGCATCGCGGCCGTGGTCCATGGGCTCGCTGCGGCCGGTGTCATGAGTGTTGGCTATTTCGCCATCGGATGGCAGGAGATCGTGGGAGGCATGGAGGACATCGGCGCAGACCATCGCCTCGACGCGCTCCTCACGACGGTGATGGCGCTGGCGATTGTGGGATTGGTCGGCCGGTTCCGGTGGGCGCTGGTCGCGGCGATCGTCGCTGCGGTGACCTATCTCCCGATCGACCTGGTGCTCACCGAGGTCATGTGGCGCCTCCCGATGCTTTGACCTGCAGGTACCATCGGGTGCGGATGAGTCGGCCGGACGGCCGCGGGGGCGCTTCGGCGCCGTCGAGGAAAGTCCGGGCTCCGAAGGGCGCGGTGGTGGCTAACGGCCACCCGGGGTGACCCGCGGGACAGTGCCACAGAAAACAGACCGCCCGTTCGCCTCGGCGAGCGGGTAAGGGTGAAACGGTGGTGTAAGAGACCACCAGCAGGCCGGGTGACCGGCCTGGCTCGGTAAACCCCACCGGGAGCAAGCTCAGATATGCGTGCGATTGAAGGCGGCCCGCCTGATGCACGCGGGTAGAGCGCTCGAGGCCGACGGCAACGTCGGTCCTAGATGGATGGCCGTCACCGGCGCCACGGCAACGCGGCGTCGGGACAGGACCCGGCTTACAGGCCGACTCATCCCCCGTCCAACCGGCGCTTACCCATCGGGGCTCGGGCCGATGAGCGGTGGTTCATCGTCGTGCGCCAAGACCTTGCGGATCACCCACGCGAGGGCGCCGAGCCCGAGGACGATCAGGCCGGTCACGACCGAGCGCCAGGGCAGCAGCAGTGCCACGACCAGACATCCGAAGAAGCCGATCGCCGGGACGAGGCGGTGGCGTAGGGACGAGTCGAGCGTCCACGCGCTGGCGTTGGCGACGGCGTAGTAGACCAGGACGCAGAAGGACGAGAAGCCGATCGCGGCCTGGAGGTCGACGAAGAGCAATGCCGCGATGACCGCACCGGCGACCGCGATCTCCGCGCGAATGGGGACCTGACGCGTGCCGTCGACGCGCGCTAACCCGTGGGGGAGGTGCCCATCGCGGGCCATCGCGAGGGTGGTCCGAGAGACGCCCAGCACGAGCGCGAGCAGCGCCCCGCCCGCGGCGAGCGCCGCGGCCGCGCGGAGCGGTGGCCCGAGCCAGGGCCACCCGGAGAGATCCGCCGCATCGGCGATCGGCGCGTCTCGTCCCGCCAGCCAGGTGACCCCCATCGTGGTCAGGAAGGTGACGGCGATGGCGAGGTAGAGCGCGAGGACGATCGCGACGGTGATTCCGATGGCACGAGGGATCGTGCGCTCCGGGTCACGCACCTCTTCGCCGAGGGTGGCGATCCGGGCATAACCCGCGAAGGCGAAGAAGAGGAAGCCCGCGCCTTGAATCGCGCCGGTGAGCCCGCCGGGCATCGGGTCGGCCGGGACGTGCGGCGGCGGCGACACCACCATCATCAGCAAGAACGCAGCGAGGGCGATCAGCACGATCGCGATGATGACCCGGGCCGCCCCAGCGCTGCGGTGGATCCCGAGGAGGTTCAAGGCGAGGACGAGGAGCACCACACCGACGGCGACCTCGCTCGCCGCGGCCGGCCAGAGATAGACCCCGATCGTCAGCGCCATCGCCGCGCAGGACGAGGTCTTCCCCGCGACGAAGACCCACCCCGCGAGATAGCCCCAGAAGGGGGAGAGCCGCTCACGCCCGTAGACATAGGTCCCGCCCGACTCGGGGTACCGCGCCGCCAAGCGCGCCGAGGACAGCGCGTTCGCGCCCGCGACCACCGCCGCGATCCCGAGCGCCGCGAGCAGCCAGGTCCCGGCCGCCCGCGCGGCCGGCGCCAGGGCGGTGAAGACGCCCGCACCGATCATCGCCGCCAGCCCGATCACGACGGCATCGGTGAGACCGAGCCGGCGCGCGAGAGCCGAAGTCGCTGGGGTGCTCATAGGTCCACCATGCACCACCCACGTGACCGAAAGGTCGCGCTACGGTGACGCATGCACGTCACTCACCTTGGACACTCTTGCCTCCTCATCGAGATCGCCGAGCGCCGGATCCTGATCGACCCAGGCGCGTTCAGCACTCAGTGGCATGACGAGCGCGATCTCGACGCGATCCTCATCACGCACCAGCACCCTGACCACGTGGATCCCGATCGCATCGTCGATCTCGCCCGCGCCAACCCCCGCGCGGAGGTCTGGGCCGAAGGGGGAGCCGCTGGGCTCGTTCGTGATCTTGGCGCCGAGGTCGGGGAACTCGACGGCGAGGTGCGGATCGGCGAGGTCACCGTGACCGCGATCGGTGAGCAGCACGCGCTGATCCACGAGGACATTCCGCGGATCGGCAACCGGGGGGTGCGCCTTGCCGCCGACGGTGAGCCGGTCCTCTTCCACCCGGGAGACGCCCTCGACGGCGAGCCGGGCGAGATCGACATCCTCGCGGTGCCGCTGAATGCGCCCTGGCAGCGCAGCCGTGAGATGACCGCCTTCCTCCGTCGCCTCGCCGCGCCGGTCGCGATCCCGATCCACGACGCGCTGCTGAGCGCGACGGGCCGCGGTCTCTATCTGAAGCAGGCCGGCGACCTGGGGTCCCCGGACACCGAGATCCGCGATCTCGCGGGCGCCGGCGCGACCTCCTTCACCGCCTAACCCCCTTCGCACCCTGCCTTTTCGCAAATGCCCGGGCATTTGCGGAAGAAGGGGGGAGGAAGTCGGAAATGGGGTGGGGGTCGGGTCAGTGCTCGCGCGCGGCGAGGTGGGCGGCGCCGATGATGCCGGCCTTGTTCTTTAGCTTCGCCGCCACGATGTCGGTGCGCAGATCGAGCAGGTGCAAGAACTTGTCGGCCTGCTTGCTGACGCCGCCGCCGACCACGAAGAGGTCGGGCCAGAAGAGCTTTTCCATCTCGGAGTAGTAGCGCTGGAGGCGCTCGGCCCACTCCTGCCAGGAGAGTTCCTCTCGCTCATGCGCGGAGGCCGCAGCCACGGTCTCGGCGCCGCGCCCGTCGATTTCGAGGTGCCCGAACTCGGAGTTCGGGATCAGCGCTCCGTTGTAGATCAGGGCCGTCCCGATCCCCGTACCGAGGGTGGTGACGATGACGAGTCCCTTGGTCTTGCGCGCGGCACCGTAATGCTGCTCGGCGACCCCCGCCGCGTCGGCGTCGTTCACCAGATGGACCGCGCGACCGAGCTTCTTGGAAAACATGGCCGCCGCGTCGAAGCCGATCCACGACGGGTCGATATTGGCCGCCGTCTGCACGGCCCCGTGCTTGACGACACCGGGGACGGTGATGCCGATCGGCGAGCTCGACTTGATGTTGTCGAAGTGCTGCACGATCTGGTCGACGACCTCCAAGACCGCCTTCGGCGTTGACACATCGGGTGTCGGGATCCGGAGGCGATCGTCGGCGAAGGCCCCCTTCTGCAGGTCGACGGGTGCGCCCTTGATCCCGGTCCCTCCGATGTCGATTCCGATAGGGAGGTCGGTCTTGCCCATCACATCCTGCTTTCGGTGCCGTCGGTCACGGGGTGCTCTCCTTCAGGGTGACTCTAAGGGAGGGTGAGGATCTCGGGTCCGTCCTCGGTGATGAGGACCGTGTGCTCGAACTGGGCCGAGCGCTTGAGGTCCTTGGTGACGACCGTCCACTCGTCGTCCCACATCGTCCACTCGTGGGTGCCGAGGTTCAGCATCGGCTCCACGGTGAAGGTCATGCCCGGCTCGATGACGGTGTCGTAGAGGGGCGCCGCGTCGTAGTGGGGGATCACGAGGCCGGAGTGGAAGGACGTGCCGATCCCGTGGCCGGTGAAGTCGCGGACCACCCCGTACCCGAAGCGGGCCGCGTACTTTTCGATGACCCGGCCGATGATGTTGATCTGGCGCCCCGGGACCGCCGCCTTGATGCCGCGCATCATCGCCTCATGGGTGCGCTCAAGGAGCAACGACGATTGCTCGTCGATCTCTCCGACGGGGTAGGTGGCGTCGGTGTCGCCGTGCACCCCATCGAGATAGGCGGTGATGTCGATATTGACGATGTCGCCCTCCTCGAGCGGGCGGTCGTCGGGGATGCCGTGGCAGATGACCTCGTTGACCGAGGTACACAGCGACTTTGGGAAGCCGCGATAGCCGAGGGTCGACGGGTACGCGCCGTGGTCGAGGAGGAACTCGTGGGCGACCCGGTCGATCTCGTCCGTGCGCACGCCGGGCGCGATGACCGAGGCGGCCTCGGCGAGCGCCTGCGCCGCGAGCTTCCCGGCGGCGCGCATCCGCTCGATGGTGTCGGCGTCCTTGATTTCCGAGCCGGAGAAGGGGGCAGGTGCGGGCCGGTCGACATACTCTGGTCGCGTGATCGCGGCCGGCACGGACCGCCTCGGGCTAATGACTCCGGGACGGATCGAAGTGTGGGTCGCGGGCATAGGGTGAAGTCTAGGCAAACAAGCAGATGGACGAAGGAGTCGGCGTGGTCTTCTGGTACAACATCACGACTGGGCAGGTCGAAAGCGACGAGGAGAAGTCGCCGGGCGCGGACCTCATGGGTCCCTATGCGAGCCGAGATGAGGCGTCGCGAGCCCTGCAGACCGCGGCCGAGAAGACCGAGAAGTGGGACGAAGAGGACCGCGCCTGGGACGGCTACGACGACGAGTAACCCGTCACGTCAAGCGGTGAAGTGCCAGCAGGTACTCGCCGCGTGGGTCGAAGGGGGCGCGCTCCCAGGTGCCGTAGCGCCGCACGAGCGATAGCCCAGCAGCGAAGGCGGCCCGCTCGTACTCCTCGGCGGTGATCGCCGCGGCGTTGTCCGGTTGATGCCCAGCGAGGGAGAACCCGGCGACGAGCAGCCCATCTGATTGCAGGTGCGCGCGGCAGCGCCGCAGCACCTGCACGAGCGTGCCGTCGGCGAGGTAAGGGACGACATTGCCGGCGAGCAGCACGACGTCGAAGGACTGACTGACGAGTTCGAGCGTCGCGAGGTCGGCCCAGACGAACCGGGTATAGGCGTCGCGCTCGCGGGCCACCTCGATCATCGCGGGGTCGGCGTCGACACCGACGACGTCATAGCCGAGCCGGGTGAGTTCGGTCGCGATCCGTCCGGTGCCGCAGCCAGCGTCGAGGACGCGCGCAGGCGGCGGGCGCAGGGTCGAGACGAAGCGGGCCTCGCCATGGATATCGAAACCCTGCTCGACGAGTTCATCGAAGCGGCGCTGGTAGGCATTGGCCGCGTCGATCCCGCCGGACACCTCTGACCAGCGGGTTCGGATCTCCTCGGCGTCATCAAGTGGTGGCATCAGCGGTCCCCCTTAGGACTCGAAGGAGTGCTCGGCCGCCGGGAAGGTCCCGTCGCGGACATCCTGGGCGTACGCGGAGGCGGCCCGGGTGAGATCGGCCCGCAGATCGAGGTACTTCTTAACGAAGCGGGGGGCCTTGCCGCCGCGCAACCCCGCCATGTCCTGCCAGACGAGGACCTGGGCGTCGCAGTCGACGCCGGCCCCGATGCCGACGGTCATGATGTCGAGCTCAGCGGTGATCCGGGCGGCGACCGGAGCAGGGACCATCTCCAGCACGATCGCGAAGGCCCCGGCGTCCTGCAGGGCCTTGGCATCGGCGATCATCCGCTCCGCGCCGTCACCGCGGCCCTGGACGCGGTACCCACCGAGCGTGTGCTCGCTCTGCGGTGTGAAGCCGATGTGCCCGCACACCGGGATGCCGCTGCGGACGAGGAGCTCGACGTGGGGGGCCATGTCGGCGCCCCCTTCGAGCTTCACCGCATGGGCGAGCCCCTCCTTCATGAAGCGCACCGCCGTCTGCAGCGCCTGCTCCGGAGAGGCCTGGTAGCTGCCGAAGGGGAGATCGGCGAGGACAAGGGAGCGCTTGGCGGCACGCGCGACGGCCCGGGTGAGCGGGATCATCTCGTCGACGGTGACGGGCAGGGTCGTCTCGTAGCCATAGACGTTGTTCCCGGCCGAGTCGCCGATCAGCAGGACCTCGATGCCCGCCTCGTCGAAGACCTGCGCCGTGTACATGTCGTAGGAGGTGAGCATGCTCCAGCGCTCGCCTCGCTCCTTCATCGCCCGCAGGTGGGGGATCCGCACGCGCCGGACCGGCGCCGGGGCATCGCTCCCGGAGGTGGTTCCCGTCCCGTAGGGGGCGGTGGTTTCGGGCGCGGGGCTGGTGGGCTCGCTGCTCATGACGCTAAGCCTATGCGGGTGGGCGGCGTTCGCGACCGGCGATGGCCTGCGGCAGGATGAGGTCATGGATCGTCAGCAGGAGTTCGTGCTTCGCACCATCGAGGAGCGGGATGTCCGCTTCGTCCGGTTGTGGTTCACCGACGTGCTCGGGACCTTGAAGTCGGTCGCGATCGCCCCGGCCGAGCTGGAGGGGGCCTTCGCCGAGGGCATCGGGTTCGACGGCTCGGCTATCGAGGGCTTCACCCGCGTCTACGAGGCCGACATGATCGCCAAGCCCGACCCGTCGACCTTCCAGGTCCTGCCGTGGCGCGGCGAGCATCCCGGTACCGCGCGGATGTTCTGCGATATCTCCCTGCCCGACGGCTCCCCGGCCCTGTCCGACCCCCGTTACGTGCTGCGGCGGGCCCTCGACAAGGCCGCCGACATGGGCTTTTCGTTCTACACCCACCCCGAGATCGAGTTCTTCTTGCTGAAGCAGGGGACGACGAAGGGGGAGCGACCGGAGCCGGTCGACCACGGTGGCTACTTCGACCACGTGCCGAAGGGGACTGCGCACGACTTCCGGCGCGCGGCGATCACGATGCTCGAGCAGGTCGGGATCTCGGTGGAGTTCAGCCACCACGAAGGCGCCCCGGGCCAAAACGAGATCGACCTGCGCTACGCCGATGCCCTCTCGATGGCCGACAACATCATGACCTTCCGCACCGTCATCAAGGAGGTCGCGCTCGAGCAGGGCATCTACGCGACCTTCATGCCGAAGGTCTTCGCCGAGCATCCCGGCTCGGGCATGCACACCCACATGTCGCTCTTCGAGGGCGACGCCAATGCCTTCTACGAGCCGGGAGCGCCCTACCAACTGAGCAAGACCGGTCGGCAGTTCATCGCCGGGCTCCTGCGTCACGGCCGCGAGTTCACCGCCGTCACCAACCAATGGGTCAACAGCTACAAGCGGCTCTGGGGCGGCGGCGAGGCCCCCGCGCACCTCACCTGGGGTCACAACAACCGCTCCGCGATGGTGCGGGTCCCGATGTACAAGCCCAACAAGCCCAACTCCAGCCGCGTCGAGGTCCGCACGATCGACCCGTCGTGCAATCCCTATCTCGCCTTCGCCGTGCTCCTCTCGGCCGGGCTGAAGGGGATCGAAGAGGGCTATGACCTGCCCGCCGAGACCGAAGACGATGTCTGGAGCCTCACCCCGAGAGAGCGGCGCGCGATGGGGATCAAACCCCTGCCCGCGTCCTTGACCGAGGCGATCGAGGCGATGGAGGCCAGCGAGCTCGTCGCCGAGACGCTGGGGGAGAGCGTCTTCGACTTCTTCTTGCGCAACAAGCAGCAGGAGTGGGCGGACTACCGCAATCAGGTGACCCCCTTCGAGCTCGAGCGCCTCCTTCCGCGCCTGTGACGGCGAAGGGAGAATCCGTGCCCGGCGCCCCGACGACGGCCGAGCTCGCCCGCAGTGGCTTTAGCGATGCCGCCCGCGCGCAGAGCCTCCTCGCCGATGCCGCTCTCGAGCCGTGGCGCGACCACACCTCGGTGCTCGTGGAGGCTCTGGCGACGGTCGCCGACCCGGATGAGGCCCTGCTCGGGCTCGTCCGGCTGAGCGAAGCCCTAGGGTCTGAGGCCTCCGCTATGGCGGCGCAAGTGAGCGCGGACCGGACCCAGCTCGACCGGTTGGTGGGGGTGATGGGGGTCTCCGCGGCCCTCGCCGATCACTTGGTGAGCCACCCCAGCCACTGGCGCGATGTGGTCGACGCGGCACCGATGTCCCCGCAGGAGCGCACCACCGAACTCGTCGCCGCCGTCCGCGAACCCGGCGACCTCACACCGGATGATGCGCTGCGCGTCGGCTATCGGCGTCAACTGCTCGGGATCACCGCGCTGGACGTGACCGCCGAGCACCCGACCGAGGATTTGCCGCTTGTCGCCGCAGCCCTCGCCGATCTCGCGGGCGCGGCGCTCGAAGCCGCGATGGAGATCGCCGCCGCCGAACTCGGCGAGAGCGCGTCCACCTGCCGCCTCGCCGTGATCGGCATGGGTAAGGCGGGCGGCCGGGAACTCAACTACGTCTCCGATGTCGATGTCATCTTCGTCGCCGAGCCCGCCGAGGGGGCGAGCGAAAACGAGGCGATCGACGCAGCCACCCACATCGCAAGTCGGCTGATGCAGGCCTGTGGCCGCTCCACCGGGCACGGCACGCTCTGGCCGGTCGATGCCGCCCTTCGCCCGGAGGGCAAACAGGGCCAGTTGGTCCGCACCGTGGCGAGCCACAAGGCGTACTACGAGCGTTGGGCCAAGACCTGGGAGTTCCAGGCCCTCCTGAAGGCGCGTCCCATGGCGGGCGACCCCGAGGTCGGGCAGGCCTACATCGACGCGGTCCAGCCCATGGTCTGGCAGGCCGCTTCTCGAGACGACTTCGTCGACGAGGTGCAGACGATGCGCCGCCGCGTCGAGGACCACATCCCGAGTAACGAGGCCGCGCGCCAGTTGAAGCTTGGCCCCGGTGGTCTGCGCGATGTCGAGTTCTCCGTCCAGCTCCTCCAACTCGTCCACGGCCGCACCGATGAGACGCTGCGCTCCGGCACGACCCTGGAGGCCCTCCATGCGCTCGCGAAGGGGGGATATGTCGGCCGCGAGGACGCCACCGTGCTCGATGAGTCCTATCGATTCCTGCGCACGCTGGAGCACCGGATTCAGGCCTACAAGCTGCGCCGCACCCACCTCATGCCGACCTCGGAGGCCGATCTGCGTCGGCTCGGGCGGGCCCTGCACTACTGGAGTCAACCCGCCGCCGAGGTGGTCAAGGCCCGCAGCGAGTGCTCCCGCGAGGTTCGACGCCTCCACGAACGGCTCTTCTACCGCCCCCTTCTCGGTGCGGTGGCTCGCCTCTCGAGCGCCGAGGTGCGGCTCTCGCCCGAGGCGGCCCGCGATCGGATGGCGGCGCTGGGTTTCCGCGACCCCGCCGGCGCCCTGCGTCACCTGGAGGCCCTCACCTCTGGGATGTCGCGCACGGCCGCGATCCAGCGTCAGCTCCTCCCGGTCATGCTGCAGTGGTTCGCCGACGAGGCCGATCCGGACCAAGGCCTGCTCGCCTTCCGGCGGGTAAGCGAAACCCTCGGGCGCACGCCGTGGTATCTGCGGCTGTTGCGCGATGAGAGCGGCGCCGCCCAGGTCCTCGCGACCACCCTTGGGGCCAGCCGATTTGCCGGTGAGTTGCTGATCAACAGCCCCGAGGCCGTGCAGATGCTCGGTGAGTCCGACGGCCTCGTCCCGCGCTCCCGGGACGATCTCGTGCGACGCATGCGTGCTGCCGCGAGCCGCCGCGAGGCGCCCAAGGACGCCGTCGAGGCGATCCGGGCCATCCGCCGGGCCGAGATCTTCCGGGTCGCGGTTGCCGATCTGCACGAACGCATCGACCTCGTGACCGTGGGGGAGGCGCTTACCGACCTCAGCTCCGCGACGATCCAGGTGGGCCTGGAAATCGCGATCCGCTCGGTCGAGACCAGTCGCGGGGAGCCGCTCGGTACCGACCTGCTCGTGGTCGGGATGGGGCGCCTGGGCGGCGGTGAAGTGGGCTACACCTCCGATGCCGATGTGCTCTACGTCCACGAACCGCACGAAGGGGTGAGTGACCAGGTCGCCCAGGAGACGGCGCTCGCCGTCATCACCGAGTTGCGCAATCTCCTCGGCGCTCCGGGCTCCGACCCGCCCCTTGGGCTCGACGCCGACCTGCGCCCCGAGGGCAAGGCCGGCCCGATGGTCCGCTCCCTGGCGTCCTATCGCGCCTATTACGAGCGCTGGTCGCAGACCTGGGAAGCCCAGGCGCTCCTTCGAGCAACTCCGGTCGCCGGGCATGTCGACCTCGCCGAGAAGTTCGAGGACCTCATCGCCCCGATTCGCTGGCCCGAAGGGGGACTCACCCTCGAGCAGGTCCGCGACATCCGCCGGCTGAAGGCCCGGATGGAGGGCGAGCGCCTGCCGCGCGGAGCCGATCGGCGCACCCACTTCAAGTTGGGGATGGGGGGCCTATCCGATGTCGAGTGGACGATCCAACTGATCCAGCTCCAGCACGCGGCAGAACACCCGGAGTTGCGCACGACCGCCACGCTCCCGGCGATCAGCGCGGCCGTGGATCTGGGTTACCTCGCCGAAGAGGACGCCCAGATCATGCGCGAAGCCTGGTCCCTGGCCTCGCGCCTACGGAACGCCGGGATGCTCTTTCGGGCCCGCGCGGTCGACTCGGTCCCCTCGAACCTGCGCGAGGCCGATGGCGTCGGGCGGATCGTCGGCATGCCCCCCTTCTCTGGAGCGGCCCTGTCGGAGTCCTACCGCCGCACGGCCCGCCGAGCCCGGGCCGTCACCGACCGCCTCTTCTACGGCGAGGAGTAACCCGAACCCCCAACCAAGGCAGTGGGGGTGAGACGCGGTGCGGGCTCGACCAATTCGCTCTTTAGACTGGCGCCCATGCTGAGCACGACCGACCTGCGCGGCCGACCCTTGACCGTTCGCGATCTGCGCGAGGCCCTGCCACGCGCCGAGTACGACGTCGAGGCGGCCCTGCATGCGGTGGCGCCGATCTGCGATGACGTCGCGCAGCGGGGTGCCGACGCCCTCCAGGACTACGCCGAGCGCTTCGATGGCGTGCGTCCGGAGCGGCTGCGCGTCCCCGCCGAGATCATCGAGGCGGCCCTGACCCGGCTCGACCCCGATGTGCGCACCGCCCTGGAGATCTCCATCGAGCGTGCCCGCACCGTCCACTCCGACCAGCGCCGCACCGACACGACGACGGACGTGGTGCCGGGCGGGCGGGTCACCGAGCGGTGGGTCCCCGTCGACCGGGTCGGTCTCTACGTCCCCGGCGGACTCGCGGTCTACCCCTCGTCCGTGGTGATGAACGTCGTCCCCGCGCAACTGGCGGAGGTCGGCTCCATCGCCGTCGCCAGCCCGCCGCAGCGCGACAACCCGGCCCCCTTCGCCGGGTACCCGCACCCGACAATCCTCGCCGCCTGCGCCCTCCTCGGCGTCGACGAGGTCTACGCGATGGGCGGCGCCCAGGCGATCGCCGCCTTCGCCCACGGCTTCAGCGACACCGATGGCGCGGTCTGCGACCCGGTGAGCCTCGTGACCGGCCCCGGCAACGTCTACGTCGCCGCGGCCAAGCGGTACCTGAAGGGGATCATCGGCATCGATGCCGAGGCTGGCCCCACCGAGATCGCAATCCTCGCCGACGAGAGCGCCGACCCCGACTTCGTCGCCGCCGACCTGATCAGCCAGGCCGAGCACGATCCGCTCGCCGCCTCGGTCCTCGTGACCGACTCCACGGCGCTCGCTGCGGCCGCTGACGAGGCTGTCGCCCGCCGCGCAGCCGCGACCAAGCACAGCGAGCGGGTTACGACCGCGCTTACCGGACCACAGTCCGGCATCGTCCTGGTCGACGACCTCGACGCCGGGCTCGCCGTCGTCAACGCTTATGCCGCCGAGCACCTTGAGGTGATCACCGCGGACGCGCCAGCAGTCGCCGCTCGGGTGCGCAATGCCGGGGCGATCTTCGTCGGCCCGAGCAGCCCGGTGAGCCTCGGCGACTACGCGGCCGGATCGAACCACGTCCTGCCGACCGGCGGGTGTGCGTGCCATTCCAGTGGGCTTTCGGTCCAGTCCTTCCTCCGCGGGATCCACGTCATCGAGTACGACGAGGCGGCCCTCGCCGACGTCGGCCGCCACGTCGTGGTGCTCGCCGAGGCCGAGGATCTGCCCGGGCACGGCGAGGCGATCACCGCTCGGCTCGAGCGCGGGGGAGCGGCGTAGATGAGTGCCGATCTCGCCCCCTTCGCCATCGCTGACCTGCTCCGCGAGGACCTGCGCGGTCGCACGCCCTATGGCGCGCCGCAACTCGATGTGCCGGTCGCGCTCAACACCAACGAGTCCTCCTACGAGGTGCCGACCCCGGTCGTCGAGGCCATCGTCGCGGCCCTCGGGAGCGAACTTGCTGGCCTGAATCGCTACCCCGACCGGGAGTTCCGCGCCCTGCGCGCTGCGCTCGGGGCCTACCTGGAGCGCCAGTCGGGGGTGCGTCTTGCTCCCGAGCAGCTCTGGGCCGGTAACGGGAGCAACGAGGTGCTCCAGCACATCGTCCAAACCTTCGGCGGCCCTGGCCGCACCGCGCTCGGGTTCACCCCCGCGTACTCGATGCACCCGATCATCACCGAAACCCTCGGCACCACCTGGATGGACGGTCAGCGCGACACCGGGACCTTCCAGGTCAGCGCGGCATCGGCCGCAGCCCAGGCTGCCGCCGCGGACCCGCACATCGTCTTCTTGTGCTCGCCCAACAACCCGACGGGCACGGCGCTGGACTTCGAGGTCATCGAGGCGGTGCTGGATGCGGCACCACGAGCGATCGTCGTCGTCGACGAGGCCTACGCCGAGTTCGCTCGACCGGGGACCCGATCGGCGCTGGAGCTTTTGGACCACCACCCCCGGCTCGTCGTGACCCGCACGATGAGCAAGGCCTTCGCGTTCGCCGGTGGCCGGCTCGGTTACCTCGCGGCGACCCCGGAGATCATCGATGCGCTCCGCCTGGTGCGCCTGCCGTACCACCTTTCGACGCCGACCCAGACGATCGCGCGGATCGCGCTCGACCATGACGCCGATCTCCTCGCGTCGGTCGAAGCGATCAAGACCCAACGCGACCGCATCGTGACCGAGGTGGCGGCGCTCGGCCTCACCCCGGTCCCAAGCGATGCCAATTTCGTCCTCTTCGGAGGCCTCGCCGACAGCGCGCGGACCTTCGCCGCTCTGCTGGAGAAGGGGGTCCTGGTCCGCGATGTCGGGATCTCGCACCACCTTCGGGTCACCGCCGGGACCCCGGCCGAGACGTCCGCCTTCCTCGAGGCGCTCGCCGAGCTGCTGCCCGAGCACGCCCTCGCCCCCGACGACAAGGAGTCCTAAGTGACCTCCCACCGCACCGCCAGCATCGAGCGGTCGACCTCCGAGTCCAGCGTCCGGGTCAGCATCGACCTTGACGGCTCTGGCCGCGGGCAGGTGAGCACCGGGGTGCGCTTCTACGACCACATGCTCTTGTCGCTGGCGAAGCACTCGCTGATCGATCTGACCGTCGAGGCCACCGGCGATATCGACGTCGATGCCCACCACACCGTCGAAGATGTCGCGATCGTCCTCGGTGACGCGGTGCGCGAGGCCCTCGGTGACAAGCGCGGGATCTCTCGTTTCGGGGACGCGACCGTGCCCCTCGACGAGGCGCTCGTCCAGGCCGTCGTCGATGTCGCCGGGCGGCCCTACGTCGTCCACACCGGTGAGCCCGCCGGGCAGGAGTACGTGATCATCGGCGGCTCCTACGTCGGCTCGCTCACCCGGCACGTCTTTGAGTCCTTCGCCCACCACGCCGGGATCGCGCTGCACGTGCGGGTCCTCGCCGGTCGCGATCCGCACCACATCGTCGAGGCCCAGTTCAAGGCCGTCGCTCGGGCTCTGCGCGCGGCGGTGGAGCGCGATGCGCGGGTCGAGGGCATCCCGAGCGCCAAGGGCGCTCTCTAGGACCAGGCTGCGACAGTGACCACAGCCATGCGGGGTGAGCGCGGGATCCTGGTGACCCGCGCGCCGCTCGCGGTCGCGGCCAGTTGGGCTCGCCGCGGCGTCGTGCCCTGCCGCCTGCGCGAGGACCAGGGGTGGAGCGTCATCACCCCGGCGGGGCGCGCCGAGGCACCCGAGCCCTACCGGGACGAGATGCGTCTGCTCGCGGCCCGACCGGTCGGGCAACGGATGCGACCGGCTGCCGGCTTCTTCCTCTTCGACGAGACCGCGGTGGTGACCTCGCACGGGCCGGGGTGGCGACCCGTCACCCGTTGGCTGCTTCGGCGCGCCGACGGCACGGTGAAGGGGGACAAGAACCTCGCCCCCCTTCGCCCGAGCGATCTCACCCCGCTCGCGAGCGTCGGACCTGCTGGACGGATGACCGCCGCTCTCACCGAGCACTTTTACCGCGAGGACCTCACCTCGCGCGCCTGGCTGACCGCGCTGCTCGACCACCTGCGAATCCCGGGAGCGGGCGCCTTCGGGCCGAACCCACCGCAGGGCGGTTCGCTCGTCCAACCCACCGGGCGAGCCGTGCGCGCCTTTGCCACCACCGTCGCCGACGAGAGGTCCTGACCACCGCCCATGTCCACTCCTGATGTCGTCGTCCTTGACCATGGCAGCGGTAATGTCCGCTCCGCTGTGCGGGCCTTGGAGCATGTCGGCGCCCGGGTCGAACTCACCGCGGACCGCTCACGAGTCCTCGCGGCAGATGGACTCCTCGTCCCCGGTGTCGGCAACTTCCATGCCTGCATCGCCGCGATGGAGTCCGTCGACGCCGCCGCGATCATCGACACCCGCCTCGCTGGCGGGCGCCCGGTCCTTGGGATCTGCGTCGGCATGCAGGTCCTCTTCGACGGCTCGGACGAACCGAGCGCCGCGACCCACGACGGGCTCGCGCAGTGGCCGGGCCGGGTGGAGCGTCTGGACGCGCCCGTGGTCCCCCATATGGGGTGGTCCACCGTTCGTCCCCCCGAGGGGAGCGTGCTCTTTGACGGTCTCGCCGAGGAGCGCTTCTACTTCGTCCATTCGTATGCCGTGCGTCGTTGGGACATGCCGCTCGCCGATGGGGCGATGGCGCGGGTCGCCCCGCTCGTCACCTGGGCGCGCCACGGTGAGGACTTCATCGCTGCCGTCGAAAACGGCCCGCTGACCGCCACGCAGTTCCACCCCGAGAAGTCGGGGGATGCTGGACTGCACCTTCTACAGAATTGGGTGACCTCCCTATGAGCACGTCCGACGCAACCCCCCGCTTGGAACTCCTGCCCGCCGTCGATGTGACGCAAGGTCGGGCGGTGCAACTCGTCCAGGGCGTCGCGGGGAGCGGCGGCGAGTTCGGTGACCCGCTCGAAGCGGCCCTCACCTGGCAGCGTGGCGGCGCCGAGTGGCTTCACCTCGTCGACCTCGATGCCGCCTTCGGGCGCGGATCGAACGCCGAGTTGCTGGCGACGATCGTGCGCGGGGTCGAGATGAAGGTCGAGATGAGCGGCGGGATCCGGGATCAAGAGAGCCTGGAGCGGGCCCTTGCGACCGGGTGCGAGCGCGTCAACATCGGGACCGCTGCCCTGGAAGATCCGCAATGGACGGCCCGGGCCATCGCCGAGCATGGCGATCGGGTCGCGATCGGCCTTGACGTTCGAGGGACGACCCTTGCTGCCCGGGGTTGGACGAGCGAAGGGGGCGACCTCTGGGAGACCCTGGCGCGCTTGGATTCCGAGGGCTGTTCGCGGTACGTAGTGACCGATGTCGCCAAGGACGGGATGCTCGCTGGCCCCAATCTCGAGCTGCTCCGGGCGGTCTGCGCCCGCACGGATGCTGCGGTGGTCGCCTCCGGCGGGGTGACGACGGTCGCCGACGTGGTCGCCCTTCGTGGCCTCGTCCCCGAGGGTGTCGAGGGCGCGATCATCGGATCCGCGCTCTACCGCGAGACGCTCACCCTCACCGAAGCGCTGGATGCGGCGGGCCGTCCGTGAGCACGCCGGGCGGCCCGACCGACTCAGCTGGCATCCCCTGGGGTGGGCGGAGCCTGCCGTCGACCGGCTTCGAGGGCGACACCGGCGCCGCCGACCCCGCCCTGCTCACCGCGCTCGCCTCCGGTGATGAGCGCGAGATCATGCGGGCCCTCGCCTCGGCGCGTCTCCTCGTGCCGGTGACCGCGGTCGCGGGGGAGACGCAGGAGTACGAAGGGCGTCACGGTGCCATCGTCGGGGACAAGGAGACGGACATGGCCGTCGTGCTCCTCGATAACCCCGACGGGCGCACCGGTCTGCCGGTCTTCTCCGGTCTGGACTCCCTTGCGGAGTGGGATCCGCAACTTCGCCCGATCCCGGTCGAAGCGAGCCGGGCCGCTCAGGCCGCGATCGGGGAGTCGGCCGACGTGCTGATCCTGGACTGCGCGAGCGAGCACGCCTTCGAGGTCCGCAGCTCCATGCTCTGGGCCTTGGCCATGGACCGCGACTGGCTACCCGCCCACACGGACGGATTCGTCGCGGTCTCGGTCGCCGCGGCGTGCCGCGAGGAGTCGGCGATTCGCGAACACCGGCTCGCCGCAGGGGGGGCTGACGCTCCGGATGTCCTCGTCATCGAGCTCACTCTCGCACCGGGGCTCAGCGCGACCGAGGTGCAAGCGCTGGTCACCCGAGTGGGGGAGCGGCTCGCGACCGATGGGGAGTTTCGCGCGCGCGTTGATGCCCTCACCTTCCGGGTGAACTAGGGGCACCACCACCGGTTTGGTGAAATCTCAACCTTAGGGTCACTATTGGCCTGGTGACCTTCGAGCCTTACCGCGACGTGTTGCGCATTCCGCAGGTGCGCCACGCCTTGATCCTCAGCATCGCCCTTCGCCTGCCGCTGTCGGCGACCTTCATGGTCCTCACGATGCATGTGGTGACCCATCTCGGGCACAGTTACGGCGCCGCAGGACTCGTCGCGATGGCGAGCACGTTGGGCCTTGCGATCAGTGGTCCGTGGCGTGGCCGGCTCTTGGACCGCAAGGGGCTGCGCCGCACGGTCGCCCCGTCCTTGGTGATCCTCGCGGTGCTCTGGAGCATCGCGCCCTTCCTCTCGTACTGGTTCCTGGTTGGCGCGGCCCTGATCGGGGGGCTCTTCCAGGTCCCGATCTGGGGCATCATCCGCCAGATGATCCTTCACGCGACGCCGATCGAGCGTCGCCGCAGCGCCCTGTCGCTGGACTCGGTCGCGACCGAAATTGCCTTCATGATCGGCCCGGCCGTTGGCGTGATCGCGGCAGCCAGCTTTGACACCCGCTACGTGCTTGTCGCGGTCATGTGGGGAGCGATCGCCGGAGCCAGCGCACTGTGGCTGCTGAACCCACCGTTGATGGCGCGCGAGGACCGCCTGGAGACCACGCCGATTCGTACCTCCGCGTGGCTGTCCCCGGCCGTCGTCGCCGTCTTTGCCGTGGTGGCAGCGAGCGCGATTGTGCTCGCCGGAACCGACGTCGGGATCGTTGCCCATATGCGCGAGATCGGTGCCGCCTCGGCTGTCGCGATCGCGATGGCGATCTGGGCGGCGGGCTCCCTCGTCGGTGGTCTGCTCTATGGGATGCTCTCGCGGTCCATCCCGTCGCATTACCTGCTCTTCGCGCTCGCAGCCACGACGATCCCGGTCGCCCTCGCCACCAATGTTCCGGTCGCGGCGGTCCTGCTCTTCATCTGTGGCTTCTTCTGCGCGCCCACGCTGACGTCGACGACCGAGCAGCTGAGCCACCTCGTCCCAGCGCGCGCCCGCGGC
The DNA here is from genome assembly GCF_041365945.1 of Janibacter sp. GXQ6167. Taxonomy (NCBI): domain Bacteria; kingdom Bacillati; phylum Actinomycetota; class Actinomycetes; order Micrococcales; family Intrasporangiaceae; genus Janibacter; species Janibacter sp. GXQ6167. Next base: position 22,169 of record NZ_JBGFSK010000009.1, on the reverse strand, counting down.
GAGGCGATGGGATGGCACGGATCGGCGATCACCGGTGGATCCGCGCTCGGGGCGCCGGTCGCCGGGGTCGCGATCGACCACTACGGTTCCGGTGCCGGGTTCATCGCGGTGTCCGTCGTCGCGCTCGTGATCGCGATCGCGGCGATTGTGGTGAACGCCCGGCGGCGCCGGCGTGGGGCGGCAACCTCGGCGCGCACCGAGGTCCTCGCGGCCTGATCCGGCCGCGGCCGATTTCGCCCCCTTCCAGGGCGGCTGGTATCGTGATCGCTTGACCGACTGCGCTCATCCGCATGACGAATGCGCGCAGTGCAAGAGGAGCCTGATCTCCCACCCGCGTCGATCGCCACCACAGATCGCCGGGTCCAACGGGTCGCGGCCGAAGGACGCCGTGGGACCAGTTCGCTGGTGTCACGCGATTCCCCCTTCGCCTGCCGTGAACCCATGGGAACAGGTGTGAAGGCTCCTCGCGTTGATGGCGAGGGGCCTTTTCTCGTCGGAGACCGGCCCCAGAAGCGAATGACCACTTGAGCTAAGGAGCACCACATCAGCGATCCCCGCATTAACGACCGCATCCGTGTCCCCGAGGTGCGGCTGGTTGGGCCCAACGGGGAGCAGGTCGGCATCGTCCGTGTGGAGGACGCCCTCCGGCTCGCCGCAGAGGCAGATCTCGACCTGGTCGAGGTCGCCCCGATGGCCAAGCCTCCCGTCGCCAAACTCATGGACTTCGGCAAGTACAAGTACGAAGCCGCCATGAAGGCCCGCGAGGCCCGTAAGAACCAGGTCAACACGGTCATCAAGGAGATCAAGCTCCGGCCGAAGATCGACGCGCACGACTACGGCACCAAGAAGGGCCACGTCGAGCGCTTCCTCTCGGCGGGGGACAAGGTCAAGGTGACGATCATGTTCCGCGGTCGCGAGCAGTCTCGACCCGAACTCGGCTTCCGGCTTCTCCAGCGCCTCGCTGAGGATGTCGCCGAACTCGGCTTCGTCGAGTCGGCGCCGAAGCAGGACGGCCGAAACATGATCATGGTCCTCGGTCCGACGAAGAAGAAGTCCGAAGCCCGCGCCCAGCAGCGTCGCAAGAAGGAACAGCGCGACGCCGAGCAGGTCGAGCGTGTCGAGGAGACCGAGCAGGTCGAGCAGGAGGCTTGAGCCTCCTCAGGGCGAGATCAACGCTCTCGCCCCCCACGAACCAGTTACGCAAAACGTAAGGAGATCGGCGTCATGCCGAAGAACAAGACGCACAGCGGTGCCAAGAAGCGCTTCCGGGTCACCGGCTCGGGCAAGATCATGCGCCAGCGCGCCAACCACGTCCACAAGTTCCACGAGAAGACCCCGCAGCACGCGCGTCGTCTCGCCAGTGACGTCGAGCTGTCCGCGGCCGACACCAAGAAGGTCAAGCGCCTCCTCGGCCGCTGAGCCCTCTTCGCCCACTGACAGCACGAATTTCGATTTAAAGGAGTACTCACGTGGCACGCGTGAAGCGGGCGGTTAACGCCCACAAGAAGCGCCGGGTTGTTCTCGAGCGCGCCAGCGGTTACCGGGGGCAGCGCTCGCGCCTGTACCGCAAGGCCAAGGAGCAGGTCACCCACAGCCTCGGCTACAGCTACCGGGACCGCCGCGCTCGCAAGGGCGACTTCCGCCGCCTTTGGATCCAGCGGATCAACGCCGGCGCCCGCGCCAACGGCATGACCTACAACCGCTTCATCCAGGGTCTGCGCGCCGCCGAGGTCGAGGTCGACCGTCGGATGCTCGCCGAGCTCGCGGTGAACGACGAGGCCGCGTTCGCCGCGCTCGTCGAGATCGCCAAGGCGAACGTCCCGGCCCAGACGGCCTAGGGACACCTCGCCTCACGACCTTGCGTGAGGCACCTTCGAGCGCCGGGAGAGCGATGTGCTGACCAACCCGAGAAGTGATCGGGTCAAGTCGGTGGCGTCGCTCGCCCGGCGCTCGACGCGTACCCGGACCGGACGCATCCTGATCGAAGGTCCGCAAGGAGTGCGCGAAGCGGTGCGGCTCGCCCCCGATGACGTCGTCGATCTCTACACCACCCCCGCAGCAGCCGATCGGTACGAATCGATCATCACCGCGGCGCGCGAGAAGGGGGTGTACGTGCACGAGGCGAGCGACGAGGTGCTCGCGGCGATGTGTGATGCGACCACACCGCAAGGCCTTGTTGCGGTCAGTACCTGGGCGCCCGCCACGTTCGAGGAGATCATTACCGATCGTCCACGGCTCCTCGTCTTCTTGACCCATGTGCGCGATCCCGGCAATCTCGGGACCGTGATCCGCGCCGCCGATGCCGCCGGAGCCGATGCCGTCTTGATCAGCGACGAATCGGTCGATGTCACCTCGCCCAAGGTCGTTCGTTCGACAGCAGGGTCGATCCACCACCTCCCGATCGCGACCGGGCTGCCGGTGCTCGAGACCATCGGTCGGCTCCGCGATGAAGGGATCCGCACCTGGGCCGCGGATGGGAGCGGCTCGGTGCTTGTCGACGATGCCGATCTTGACGGCGCGCATGCCTGGGTGATGGGTAACGAGGCGTGGGGGCTGACCCCGGAAACACTCCACGCCTGCGATGGTGCGATCCGGGTACCCATCTACGGGCTGGCCGAGTCGTTAAATCTCGCGATGGCCAGCACGGTGTGCCTCTATACGTCCGCGCGAGTCCAGCGGTCGTCGGCGACGGCGAAGGGGTAGGACGGTGTCGCCCGACGGGTCCGAGCGGCTCCATCCGCTGGAGGCGGCTCAGCTGCCGCAGGACATGATCCAGCAGGCGACCACGATGTTGCCCGACGGATTGGTCGCGGTAGGCCCCAACCTCGCGGTCGAGATGGTGAACCTGCGGGCCGAACAGATCCTTGGGATGAAGGCCGAGGATCTCGTGGGGCACCCCACCTCTGAGGTGTTCGATCTGCGCGATAGCGCCGGGCGGGAGTACTGGAAAGAACTCGATCCCTGGCGAGCCCTCACGATCGTGAGCGGTCACCGCGAGCTGCTGCTCCTTGCTCCGAACGGCCGCCAGATCCTCGTGACCGCCCGCTACCTGCGCGCCGGGCCGAAGCGCTCGGTGCAGGGGGTCCTGCTTGGGCTGCGCGGTGCGGAGCAGCGCCTCCGAGCCGAGGCCGACCAGGCCGCGCTGATCTCGACGGTCGCCCACGAACTGCGCGCGCCGCTGTCAGGGGTGCACGGCTTCTCCTCAGCGATGCTGCGGCACTGGGACGAGCTCACCGACAGTCAAAAGCAACTCATGGTGCGCACGATCGAGACCGATGCCGGGCGGGTCACCCGACTCATCACCGAACTGCTCGAGGTGGCCCGGATCGATTCGGGCCGCCAGCAAGCTCACCCCCTTCCCATCCCTGCCTCGGAGGCGATCGAGGGGACGATCCGGCGTATTGAGGCGACGGGCTTTGATTTGTCGGCGATCACGGTGTCGATCGCCCCCGATGCCGAGGTCCTGCACGCCGACCCCGATGGCCTCGACCGCATCCTCACCAACCTGCTCGACAATGCCGTCCGGCATGGAGACCCGCCGATCGAGATCAGCGTGACCCGCGATGAGAGTCATCACGTGATCCGGGTCGCCGATCATGGCCCAGGCATCCCAGAAGCGATGTGGCACATGGCCTTCGCCCGTTTCTGGCGTGGTGGCCGAGGGGGCACGGGCCTTGGCCTCTATGTCGTCAAGGGGCTCGCCGAAGCGCACAACGGCACCGTCGAGATTGGGTCTTCCGCGGGCGGCGGGGCGCTCCTTACGGTCTCGTTGCCGGTCCAAAGCGGGTAACCGCAATGGGCCCCGTCCGCAGCGAGCTGACCGCTGCAGACAGGGCCCATTGGGCTGATGGCCACGGGATGTGGCGGGAGCCTTAGCCCTTCGGGTGCGCGCTGTGACCCGTCTCGGCGAAGTGCTCGGCGCTCTCCTCGGCCCGCTCCGGCTCCGAGCCAGGCACCGGGCCCCCTTCGGCGTTGGCTCGCACACCCTCTTCGATGCGCTTACCGGTGTCGGCGTCGACGTTCTTCCAGTACTGCAGCGAACGCTCCAGCACGCCGTCATCGGTCACCCCACCGAGAGCCCCGACGACGGTCTCGACGAAGCGATCACGAGCCGCGTCATCCCAGACCTCGCGCACGAGAGCACCGGCCTGGCCGAAGTCATCGTCCTCGGCGTGGAGGGTGTACGCCGAGCGCACCATCTCGCCGTCGGACTCCCACCCGGCGTCGACCGCGCCCTCTTCGTCGGCCCACTGGCGATCGAAGCTGTTGCGGGCGTAGACCGGAGCGTTGCCGGTGTGGGTGTAGGCCATGTTGCCGTCGAAGGCGTAGTGGTTGACACCCGGAACGACCGGCTGGTTGACCGGCAACTGGTGGAAGTTGGTGCCGATCCGAGCGCGGTGAGCGTCGGCGTAGGCAAAGACGCGGCCGAGCAGCATCTTGTCGGGGGAGAAGCCGACACCCGGCACCACATTGCTCGGTGCGAAGGCGGCCTGTTCGATCTGGGCGAAGAAGTTGGCCGGGTTCTCGTTCAGAGTCATCGTGCCGACCGGGATCAGCGGGTAGTCGCTGTGCGGCCACACCTTGGTGAGGTCGAAGGGGTTGTAGCGGTACGTCTTCGCGTCCTCGTAGGGCATGACCTGCACCGACATCGTCCAGCTCGGGTAGTCCTCCCGGGCGATGGCGTCGAAGAGGTCGCGGCGGTGGAATTCGGCGTCCTTGCCGGCGAGCTGCTCGGCGGCCTCACCCGTCAGGTGCTGCACGCCCTGGTCGGTGTGGAAGTGGTACTTGACCCAGAACCGTTCACCCTCGGCGTTGACCCACATGTAGGTGTGCGAGCCGTAGCCGTTCATGTTGCGCCAGGTGAAGGGCAGTCCGCGGTCGCCCATAAGGTAGGTGACCTGGTGGGCCGACTCCGGGTTCAGCGACCAGAAGTCCCACTGCATCGTCGCGTCGCGCAGGCCCGAGTCCGGAAGGCGCTTCTGGCTGCGGATGAAGTGGGGGAACTTCATGGGGTCGCGCACGAAGAAGACGGGGGTGTTGTTGCCGACGAGGTCGAGGTTGCCCTCGGTCGTGTACCAGCGCAGGGCGAACCCGCGCACGTCCCGCCAGGTGTCGGGGGAGCCGAGCTCACCGGCGACGGTGGAGAAACGGGCCAGCATCCGGGTCTTGGTGCCCGGCTGGAAAACGGCGGCCTTGGTGTACTTGCTGACATCCCCGGTCACCTCGAACTCACCGAAGGCACCGGCACCCTTGGCGTGCGGACGGCGCTCGGGGACGTTCTCGCGGTTGAAGTGAGCGAGGGTGTCGACCAGGTGGTGGTCGTGGAGCAGCAGCGGACCGTTGCTGCCGACCGAGAGGCTATTGCGGTCACTTTCGGTGGGAGCGCCGTTGACGGCGGTCGACTGACCGGTGGCCTCGGTCTGGCCGTCTCGGTCGATTTCGAAGGGGGTGGGGTTGGTCGACATTGACGTGGTGCTCCTTCGGTTGGTTGTTACCTGCAGTCAGGGCAGATGCCCCAGTAGGTCACCTCGGCCTCGTCAACGTCGAAGCCGTGGTTTTGAGCGGGGTCCAAACATGGGCGGGCGCCAACGGCACATGGAACATCGGCAATTGTGCCGCAGACGCGGCAGACGATGTGGTGATGGTTATCGCCCGCATACAACTCGAAACGGGCCGGTGAGCCAGCCGGTTCCACGCGGCGCACGAGCGCCGCTTTGCTCAGAACCGCAAGGACGTCATAGATCGCCTGCGTCGAGACCGTGCCAAGGCGCGAGCGCGCGGCGCGGGTGATGGTCTCGACGTCCGCGTGCGGATGGTCGTGCAACTCGAGCAACACCGCGACCCGCGGGGCGGTCACGCGCAGCGCGTGCTCGCGCAAGAGGGCGCGGGCATCGTGGTCGGTTAGGGCAGTGCTCATAACGGTTTCATCGTCGCAAGTAATCTGGAATCAGTCAAGGAAGCGATGGGATCGAGTGGGACCATGGTGATCCTCCTACCCCGATGAGGTCGAGCCCATGAGTCATATCGAATCCACGCGACGATCGCCCTTAGCCCTCGGCGCGGCAGCGCTGGCGGGGATGACCCTGCTCGGCCTCGCCTCCACCGCCGCCCAGTTTGGCGACGTCGAGTCGGCATTTGCGTCCTACTCACCCATCGTGACGGGACTGGGAGCAGTGGTCGTTCCGCTCGGACTGTGGGTGGGGTTGGCGCCCAGTTCATGGCATCCGTGGGCGGGTGCGGCGTTAGGTGGCCTGACCTTCGCTGCAGGCGCGCTGTACGGAGGAAGCGGAGACGGAGCGACTCGGGCAGGAGTGGCACTGATTGCTGCGGTTCCCGCTGGCCTTGTGGCTTGGGGGGCCGCAAGGCCTCGTCGTCAGCCAGCCGTGGCTGGGATCCTGTCGCACCATCCGTTCGGCCTGGTCCTCGCCTGCCTTGGCTGCGCCCTCATCGCGCTGACAGCATCCCCCACACTCGCGTCCTCGTGGCGAGGCGTAGCCCCATGGGACCTCCAGGTGATCTCCCTTCCGCGGCTCCTCAGCCCCTCGGGCGCGCTCTGGCCGCTTGCCGCACTGGCAGTCGGGGTTTTGTGCCTCGCTGTAGCCTCACGCACTGTGAAGGGGGGCCCGGTCCGCGCGTAGGGGCTAGGGTGACTGGCATGTCAACCAGAGCGTCGACGCGCTATCTCGCGCTTGTGGGTGTCGTGCTCGCCGTCGCTGGCGTCGGCGCGTTCCTTTGGTACAACACTGCGGTCCTTGGTGGGGATGAGATCAACCGTCTGGAGGCGGGCGGGGCCAGCACGAGCACCACGTTTGAGTTCTTGGTGTTGCTCGGCTCGCCGGTCCTCTTTATCAGTGGCCTGGGGCTGATCGGTTACGCCTGGTTGAGGTGGCAACGGCGGGCGCAGCGACCCGATCGTGCAGACTCACGTCTCGATCACGACCGCACCCTTAGCGCGCAGCTCGGATGGCCCCGCCGGTCCGCCAAGCGGAGCCCCTACACTTGGGCCCGATGTCTGGACCGAACACAAACTACGACCCGGTCGAGGTCGCCGCGCTGGATCCGGCGACCGTCGACGCCGCGCTGGAGGCTGCTCTCGCCGCCGTGGCCGAGGCGAACAGCCTCGAGCAGTTGAAGGCCCTGCGTCCCGCTCACCAGGGCGATAAGTCGCCGCTGGCCCTCGCCAACCGCGAGATCGGTGCGCTGCCGCCGAGCGCCAAGGCCGAAGCCGGCAAGCGCGTAGGTCAGGCCCGAGGGCGCGTGAGCCAAGCCTTCTCGGCGCGCCAGAGCGAGCTCGAGGCCGAACGCGATGCGCGCATCCTGATCGAGGAAGCCGTCGACGTCACGGCACCGGTCGCCCGCCGCCCGCTCGGCCGGCGCCACCCGATCGAGTTGATGTCGCAGCGCATCGCCGACCTCTTCGTCGGGATGGGTTGGGAGGTCGCCGAGGGACCCGAGGTCGAGGCCGAGTGGTTCAACTTCGACGCGCTGAACTTCGACGCCGATCACCCGGCCCGCCAGATGCAAGACACCTTCTATGTCGAGCCCGCGGACACCGGGCTCGTGATGCGCACGCACACCTCACCGGTGCAGGCCCGCGCAATGCTCGAGCGTGGCGTCCCTCTTTACATCGCCGCGATCGGGCGGGTCTTTCGCACCGACGAACTCGACGCGACCCACATGCCCGCCTTCCACCAAGTCGAAGGTCTCGCGGTCGATGAAGGCATCACGATGGCGCACCTCAAGGGCACCCTCGATCGGCTCGCTACCGAGTTGTTCGGCGAAGGGGTGACGACCCGCCTTCGCCCATCCTTCTTCCCCTTCACCGAGCCGAGCGCGGAGATGGACCTGCGCTGCTTCGTCTGTCTGGGCAAGGACCCCAACTGCCGCACCTGCAAGGGGACCGGCTGGATCGAGTGGGGTGGCTGCGGCATGGTCAACCGCAATGTGCTGACCGCGGTCGGCGTCGACCCCGACCGGTACACCGGATTCGCGTTCGGAATGGGGATTGACCGGGCGCTGATGTTCCGGACCGGGGTGTCCGACATGCGCGAAATGATCGAAGGCGACGTGCGCTTCGACGCACAGTTCGGGATGGAGATTTAAATGCGGGTACCGGTTGACTGGCTGCGCGAGTACGTGGCGGTCCCGCCGGCGGCCCGCGGCGAGGAGATCGCCGCCGCGCTCGTGCGGGTCGGCCTGGAGGAAGAGGGGCTGTATTCCGGTGATGTGACCGGGCCGCTCGTGATCGGGCGGGTCCTCACGATGGAGCCGGAGCCGCAAAAGAACGGCAAGGTGATCAATTGGTGCACCGTCGATGTCGGTGACGCCAATGGCACCGGGGAGCCGCAGGGGATCGTTTGCGGCGCACACAACTTCGCGCCTGGCGACCTCGTCGTGGTGATCCTCCCCGGGGGCGTGCTGCCCGGCGGCTTCGAGATCTCGGCCCGCAAGACCTACGGCCACATCTCGGCCGGCATGATCTGCTCCACCCTCGAGCTGGGGATCGGCGAGGACCACGACGGCATCCTCGTCTTGAGCGACCGGCCCGACGCGGACGAGTTGACCCCCGGCCAGGACGCGATCCCGCTGCTCGGCCTGGACCGTGAGACGGTCGAGGTCAATGTCACCCCTGACCGTGGCTACTGCTTCTCGGTGCGGGGCATTGCCCGGGAGTATTCGCACTCGACGGGTGCGACCCTCTCCGATCCCGTCCTCGCCCTGCGCGAGCGCGCTCCGGCGGCCAACGACGCCGGGTATGAGGTGGTCTTGACCGACGACGCTCCGATCCGCGGCAGGGTCGGCTGCGACCGGTACGTCGCTCGGATCGTGCGGGGGATCGATGTAAGCGCCCCCACTCCCGACTGGATGGCCATGCGTCTCGGCGAGGCCGGGATGCGCCCGATCTCCCTCCCGGTCGACGTCACCAACTACGTGATGCTCGGGCTGGGTCAACCGCTCCACGCCTTCGACCTCGCGACCCTCGACGGCCCGATCGTGGTGCGCCGCGCCCGCTCCGGCGAGCGCCTCACCACCTTGGACGATGTCGATCGAGCGCTCTCTCCCGAGGACCTGATGATCACCGACGGTGGGGAGCGGCTGCTCGCGATCGCCGGAGTCATGGGCGGCGAGGACTCCGAAGTGAGCGAAGCGACGACCGATGTGCTCATCGAAGCCGCTCACTTCGACCCGGTGACCATCGCCCGCTCGGCGCGTCGTCACAAGTTGCCGTCTGAGGCCTCCCGCCGCTTCGAGCGCGGCGTCGACACCGACCTCGCCGCGGCGGCGGCCCAGCTGGCGGTCGAGCTGCTCGTCGAGTACGGCGGTGGCACGCCCGACGATGGCGTCACCGATGCGGGCGAGCCGACGCCGCCCGCTCAGGTCACGATGCCGATCGGCCTGCCGTCGCGGATCATCGGAGTGAACTACGACGACGCGACGGTCGAGCGGATCCTGCGCGAGATCGGATGCACGCTCGAGCGCTCCGGCGACAACCTCACCGTCACCCCGCCCACGTGGCGTCCCGACCTGCGCACGGGTGAGGACCTCGTCGAAGAGGTCGCCCGGATCGATGGTTACGACCGGATTCCGTCGGTGCTCCCGACCCCACCCGGCGGCGCCGGCCTCACCCATGGTCAGCGGGTCCGTCGACTGGTCGCCGAGGTCCTCGCCGCGCGTGGCCTCTTCGAGGTGTGGAGCGCCCCCTTCGTCGGGGACGACCAGCACGCCTCTTTAGGTCTCGATGTCCCCGGTGAAGCGGCGCGCACCGTCCGGATCGCCAACCCGCTCTCCGACGAGCAGCCATTGCTACGCACCCGACTGCTCACGACCCTGGTCGATGACCTCCGTCGCAATGTCTCGCGCGGAGCGAAGGATGTCGGCCTCTTCGAGATCGGTCTGGTGATCGAACGCGATGGTGAGCAGACGTCCGCTCCGACCGTCGAGGTCGGGGTGCACCCGGACGACCAGACGCTCCACGCCATCCATGCCGCCGTGCCCCCTCAGCCGCGCCATGTCGCCTTCGCCCTCACCGGCGACCGCGACCGCGCCGGGTGGTGGGGTCCGGGACGCGCGGCCGACCTCTCCGATGTCATCGAACTCGCGACCGGGATCGGCGAAGCGCTGGCCGTCACCCTCACCCCGCGCCAGGCCGAGGTCATGCCCTATCACCCGGGTCGGTGCGCCGCGCTGACGTTGGCCGATGGCCGGGTGGTAGGCCACGTCGGTGAACTCCACCCGAAGGTGGTGGCCGCGGCGTCGTTGCCGGCCCGCACGGTTGCCGGTGAACTCGACCTCGACCTGCTGATCGAGGTCAGTGGTGAGCCGGTCCCGGCCAAACCATTGTCGAACTACCCGGTCGCGCTCACCGATGTCGCGCTCGTGGTCGACCGATCGGTCTCGGCGGCAGAGGTGGAGGCGGCTCTTCGCGCCGGCGCCGGTGACGACCTCGAGTCGGTCGCTCTCTTCGACATCTACGACGGGGAGCAGATCGGCTCCGACCAGGTGTCGGTGGCCTACCGGCTCGCGTTCCGCTCCGCGGAGCGCACCCTGAAGACCTCCGAGGTCAGCGCCCTGCGGGACGCTGCGGTCGAGTCGGCGAAGAAGGCGGTCGGAGCGACCCAGCGCTAGCGACGGGCGGCGGCAACGACGCCGTCGACCGCGCCTTCGATCGGCCCCCGCCGCCACCTGCCGGGCCCGACGATGGCCCACCATCCCCAGGGCAGGGCGATCGCTGCGAGGGTCGAGATCAACCACATCAGCGGCGCGTTCACCGGCCACCCGGGGTTGATCCGGAGATACCAGGCCATCGTCGCGACGTGCAGCACGTAGATGGTCAAGGCCATCGCGCCGGGCACCGCTAGGCCGCGAATCAGCTGCGGCGAAGCGCGCCCAGCAAGCAGGCAGACGGTGATGATGATCGTGGCGATGGCGGCGGTCGACGCCACGCTGGCTCGATCCCAGCCATAGGCCGTCGCGTCCCAGAGGTCGGCCCATTGACCGAAGGCGATGACCGCGAGCACGCTTACCGCGACCGCCGTCACGAGGGATATCCGGCGAACCGATGCCGTGGCGAGCCACGCCAACGAGGCACCGAGCGCCGCTAGCGCTACGAAGGTCGTAACGCGGTAGGCGGTGCCATAAAAGGTGGTCTCCAGAAGCCAGCTGCCGACCGGGTTCGAATTGGACGCGCGGGCCATCGCCGACTGTGCTAATCCTGGAGTGGTTGCCCACAGCGTGAGGGCGACCCCCTCGCTCAGGTCGCGGCTCGCGGCGAGCACCGCCCCCGTGATGATGGTAGCGAGGCCGAGGGGGACGAGAACCACGACCACCGGCGCACCGAGTTGCTCCAGGGCCACCCCCAACGCGATCAGGACGAGGCCGCGTACCATCGCCCCAATGAGCAGGTCCCGCCGAGAGCCGCGCTGCCGCGACCACGCGAGCCCGACGCCCATGAGGACCGCGAAGAGTGGCGCGGCGGTGTATTCGACCATCAGATCGAGGGGCCCAAGACCTGGGTTGGTGTGCGCCTCGATCATGGCGAGAATCGCGACGGCGCGAGCGGCGTCGAAGCCGTCCACACGAGGGGACGGCACGACGACGCTCACGAACGTCACTGTAGACGACCGCTCAGCCACCTTCTGTATGGGTGTACGTCCCCATGTATGATCATGCGCATGATGCGAGTCGCTGTGGCGGGAGCCAGCGGGTATGCCGGTGCCGAAGCCGTTCGTCTCCTCCTTGGCCACCCCGAGGTCGAGATCGGTGCGCTGACGGCGGCGGGCAACGCCGGGGCGCGATATGGGGATCTGATGCCCCACCTCGCCCCCGTGGCCGAGCGGGTTTTGGACGCGACCGAGGCGCAGGTGCTGGCCGACCACGATGCGGTCATCCTCGCGCTGCCGCACGGACACTCGGCAGCGATCGCCGAACAGCTCGGCGATGACGTCGCAGTGATCGACTGCGGCGCCGATTTCCGCCTTCGTGACGAGGGTGACTGGACCACCTTCTACGACACTCCCTTCGCCGGAAGTTGGCCCTACGGGATGCCCGAACTCGTCGGCGCCGGGGGAGTGAAGGCCCGTGAGGCTCTTCGCGGGGCCCGCCGGATCGCGGTGCCGGGCTGTTATCCGACGGCGGTCAGTCTGGCGCTCGCGCCCGGCCTGGCGAGCGGGGTGATTGAGGGCGGCGACATCACCGTCGTCGCCGCAAGCGGGACCTCTGGTGCCGGTAAATCGCTCAAGCCCCACCTCCTCGGCTCGGAGGTGATGGGGGCGATGTCTCCCTACGGTGTGGGCGGGGTGCACCGGCACACCCCCGAGATCGAGCAGAACCTCTCCGCGGCCAGCGGATCGACGGTGCGCGTCTCCTTCACCCCAACCTTGGCGCCGATGCCGCGGGGCATCCTCGCCACGTGCTCGGCGCGGGTAGCGAATGACGCTGACGCGCAGTCGGTTCGGGCCGCGTGGGAGCAGGCCTATGCCGAAGAGGCGTGCGTGCACCTGCTCCCCGAGGGCCAGTGGCCCCGTACGAGCGATGTCCTTGGCTCGAACCTCGTGCAGGTGCAAGTCACCCTCGACGAGCGCGTCGGCCGGGTGATCGCCATCGCCGCGATCGACAATCTGACCAAGGGCACGGCCGGGGCCGCACTCCAGTGCCTTAACCTCGCGATGGGGTTGCCCGAAACCACCGGCCTGCCGCTCGTCGGCACCGCCCCGTAACCGACAGGAACGGACACCATGAGCGTTACGACCCCTGCCGGCTTTCGCGCCGCTGGCGTGACCGCTGGCCTGAAGGCCAGTGGCCGCCCGGACCTCGCCGTCGTCGTCAACGACGGACCCACTCGGCACGCCGCTGCGGTCTTTACCTCCAACCGGGTCGAGGCCGCCCCCGTGACGTGGTCGCGGCAGGTCGTCGCCGACGGCCGGGCCGACGCGGTCGTGCTCAACTCCGGTGGTGCGAATGCGTGCACGGGGGCGCAGGGCTTCCTCGACACGCATCGCACTGCCGAGCACGCCGCGGACGTCCTCGGGATCTCGGCCGGCGATGTCGTCGTCTGCAGCACCGGGCTGATCGGTGAATTGCTGCCGATGGACAAGCTGCTCCCGGGCGTCGACCGGGCCGCCGCCGAGCTGACCGCCGAAGGGGGTGTCGATGCTGCCACGGCGATCATGACCACCGACACCGTCGCCAAGACCGCCGAGTCTGCCGGGGAGGGATGGTCGGTCGGCGGCATGGCGAAGGGGGCGGGCATGCTCGCTCCGGCCTTGGCCACCATGCTCGTGGTGGTCACCACCGATGCCGTCGTCACGAGCTCAGAGGAGCTCGACGAGGCGCTGCGTTCGGCCTGCCGGGTGACCTTCGATCGGGTCGACTCCGACGGCTGCCAATCCACGAACGACACCGTCGTGCTGCTCGCCAGTGGCGCGAGCGGCGTCGAGGTCGACCGCGCCGAACTCACCACCGCAGTGACCGAGGTGTGCGCCGATCTCGCGCGCCAGCTAATCGGCGATGCCGAGGGTGCCAAGCACGACGTCGCGATCACCGTGACGGGTGCCGCCAACGAAGACGATGGGCTGGAGGTGGCTCGCGCGGTCGCCCGCAACAACCTCTTCAAGTGCGCGATCTTCGGCGAGGATCCGAACTGGGGCCGCGTGCTCGCGGCCGTCGGGACCACCCGCGCCGTGTTCGACCCGCATCAACTCGACGTGACGATGAACGGGGTCCAGGTGTGCCGCGCCGGAGGAGTCGGAGAGGACCGATCGCTCGTCAGCCTCGCCGGGCGCGAGGTCACGGTCGAGATCGACCTGCACGCCGGCTCAAGCGAGGTCACGGTCTGGACGAATGACCTCACCCACGACTATGTCCATGAGAACTCCGCCTACTCCACCTGACGCGTGAGGACCATTCGCTAAGCCATGAGCACTCAGCCCACCCCTGCACCCTCCCTTCGCGGCGCGATCGATGCGGCCGCGCTGCGCGTCGCGCACCAGAAGGCGACCACGCTCGTCGAGGCGCTGCCCTGGCTGGAGCGTTTCCGCGGCGCCCTCGTCGTCGTGAAGTACGGCGGCAATGCGATGACCGACGATTCCTTGAAGGCCGCCTTCGCGCAGGACATCGCCTTCCTCCGGTTCGCGGGGCTGCGGCCGGTCGTCGTCCACGGCGGCGGTCCTCAAATCAAGGCGATGCTCTCGCGGCTGGGGCTGGTGAGCGAGTTCAAGGCCGGGCTTCGGGTGACGACTCCCGAGGTCATGGAGGTCGTGCGGATGGTCCTGACCGGTCAGGTCGGCCGCGAACTCGTCGGGCTGCTCAACCAGCACGGGCCGATCGCCGTTGGTCTTTCCGGTGAAGACGCTGGCCTCTTCGGCGCTCGCCGCCACGGCGTGGACATCGACGGCGTTCACCACGACATCGGCCTCGTCGGGGACGTCGTGACCGTCAACCCGTCCGCCGTGCTCGACATCCTCGATGCGGGCCGCATCCCGGTGGTCTCGACGATCGCGCCAGACCTCGACGAAGAGGGCCAGGTCCTCAACGTCAACGCCGACACCGCCGCCGCCGCCCTGGCTGCCGCCCTGGGTGCGCACAAACTCGTCGTGCTGACCGATGTCGAAGGGGTCTACGCGAACTGGCCGGATCGCGACTCGCTGCTCTCTCAACTCAGCGTCTCGGGCGCTCGTGAACTGCTCACGCGAGTGGATTCGGGGATGATCCCGAAGCTCCAGGCCTGCATTCGCGCGGTCGACGAAGGGGTGCCCCAGGCCCACGTCGTCGACGGACGCCAACCTCACTCGATGCTGCTCGAAGTCTTCACGAGCGAAGGGATCGGGACCATGATCGTGCCCGACACCATCGCCGACCCCGGAGCGGGCCATGAGTGAGCTGACCGAGGCGCAGGCCCTGATCGAGCGTTACCGCGCCAGTTACATCACCGTCTTCGGAGACCCGAGCCTGGTGCTCGACCACGGTGACGGCGCGTATGTCTGGGACGTCGAAGGCACCCGCTATCTCGACCTGCTCGGTGGGATCGCGGTCAACGCCCTCGGGCACGCGCACCCCGCGTTGGTCGAGGCGATTCGCAACCAGGCCGGTCGCCTGCTGCACATCTCCAATTTCTTCACCACCACCGCGCAGATTGGCGCCGCCGAGGCGATCCTCGCGCGCGCCGATGCCCCACCCGGCTCCGGCGTCTTCTTCGGCAATAGCGGGTCCGAGGCGATCGAAGCGGCCTTGAAGGTCGCGCGTCGGACGGGGCGCCCGGGCATCGTCGCGGTCGAGGGCGCCTTCCATGGCCGCACGACCGGCGCGCTTGCCGTCACCTGGAAGGAGGCGTACCGCACCCCCTTCGAGCCGCTCCTCGGTGGGGTGTCGCACGTCCCCTTCGGCGATCTCGATGCCTTGCGGGCCGCGGTCACCGACGACACCGGGGCCATCTTGGTGGAGCCGATCCTCGGCGAGGCGGGGGTCATCCCCGCTCCCGATGGGTACCTGGCCGGGGTGCGCGAAATCGCCGACGACAGCGGCGCCCTGATGATCCTTGACGAGATCCAGACCGGGGTGGGCCGCACCGGCACCTGGTTCGCGTGGCAGCAGTTGCTGCCCAAGGGGGTCCGCCCGGACCTGATGACCCTCGCGAAGGGTCTGGGCGGCGGCGTGCCGATCGGCGCACTCGTCGCTTTTGGCCCGGAGATCGCAGGACTGCTCGGGCCCGGACAGCACGGCTCCACCTTCGGCGGTAACCCGCTCGCCTGCCGCGCGGCCCTCACCGTCTTAGACACCATCGAGCGCGACGACCTGATGGGTCGCGCCGTCGAGCTCGGGGACCACCTCGCGGAAGAGGTCCTGGCGTTGGGTCATCCCCTCATCACCGGCGTGCGGGGGCTTGGCCTGCTTCGCGCGATTACCCTCGCCGAGCCCATCGCGCCCGCCGTAGTGGCCGCGGCTCGCGACGCCGGGTTCATCATCAACGCGCCCGCGCCCGATGCCCTGCGGCTCGCGCCACCGCTCGTCGTCACCGCCGAAGAACTCAGCACCTTCACCGCGGCCCTGCCCGCGATCCTCGACGCCGCTACCACCAAGGAAGCCTCATGACGCTGCGACACCTCCTCGCTGACGACGACCTGACCGCCGCCGAGCAGACCGCGATCCTGGAGCGGGCCGCGGCGATGAAGGCGGCGCGCACCGCCGAGCAGCCGCTTGCCGGACCGCAGACGGTCGCGGTCATCTTCGACAAGCCGACCCTGCGGACCCAACTCTCCTTCGCCACCGGCATCGCCGAACTCGGGGGCTACCCGATGATCGTCGATGGCACCTTGGCCCAGATCGGCACCCGCGAGTCGGTCGCCGATGTCGCCCGCGTCGTCGGGCGCCAGGCGAGCATGATCGTCTGGCGAACCTTCGCGCAGGAGCGCCTGGAGCAGATGGCCGAGCACGCCGGGGTCCCGGTGATCAATGCGCTCACCGATGACTACCACCCCTGCCAGTTGCTCGCTGACCTCCTCACCGTCCGCGAGCACAAGGGCAAGACCGCGGGCCTCACCCTCACCTACCTCGGCGACGGCGCGAACAATATGGCCCACTCCTACCTGCTCGCCTGCGCGATCGCGGGGATGCACGTGCGGATCGGGACCCCCGCAGACCACTGGCCCCGTGCCGCTGTGGTTGCGCGGGCCGAGGCTCTAGCCGCCGAGCACGGCGGTTCGGTCCAGGTGACCGACGACCCCATCGCCGCCGTCAGCGGCGCCGATGTTGTTGCCACCGATACCTGGGTCTCGATGGGGATGGAAGCCGAGGCGGACGGCCGCCATGGTGAGGGATCTCCCTTCGCCCCCTTCTCGGTCACCGGTGACCTCCTGCGCCACGCCGCCGCCGACGCGATCGTGCTGCACTGCCTGCCCGCCTATCGTGGTTACGAGATCGCGGCCGATGTCATCGATGGCCCTCAATCGGTCGTCTGGGATGAGGCGGAGAACCGGCTCCATGCCCAGAAGGCGCTGATGGCCTTCCTGCTCGAGCACGCGGACGACCGGTGATTTCGAGTTCGCGCCAGGGCCGGCAGAGCCGCATCGTCGAGGTCCTCGCCGAGCACGCGGTGCGCTCGCAGACCGAGTTGCTCGAGTTGCTCGCGCGCGACGGCATCGAGGTCACCCAGGCGACCCTGTCGCGGGACCTGCTCGACCTTGGCGCCGAGAAGGTCAGGGTCGGGCGGGCCCTGGTCTACGCCGTCCCGGGCGAAGGGGGAGACCGCACCCCCCGCGCTCCGATCGACCCAGCCGAAGTGTCTTCTCGCCTCCGCCGACTCTGCGAGGAATTGCTCGTCACCGCCCAGGCGAGCGAGCAACTCGTCGTCGTGCGCACCCCGCCCGGCGCCGCCGGTTATCTCGCGTCCGCGCTCGACCACGCGCGCCTACCCGATGTGCTCGGCACCATCGCCGGTGACGACACGATCATGATCGTGACGGCGAGCGCGTCCGCGGGCACTGCCCTTGCCTCCTGGCTTCTCGACCAAGCCGACCCGACCACGTGACCACCAACGCAGCAGGAGATCTCCCCGTGACCGTCAACGACCCCACACCCACGACCGGCCGCACCGAGCGGGTGGCCCTCTGGGGAGGCCGCTTCGCCGGAGGTCCGAGCGACGCCCTCGCGGCCCTGTCGAAGAGCACGCACTTCGACTGGCGCCTCGCGCCCTACGACCTCGCGGGATCGCGCGCGCACACGCGAGTCCTCCACGCGGCGGGCATCCTTGACGACGTCACCCGCGACGCGATGTTGGACGCTCTTGAGCAGCTGCGCGCCGACGTCGAGTCCGGTGCATTTGTCCCCGCGGAGGACGATGAGGATGTCCACACCGCGCTCGAGCGTGGCCTGATCGAGCGAGCCGGGACCGAGGTCGGGGGGCGGATCCGAGCGGGTCGCTCTCGCAATGACCAGGTCGCGACGCTCTTTCGGATGTATCTGCGCGATCATGCGCGGATCGTCGCCGAGGAGATCCTCGGGGTCGTCGATGCCCTGTTGGATCAGGCAGAACGCCATGTCGAGGTGGCGATGCCCGGGCGGACCCACTTGCAGCACGCCCAGCCGGTGCTGCTCAGCCACCACCTGCTCGCGCACGTGTGGCCGCTGTTGCGCGATGTCGAGCGCCTCGTCGACTGGGACGAGCGCACCGCCTACTCGCCCTATGGGTCGGGCGCCCTCGCTGGGTCCTCGCTCGGGCTCGACCCAGAGGCCGTCGCCGCTGACCTGGGCTTCGACGGTGCAGTCGAGAACTCCATCGACGGGACGGCCTCGCGCGACTTCGTCGCCGAACTCGCCTTCGTCACAGCGATGACCGCGGTCGATATCTCCCGGCTCGCCGAAGAGGTCATCCTCTGGGCGACCAAGGAGTTCTCCTTCGTCACCCTCGATGACTCGTACTCGACCGGGTCGAGCATCATGCCGCAGAAGAAGAATCCGGATATCGCCGAGTTGGCGCGGGGCAAGGCCGGCCGCGTCGTGGGCGACCTCGCCGGGCTGCTCACCACCTTGAAGGCGCTGCCCCTCGCCTACAACCGCGACCTCCAAGAAGACAAGGAACCGGTCTTCGACGCGATCGATTCGCTCGAACTGCTGCTGCCCGCCTTCGCTGGGATGGTCGGGACGCTCGTCTTTAACACCGAGCGGATGGAGCAGCTCGCCCCGCAGGGCTTCTCGTTAGCGACCGATATCGCCGAGTGGCTGGTGCGTGAGGGCGTGCCTTTCCGGATCGCCCACGAGGTCGCCGGAGCATGCGTGCGCGAATGCGAACGGCGCGGGATCGAGTTGTGGGATCTAAGCGACACCGACCTCACCGACATCAGCGAGCACCTGAACCCGGGCGTTCGCTCGGTCCTTACCGTCCCCGGCTCGTTGGCCTCCCGTGATGCCAAGGGCGGGACCGCGCCGGCGCGGGTTCGTGAGCAACTCGCGAGCGCCCATGCGTCCTCTGAACAACTGCGCGAGTGGGCGGCGACTCGGATCGTCGCGCGGTGATGCTGGCGCAGTGTCGGTGACCGCCGCGGACCGAGCCTTCTTCGGGCGCGACCCGGTCGTGGTCGCCCCCGAACTCCTCGGCTGGGTGATCCGGTCCGGCGAGGTCGCGGTACGCCTCACCGAAGTTGAGGCCTACCGAGGAGAAGGGGAGGATCCCGGGTCGCACGCTCACCGCGGTCCGACCCCTCGCAACGGCACGATGTTTGGTGAGCCCGCGCGCCTCTACGTCTACCTCTCGCATGGCATCCATCACTGCGCGAACATCGTGGCGCACGAAGGGGGAACGTCCGGCGCGGTGCTCCTGCGGGCCGGCGAGGTGATCGCGGGCGCTGGCCTCGCACGCGAGCGACGCGAGCGTGGCCGGCGAAGCACACCGGCCGAGCGCGATCTGGCTCGCGGTCCCGGACGGCTCGGGCAAGCACTTGGCCTCGGCCTCGCGCACGATGGCCTGGACCTCCTCGCGGAGGGCGCTGATCTGGAGCTCACCCCACCGCCGAGACCCCCTTCGCGGGTGCGCACCGGGCCCCGCGTGGGAGTGAGCGGTCCGGGCGGCGACGAGGCGTCCTACCCGTGGCGCTTTTGGATTGAGGCAGACCCGACGGTGAGCCCCTACCGCGCTGCCTCCCGCAAGGCCCGATCACCGAGGGCCGCCAGCGGATGAGCTTTCGGCGTGTAGTACCAACTGGCGAGGGCTCCTTGAACGACGGCCAGCGCCCGCCCGCGAGCCCATTCGTCGTCGCTGCACTGCAGCCGTTCGCGCAGCTCAGCGCGTCCGGAAGGGTCAAGGATTCACCAGGCACAGGTGAGGTCGTACGCGGGATCTCCCGTCGTCAAGGCGCCGAAGTCGATCAGACCCACCACCTCGCCACGACGATGGAGCACGTTGCCGGGGATGAGGTCGGCATGGAGCAACACCGGAGCTCCGCGATACGGGCGGGCGGCGCGTCCTCGATCCACCGCCGCTCGCAGCGCGGCCACGTCATGACGATCGCCGAGGGTGTCCAAGACCTCCTCGATCCCCTCGGCCCGCGCGCCGACGTCTCCGCCTCGTGCACCAATCGGCCGGTCAGCAGCCGATCGTCTCCGAGGAGTTCCTTGCGAAGGGAGGTCTCGGCGTCGGCATTGCGGGGCAGCCGAAGGGTGAGGTCCGAGCCGAGCCGAGCGACGACGTGCTCGGTGCCCGAGGTGCTCAACAGGCGGACGGAAGCATCGGCGCCGCCGGGCCACTGCTCGGTTAGCAGCGCTCGGATGAGGTGCTCATCGATCGAGGCATCGTGGGCGTGGAGGGTCACCCGCGCCATCGTTGCGGGTGGGCGATGGAGCGTCCACCGCTTTGTCGTGGCACGCTTAGCAGCACCCGCGATAGCGCGGGGAGTGGAGCGAACCCGAAAGGACGAGGACACCCGTGAGCGACATCTTCGAGGAGTTGCAGTGGCGAGGGCTGGTGGCGCAGACCACCGATGAGGCCGCCCTGCGAGAGGCTCTCGCCGATGGCCCGATCACGGTGTATTGCGGGTTCGACCCGACCGCGCCGTCCCTCCACTTCGGCAACCTCGTCCAATTGATCGTGCTGCGCCACCTCCAGCGCGCGGGCCACCAGGTGATTGGCCTGGTCGGTGGATCGACCGGGCTGATCGGTGACCCGCGCCCGTCGAGCGAGCGGGTGCTGAAGACCAAGGAGCAGACCGCGGCCGACGTCGAGCGGATCGCGGTCCAGGTGCGGCGGATCCTGAGCGCCGACGACGGCGCCGAGCCCCTCTTCGTCAACAACCTCGACTGGACCGCGCCGATCAGCGCCCTGGACTTCCTGCGCGATTACGGCAAGCATTTCCGGGTCAATCAGATGGTCAAGAAGGAATCCGTCGCCGCCCGCTTGGAGTCCGAGCAGGGGATCAGCTACACGGAGTTCAGCTACCAGATCCTGCAGGCGCTGGATTACCTGCACCTCTACCGCGGGTACGGCTGCACCCTCCAAACCGGCGCTCAGGATCAATGGGGCAACATCACCGCCGGCACGGATCTGATCCATCGGGTGGATGGCGGCAGCGCCCACGCGCTCACGACCCCACTGATCACGGACTCGCACGGGCGCAAGTTCGGCAAATCCGAGGGCAACGCCGTCTGGCTCGACCCGACGATGACGAGCCCGTACGCCTTCTACCAGTACTGGCTCAACATCGAAGACGCCTCCGTCGTCGCCCTGCTGAAGATCTTCACCGACCGCACGCGCGCAGAGATCGCTGAGCTGGAGCGTCAGGTCGCCGAGGAACCCTTCAAGCGCGCGGCCCAGCGCACGCTGGCGAGCGACGTGACCACCTTGGTCCACGGAGCCGAAGCCACCGAGCAGGTTCAGGCGGCATCGGCCGCCCTCTTCGGGAAGGGGGACCTCGCGGCCCTCACCGAGCAGACCCTCCTCGATGCGACTCGAGAACTCCCGGGTGCCGAGGTGCCGGCGGGCACGTCGATCCTCGATGCCCTGGTGGCCGTCGGACTCGTCGACTCCAAGAAGGCCGCACGCCGGGCCGTGGGGGAGGGGGCCGTCACCATCGGGTCCACCAAGATCACCGATGAGGGCTACCGAATGGCCGAAGGGGACTACCTGCACGGGCGGGTCGCGATCCTTCGGCGCGGTCGGAAAAACCTCGCCGCTGCCCGCGCCTAACGAGCCAACATCCCCGGTAATCCGGGCGATCGGCGCCACCGGCTGACCCTGCCGGTGGCGCCGATTTGTCGTCCCGGCCAGGGTGTGTCTATAGTTCTGCAACGTCAGCCCGTGAGGGAGGAACGGACACCAAGCGGCGGCCTTGCAGGTCGCACCAAGAAGGCCGGTCCTTAGCGGAGCAGACACCATCCATGACGGAAACGATGTGGATGCCTCACGCCCGCGATGAGGACGGTTTGAACCGGCCAAGCGAGCGTGGTAAGTTAGAGAAGTTGCCCCAAACGAGGCCCGGATAGGCCAAGCGCGAGGTAACGTGCGAATTTTGAGAACTCAACAGCGTGTCATGATTATCGATGCCTAGTTTTATCTCGTTGTCATGCTTTTTAGTGTGGCGGCGGGTTTATTTCTTTGATTGCTCGATGGACAACAATGTTTTTTAACGTTGGTTGTTTGTTGTGTTGTCAGGTTTTCAATCCCTTTGTGGGTTGTTTTTAAACATCTA
>NZ_JBGFSK010000008.1:0-148845 GCF_041365945.1 Janibacter sp. GXQ6167 | reverse complement strand
AGAACCTCCGGGTTGGAGTGGGCCTTCGACAAGCCACATCCCATTCGGAGGTTCTCGTTCGTTCAAGCAGGCGCGCTGCTACCAACCTGATGGCCGGGTACACCTAGGTGCTCACCCTCGAGGATGAGCACCTAGGCGCTGCTTAAGCAAAGTCAGGCGCAACGGGGGCGCCCGGACGGCGGCCCTGGGTTGTCGGCTCTCAGGTGGTGGCGGGCTCGACGAGGGCGTGCAGCCTCTCCTTGGCCGCGTGCTCGACGAGACCGGCGAGGAACTCGGGGTGGTGGCTGCCCGGTTCGAGCTCGGCCCGAGCGTCCTGGACGATCGCCTCGACGCGCTCGGCGGGGACGACGCCCTCGTAGCGGGCGGCGAGGTCGCGGGCGATGTGGGCGAAGACGTGGTCGAAGCTCTCGTGGCTGAGCATGGGTGTCGACCTCCAGTTGAATCGATCAAACGTTGCGGACCAGGCGCTGCTGGTGAACTCCAGGTTAACGCAACGCGACGCCGCGGTGCGCGGGTTGACCGAGCGCCACGCCGAGTGGTCGATGAGGCGCGACCGACGGGGTGAGCGTGAGCCCCCTTCGCTCTGGTCGCGGTCACGGACAGGGGACGCGGAAACAACCGCGCCCGGTGTCACGTGGCGGGTCTGACGCCGAGGTCGGTGAGGAGAGCCTCCACACGACCGCGGATCTCGTCGCGAATCGGGCGCACGGCCTCCACACCCAAGCCCGCCGGGTCACTCAACTGCCAGTCCTCGTACCGCTTCCCGGGGAAGATCGGGCACGCGTCGCCGCACCCCATCGTCACGACGACATCGCTGGACTGGACCGCCTCCGGGGTGAGGACCTTTGGTTCGGCGGAGGTGAGATCGATGCCGACCTCGGCCATCGCCTCCACGGCTGCGGGGTTGACCGAGGCGGCCGGTGCGGACCCGGCGGAGCGGACCTCGACGGCGTCACCGGCGAGCGCCTGCAGCCAGCCGGCAGCCATCTGCGAACGCCCGGCGTTGTGCACGCAGACGAAGAGGACGGAGGGGCGGGTGGTCATGACGAGCCTTCCGAGCGAAGGGGGTGAGTCTCTTCCGAGTGAAGGGGGCGGGCCGCGTGGTGCGGGAAGCGTCGACGAAGCGCGAGCGAGACGTAAACGAGGGCGACGAGGACGGGGACTTCGATGAGCGGCCCCACGACGCCAGCGAGCGCCTGGCCGGAGGTCACACCGAAGGTCGCGATGGCGACCGCGATCGCCAGCTCGAAATTGTTCCCAGCGGCGGTGAAGGCCAGCGTCGTGGTGCGCTCGTAACTCATCTCGAGTGCCCGGCCGAGGAGGTACCCGCCGCCCCACATGACGGCGAAGTAGATCAGGAGCGGGATCGCGATTCGCGCGACGTCGAGCGGTCGCGAGGTGATCTGGTCGCCCTGCAGCGCAAAGAGCACCACGATCGTGAAAAGCAACCCGATGAGGGCCCACGGCGAGATTCGGGGGAGGAAGACCTCTTCGTACCAACCGCCACCCTTGCGCCCTTCGCCGATCCGACGCGAGAGGTACCCCGCGAGAAGGGGGATGCCAAGGAAGATCAGGACACTCCCTGCGATCTGGGTAAACGAGACATCGAGTGCGGTTTGCTCGAGCCCGAGCCAGCCTGGAAGGACCTGGAGGTAGAACCAGCCGAGAGCGGCGAAGGCGAGGATCTGGAAGATCGAGTTGAGAGCGACAAGGACGGCCGCGGCCTCCCGGTCACCACAGGCGAGGTCGTTCCAGATGATCACCATCGCGATGCATCGCGCGAGGCCGACAATGATCAGGCCGGTCCGGTATTCCGGTAGGTCGGGCAGGAAGATCCAGGCCAGCGCGAACATCAGGGCCGGCCCGACGATCCAGTTGAGCAGGAGCGAACTAATGATCATCGGTCGGTCGCTCGTCACGGTTCCGAGCCGGTCGTAGCGCACCTTCGCAAGCGGCGGGTACATCATCACCAGCAGGCCGATCGCGATCGGGAGCGAGAGGCCCCCAACCTGGATTGCTTCGAGCGCCGCGTCGAGCCCGGGGATGGTCCGGCCCAGCAGGATGCCGACGACCATCGCGGCGCCGATCCAAACGGGCAGGTATCGGTCGAGGGTCGACAGGCGCTCGGCGACGGCTAGGTCTTCGGTGGCGGTCGACATCAGGCTCCTCGGTGTGGCGACGATGGGCAGATCGACCGGCGTCGATGCGTCAACCCTGACAGGCGGTATTGATGGATGTCAATATGGCCGAGGTATGCTCGGCGGCATGCCCGCCACTCGCTCTGAGCTCCCGCTCCTCGACACCGCTGTCGCGCGGTGCTGCAGTACCGAAGAGGGGGTTCCCCTCACCCGTGAGGATGCCGACGTCGTCGCCCGTCTGCTGAAGGCCGTCGCCGACCCGGTGCGCCTCCAGATCCTGAGCATCGTCCGGTGTTCCGAAGGGGGCGAGGTGTGCGCGTGCGACCTGCCGACCCCGCTCGGTCTCGCGCAGCCCACGGTGAGTCACCACTTGAGGATCCTCGTCGAGGCCGGGCTCTTGACCCGCGAGCGGCGTGGCTCGTGGGCGTGGTTCGCGCTGGTCCCTGAGCGGCTCGCGCTCGCCCGGCAGGCTCTGACCTCATGAGCGAACCTCGCTGGCCCACAGTCGTTTTCGACTTCGATGGGACGCTCGCCGACACGATCTCGATCATCATGGACGCCTTCCGGCATACGACGGCGACCGTGCTCGGGTGGGTCGAAGATGATGACGTGATTCGTGCCGGGATCGGCCGGACGCTCGCGGCCCGCATGCACGAAATCGATGCCGATCGAGCCGATGAATTGGAAGCCGTGTATGTCCCCTTCATGGCCACCGAGTTGCCCCGCCGAGTGACGGCCTACCTCGGGATGAGCGAGCTGGTCGCCGACCTGCGCGCCGCTGGCGTCCGCGTTGCGGTGGCGACGTCGCGCCGCCG
The DNA here is from genome assembly GCF_041365945.1 of Janibacter sp. GXQ6167. Taxonomy (NCBI): domain Bacteria; kingdom Bacillati; phylum Actinomycetota; class Actinomycetes; order Micrococcales; family Intrasporangiaceae; genus Janibacter; species Janibacter sp. GXQ6167. The sequence goes on along the minus strand of NZ_JBGFSK010000008.1, from coordinate 145,892 downwards.
CGCGCAGACCGCGGAGGCGCTCGCCACGCTCGGGCTCGACGGTGACATCGAGGTGCTGGTCGCGTTGGAGGACACCGAGATTCACAAGCCGCAGCCCGACCCCCTTCTCCTCGCGTGCGAGCGGCTGGGCGTCGATCCGGCCTCGGCTGTTTATGTCGGGGACGCCGTCGTCGATGTGCAGGCCGCTCAGGCCGCCCAGATGTCGGCGGTCGCGGTGACCTGGGGCGCCGGTCGCGACGACGACCTGGCGGCCGCCGAGCCCACCCGCCTGGTGCATGACCACCAGACCTTGCGCGAGGTGCTGCTCCCGTAGCTGCGAGGCCTTACAGTCGGGCCGTGCACGGCAACAAGTACACCCCCACGACGAACGCGGACATCCACGAACTCGGTAAGGCGGTGCTCGAATACTCCGAGCATCGACTCAAGCTCGATCCCGTCCCGCTCGATACCCCCCGGACCCTCGCCGAACTCACCGAGTCCGCGGGGCAGACCATCACGCCCGAGGGCATCGGGGGCCCGCGCGCGATGGACATCTTCACCGAAGTCCTCGCCCCGGCGTGCCTGTCGACCGACCACCCGCGCTTCCTCTCCTTCATCCCGTGCGCCCCCAGCGAAGCCGCCGCGATGTTTGACCTCGTCGTCGGCGCCTCCTCGATCTATGCCGGATCGTGGCTCGAGGGCTCCGGGGCGGTCTACGCGGAAAACCAGGCCCTGCGATGGGTCGCCGACCTCGTCGGCCTGCCCGAACGCGCCGGTGGCGTCTTCGTCCCCGGCGGCACGGTCGGCAACCTCTCGGCCCTGGTGACCGCGCGCTTCGAGGCCCGCGTGCTCGCGCCGGAAGGGGTGCGGCCGTGGCGGGTCGCAGCGACCGAGGGCGCCCACTCGTCGATCAAGTCCGCCTGCGATGTGATGGACGCGGAGTACGTCCCCGTCCCGGTCGACGAACAATGGCGCCTCACCGGCGAGAATCTGCGCGCCGTGATCGAGGAGAAGGGGCCCGAGACCTTCTTCGCCGTCGTCGCGACGAGCGGCACGACGAACTTCGGGATCATCGACGACCTGGCCTCGGTCGCCGAGGTCTGCGCCGAGTACGGCATCTGGTTCCACGTCGATGGGGCCTACGGCGGGGCCGGGCTCGCGGCGCCGACGGTGCGCGATCGCTTCGCGGGGATCGAGCGCTGCGACTCCTTCATCGTCGACCCGCACAAGTGGCTCTTCGCCCCCTTCGACTGCTGCGCCCTGCTCTACCGCGAGCCCGCGAAGGCGCGCGCCGCGCACACTCAGCGGGCCGGCTATCTCGACGTGCTGACCGACACCGATGAGTGGAACCCGACCGACTACTCGGTGGGCCTGACCCGGCGCGCGCGGGGGTTGCCGTTCTGGTTCTCCCTTGCGACCTACGGCACCGACAGGTACACCGCGGCGATCGAGCACACCCTTCAGGTGGCGCGGTTTGCGGCAGAGGAGATCAAGCGCCGCGACGAGCTCGAGCTGATCCGGGAGCCGGACTTGACCGTCATGGTGTTCCGGCGGATCGGGTGGTCGTCATCGGATTACTACGAGTGGTCCGACCGCCTGCTGGCGCAGGAGATCGCCTTCGTCGTCCCGACGACCCACGATGGTGAGACCTTCGCCCGGTTCGCGATCGTGAACCCGGAGACGAGCGTGGACGATATTCGCGACATCCTCGACACGATGCGCTGACCCCACCCCTCCCTTCACCCCCTGCTTTGGCAAATGCCCGGGCATTTGCGACGACAAGAGCCCGGGCATGTGCGAAGGACGGGGCGAAGGGGGCTGGTGTGACAGGTGGGACTCGCGCTGTCCAGCGGACACGCCGCGACGAATGACACGGTTGTCATTCACTTGGATATAGTGGCGATCGACCGCACCCGAGGAGAGGTACCCCGTGAGCAGCGTGACCCAGGCTGACCCATCACACGTGAGTGGGTTGAGCGAGCGCGACCGCGAGATCCTCGCCTTCGAGCGGCAATGGTGGAAGTACGCCGGCTCGAAGGAGCAGGCGATCAAGGAACTCTTCGAGATGAGCCCCACTCGCTACTACCAGGTGCTCAACGCCCTGCTCAATAGCGAAGAGGCGCTCGCCGAGGACCCGATGCTTGTCAAGCGGCTGCGCCGTATGCGCGATCAGCGTCAGCGCTCCCGCACCGCTCGCCGCCTGGGTGTCGACTCGACCCGCGCCGGCCGCGATGGCGCCGCCGTCCACCGCCTCGAACTGTAGTTTCTGAGGCGTTTCGCGCCCTCCGCAGGGCGGGCTGATCGCGCGAGGGTGGTTCGATACCGGTATGGAGCCGGTGCGCATCGTCCGAGCGGGGGCCGCTGACGCCTTGTTGGTCGCCGCGCTGGTGCTGCAAATGCAGCGGGCGAAGGGGGCCGACCCGGACCCAGACTTCTTGCAGCGCACGGGTGAGGCCTGGCAGGCGCGCCGCCGCGACCTGCCGACCTGGATCGCCGAGCGCCACGGTGAGCACGCCGGGTTCGTCCAACTCGCCGTCGTCCCCGACCCCCTCGGGCGCAGAACCCGCGGGTGGCTGTTCCCTCCCTTCGTCCGGCCCGATCACCGCGGGGATGGCGTGGGCCCGGCCCTGATCCACGCCGCCACCGATTGGGCGAAGGGGGCCGGGCTGCGACTCGTTATCGCCGAACCCGAGGCGCCCGATGAGGCGACCTACGCCCAGCGCGGCTTCACGATCATCGAGCCGGGCCTCGCCCTTCGCCGGTTCGGTTGAGCTCACGTCCGGTCGTAGGACCCGCCGTGGCCACGGCGGCGCTGACCCGGGGCGAGCGAGCGTTTGCACTCTCCCCTCCTGAGTGCCAATAATGGCGTTAGCACTCTCGCTATGAGAGTGACAATCCTGGCCGGTCCGGTGAGGGTCGTACGCGTCACGGGGGACATGAACCGCGGCGCTCGGCTCGTCCGTCGCGGGCGCCGCTCGGCCGCACACCTTCGATTCGCGTGGAGGAACCACCCGAATGGCTAAGCTCATCGCTTTTGACGAGGAGGCCCGGCGCGGTCTCGAGCGCGGGATGAACACCCTCGCCGACGCCGTCAAGGTCACCCTCGGTCCCAAGGGCCGCAATGTCGTGCTGGAGAAGAAGTGGGGCGCCCCCACCATCACCAACGACGGCGTGTCCATCGCTAAGGAAATCGAGCTCGACGACCCCTACGAGAAGATCGGGGCCGAGCTCGTTAAGGAAGTTGCCAAGAAGACCGACGACGTCGCCGGTGACGGCACGACGACGGCCACCGTGCTCGCCCAGGCGCTGGTCCGCGAGGGCCTGCGCAATGTCGCGGCCGGCGCCAACCCGATGGCCCTGAAGCGCGGCATCGAGAAGGCCACCGCGGCCGTCTCCGACCAGCTGCTCTCGATGGCCAAGGAGATCGAGACCAAGGAGCAGATCGCTGCCACGGCCTCCATCTCCGCTGCTGACCCCGAGATCGGCGCCAAGATCGCCGAGGCGATGGACAAGGTCGGCAAGGAAGGCGTCATCACCGTCGAGGAGTCCAACACCTTCGGCCTCGAGCTCGAGCTCACCGAGGGCATGCGCTTCGACAAGGGCTACATCTCCGGGTACTTCGTCACCGACACCGAGCGGATGGAAGCCGTCCTCGAGGACCCCTACATCCTCGTCGCGAACTCCAAGATCGGCTCGATCAAGGACCTGCTTCCGCTCCTGGAGAAGGTCATGCAGTCCGGCAAGCCGCTGCTGATCATCGCCGAGGACGTCGAGGGCGAGGCCTTGTCCACCCTCGTGGTCAACAAGATCCGTGGCACCTTCAAGTCCGTCGCCGTTAAGGCTCCGGGCTTCGGTGACCGCCGCAAGGCCATGCTCGCCGACATCGCCATCCTGACCGGTGGCCAGGTCATCTCCGAAGAGGTCGGCCTGAAGCTCGAGACCACCGAGCTCGACCTGCTCGGCAAGGCCCGCAAGGTCGTCGTCACCAAGGACGAGACCACGATCGTCGAAGGGGCCGGCGACGCCGACCAGATCGCCGGTCGCGTGGCTCAGATCAAGGCCGAGATCGAGAACTCCGACAGCGACTACGACCGCGAGAAGCTCCAGGAGCGCCTCGCCAAGCTCGCCGGCGGCGTCGCCGTCATCAAGGCGGGCGCGGCCACCGAGGTCGAGCTGAAGGAGCGCAAGCACCGCATCGAAGACGCCGTGCGCAACGCCAAGGCCGCCGTCGAAGAGGGCATCGTCGCCGGTGGTGGCGTCGCTCTCCTCCAGGCCACCAAGGCCGCCTTCGAGGGCCTCGCCCTCGACGGTGACGAGGCGACCGGCGCCAACATCGTGCGCGTCGCTGCCGAGGCTCCGCTGAAGCGGATCGCCGTCAACGCCGGCCTCGAGGGCGGCGTCGTCGCGGAGAAGGTCGCGCACCTGCCCGCCGGTGAGGGCCTCAACGCCGCCACCGGTGAGTACGTCGACATGATCCAGGCCGGCATCATCGACCCGGCCAAGGTCACCCGCAGCGCGCTGCAGAACGCCGCCTCCATCGCGGCGCTCTTCCTCACCACCGAGGCCGTTGTCGCGGACAAGCCCGAGAAGGCTGCCCCCGCGATGCCCGGTGGCGACGAGATGGGCGGCATGGGCTTCTAAGGAGTCCCCCGCACATCGCATCGCGATCACGCCACGAAGGGCGGTTCTCCCCGTTGAGGGGGCGGACCGCCCTTCGCGCACCCCGCCCCCTTCCTCCCGACTTTGCTTAAGCACGTCCTCGTTGCCGACCCTCCAGGCTGAGCATCAAGGACGTGCTTAAGCAAAGTGAGGAAGGGGGAGGGGGTTGGGGTCACAATGGCGGGGTGACTGTCGCTGCTGACCGCCTCGCTCTTGGACCCCTGCTGCGCTTCGTCGGGCACCACGAGGCGACGATCTGGGTGCAGACCACCGAGCCGGCGTGGGTGGAGGTCGAGCTCGACGATCGCGTGGTCGGCGCCCCGACCTTCATCGTCGAAGACCACCATTACGCCCTCGTCGTGATCACCGACCTCGAACCCGGGACGCAGTACCCCTACCGCCTCCGCTTGGACGGTGAGGTGGTCTGGCCCGCGCCGGATTCCCCCTTCCCGCCGTCCACGATCCGCACCTTGACGAGCGAGACACCGACGCGCCTTGCCTTCGGCTCCTGCCGCACCAGCGTCCCGCACGACGCCGAGCACCACGCGAGCCACGGGGTCGACGCGATGAGGGCCTATGCCCTGGCCCTGGCGAAGGGGGAGCAGGAGTGGCCGGACGCCGTCGCCTTCCTCGGCGACCAGGTCTACGCCGATGAGACGAGTGAGGCGATGCGTGAGTTCATCGCGTCGCGGCGGGACATCACGAAGGGGCCGAAGGAGGAACTCGCCGATTTCGCCGAGTACTCCCACCTGTACCACCTCGCGTGGAGCGATCCGGCGAACCGGTGGCTGCTCGCGAACCTCCCGAGCGCGATGATCTTCGACGACCACGATGTCCGCGACGACTGGAACACCTCCTACGAGTGGCACCAGGAAATCAACGCCCTGCCCTGGTGGCACGAACGCCTCATCGGGGCCCTCACGAGCTATTGGGTCTACCAACACATCGGCAACCTCGCGCCCGAGGAACTCGCCGAAGACCCCTACTGGGCCCTCGTGGCGAAGGGGGAGTCACCGGGCCAGGTCGACCTCACCCAGCCGCTGCGCTCCCTCGCCGAACGCGTCGATCGCGAACCGGAGAGTTACCGCTGGAGCTATACCCGCGACCTCGGGGACACCCGGCTGATCGTCGTCGACTCCCGCGCCGCTCGCGTGCTCGAACCGGACCACCGCGACATGCTCGACCCGGGCGAGATGGACTGGTTCCGTGAGCAGATGCGCGGCGATGTCGACCACCTCTTCATCGGGACCTCTTTGCCCTTCTTGCTCGCGCCGGGGCTGCACGATTTCGAGGCGATCGATGAGGAACTCGCGTCGCCGGAGCGCTCGGCGCCGGTCCGCTGGACGGCCGAACACCTCCGCCAGGTGATCGACCTCGAGCACTGGGCGGCCTTCCAGACCGGATTCGCCGAGGTCTTCGAAGAGGTCATGGCCGTCGCGCGCGGCGAGCGCGGCAAGCCGCCCGCCACCATTACGTTCCTCTCGGGCGATGTGCACCACTCGTACGTCGCGGAGGTCACCGATGCCGACCAATACGGCGCGCGCTCTCGGATCGTCCAAGCGGTCTGTTCGCCGATCCGCAACCCCATGCCGCGAGCGGTCCGCGTCGTCATGTCCCTCTTCGCCCGCGCGCTCGTGCGCCCCATGCGCTGGGCGTCGGATCGCGCCAAGGGGGTCGATCCGCCCCGCTACCCCTGGACGGTGACCCACGGGCCGTGGTTCGACAACAACATCGCGGTCGCGCAGGTGAAGGGCGAGCGCCTCACCGTGACCTGGCACGCCGGGGAGGTCGTCGATGGGGACGATGCGCATCCGGCGTTGGTGCAGGTCGCCGAGGCGACCGTCGGGTAACGCCCCGGCAGAGCGGAACTGGTGACGCCCTCCGGGCGCGGGCGGTCTACGATCAGCGCTCGTGACCCCTTCGTCGGTCGCGGCCGAACCCGCACCCCCTTCGCCCGAGCGCACCAACCACAAGGGAAGAGGTGGCACCTGGGCCCTGGCCCTCGGAGCGATCGGAGTCGTCTTCGGCGATATTGGGACGAGCCCGCTCTACGCGCTCCAGACCGTCTTTTCGATCAACCACAACACGGTCGACCCGACGCCGCAGGATGTCTACGGGGTGATCTCCCTCGTCTTCTGGTCGATCACCCTGGTGGTCACGGTCAAGTACGTGCTCTTCATCTTGCGCGCCGATAACGATGGCGAAGGGGGTGTCCTCTCGCTCGCGCACCTCACCCGCCAGCACCTGCGACGCGGCTCGAAGCGCTACACCCTCGTGATGATGCTCGGCGTGATCGGGGCGTCCCTCTTCTACGGCGACTCCCTCATCACCCCGGCGATCTCGGTCCTGTCCGCCGTCGAAGGGTTGAAGGTCGCGAACCCGGCACTCGGAGACCTCGTCCTCCCGATCGGGATGACGATCGTGGTCGCCCTCTTCGTGCTGCAGCGCTTCGGGACCGCGGCGGTGGGGCGGTTCTTCGGCCCGATCATGATCACCTGGTTCGTGGTCCTTGCCGCGCTCGGCATCCCGCACATCCTCGCCGAGCCCGCGGTCATCGGCGCGCTCTCCCCGCACCACGCCGTCCTCTTCGCCGTGGACCGCCCCTTCGTCGCCTTCGTCGCGATGGGCGCCGTCGTCCTGGTGATCACCGGGGCCGAGGCGCTTTACGCGGACATGGGCCATTTCGGTCGCGCCCCGATCCGGCGGGCGTGGTTCCTGCTGGTCTTCCCGTGCCTCACCCTCAACTACCTGGGGCAGGGTCAGTTGATCCTCGCCGATCCGGAGATGTCGACGAGCCCCTTCTTCCACCTGGCTCCCGAGTCGATGCGGATCCCGCTCGTCGTCCTGGCGACGCTCGCGACCGTGATTGCGAGCCAGGCGGTGATCAGCGGAGCCTTCTCGGTGTCCCGGCAGGCGGAGCGCCTCGGCTACCTCCCGCGCCTCACCGTGCGCTACACCTCCGATCATGGTGGCCAGATCTATGTCCCGGTGGTGAACTGGCTCCTCTTCGGCGGCGTCCTGCTCCTCATGGTGACCTTCCGCGAATCCGAGCGGCTCGCGACTGCCTACGGACTCGCCGTCACCGCGACCTTGCTCCTCACCACCGCGCTCTTCGCGGTCTACGCCGACACCGCCTTGAAGTGGTCGCCCGCGCGCGTCGGTGCCTTCGTCCTCGTCTTCGGCTCGATCGAAGCCGTCTTCTTCGCCGCGAACCTCACCAAGATCACCCACGGTGGGTGGCTACCGCTCACGATCGCGGCGATCATCGGCACGGTCATGCTCACCTGGTGGCGTGGGCGCGCCCTCGTCACGGCGCGCCGCTCGAAGCTCGAAGGCCCCCTTCGCCCCCTGCTCAACACGATCGCCTCGAAGGGGGTCACGACCGTCCCCGGCACGGCCGTCTTCCTCCACGGCAATCCCGCCACGGCGCCGCTCGCGCTCCGCGACAACGTCTCCTTCAACCACGTCGCGCACGAGCAGATCCTGATCGTGACAACCCTCTCCCGCAACGTGCCCCACGTCGGGCCGGAGGATCGGGTGATGATCGGGGCCCGACGGCACAAGGGGGTGGCGATCACCCATCTCACCTTGAACTTCGGCTTCCAAGACAGCCAGGACGTGCCCTCCGCGTTGGCCCTCGCCCACGAGCGCGGCGTCAACGTCGACCCCGACACCGCGTTCTACTTCCTCTCCCGGATCACACTCCACCGCAGCGACCGACCCGGGATGAGCCAGTGGCGCAAGCGGATTTTCGTCGCGCTCGCCCATAACGCGGCGAGCCCGACCGAGTACTTCCACCTCCCGATCGACCGCACGGTCTTGATGGGGACGCAGGTGCGCTTCTAGGGCGAGAAGGGGGGATAACCCCCGGCGTTCCTCGGAGGTGGGCGGGACTGCCGCGGTCGGCTGCGACCCGTACCGTTACCGCTATGAGCGCCGCACCCGCCACCACCGACACTCACTCCGCCCCGGCCGCCTCCGCCCGGGGCCTTTCGAAGATCTACGGCAGCGGGGACACCGCTGTTGTCGCCCTCAACGAGGTCGACCTCGACATCAACGCCAGCGAGTTCACCGCCATCATGGGCCCCTCCGGCTCGGGCAAGTCCACCCTGATGCACTGCCTCGCTGGCTTGGATTCGGCCAGTTCCGGCTCGGTGACGGTCGGTGATGTCGAGCTCACCGCGCTGAAGGAGAAGAAGCTCACCGCCCTGCGCCGCGACAAGATCGGCTTCGTCTTCCAGGCCTTCAACCTCGTCCCCACGCTCACCGCCGAGGAAAACATCCTGCTCCCGCTCGACATCGCCGGACGCAAGGTCGACCGCGAGTGGTTCGACCTCGTCGTCGACACCGTGGGCCTTCGCTCACGCCTCGGGCACCGCCCGAGCGAACTCTCCGGCGGCCAGCAGCAGCGCGTCGCCTGCGCCCGCGCGCTCGTCAGCAAGCCCGAGGTCGTCTTCGCCGACGAACCGACCGGCAACCTCGACTCGACCAGCTCGGCCGAGGTGCTGAGGTTCCTGCGGACGAGCGTGGACGAGTATCACCAAACGATCGTCATGGTGACCCACGACCCGGTAGCTGCGAGCCACTGCGACCGCGTGCTGATCCTGCGTGACGGTGAGGTTGCGGGCGAACTCTGGCACCCGAGCCGCGAGCAGATCCTCGAGGCGATGATGGCGCAGACCGAGGACACTCTCTGATGCTGCGCGCCACCTTCAAATCCCTGTTGGCGCGCAAGGCGCGCCTGCTGATGTCGGCCATGGCGATCATCCTCGGCGTCGGTTTCGTCGCTGGGTCGCTGATCTTCACCGACACCTTGGGCCGCACCTTCGACGGGATCATGGACGGCACCGTCGGCGATGTCGTGGTCCAAAACGCTCAGGCAGCCGAGTCCTTCGGCGCTCCCGGCGTGACCGTCCCAGCCAAGGACCTCGATCAGTATCGAGACCTCGATGGGGTCGAGCGGGTCGACGGCAGCGTCGATGCCTTCGGCGTCTTTGTCGTCGGCAAGTCCGGCAATGTCGTTGGTGGCCAAGGCGCCCCGGCACTTGCCTTCAACGAGACCGACGCTCCCAACCAGCTCGGCGAGCCTCCGGTGCGGTACACGAGCGGCCGGGCCCCCACCAAGGAGGGCGAGGTCGCGATCGACGAGCAGACCCTCGCTCGCGCCGGTTACACGGTCGGCGATGAGATCGCCTTGGTGACCGCCGGGGACTACCCGCAGATCAAGGCCAGGGTCGTCGGGACCTTCATCTTCGGCGAAGGGGGGATGGCGGGCGCCTCGGTCAGCATCTTCGACACCACCACCGCCCAGAAGTACTTCCTCAAGGGCAAGGACGCCTTCAACACCGTCTGGGTGACCACGAAGGATGGTGTCGACAAGCAACAGGTCGCCGATGAGGTCGGCGCGCTCGTGCCGAAGGGCTTCGAAGCCAAGACCGGCAAGGCCATTGCTGATGAGGCCCAGACCCAGATCCAAGAGGCCCTGGGTTTTATCACCACCTTCTTGCTGGTCTTCGCCGGAGTCGCCCTCTTCGTCGGCTCGTTCCTCATCGTCAACACCTTCTCGATCTTGGTGGCGCAGCGCAGTCGCGAGCTCGCCTTGCTCCGCGCGATTGGAGCGAGCCGTCGCCAGGTGAGCCGCTCGGTGCTCCTCGAAGCCTTCGTCGTCGGCGTGATCGGTGGCACTGCTGGCCTGGCGGTCGGGGTGCTGCTCGCGATGGGGATCAAGGCGCTCTTTGCCACGATCGGCCTCGACCTGTCGACGAGTGAGTTGGTCTTTAACCCGCGCACCGTCATCGCGGCCTATCTCGTCGGTGTCATCGTCACGATGGTCGCCGCCTGGCTGCCGGCCCGCCGCGCGGGATCGGTCTCGCCGGTCGAGGCGATGCGCGCCGGCGATGCAAGCGAGCCCGCCGCGCATCCGATCCGCGACGTGCTGAAGGTTCTCCTGCTGATCGCTGGCGTCATCGCCTTCGTCGTCGGTCTGTTTTTCGTCGACACCAGGCAACTGTGGTGGATCGGTGCCGGGATCGTCGGGATGCTGCTGGGGACCGCCTTCCTCGCCCCCTTCGCCGGTCGCCCGGTGATTCGCGGCCTCGGCTGGGTCTATCGGCGCCTCTACGGCACCGTCGGGCGGATGGCCGAGCAAAACGCCATCCGCAACCCGGGGCGTACGGCCGCGACCGCATCGGCCCTCATGATCGGGATGACGCTGGTGGCGCTTATGGGCGTCGTCTCGGCCTCCACCAAAGCCAGCGTGGACCGGCAAATCGAGACGAGTTTCCGCGCCGACTACATGCTCTCCAACGCCGTGGGTCAGCCCTTCTCGTCGAAGATCGGGCAGGACGCCGCCAAGGTCGAAGGGGTTCGCGAGGTCTCCCCGGTGCGCTTTACCCCCACCCGCGTGGCGGGGGAACGGGTGTATCTGCAAGCCGTCGATCCGAAGAGCTTCGCCGATGTCGAAAAGATCGAGGCGACGTCCGGCACGGCCGACCTCACGAAGGACACGATTCTCCTCGGCTCCGACACGTCCGATGGGAAGAAGGTCGGCGACAAGGTGAAGATTGCCGCCGGTGGTGTCGAGCGGGACTTCACGATCGCGGGCTTCTACGACGAAATCACCGCCTTGCAGAACAAGAGCTACCTGGTGAGCCTCGATGGGATGGAGCGTCTCGGTGCCCCGAGCGCCGACAACTGGGTCTTCATTTTCATCGAGCCCGGTGCCGACAAGGCCGCCGTGCAGGATCGTCTTGAGGCCCTGATCAAGGGGCAGCCCCTCGTCACCTTGAAGGACCAGCGCGGGTACGCGGACGAGCAGCGGGCCAGCATCAACCAGTTGTTGTACCTGATCTACGCCCTGCTGGGTCTGGCCATCGTGATCGCCGTGCTTGGCATCATCAACACCTTGGGACTTTCGGTGATGGAACGTACCCGCGAGATCGGACTGCTGCGTGCGGTGGGCCTGGCGCGCACGCAACTTCGCCGCATGATCCGACTCGAGGCGATCTGTATCGCCCTACTTGGGGCGGTCCTCGGGATCGGGTTGGGGGTGATCTCCGGCGTGGCGATCCAGCGGGCGCTGGTCGAGGACGGGATCACCGAACTCGTCATCCCGTGGGCCTCACTCGTCGGCTTCCTGGTCGCCTCGGCGGTCGTCGGGGTGCTCGCCGCCCTCTGGCCGGCCTACCGAGCCGGGCGCCTTAACATCCTGGACGCCATCAGTTCCGAGTAGTGCTGCAATGACACGAAGGGGGACGACCACGCGAGCTCGGTCGTCCCCCTTCGCCCGTCGTCAGGTGCGCCGGAAGAGCGCCCGGCTGTTGGTCTCCGCCGTCGCGTAGACCTCTCCGGCCTCATGCAGTGCCCGGGAGATGCTGTCCAGGCTCTCCTTGACGGTGCGCTGAGTCCCACGCCACTGGGTCACGACCTCCTGGAAGCTCCCGGAGGCGCTGCCCTGCCATTGGTCCTGAAGGGCGTTGAGCCGGCCCATCATCGCCTGGACTTGGGTCTCGATGTCGGCAGAAATCCGAGCGATATCGCCCGACGCGCTCGCCAACTGGTCGGTGCTGACGGCAAAGGTGCTCCCCATGATCGTCCCCCTTCGGTGTCGGAGGCGGGCCGGGCCCTTGGTGGCGCCGACGAAAGTGAACCGCCCCACCCCATCAACGGTAGGACCCGGCGCGGCGGGCGCCTGAAGTTATCCACAGGCGCCCGCTCAGCCGGCCTATCGCGGCGGGGCCGCCGCTGGCGGGGCAGGTGCGCCGTGGCCCGCAGACTCACGACGGGAGCGGTCCAGAGCGCGGCCATAACCGGTGCCCATCGCGAGCAAGAGAATCCCGGCGAGGACGAAGGCGAGGACCCGGGCGAAACCCGAGAGGGTCGCGAGGTCGAAGAGGAAGAGCTTGGCGACGACGACCACCACGAGGACGAGCCCGGCGCGCACGGCGAGCGACGCGTCCGCCGTCCGACGGAGCCCGTGGATCAGCAAATAGGTCGCGATCCCGGCCCAAATGATCGTCGCAGCAGCGTGCCCTGCGGTGAAGCCGGACCGGGGGTCTGCGATGACCCCACCGATGAGGGCCCCGGCGACGATGGCCACTCCCGCGGTACAGACGACGGCGCCAGCGACGAGCACGCGTCCCCAGGTCCGCGCAATGGTCTCGGGAAGTAGTCGGTACGCAAGGACGCCAAGGGTGGCGAGCAGGGCGACGACTAGGACAGTCTCACCGAGGTGAGTCAGCGTAATGCGATCGGCGAGCGGGCGCGCGAGGAGCATGGGGATGAGCCGGAAGGCCAGGAGGATCGCCAACGCCGACAACGCGGTCCCGGTCAGAGCCACCACCCGATCGCGCAGCAGGATCGCGGTGACCACCCAGGCCAGGGCGGCGATCAGGAGCACCAGTGGAGCCTGCGCCGAATCGGTCGCGTGGACGACCGCGACGAGCGTGGTCGCCCCCGCCGTCGCGATCGCGACCTCCCGCACGCGGTACCCAGCGGGCAAGTCGGCGCGCGGCGGAGCTGCCACCGCGGTGAGAAGGAGAAGGGCGGAGAGCACGACCAAGACCGCCGTGCCGTACCAGCGCTCGGTGGCCAGGCCACCCGCCACCGCCGCGAGCGTCGCGATCGGGATTCCCCACGCGAGGGTCTCGCCCACCCGTGAATCGCGCAGCCCGAGGATCGCGAGGCCGCAGATCCCGGCGACCAGGGTGATCGCGAGGAGCGAAACGGTTTGCGGGGCGTTCGCGGCTTGGCTCGAGAAGTAGATCGCTGGCGGCAAGACGCGCGCGAGGTCGAGGAAGGACCACCGGTCCGAGCCCGGGGCGAGGGCGGTCGCCGTGGCCATGATCAGCAAGAAGCCGCCCACAACGGCGACCTGGCCCCCACCGATCGCCGGGCCGAGGAGGCCGACGCCGAGCGCGGTGATGACGCCGAGCATTTCACTGCGCCACATCCGCGCGATCACAAGACCACCGATCGCGACGAGACCCGCGAGGACGAGCCCACCGATGGCCGGGACCCACTCGTAGATGCGGGTGACGGCCATGATGTCGAGATAAGCCGCCGCGAAGCCGGTCGCGACCAGTCCGACCGCGCCAGCGTCATTGAGCCCGCGGCGCTTGGCGAAGAATCCGGCGCCGATCATGGCCACCGAGAGGATCCCGCCCGAGATCACCCGCGCGGCCGGCCCGAAGTACCCGTACTGGATCGCCATCGCCAGCAGGAACGCCAGGCCGATCAGGGTGATCGCGGCTCCCACCGAGGCGAGAACCCGCGCGATCATCCCTTCGCGCTGCCACCAAGGCTCACGCGGGGGAAGGGGGGCGGCTGGCGGGGCGGCAGGAGATGGAGGGAGAGGGGGCCAGGTCGCCGGCTGGGCCGGCGGTACCGGGCCGACGGGAGGCTGCTGCAGTTCGCTGGTGGGCGGGCGCCAGGCGGGTGGGACCGGCGCACCTGGAGCGGGTGTCGCGGGGGAGGGAGCGGGAGTCGGGGGAGCCGATGGTGCGGGGTGATCGGCCGGAGCGCGGTCCAGGGCGATCCGCAGCCGCGCGAGGTCATTGCCGACCGCGTACATCTTGGTCATCGCGGCAGCGAAGTCGTCTTCAAGCGCACGAACCTGCTCGAGGGTCGATCTGTTGCGCGAGACGGGATCTGATGGAGAGGCGCTCATGCACCCAGCGTGCCCTGTCAAACACGCCGGGTGCATGAGTCTGGCTACCTAGTCCGACCATCTCAGACGCCACACCTGGTGTGGTCGGGGTAGCACCCCTGCGGCGAAGGACCGGGCCGGTCGGCGCTTGCCGTCCGGGGGAGGGATTCCGGTGGAGCGCTTGTCATAAGACCGTCGCCCTGCCCTTCAATGAGTACTTAACCTCACCTCCCTTCATTCGCCCTGGGGTAGCCCTGTGAGTTGCCTGAGTCAGCTCGACGGACGGCTGGCGAGAGTGACGTCGACGGTCTGTTCCTTGCCATCACGCACGATGGTGAGCTGGACGGTGCTGCCGACGGCCTCCTGGCGGATGTGGCCGACGAGGGAGACGGCCGACTCGACGCGATCGCCACCCACAGCCGTGATGAGGTCGCCGTTTTGCAGGTTGGCCTTCGCGGCGGGCGTGCCGCTCGTGACGTCGCGGACGACGGCACCCGCGAGGGTGCTGCCGTCGACGGTGGCGGTGCCGTCCGCGGGCACGACGCCGAGGAAGGCGTGCTCGGCCTTGCCGGTCTCGATGAGCTGCTTGGCGATCCGCTGCGCCTCGTCGACCGGGATGGCGAAGCCGATCCCGATGTTGCCGGACTGGCCGCCGCTCGACTGCCCGAGCGAGGCGATGGAGGAGTTGATCCCGACGAGTCGGCCCGCGGCGTCGACGAGCGCCCCGCCGCTATTGCCGGGGTTGATGGCCGCCGAGGTCTGGATGGCGTTGGTGATCACCGGCTCGGTCTGCTGGTTGCCCTGGCCGAAGGGGGAGGACGGCTGGTCGGTCGTGGCCTCGGTCGTCACGGGACGGTCCAGGGCGCTCACGATGCCGGTGGTGACCGTCCCGGCCAGGCCGAGCGGGTTCCCGACCGCCATCACGGGATCGCCGACCGCGAGGTCCTTCGAGGAGCCCATCGTGATCGCGGTGAGGTCCGAGGGCGCATCCTTCATCGCGATGACGGCGAGGTCAGTCGACGGGTCGGTGCCGGTAATCTCGGCCGCGTATGAGCGGCCGTTGGCGAGCGTCACGGTGATCTTCGGGCTGCGTCCCGCGCCCCCGACGACGTGGTTGTTGGTGAGGACGTGGGCCTGGTCGTCGATGATGACACCGGAGCCTTCGCCCCCTTGGCCATTGCTCCCTTCGACGCGGATCGCGACCACGCTGGGGGAGACGGCGCCAGCGACGGCCGTCCAGTCGGGGGCGTTCTTTTGCGCGGTCGAGATCGGCAGGGCCGCCGGGCTCGAGTCCGAAGAGGCCGAGCGTGAGGTCGGTGATGCGCCGTCGTTCGCGAGGGTCATGGCCCCCCAGGTGCCGCCGGTCGCGAGGGCCGCCGAGAGGAGGGCGACCGCCGTGAGCTCGCCGATCCGCCGGCCGGCGCCCGGCGCCTTCCGCGGGGGCGGGGACTGCGTCCACGGCGGTTGCGGCGCGGTGGGGTCAGTGGGGTGCGGCGGCACGGGAGCGGTGTGATCCGTCGGGGGTGGCCCATCCGGCGGGGTGGGCGGGTTCGGTGGGGTCGACGGGGCGCGGCCCGGTTCGGGTGGGGGGAAGGACGTGGTGCTCACCGATCGACTCCTTGAGGGCGAGTGCAGGGCTTATGTCACCCGCTATCGAACGCCCCCGACTTCGGCCCAGCCTGGGTCTCGCCTGGGAAGATCCTGTGCCGGCATGTACGCCGGGGTCAGTCCTGCGGGTGGGTCGCCGGGAGGGTGACGCGAAAGGTCGCTCCGCCCCCTTCGGTTTGGAGCACCTCGACCTCGCCATCGTGCTGGTGGACGATGGCGGCGACGATCGCGAGTCCAAGGCCGCTCCCGCCTCGCGCCCGAGAGCGCGCCTTATCGGCCCGGAAGAAGCGCTCGAAGACCCGGCGCGCTGTCGCGGGGTCGAGGCCATCGCCGTGATCTCGAATCTCGATGACCGCCCGACCGCCGATGGTGCCGACAGCCACCTCGACCGGCACGCCGGACTCGGTGTGCATCAGCGCGTTGGCCACGAGATTGCTGAGCACCTGACGCAGCCGCGCGTCATCCCCCTTCGTCCAGACCGGCTCCAATTCGCCGTCGAGACCGCGAATGCTGATCGGGCGCTCCGGGTCGCGCGCGAGTGCGTCGTGGACGGCCTCGGCGCCGAGGACCACGAGGTCGAGCTCCTGGCGTTCGAGCGGGCGCTCATCATCGAGGCGGGCGAGGAGGAGGAGGTCTTCGACGAGCACGCTCATCCGGCGGGCCTCGGACTCGATCCGATCCATCGAGGTCCCGACCGCTTCGTCGCCTTGGATGGCGCCCTGACGGTAGAGCTCGGCGTAGCCCTGGACGGTCGCGAGCGGGGTGCGAAGTTCGTGCGAGGCATCCGCGACGAACTGGCGCATCTTGGCCTCGGACGCCTCCTGGACGGTGAACGAGCGCTCGATCTGGCCGAGCATGGCGTTGAGGGACTCGCTAAGGCTCGCAACCTCGTCGCGGCTCGTGCGCACCGGCACGCGGCGGCTGAGGTCACCGTGGGCGATGGCGGCCGCGACATCTTCGATGCGCCGAAGGGGGCGCACGGCCCGTTGGGTGGCGGCCCAGCCGAGCGCGGCGCTCGCGGCGATGACGCCCATGCCGATCGTGCCGATCACGACGAGGAGGCGCTGCACGGTCTGGTTGGTGCCCCGCATGGGGACGCCGATGGCGAAGGTGGCGCTGCCATCGGAGACCTTGCCGGCGACGAAGCGCCACGACATGTCGCCATTGGTCGAGCCGACGGTGAAGGGCTGGCCCGTCACCACCCGCTGGTCGTCGACGGCAAGGCGCGGCATGTTGGGGCGCAGGGTCTCGCCGGTGGGGTTGATGAGCGTCATCTCCGACCCATCGGAGGGGATGTAGACGAACGCGTAGTTGCTCGGGAGGCCGGTGCGATCCCGTTGGATCCCAAGGACTTCCGCCGCGACGGGTTTGGCGGCGATCCGCAACTGTTGGTCGGTATTGCTCACCAGATCGCGCTTGAGGAGGTACGCCGTGGTGAGCGCGGTCAGCGACATCGCGCTGATCAGCAGGACGAGCAGGATCGCGACAATTCGCCAGGTGAGCGGCATCGACTCGAGCCGCCGCACGACCGGGTTGGGCGATCCCCCTTCGGTCTGGTCCTCCTCGGTCTCGGGCGTCGCGCCCGGGCGAGTCATTAGGCCTCCGGCGGGCGCCGCAGGACGTACCCGAAGCCGCGCTTGGTGTGGATCAGCGGTGGGCGTCCGTCACCGTCGATCTTGCGCCGGAGGTAGGAGATGTAGGACTCGACGATGCCCATCTCTCCGCGGAAGTCGTAGTCCCAGACGTGATCGAGGATCTGCGCCTTGGAGAGAACCCGGTTGGGGTTTAACATGAGGTAGCGCAGGAGCTTGAACTCGGTGGGGGAGACCTCGATGACCTTGCCAGCCCGGCGGACCTCGTGGGCGTCGTCATCGAGCTCGAGGTCCTCGAAGCGCAAGGTCGCCTCCGACTCAAGGTCGCCCTGGGTGCGCCGGAGGATCACCCGGATCCGAGCGATGACCTCTTCGAGCGAGAACGGCTTGGTCACGTAGTCGTCGCCGCCGACCGTGAGCCCCTTGATCTTGTCGTCGAGGGAATCCCGAGCGGTCAGGAAGAGGACGGGGATCTGGCGCCCGGTAGCCCGCAGCCGTGACGTGATCTCGAAGCCGTCCATGTCGGGCAGCATCACATCGAGCACGATGAGGTCGACGTCCTCGTGGGTCGCGACATCGAGGGCGGTCTGACCGTCGCCGGCCACCTGGACGTCGAAGCCAGCAAAACGCAGGGAGGTCGCGAGGAGCTCGCGGATGTTCGGCTCATCTTCGACGACGAGCAGGCGAGCCTCCGGGGTTGGTTGATTGGCTGAGCGCTCACTCATAGGTCTCAGTGTGCGCACGTCTCCTGGGAGTCGGCTGAGAACCCGCTGGGGGAGGGCGTGCTACGGGCGCTCGACCCAGCGCTCCCCGCTGGGCTGGAGCGAACCGGTGCCCGCGGTAGCCGCCGCGACCACATGCGTCACTCGCTCGATATCGGCCGGCGGGATCGCGAGGTGCAGCGTCGCGCGCTGCCCGTAGTCGGTCCCGGTGACGACCACGTCGTGCGAGCGCAGGTCGTGATCGACTCGACCGGCGTCGGCGTGCGGCACCGTGAGGAGGTGCATCTGGGCGAGGATGAGCTCTCGAGGTTGGGCGGTGGAGAGGGCGTCGCGGACCGCGTCGCCGTAGGCCCGCACGAGTCCGCCCGCGCCGAGCAGGGTCCCGCCAAACCAGCGCGTCACGACCGCCGTCACGTCCCGATACCCCGAGCCGCGCAGCACATCGAGCATCGGGGTTCCGGCCGTCCCGGCGGGTTCGCCATCGTCATTGGAGCGTTCGATCCGGCCATCGGGGCCGAGGATGAACGCCGAGCAGTGGTGCCGGGCATCGTGGTGGGCGCGGCGTTCGGCTTCGATCACCGCGCGCGCTGCCTCTTCGGAATCCGTAGGTGCGATCCGTGCCAGGAAGCGTGACCCTCGATCCTCGACCTCGCCGACGGCCTCGGCCGCCAGGGTGCGATAGGAGGTGATCACGCGTCCACCATAGGTGTGCCCCCTTCGCCTCGGCTGATCGCGTTAGGAGCGAAGGATCTTGTCCATCGCCTTGCCCTTGGCGAGTTCGTCGATCAACTTGTCGAGATAGCGGATCCGCTGCATCAGCGGGTCCTCGACCTCTTCGACGCGTACGCCGCAGACGACGCCCGTGATCGCGCTGGCCTGGGGGTTGAGGCGAGCCCCAGCGAAGAAGTCGGTAAACGTGGTCTCGTCCGCAAGGTGTTGGCGCACGGTGGCCTCGTCGTACCCCGTCAGCCAGGTGACGATCTGGTCGACCTCGGCCTGAGTGCGGCCCTTGCGCTCGGCCTTGGCGACGTAGAGCGGGTAGACCGCGGCGAAGGGGGTGTCGAAAATGCGGCTCATCCCGTCCACGGTATCCGGGGGTGCGGTACCGGACGGTCCTAGGAGGGCCAGGCGGACGAGGAGCTCATCTGGTTCATCAGTTCGCCGGTGAACCAGAGCGTGCCGCCGGCCAGGCTCGCGAAGAAGGTGAACCACAGCACGACGCTCAGGGCCAGCATGACGGCGAGGGTGACCCAGCCGCCGATCATCCACCGCGTTGCCCCCTCCGGGTCGCTGTTGTTCTTGGAGATCGCGACGATGCCAGGGATCGCGGCGATGGGAGTAAGGATCATGCAAAAGGCGAGGAAGGCGAGAGAGGCGCAGATCAGGATCACGCCGCCGATGAGGCCGACGTCGTTGCGCGGGGGCGGGAAGTCCGGGTGATGAGGGGTCTGCTGCGGCGACGGGTACGGCTGCTGCGGCGCAGGGTACTGCTGCTGCGGGGGAGGTGGCTGGTGCGGTGGGTGCTGGGACAACGAAGCGCTCCTCGATCACGGGGGCAGGGCCCTCCCCAGTATCGATGGTCGGTGCCATCATGGCGAGGTGAGCACTCCCCTTCCGCAACGCGAGCCGGCTACCGGGCTTCCCGCATCGGTCACCATCTACGAAGTGGGTCCGCGCGACGGACTACAAAACGAGAAGCGATCCGTCCCCACCGATGTCAAGGCCGAACTGGTGCGCCGCCTCGGCGCCGCTGGGCTCCCGATCGTGGAGACGACCTCCTTCGTCAACCCTTCGTGGATCCCTCAGTTGGCCGACGCCTCCGATCTGCTCAGCCAACTCGGGCCGAGCGGACAGTCCCGCCAACGCCCCGTCCTCGTCCCCAACGAGCGAGGTCTCGACCGCGCCCTCGATGCGGGAGTCCAGGCGATCGCCATCTTCGGCTCGGCGACCGAGACCTTCGCCCAGCGCAACCTGGGCCGCTCGATCGAGGAGTCGATCGAGATGTTTACCCCCGTCGTGAAGCGGGCAGGGGACGAAGGGATGTGGGTCCGCGCCTACCTCTCGATGTGCTTCGGGGACCCCTGGGAAGGGGTGGTCCCGGTGGCCCAGGTCGCCGACGTCGCTGAGCGCCTGATGGATCTCGGCGCTGATCAGTTGTCGATCGGCGACACGATCGGCACGGGGACGCCTGGCCATGTCCAGCATCTCCTCGCCGAACTCGACCGCCGAGGGATCGGTGTGGACCGAGTCGCTGTCCACTTCCACGACACCTACGGTCAGGCGCTTTCCAACACGATGGAGGCGCTGCGGGCGGGCGTGACGGTGGTGGACTCTGCCGCTGGCGGCCTCGGGGGGTGCCCCTACGCCAAGTCCGCGACCGGGAACCTCGCGACCGAGGATCTCGTCTGGGCTCTCGACGGAGCCGGTGTCGAGACCGGCGTCGACCTCGGCGCCCTCGTCGAAACCAGCCGATGGATGGCCGAGCAACTCGGGCGCCCGTCGCCGTCGCGCGTCGTCAAGGCCCTCGCCGGCGACTGACCCCCCTTCCGCCGGAACGCTTCTCGCGGTTCGATGTAATAGAACGTCACCCGTGACGGCGAGGCACTTCAAATCAGCAGATGACCTGCGCTGCCGCCCAGCGAGAGGAGCGCCCATGCGAGGCGTCATGATCCATGGAACCCGCGACCTCCGCGTCGAGGATCGGCCCGATCCGGTCATCGAGGAGCCGACCGACGCCATCATCCGAGTCACCGCGACCTGCGTCTGTGGTTCGGACCTCTGGCCGTACCGCGGCGAGGACGAGGTCACTGCCACGAGCCCCATGGGGCACGAATATGTCGGCGTCGTCGAAGAGGTCGGCGCGGACGTCGAGCAGGTCAAGGTGGGCGACTTCGTCGTCGGTTCGTTCTTCGCCTCGGACAACACGTGCGAGATCTGCGAGTCCGGCTACCAATCGCGCTGCGTCCACGCGGTCGGGATGGGCGGGATCGGCACTCAGGCCGAGCGCGCCCGGATCCCACACGCCGACGGGACTCTTGTCGCGACTCCCGGGATGCCTGACGAGGACCTGGTGCCGTCATTGCTCGCCGCGTCGGACGTCCTCGGAACCGGGTGGTTCGCGGCGGTCGCCGCGCAGGCTGGACCGGGCCGGACGGTGGCCGTGGTCGGTGACGGAGCGGTCGGCCTCCTCGGGATCCTCGCGGCCAAGCAACTCGGTGCCGAACGGATCATCGCGATGAGCCGCCACGCCGATCGCCAGGCGCTCGCTCGCGAGTTCGGCGCGACCGACATCGTCGCCGAACGTGGCGAAGAGGGCGTCGCGGCGGTCAAAGAGCTCACGGGCGGTCTCGGGGCGCACAGCGTGATCGAGGCGGTCGGTACGCAGGAGTCGATGGTCCAGGCGATCCAGTCCACGCGCCCTGGTGGGCACGTCGGGTACGTCGGGGTCTCCCACGGGGTCCGCCTCGCCGGGCTCCCCCTCTTCTTCTCGACGATCACCTTGCACGGTGGCCCCGCGCCGGTGCGCCGCTTCCTCCCGGAGTTGATCCAGCTGATCTGGGACCGCGAGATCGACCCGGGTCGCGTCTTCGACCTGGAAGTCCCGCTCGAGGACGCCGCCGAGGCGTATCGGGCGATGGACGAACGGCGCGCGATCAAGGCGCTGCTTCGGACCTGAGCTACCGGTGGGGTGCGGGAGGTGCGCGGCTGAGCACCCTTCGCACCCCGGTTGCGTTGGGTGGGGTGCGGGAGGTGCGCGCCTCAGCACCCCTGACACCCCGGTTGCGTCGGGTGGGGTGCGGGAGGTGCGCGGCTGAGCACCCCTGGCACCCCGCCGGCCGCGGCGCCCGTCGGTAGGTTGGGGCCATGGCTGCGACGACGAGACCACCGGTCCTCCCTTCCGGCGAGCAGTGGACGATCCGGCACGGCGACCGCGTGGCCGTGATCGTCGAGGTTGGTGGGGGCCTTCGCACCTACACCGATCGCGCCGAGGACATCGTCGCGGGATACCCGGAAGAGGTTGCTGCTCCGTCGGGACGCGGCCAGATCCTTGTGCCGTGGCCGAATCGGTTGCGGGACGGTAAATACACCTTCGATGGGCGAGAGCACGTCCTGCCGATCACCGAGCCCGCCACGGGCAACGCCTCGCACGGGCTCACCCGGTGGTCGCCGTGGGCCCTGCGCGAGCGCCACGAGGACCGCGTCGTCGTGAGCCATACGATTCACCCCCGGCCCGGCTGGGATTCGACGGTCGAGGTCGTGACGGCCTGGTCGGTCGATGACACCGGGCTCGTGTGCCAGGTCCGCGCGACCAATGTGGGGGCGGCGCCAGCTCCCTTCGGTTACGGAGCGCACCCCTACCTCGCGCTCGGGGATACCCCGCTCGAGCGCGCGCGCCTCACCGTCCCGGCGGCCGATGTCGTGCTGGTCGACGAGCGCAAACTGCCCGCCGACGTCGATGACGTCGATGAGACCCCCTTCGACCTGCGCGAAGGGGTGGCCCTCGCCGATCTCGACCTCGACCATGCCCTGACGGCCCTCACTCGAGGCGAGGACGGTTGCTGGGTGGTTGACCTCGACCTGGATGATCGGCAGGTCCGCCTGTGGGGAGATCAGCGCCTGGACTGGGTCCAGGTCTTCACGGGCAAGATTCGCGACGCGGGCCCCGGCCTTGCCCCCGGCGTGGCGATCGAGCCGCTCTCTTGCCCGGCGGATGCCTTCAACAGCGGCCTCGGTCTGGTGGTGCTCGAACCGGGGGACACCTGGGCCGCCCAGTGGGGAATCGAGGTCAGCTGGCGCTGACCCGCTCCGGCAGGCCGTTGACGGTCGGCGTGATCCGGCGTTCGAGTCCCATCGTCAGCCAGGCGCACATCGCGAGCCCGGCGAGCATGGCGATGATGAAGATGACCGGGAGGTCATGGCCAAGGAGTTGGCCGGCGATCACGGGTCCAATGACCGCGCCACCCATGAAGGAGGCGGACGAGACGGCGTTCATCCGCCCGCGCAGGTGATCGGGCGCGAGATCGTTGGTGATCGCCGGGAGGGTCGGCTGAAGCAGGGTTTCGCCGAACCCGAAGATCGCGGCGTAGCCGACGACGAGGACGGCGGCCGCGAGGGTGGCTGGCAGCAGTCCCGAGGCGCCGAGGCTCAGCCAGGACAGGGCCCAGATCACGAGCATCACGAGCACCACCCGGGTCCGGCGGTGGCCCTCGATCCGGTGCAGGACCGCGAACTGGGTCAGCACGATCACGCCGGTGTTTGCGGCGAACGCGAGCCCGACGATGCGGGTGTCAACGGCACCATAGGCGCGGGCGAAGGCAGGGAAGCCAGCCTCCATCTGTCCGTATCCGACGACGCTCGCCACAATCCCGAGACCGAGGAGCCACCGCACACCTGGCAGCCGAAGCACCGTCGCGTAGGACGGGGTCGCGCTATCGGCTGGGCGTTCGGAACGGCCGTGCACCGCCCGCAGCGGCCCGAGCAGAAGGGCCACGGGGATCAGCATCAAGATCGCGTCGGCGACGAAGATCGCCTCGAAGGTGATCGGTCGCTCGACGTCGACGACGAGACCGGCGATGATCCCGCCGACGCCGATGCCCAGATTGAGCAGCGCGAAGTTGACGCCGAAGTACCGCTGTCGCAGGGCCCCCTTCACGATCGAGGAGATCAAGGTGTTGGCGGCCGCCCACCCGCTCGATTGCGAGACGCCCATCAGGAAACAGCCGAGCGCCGCCACCGGCACCGTCGTGGCGGCGGCCATGACGACGGCGCCGAGGCTTTGGGAGATGCTGCTCGCGATCACGATGTAGCGGGCGCCGACCCGGTCGACAAGGACTCCCGCTGGGGCCGCCAGCACCACTGCCACCGCCGCGATCATGGCCATGAGCGCGCCAGAGGTCTGAAGGGAGAAGCCGCGGACCTCGTGAAGGTAGATGATCGTAAACGGCAGGGTCATGCCGCGCCCGAGGTGCTGGAGGGCGACGGTCGACAGCAGGAACCGGCCGGCCCGCGGTAGGGCCGCCCAGAAGCCGCGGATCCCGGGGGCGAGGTCGACTGTCGTCACCCGCGACATCGTGCCGGGTGGACCGACAATCGGCGAGCGATTTTGTTCGTTGGGTCGGATGGCCCGCGAGCGGTTAGCCTGGGGTTGGTCGCCGCCGTCGAGTCGCGGTACCCCTGAACATTCCTTTTCAAGACAATCGAGGTGCGAAGGTGCCCACTGGCAAGGTCAAGTGGTACGACGCGGAGAAGGGCTTCGGCTTTATCTCCAGCGATGAGGGCGACGACGTCTTCCTCCACGCGAATGCGTTGCCCGAGGGGACTGAGACGCTAAAGGGCGGCACGCGCGTCGAGTTCGGCGTGATGTCCGGCAAGAAGGGTGCGCAGGCGCACCAGCTGCGCGTCCTCTCCCCGGCCCCCAGCGTCGCCGCCAACAAGCGCGAGCGGGACCGGAAGTCTGCCGAGGACATGGCGGTCATCGTCGAGGACCTCATCAAGCTGCTGGACGGCGTCGGCAACGGCCTGCGCCACGGCCGCTACCCGGACCGTGGGCACGGCGCGAAGATCGCTCAGGTCCTGCGGCGCGTGGCGGACGATCTCGAGGGCTGATCGCCATGGCGAAGGGGGTCAAGGTGCCGAAGAAGGATGATGCCGTCCTCACCGCGGCGACCGAGCAAGCGCTCGAAGCGGCGATCTCGATCGCCGAGCCGGGGACGGTCGGTGAGCACATGGGCTTCGCCATGGATGGCGAGCGCATCGGCACTCACTACTTCGCGTGCACCTCGACGGCGTATCGCGGATGGCGCTGGGCGATCACGCTCGCTCGGGCGCCGCGAGCCAAGACCGCGACGGTCTGCGAAACCAATCTCGTCCCGGGCGAGGGCGCGCTGCTCTCTCCGGAGTGGCTGCCGTGGTCCGAGCGCTTGGCGCCGGGCGACATTGGCCCGGGCGATGTGACGCCCAAGATCGAAGACGACCCCCTTCTCGAGGCGGGTTTTGAAGCCACCGGCGAAGAAGACGTCGACCAGATGGCGCAGTGGGAACTCGGTCTTGGCCGTCCCCGCGTGCTCTCGGCCGAAGGGCGTGAAGCGGCGGCTCAGCGCTGGTACGACGGCGACCACGGCCCGCGCGCGGCGGTCGCGACGAAGGCGCCGGCGAACTGCTCGACCTGTGGCTTCTTCGTCCCCATGGCCGGGGTGCTGCGTCAGACCTTCGGGGTCTGCGCGAGCGAATGGTCCCCGAGCGACGGCACGGTCGTGAGCCTCGATCACGGGTGCGGCGCGCACTCCGAGGTCGACGTCGCCACGCCGGAGCCGGAGAAGATTCTCCCGCCGATCCTCGACGAAATGGCGCTCAAGCCCATCTAAGGGAGTCTCCCTCTTCGCCATCCATCCCCGGAAGATCCCAACATCTCGGGGAACTCCACGAGAAATCGGGAGTTTCCGGAGGGCGGCGCGAGAAGGGGGATCGTCGCGTCGTCAGTCCCGGCGGTGCTCGCGGTATTGCTCTCGCTGATGCTCGATGCGCTCGATCGCGGGTGGCACGGGCACCGGCCGATCGGCCTCGGCAGCGTTACCGCGCCCCCTTCGGACGTAGGCGTAGCCGAGCGCGCCGAGGATCACCCCAGCGACGCAGGCCCACGGCCACCAATCACGCTCTCCCGCACGGAGTTCGGGGACGAGCAGGACGACCGCGAGCGCGACGACCCACGCTCCAACCCCCGCGAGCACGATCAGGTCCATCCGGACCCGCACGGTCGCTTCGACCGGTGCGGCGGCGCTCGGGTTCGTCGGATCGCTCACGAGCACAGGGTAAAACGTGGACCTGGGGCGAGCCGACCCGGCGAGAGGTTTTACCCTGGCCCTCATGGCGCCCACCCCTGCACCGGCGACGAATGCGATCGACCGGTATTTCAAGATCACCGAGCGTGGCTCGAGCGTAAGTCGTGAGATCCGTGGTGGCCTCGCGACCTTCTTCACGATGGCCTACATCGTGGTCCTCAACCCCCTCATCATCGGCACCCAGCAAGACGGGACCGGGCAGTTCCTCGGAGGCGGTGATATCGGTCAGGCCATGCTCATGGTCGCGGCCGGGACCGCGCTCATCGCCGGGCTGCTCTCGATCCTCATGGGCGCCGTCGCGAACTACCCCCTCGCGATGGCGGCCGGCCTGGGCCTCAACGCCTTCGTCGCCTTCGGGATCGCCAAGCTCCCGGACATGACCTGGGCCGACGCGATGGGTCTCGTGGTCCTCGAGGGCATCGTGATCCTTGTGCTCGTGCTCACCGGCTTCCGCAAGGCGGTCCTGCGCGCGGTCCCGGCGCAGCTGAAGATCGCGATCAGCGTCGGGATCGGTCTCTTCATCGCGGTGATCGGCCTCGTCGACGCGGGCTTCGTGCGCAAGTCCGCGGGCGGACCGCTCGGTGAGCTCGGCGTCGGCGGCTTCCTCGCCGGCTGGCCGCTGCTCGTCTTCGTCATCGGACTCTTCGTGATCATCACCCTCTACACGAGGGGGGTGAAGGGGGCGATCCTCTACGGGATCATCGGCACCACGATCCTCGCCCTCGTCGTCGAAGGGATCGCGCAGATCGGGCCCCGGGTCGGTCCGGATGGGCAGGTCGCGAACCCGACCGGGTGGGGTCTGAACGTCCCCGCCTTCCCCGACTCGATCGTCTCGACGCCCGACTTCGGGCTGCTCGGACAGTTCAACCTGCTCGGGTCCTTCTCCAAGATCGGCATCATCTCGGCGATGCTGCTCGTCTTCACGCTGATGCTGGCCGACTTCTTCGACACCATGGGCACGATGGTCGCCGTCGGTGCCGAAGGGGGGCTGCTCGATGAAGAGGGCAACCCGCCGAACTCCCAGCGCATCCTCGTCGTCGACTCCCTCGGTGCGATCGCCGGTGGTGCGGGGTCGGTCTCGTCCAACACCGCGTACATCGAGTCCGCGACCGGCGTCGGCGAAGGGGCGCGCACCGGCTTGTCGGCCATCGTGACCGGCGTCCTCTTCCTCTTCGCGACCTTCCTCGCGCCGCTCGTCGCCGTCGTGCCATACGAGGCCGCGACCCCGGCGCTGGTGCTCGTCGGTTTCCTCATGATGCAGCAGGTCAAGGAGATCGACTGGGATGACCTCGAGATCGCCATCCCGGCCTTCCTCACCATCATCCTGATGCCGTTCACGTACTCGATCACCGCGGGGATCGGCGCCGGCTTTGTCACCTACGTGCTGCTCAAAGTGGCTCGGGGCAAGATCGGCCAGATCCATCCGCTCATGTGGATCGTCGCGATCCTCTTCGTCCTCTACTTCGGGATCGACCCGATCAAGGACGTGCTCGGCGTCTCCTAACACCCGTGTTCGAGGAGCGACAACGGTCCTCGGGAATAGGTGAGGGTCGCCTCAGCGTTGACCTCCCTGTACCCGAGGACCGTTCTCAGTGTGGCGAGCGATTCATCCCGATTTCGCACCCCGAAGAGGAGGCTCGCCACCCCCAATTGAGTCCTACGTTTGCCTCACTGCACGTCCGCAACTACCGCATCTATTTCGCTGGTGCGCTGGTATCCAATGTCGGCACCTGGATGGGTCGCATCGCTCAGGACTGGGTGGTCCTCACCCAGCTCACGAACCACTCCGCGACCGCGCTCGGCATCGTCACCGCGCTGCAGTTCATCCCCTTCTTGCTCCTGGCCCCCATCACCGGAGCGATCGCTGACCGCTACTCCAAGCGTCGAATCCTCGCGATCACGCAGGTGATCCTCGCCCTCACCGCGCTCCTTGGCGCAGCTCTCGTCCTCACTGGCGCCGCCGCGCTCTGGCACTTCTACGTGCTCGCCCTGGTGACCGGCCTCGCGTCGGCCGTCGACAACCCGGCGCGCCAGGCCTTCGTCTCGGAGATGGTGCCGCCGGCTCGCCTCCCGAACGCCGTCGCGCTCAACAGTGCCTCCTTCAACCTGGGTCGCCTCATCGGCCCCGCCGTCGCGGGTCTCGCGATCGCTGCGGTCGGCACCGGAGTCACCCTGCTCGCCAACGCCTTCACGTTTATCGCCGTCCTCGTCGCGCTCGCCGCGATGAAGGGGGACCAGCTGCGGCCCGCACCTCGCGTCACCGGCGGCGGCAGCGTCGTCGAGGGCCTGCGCTACGTCAGCCGCCGTGCCGACATCCAACTGGTGCTCTTGCTCGTCTTCGTCCTTGGCACCTTCGGGATGAACTTCCAGATCACGATCGCGCTGATGGCGACCACCGTCTTCGACAAGGGCTCGGCGGAGTTTGGACTCCTCGGGTCGGTCATGGCGATCGGCTCGCTCGCCGCCGCCCTGATCGCTGCCCGTCGGAGCAACCCGCGCATGCGGACGCTGCTCGTCGCGCTCGCCGGATTCACCGTGGCATCCGGCGCCGCTGCGTTGGCGCCGACCTACACGACCTTCGCCATCGCGCTCGCCGCCTGCGGGCTCACCGGCCTCACCGCGATGACGACGGCCAACGCGATGGTGCAGACGAGGGTCCTGCCGGAGATGCGCGGTCGCGTGATGGCGCTCTACATGGCGATCTTCCTCGGCGGTACGCCGGTCGGTGCCCCGGTCATCGGCTGGATCGGTGAGACCTTCGGCGCGCGCTGGACCATCGGGATCGGCACGGTCGCGGTCGGGATCACGCTCGCTCTGGTCTCGCTCTGGCTGGCGCGCCGTGAGATCGTGCAGGTGACCTACGAGGCCGAGCGCCGCCCGCGGCTGCGGGTTCGCGCCCTGCCCATGCCCCACGCCCTTCCGGAGGCTGCCCGATGACCCCGAGGTTTCGCCGCAATATGACGGTCGGCGTATTGATCGCACTGATAGCGGTCATCGCGCTCGCCACGGTGATCCGGTGACCGGTTGACGCTCACCTCCTGACGGACACAAAAAGGACGCCGGTCGCGGAAGTTTCCGCGACCGGCGTCCTTGTGCCCGACAGCGGTCGGGCGAGCGCGATCCCGATCAGACGCGCTCGGCGACGTAGTCGATGCACTGAAGCAGTGCGCTCACGTCCTCGGGGTCGATCGCCGGGAAGGTGGCGATCCGCAACTGGTTGCGGCCGAGCTTGCGGTACGGCTCGACATCGACAACCCCGTTTGCGCGCAACGTCTTCGCGATGGCCGAGGCGTCCACGGCGTCGTCGAAGTCGATGGTCGCGATGACCTGGCTGCGCGCGGCCGGGTCGGTGACGAAGGGGGTCGTGCTCGCCCCCTTCTCGGCCCAGTCGTAGATTCGCCCGGAGGAGTCCGCCGTGCGGCCGGTCGTGAAGTCGAGCCCGCCACCGTCGTTCATCCAGTCGAGCTGGTCGGCCATCATCGCGAGCGTCGCGACGGCCGGGGTGTTGTACGTCTGGTCCTTGCGCGAGTTGTCGATCGCGGTCGGCAGCGAGAAGAAGTCCGGCACCCAACGATCGGTCGCGGCGATCTCCTCGACGCGCGCGATCGCGCGCGGGCTCATCACCGCGATCCAGAGGCCACCGTCAGAGGCGAAGCACTTCTGCGGCGCGAAGTAGTACGCATCGGCCTGGCTGATGTCCACGGGCAGGCCACCAGCGCCGGAGGTCGCGTCGATCAGGACGAGCGCGTCCTCGTCGGCGCCCTTGGGGCGCACGACCGGCGCCATGACCCCGGTCGAGGTCTCGTTGTGCGGCCACGCGTAGGCGTCGATCCCGGCGACGGCCTCGGCGACGGCGAGCGAGCCCGGCTCGGCGGTGATGACCTGAGAGTCGCCGAGGAAGGGGGCGCCGCCGGTCACCTTGGCGAACTTCGAGGAGAACTCCCCGAAGGCGAGGTGCTGGGCGCGCTCGCGGACGAGACCGAAGGCGGCGATGTCCCAGAAGGCGGTCGAGCCACCGTTGCCGAGGATGACTTCGTAGCCCTCGGGCAGGTTGAAGAGGTTTGCGACCCCTTCGCGGACCCGGCGGACCAGGGTCTTGACCGGTGCCTGGCGGTGGGAGGTCCCGAGGACGGTGGTCCCGATGGCGGCGAGCGCCTCGACCTGGGCGGGACGGACCTTGCTCGGCCCGGCGCCGAACCGGCCGTCGCGGGGGAGGAGATCGGTGGGGATGGTGATGGCGGGGGCGTCAGCAGTCACGCGATCCAGTCTGGCACCCGGCTCGCGGCGTCGAGACGAGGGTCCATCCCTCGGGCTCGTGGGCCGGGTCACAGAGGTGGCCCCCTTCGGGGCACAATGGGGCCCGGATACCGACGTCGCTAACCGGGAGGACCCCCACCATGTCCGACTCTGACTTCAAGCCTGGGCTCGAAGGCGTCATCGCCTTCGAGTCCGAGATCGCCGAACCCGATAAGGCGGGCGGCGTCCTGCGCTATCGCGGGGTCGACATCCGTGAACTCGTCGGTCGGACGACCTTCGGTCAGGTCTGGGGTCTGCTGGTCGATGACGAGTTCGGCCCGGGGCTCCCGCCGGCCGAGCCCTTCCCCCTTCCGGTCCACACCGGGGACATCCGCGTCGACGTCCAGTCCGCGCTCGTCCAGCTCGCCCCGCTGTGGGGGATGAAGCCGCTGCTCGACATCGACGCCGAGCAGGTCCGCAATGACCTCGCCCGGGCCTCGGTCCAGGCGCTGTCCTTCATCGCTCAGTCCGGGCGCGGACAGGGCCTGCCGATGGTGTCGCAGGACCGGGTCGATGAGGGCAAGACGATCGTCGAGCGCTTCATGATCCGCTGGCGCGAGGAGCCGGATCCCCTCCACGTCGAGGCGGTCGACGCCTACTTCATCACCGCCGCCGAACACGGGATGAACGCCTCGACCTTCACCTCTCGGGTGATCGCCTCGACCGGCGCCGATGCCGCGGCGTGTCTGTCCGGCGCGGTCGGTGCCCTCTCGGGCCCGCTGCACGGCGGAGCCCCGTCGCGGGCCAAGGACATGATCGAAGACGTCGAGAAGATGGGCGACGCGACCAAGTACGTCAAGCAGGTCATGGACCGCGGGCAGCGCCTCATGGGCTTTGGCCACCGCGTCTACCGCGCGTACGACCCGCGTGCCGAGGTCCTGCGCGACACCTGCAAGCGCCTCGGGACTCCGCGCTACGAGGTCGCCGCCGAGCTCGAAAAGGCCGCGATCGCTGAGCTCGCCGAGCGGTACCCGGACCGCAAGATGGAGACCAACGTCGACTACTGGGCGGCGGTGCTGCTGGACTTCGCCGAGATCCCCTCCGAGATGTTCACCCCCCTCTTCGCCTGCGCTCGCGTCGCCGGCTGGAGTGCCCACATCCTCGAGCAGAAGAAGACCGGTCGGTTGATTCGCCCGAGCTCGCGCTATGTCGGTCACGGCCCGCGCGCCATCCAGGATGTCAAGGGATACGAGAAGCTCTCAGGGTGACCCCCGGACGTTAAGGGGGCGTCCAGTCCCGGCACCTACCATGGGGGCCATGCCTGATACGCGCATGGAGTACGACGGTGAGGGCCTGACCGAGGAGACCGTCGCGGCCACCCCCTTCGCCCAGATTGTCAGTTGGATCGACGAAGCACGGTTGCGTCAGCGGACTCGCGGGGACGTCCCCGAACCCCTCGCGATGGTCGTCGCGACCGTCGATCAGCAGGGGGCGCCCAACGCCCGTACCGTCTTGATGCGCTTCTTCGATGAGCGCGGGCCCGGGTTCGTGACGAACCTGAACTCGACCAAGAGCGAGGAATTGCGCGCCAACCCGCGGTGCGCGGCCGTGCTCACCTGGCCGGCGATCTTCAAGGGCATCCGCTTTCGCGGGACGGCCACGGAGATTGCGCGCGACGAGGTCGCCCGGTACTTCGCCGAACGTCCCTATGGTTCGCAGCTGAGCGCGTGGGCCTCCGCGCAGTCCGAACCCTGCGAAGGGCGTGAGGCGCTCGAGCGCTCCTACGCCGACGCCCAGGCCCGGTGGCCGGACGGGGATGTCCCGGTCCCGGACTTCTGGGGTGGTTGGCGGATGGACTGCGATGAGGTCGAGTTCTGGGCCGGTCGGACCAACCGGTTGCACGACCGGCTGCGGTTCACCCGCGTTGGAGAAGGGGGCCTCGCCGACGCCGACGCCTGGACGGTTCAGCGCTACCAGCCGTGACCGCAGGGGGCCCGCTCACACCGCCGCGGGCTGCACGAAGTTGTCGGGCTTGACCACGATCCAGGTCGCGGCAGCCGAGGCCAGCAACTCGTCGCCGTCGTAGAGCGCGGTGGCGCAGAGCCGTTTACGCCCCGCGCGGGCGCGCTCCCAGGCGGTGACGACGAGCTCGGCGCCGGGCTCGGGGAGGCGCTCGACTCGCACCGTGTAGGTCCCAAGGACCATGGCGTCCTCGTTGAGGCCCACCGCAAACGCGCCGGGGCAGTCCAGGGCCGCGCACACCCCTTCCAGACTGGGCTCGTCGAGGACCACCGGCGCGGCGAAAAGCCCCTCGCGCCCTTCGACGGGAGAGGCGAAGATCCGCAGGCCGTCATGCTCGGCGCGCTCGGGTCCGCACACATAACACCCGGGGAAGGGGTGCCCCGCCGGGTCGTAGGAAGCGGCCGCGCGGCGAGCGTCGTCCAGGGAGACAGGGTCCGGTAGATCGAGTTCGAGCGGGGCGACCGGCTTCGCCTCCCCAATCACGATCCCGAGGTCGTGGACCTCGACCCCATCGCCCGCTGGGCTCACGGTGAGCGGCTTATCGAGCGGGCTCGGGGCGCGAAGGCGCACCTCACTGGTCGTCCCGAAGGCAGACGTGCCGTGCTCCGCGTGGAGAGCCGAGATCAGATGCCCCGAAAACCAGCCGCCGTTGCCTGACCTGGGTGGGCCGCAGTACCGCGCCGGGATGATGAAGTCCATCCACGACAAGGTAGCGAAACGTGGGCGCTCTGGGGGTCCGCCCTCGCCGACCGGCGACAATGGGGCCGATGTCTTCGTCCGCTGCCCCCTTCTCCTGGCGCGCCGTGGCGCTCCCGGCCTACGGGCCGACTGCGCTCGCAGGTGCCGCGATGGGTGCGGTTCTCCCGGTCGCGGCCATGCGCGCGAGCGAACTCGGGGCCAGCCTGCAAGGGGCTGCCCTCATCGTGGCGATGCTCGGGGTCGGCCAGTTGCTCGGCGCGGTCCCTGCAGGGGCGCTCGTCGCTCGACTGGGGGAGCGGACGACGCTGATCCGGATGGGGGTCGTCGACGTCATCGCGCTCGCTGCCGCCGGATTCGCGCCCACCCTTTGGATCATGGGCGCGGCGATGTTCCTCTCCGGGCTCGCGAGCAGTGCCTACTTCCTTGCCCGTCAGGGCTGGATGATCGACGCGCTCCCTCCGGAACGGCTGGCGCGGGGGATGTCGCTGCTCGGCGGGTCGTTGCGGCTCGGGATGCTGATCGGCCCCGCGGTCGGGGCGGTCGCGATCGCCCAGGCGGGTCTGCAGGGTGCCTACATTCTCGCGGTCGGGTGTGCCCTGGGGTCGCTCATCATCGTGATCTGCACGCCCGATATCACTGCGGCACATGAGCGCCGGGTGAAGGGGGAACCGGTCACCTCGGTCTTCCGGGTGATTCGCACGCACCGCTCGGTCCTGCTGACCCTGGGTCTCGGCGTCACGGTGATCTCCATCTTGCGCCAAGCTCGGATCGTCATCCTGCCGCTCTGGGCACTTCACCTCGGGCTGGGTGGTGTCGAATCCTCGGTGATCTTCGCGATCGCCGCGGTGATCGAGCTCGCCGTCGTGTACCCCTCCGGCTGGGTGATGGATCACGTCGGGCGGACCGCAGTGGTCCTCCCGCTCATGGTGATCATGTCGCTCGCGATGGCGCTGCTCCCGCTCGCGACCGAGTATCGAGGGCTCCTCGCCGTCGCCACCTTGATGGCCGTCGGCAATGGGCTGGGATCCGGGATCGTGATGACCCTCGGCGCCGATGCCGCCCCGGCAGCCGACCGGGCTCAGTTCCTCGGCGGCTGGCGGCTCTGTGGCGAGGTAGGGCACGCCGCGGCGCCCCTGTTCATCACCGCCGTCACTGCCGCGGCGTCTCTCGCGGCTGCCGCGCTCGGACTGGCCCTGATCGGAGGGATCGGCGCCGGCTGGATGACGTGGTGGGTCGCCAGGCAAGACCGCGCTCGGCGCGCCGCCCTGGGCGTCCGCTGACCCTGCCAGGGAACCGTCGTGCCCCTTCCGCGCGCCGACAAGGCACAATCGGTGGGGTGAAAGACCTGGTCGACACCACCGAGATGTACCTCCGGACGATCTTCGAACTGGAGGAAGAGGGCATCCCGCCGATGCGCGCTCGCATCGCCGAACGCTTGGGCCACTCGGGCCCGACCGTCTCGCAGACCGTCGCGCGCATGGAGCGGGACGGCCTGCTCGCCGTCGCCTCAGACCGCCGGCTCGCGCTCTCCGACGAGGGGCGAGCGCTCGCGACACGCGTGATGCGTAAGCACCGCCTCGCCGAGCGGCTGCTGACCGATGTGATTGGGCTCGAGTGGGAGCACGTCCACGAAGAGGCCTGCCGCTGGGAGCACGTCATGTCCGAGCGGGTGGAGCGCAAGATCGTCTCCCTGCTCGGGGAGCACCGTGAATCCCCTTACGGCACCCCCATCCCGGGGCTCGACGAACTGCTGGGGGAGGCCCCGGCCGATGACTTCCGGCGCGGGCTGCTCAGTCTCGTCGAGGTCGTCGAGGGGTCCGATCGCGATGGCGCGCTCGTCGTGCGCCGAATCGGTGAGCCGGTCCAGGTCGATCACGAGGCGCTCGCCTTGCTGACCGAAGCACGTCTGCGCCCCGGTCAGCGGGTCGTCGTGCGGGCCGACGCGGACCGCATCGTCGTGGTCCGTGAAGGCGCCGAGGATGCCGACGGCGTGTCCCTGCCTCGCGATGTCGCAACGCACGTCTTTGTCGAGGAGATCGCGCCCTGATCCCAGGCTGATCACACCCCCTTCCCGGGGTGTGAGGCGGATCACAGGCACCGCTTAGCGATTCGTCGTGACCGGAATGTGACAAACGCTTCGACCACTGTGTACCGTCGTCTCGTCCGCCTCCCCCTGGGGTGGATCGCATGGGACGGATCGCCGAGTCCTGCCACCGTTTGCATGCGTCATCAGTACCGACACCGCACGGCAGGAGCGGGGGACCCACTTCGGTCCGAGGCCTCGTCACGAGGTCGCGGTCCTTGGGGTGAAGCCCGATCGGATCGACGTCGCGAGCGACTGCCGATCTCGAGAAGGCCGGGTGGCCTCCACCCGAACCCGACAGCTCACCTCGCAGGCACGAAAGAGGCACTCATCGTGGTCGACACCATCGGGCGGCACCGTTCCCCAGGCGGATACAGCGCCATCAACGAACTCACCCTTGTCTTCGGCAGCATCACCCAGCCGGTCGCGAAGACCTCGGCGGTCCTCGCCGCGTCCGGTGGTCTGGTTGCCGCCGTGGCGCTCCCGGCAAGCGCCGCTCCTTCGGCTCCGGCCGCTCCCGTGAGCGCCGCGCCGACGGCCGGTAGCGCGGCGAACGTCGCGCCGGCTCAGGCCGTGACCGCACCCATCCCGGCCGCGCCGGTCGTCCAGACGACGACCGCCGACTTCGGCAGCGTCTCGGTCAAGGCCGTCGCCAAGCCCAAGCCGCAGCCCCGGCCGGAGCCGGTGGCCGAGCCCGAGGCGACCCCCACGACTCCGGAGCGCACCCAGACCGCTCCGAGCCGGTCGAACCAGCGCGCAGCCACCCCCGCGACGCCGGCCCCGGCCGCCGACCCGGGTGACAACCTGCCCGCCGCGAGTGGTGTCGTCGCGATCGCCAAGCAGTACATCGGTGTCCCCTATGTCTACGGCGGCAGCAGCCCCTCGGGCTTCGACTGCTCCGGCTTCACGAGCTATGTCTTCGCCAAGGTCGGCAAGTCGCTTCCGCGCACCGCGGCCGCCCAGCAGTCGGCGGCTCGCCCGGTCTCTAACCCGCAGCCGGGCGACCTCGTCTTCTTCGGCGCACCGGCGTACCACGTCGGGATCTACGTCGGGAACGGCCAGATGATCGACGCGCCGCGCACCGGCATGTCGGTGACGGTTCGCCCCCTCTTCGGCGGTGTCTCCGGTTACGGTCGCTTCTGATCTGTTGAACCGTACGAGAAGGGGGCGAAGCTCGGCTTCGCCCCCTTCTTGCATGTGTTCGCCCGCGAGTTAGCGGCGGTTCAGCAGTTCGGCTGCCATCTGCAGCCCCGCATCCCGCTCCGGCTGGATGATCCGCATGACACCGAGGCGGGAGAGGGCCTTGGCGTGCTGCTGGGATCCGGCCTTGGCCCAGATCTCGCGGACTCCGAGGGTGGTGCAGGCCGTGAGGCAAAGCAGCGAGGCCTGGACGTTGGTCATACCGAGGACGACGAGGGTGTCCTCGGTAACGCCGAGTTGAGTGAGAGTTTCGGGGTCGCGAGCCTCCGCGACGGCGAGATGACGGATCGTTTCGGAGAGGCCTTGGACGATCTCTTCGCTGGTGTCGACCCCGAGGACGGCGACGCCGGAGTCCTCGAGTCGCTGGGCTAGCGCGCTGCCGAAGCGCCCGAGGCCCATCACGGCGACGGTGAACTTAGCCAACGAGCATCCTCTCTTGCGGCAGTTCGTAGCGCCGCGGGCGGGTCCGGAGCGCGAGGGCGGCGCCCAGGGTGATCGGTCCAAGTCGGCCGAGGAACATCAAGAAGATCAAGATCATCTGATCGACCTCGCTCAGGGTCGGGGTGATCCCGGTCGACATCCCGACCGTGGCGAAGGCGGAGATCGCCTCGAAGAGGACGTCATCGAGCGGGTGATCGCTGGTGAAGAGGAGCCCGGCGGTCGCCGTCGCCACCCCGCCCACCGAGAGCAGCGCGATCGTGAGGGCCTGGCGTTGGGTCTCGGCGGGGAGGCGGCGGTGGAAGACTCGCACCGTCGGCTCGCCGCGCAACTCGGCCCAGATGACGAATCCGAGAAGGGCGAAGGTCGTCACCTTGATCCCGCCGGCCGTCCCAGCACTCCCACCTCCGATAAACATCAGCCCATCGAGGGTGAGGAGGGTCTCCTGGTGGAGGTCGCCGATGCTCAGGCTGTTGAAGCCCGCCGTGCGCGCGACGACCGACTGGAAGGCGGCAGCGAGGATCCGCGTGCCCTGGTCAAGGCCGCCGAGTGTCTTGGGGTTGGTCCACTCGAAGGCGGCGATCGCGATGGTCCCGCTCACCCAGAGGAAGACCGACATCCCGAGGGTGATGATCAGATGGATGGACCACTTCCCGAGTCGGCGCCAATAGTCCCGCAACTCCCACAACACGGGGAATCCGATGCCCCCGAGCATCACCGCAGCCATCAGCGGGAGGTTGATGTAGGGGTCGGCGACCCACGGCACGATGCTGTCCGGTTGGAGTCCGAAACCGGCGTTGTTAAACGCCGAGACGGAGTGGAAGAAGCCCGCGTAGAGCGCCGAGCCGAAGGAGTCGCCGTAGCCGAGCCAGAAGCGCAGGGTGAGAGCCACCATCACTATGGCCTCGATCACCAAGGTGACCTTGACGATCCCGAGGAGGACGTCGCCGACGCTGCGGTGGCTGATCGTGCGGGATTCGGCAGCGGCGAGGAAGGACGCCTGGGTGCCGACCTTGCGGCCGATCAACATCGCGAGCATCGACGCGAGCGACATCACGCCGAAGCCGCCGATCTGGATCATGCCGAGGATCACGAGCTCGCCGAAGGTCGACCAGTGCGTCGCGGTATCGACGGTCACGAGGCCGGTGACACAGGTCGCCGAGGTGGCCGTGAACCAGGCCGTGATGAAGGGGGTGCCCTCGCGGGCCTCGGACGCGATCGGGAGGGTGAGAAGGAAGGAACCGAGCAGGATGACGAGGGCGAATCCGCCCATCACGATGCGGGCTGGGTTGGCGCCCACGCGATCGATCAGGCGGCGCTCTTGCTTGCGCTCCCACCCCGTAATGCTGCTCACGGGCCAACTGTAGGGCCGAAGGGAGCGCGAGCGGTTCTCGCTGCAGTGGGGAAGACGTGGTGTGGCAGGGCGGTAGAGACGCCGGCGCGGCCCCCTGTTCTTCGGTGCGTGGCAGTTGGTGCTGCGCACCTACGGGCACCAGTTCGCCGACGCAGGGACCGGTCTGGGCGACCGTGTGGCCGAGCGCAGGGCTGCTGCCCGCGCCAAGGCCCGGGAGGCGCAGACGGTGGCGCACATCGGCTAGCGCCTGACGCGAAACCCGACAGCCGCGAGGCCCGAACCGAAAGCGCCGGTTCGGGCCTCTGTCTTGTCGTCAAAGAGGCCGTATGAGTTTCTTGTCTATGACGTGCCGCGCTCCGAGCATCGTCAGTCGTACAACGTTGTCTTCGAAGTGCACCATGTGCTTTGCATGTAGTTGATTTACTGTCCGGCGAAGGTTGGTTCGCATCCCAGTGGGAACCCATTCTGACAGGGCGTCCATACTCACTCCGAGCCTGCCGGACCAGTAGAGCAAGACCAGCACGTGCTCACTGGCCCTAAGATCCTTGAGGATACGGGGCTTCCCATTAAACACCTCAATCATCGGAACTTCGCGGGTCACGAGTTCCTCGATCAACGCCTGCGCCTCAGCCGGAGATGCACTGTGATAGAGGCGAACCAACTCCGCCATAACCCAGTCCATGACGGCTATTACCAACGTCGCGTCCTGAATGTTCGGATCGATCCCATCGGTCAGATGGCCCGTATCTCGCTTATTGCGAATGGCATAGATCACGCGGAGGGCGCGCGGAATGTGCAAACGAATGGAGTCCGTTGCCGTGGCGATAGACTCTAGTTGTTTGATCACTTGATCGGCCTTGAACTTCGAGTCTCCCAAGGCCGTGGGATGCCCTTTGGCGTCCCACTCCAGGATCCTCAGCACTGCCTCCGTGAAGCGGCCCCCCTCAATCGCGTTAGGCATGAAATCGCCTAGGAAGAATCGGCGCTTGGCCTCTGCGTAGGCTTGAAGGGTCTCGGATACGAGATCGGTTGGAATCCCCGCTGCTAACCATCCAGCCTCGACGGCGCTAGACGCGGAACCTGTCGGGGTCACGACTCGGGTTTCTCCGCCAAGACACCCGCAATCGTCTCGCTTAGGGCCTTGAGCCCGGCGTCGCCTGGGCGCAGTTTGAATGACCTCGACACGCCGTCCCCGACTGTCGTGAGCCCGGGTGTGCTTCCGGTGTGTTTGCCGAAGTTGCCTTGGTCGAAACACTTCAGGCGCGCGCACTCGTCCCTAATGGTCTTAGCCGGCACCTGCTGGGAATCAAGTCCGAGCGACCATGCTGCTGTCAGGAGCAGCGCAACGGTTCGCGCTTGCGTGGCCGTAGATGAGCCAAGTTTGCGAGCTGGACCCGTGACGTGAGGATTGCCCTCTTCGTCGAAGTGCAGAACTCGCTCAAGATCGGCCTCGCTGATACCCGACTCGTGGCTAATCTTCTGCAGGACTTCGCCCCCCGCCGACCCACCGCCGGAGGCCGCGCCGCTGTGTGTCGCTGGCGGCGATGATGCCGACGGTGCGTGGGCCGGTTCGCCGTGGCTGCTGATCGGGGTGTTTGCGTCAAGGAGGGACACAGCGACTTCAAACGCCTTCTCGTGCAGTGGCTCAGGCAGGCCAGCCTCTTCGACCGCAGCCCATGCCTTCTTGAGCAATTCGCTTGGCTCCATGTCCATCCTCCCTAGAAGTATTTGAGAGGGTAGCGTCGGTGCAGCCAGTCCACAGTCCGGACGCGCCATCGGGGCCGTCCCGAACTGTCCGTGTCGGTGAGCTGACCCTAGCCCTCGCCTCCGACATGCGCATGGGACACCTGTGGACAACGAATCGCGGAAGTCGTCCTGCAACTCGGCTGGGGCGCGCTGCACGCTGGGGGTATGCCCGAGCACAGCAGCGGCCAGCCCAGCGAGTACGACCCGCAGCCGACGTTCCCCACGTTGGCTCAACAGCAGCAGGTCGCAGCGCGGGAGTCGTCGGCAGCGCGGGGCGAACCGGAGCCGCCGTGGGGGGTGGCGTACGACGGGGCGCGCATGTCACGCGAGCGCCGATGACCGAGGTCCCGGACTTCGCTGAGGTTGTCGCTTTCACACGTGCGGCCGAGGCGTTCGACTGGATGAACCGAGCCGCGTGCGCGGGGCGACGCTCACAGTTCTTCTCCGACCGTGACGTGGACAAGCTCGCCGCCTTCGTGATCTGCCTGCGCTGCCCGGTGTGCCAGCCGTGCGCACGATGGCGCGACCGGACACAGCCCAAGCACGGCATCTGGGCCGGGGCGGTCGCCAGCACCAGGACGAGCAACTAGCAACGGAAGAGAGCCAGACAATGACCACCCCCGAGGCACCCGCCCCTCCGCCCACGCCCAGCAACGCCGACCGTGTCGCGGCCCTGGAGACAGCAGCCGCGAGCAAGGATGCCGTCGTGGCCCGACTGCAAGCCGAGCAGGCGTTCCTCACGCTCACCGACCACGACTGGCAGGACACCGATCTGGCCCTCGCCGAAGTCGACCTCGCCGAATGCGTGGGGGAGGGCAGCACAGTTGATCAGTCGGCAGTGCGCAAGGCCGCTGCCCGCCTCGCACGGGACAAGCCCACCTCGTGCGCGAGCGCGTCATCCCCGACCTGCCACTGCCGGTCAGCCGGCTGCCCATCGGCTCGGGGCGCAGGCGGCCCCTCCGCACCTTCGACGAAGCGACCCTGCGGGCCAAGTACCCCGCACTCAACGCATAGGCCCGACTAGAACCGGCTTACAGCCGACGCCAGCCCCGCCCCGGTAGTCCACGCCGAGAAGCCCCGCGCCATCGGCTCAGAACGCCGCTACGCGACGGCGGGGCATGGCTAATAGCCCTGTCCGCCCTTGGCCGATGGCACCAAAGTGGCACCAGACCGGCTTCGATGCCCCGCGTGGACGGAGCAGGCCGCCAGAAAGGCCGATCTACCTGCGGATATGTGGTGCCCCCGGCAGGATTCGAACCTGCGACACCTTCTTTAGGAGAGAAGTGCTCTTCCCCTGAGCTACGAGGGCGTTGGCCACCATCGACTTGCGTGGCCACGGACAAGGTTAACGGCCTCATCGAGATCCCCAGCCAGGGGAAGTGTTGGTGAGTGTAAGGTGGGGTGCCTGACCGATGGTTTGGGGCTGGGGAAGTGTCGGTGAGTGCAAGGTGGGGTGACTCACCGAGGTCTCGGTGGTCGAGCGCTGGCATGCTGTCCCGGGTGAGTCTCGAGCCCCAGGCGCTGCCGCCGTCGTCCGATCCCGGGCTCGACGTGACCGGCGACCCCCTTCAGCGCCGAACCCTCACCACGCTCATCGGCGGGCAGATCATCGGTGCGATCGGCGTTAGTTCGGGGATCGCGGTCGGCTCATTGCTCGCCGCGCAGGTGTCGGGGAGCGAGAAGTACGCCGGGCTGAGCGGAACCTTCCAGGTCCTGGGGGGAGCGCTCGCTGCGCTTGTCGTCGCCAGGGTGATGGCCGCGCGTGGTCGCCGCCCTGGGCTGATGCTCGGTTACGCGATCGGGACGGTTGGTGCCGCCGTCATCATCGGTGCGGCTCTGATCGGCAATTTCCCGCTTCTGCTGATCGGCAGCATTCTCTTCGGCGGCGCGACGGCCTCGAACAGCCAAGCGCGGTTTGCTGCGGCCGATCTGTCGGCGCCTGCCCACCGTGGGCGGCATATTTCGATCGTGGTCTGGGCGACGACCATCGGCGCGGTCTTCGGGCCGAATCTCACCGAGCCCGGGGCGTGGATCGCCCGCCGCACTCACCTTCCGGAACTCGCGGGGCCGTTCGTCTTCTCGCTGCTCGGATTCGTCGTCGCGGGCCCGCTGCTCTGGATTCGGCTGCGCCCGGACCCCCTTCTCGCCGCGCGAGAACGTGCCGCAGCAGCCCTTCCCGAGGGGTCCGCCGCGACCCCCCTCAGAGCCCGGACCGCCCACGGAGGTCTGCGAAGGGGGTTGTCCGCGATCGCCGAGCACCGGGCGGCACTGCTTGGGATCACGGCAATGGCGCTCGGGCACGCGGTGATGGTCTCGGTGATGGTGATGACGCCACTGCATATGCGCCACGGCCACGCCGATCTCCAGATCATCGGGTTCGTGATCAGCCTGCATATCGTCGGTATGTACGCGCTGTCGCCGGTCACCGGTTGGGCAGTCGACCGTTTCGGCGCTCGGGTCGTCATCGCGATCGGGTCCGGATTGCTGATCGGGGCGTCGGCGCTCGCAGCGACGAGCGAGAAGGGGGCGTCCTCGCACCTCACCATCGCGCTGATCCTCCTGGGTCTTGGATGGTCCTGCACACTGGTCGCCGGGTCGACGCTCCTAACTGGCGCCCTCGACCTCGATGATCGTCCAGCCGGCCAAGGGGTGGCGGATGTCGCGATGGGTCTTGCGGGAGGCGGCGGAGGCGCGCTCGCGGGCGTCGTCGTCGACCAGCAGGGATTTTCGGCGCTCGCGATCGGGGCCGGTCTGCTCGCCGGGCTGATCGGGATCGCCGCCGCGACGATCAAAGAGCGACCCGCGGGAGCAGGAGACCGTCCGGCCCAGGTGTGATTGTTAGCCTGCTGAGGTGAGTGAGCGCCCAGTGTCCAGTGCCCCGGGCGACCCCGTCCGAGACGCGGCGTTGTACTGGCGCGACGAGCTCGTCGACCTCGCTGGCCCCAACACGCTGCTCTGGCCGCCGCGCGACGAGACGATCACGGTCGATCTCACCACTGCGCACCCGGCCGGGCTCGCCCGAGTCCTCGCGGGGCGCGATACGCGGCTTAGCGATCTGGTCCGCGAACACGATGCCCACCTGCGGGTCCACCGCCAAGCGGCCCGACTCGCTGAGCACTGCCAGGCCATCGTCGAAGAGCACGGCGTGCAGACCTGCTTCCTCACCCACGGCATCGCGACCTGGGACATCCCGGGAGCGCCCACGGCGCCGAGTGCCCCGGTGCTCCTGCGGCGCTGCACCCTTCGGCCGGTCGACGGCGGCCGTGACCTCGCTGTCGACCTCGCGCCGATGATGATGCTGAACCCCGCTCTCGGGGCGTACCTGGAGCGGATCGGCGTCTCGGTCCTCGCCGCCGCTGACCTCGTGGCGCTCGGCCGGCGCGGCGAGGGAGTCTTCGATCCCGACGAGATCTATACCGCGCTCGAGCAGCGGTGCGTCTCGGTCCCGGGTTTTCGCATCACGTCGGCGATGGGGCTCGGGGCCTACCCGGTCTCGAAATCGATCTCCATCGCGGATCACTCCGACAACATGACCCGCATCACGACCCATCCCGTCCTGCGGGCAATCGCGGGTGACGCGAAGGCGCAACACCGAGTGTGCGAGCCCGGCCGCACCCGCGGTCGGGACGAGGATTGGGCGGTCATCGACGCCACCACCGATCAGGCCGAGGCGCTTGAGGTCGTGGCCGCGGGTCGGCACTGCTTCATCGAGGCGCCGCCCGGGACCGGCGCGGCCACCTTCGTCGCCGCAACGATCGCCCAGTCGGCCCACGCCGGGCGGTCGGTGCTGCTCGTCACGGAAAAGACCGAAGCGATCCGGGCCGTGCACCGCGCACTCGCCAAGGTCGATCTGGCAGACCTCCTGCTCCATGTCGACGACCTGGCCGCTGGCGTCAACGTCACCGAACTCTTGAACCGTTGGGACCACGCTGCCGAAGGGGGTCCGCCCGACCCCGAGGCGGTCAGCGACGGAGCCGCCGACGACACCTCGAGCCTCGAGTCGGAGGTGCTGGGAGGCGGCGCCACCCTCGGCGACCCGCGCGAGTCCGCCAGCCAGGCCCGAGCCGCTGCGGCATTGCTCGATTCCCACGCCACGGCAGGTCATCAGATCCGCGAACCGTGGGGCGTCACGATTGCCGAGTGCCAGGACGCGATCGTTGACCTCTCGACCCACACCGACGCTCCGCGCTCACGTATCCGGCTCACCGGGCCGGTTCTTGAGTCCATCACCCGCGATGATCTCCAGCCTTGCGCCGAGCGAGTCGCCGCACTGGCCCGCCTCGAAGCTTGGCGGGTCGGGCATCCTGCCGAGCCCTGGTGGCGCTCCCGGTTGACCTCTGCCGACGACGTCGAAGCGGCGTTTGCCGCGCTGGAGCGCCTCCGTGGTGGGAGCGTCGATCAGCTCC
The DNA here is from genome assembly GCF_041365945.1 of Janibacter sp. GXQ6167. Classification (NCBI taxonomy): domain Bacteria; kingdom Bacillati; phylum Actinomycetota; class Actinomycetes; order Micrococcales; family Intrasporangiaceae; genus Janibacter; species Janibacter sp. GXQ6167. The sequence continues at coordinate 101,664 of NZ_JBGFSK010000008.1, read as the reverse complement.
GCGCCGTAGTCGATGACGTCTTCGCCGAAATCACCACCGTCGATGCCTCGAGCGTTGCCGATCTCGGGACCTTCCTGGCGGCGATCGAAGAGGTCCGAGACACCCTCGAAGTCTTCCGTCCCGAAGTCTTCGATACCCCTCTTGATCACCTGATCCACGCCGTCGATGGCCCCGACGACGGCGCTGACGACATCGGGTGGCTCGAGCGCCGCCGGTTGCGCCGCCAGGCCCGCGCCCTGCTGCGTCCCGGCCGACCGCCGGAGGACCTCGGCGCCGCCCTTCGCGCCGCGCAGCGTCAACGTGACAGCTGGGCCGATCTGGTCGGCGGCGGCGGGCGTCCCCGGATCCCGAGCGAAATCGATCGGGCTCATGAGGCCTACGAAGGGGTCCATGCCGACGTCAGCCTCCTCGACGACATCCTCGCGCCCACCCCGCGGGGGAGCGGTCTGATCCGGGCGTCCTGGACGGACCTCGATGAGCGAGTCGCCGACCTGGCCAATGACCGGGAGGGGGCCGACATCGTCCCCACCGTGATCGGCGAACTCGACCGCCTCAGCGACGAAGGTTTCGGCGACCTCATCGATGATCTCTCCCACCGCCAGGTCCCGGCCCCCGCAGTCCTCGGCGAGGTCAGTTTCGTTTGGTGGTCATCGGTCTTGGCCGCGACGGCCGGAAGCGACCCGCGCTACCACGGGGTGAGCGGAGCGGACCTCACGGCCGCGCTCGAGCAATTCGTCGAGGCCGACCGGCGGGGCATGGCCCAACAGGCCCAGGCGTTGCGTGCCGACTGCCGGGGCCGTCTCGCGGGGGTGAAACGCCGTCAAGTCCGGGCCATGCGCGAGATCGGGGCCCGCGCCGAGACAGCCGGCCCACTCACGACCTGGCGTGACGCCCTCACCTGGTGGAGCCAGGTTGTGCGGGCCACTGCGCCGGCGTGGGCGATGAGCCCGTTGGTCGTCGCCGACGTCCTCCCGCCGAAGGAGCACTTCGATGTCGTGATCATCGACGACGCGTCACGCACGTCGGTCGCTCGCGCCGCCGCGGCCATCGCACGCTCGTCCCAGGTCGTCATCGTCGGTGACCCCGAGCAACTGCCCCCGGCCCATTTCTCTGTCGACCCCGGAGCAGAGCCGGTCGACCCGCCGTCGGTGGGGATTGCCCACGAGGCCGCCGAGCTGCTCCCGACCATGCGCCTTCGCGAGAGCGACCACCCACGGCCCTGGGGCGCCCGACTGCCAGCCGTCACCGGGGATCGCGAGGTCGTCCACCCACCGGCGATCGTTTCCGGCCTCGACACCGAGGTCAGGATCGTCGAAGGGCGCGCCGCGATCGATGAGGAGACCGGCCTGATCGAGACGACCCCGGTCGAGGTCGCGGCCGTCATCGATGCGATCGCGTTGCACCTATGCCAGCAGCCGCAGGAATCCCTCGGCGTCGTGACCTTCAACGAGCGGCACACCGAGGAGGTCGTCGCGCGCCTCGCCGACAAGCTCCGGCGCGAACCGCACCTCCAGGAGGTGCTCGACGCCCTTCCGGAGCCCTTCGTGATCAAGGACGCTGGGCGCTGGCAGCGCGAGCAGCGAGACCATGTGATCGTCACCGTCGGTTTCGGGGTGACCCCGCATGGCCGGGTGGTCCAGCGCTTCGGGTCGATCACCGGCGGGGAAGGGGAGCAACTGGTGCGGCTCGCCGCGACCCGAGGGTGCGCCCGCCTGACCTGGGTGTGCGCCTTCGGCGCTGACGATCTCGACGATGAACGACTTCCGACGCTCGGCGGGCAGACGCTCCGGTCTGTCCTCGCTGGTCTCCAGGCCGGTCCCCCTCCTCCCTCGGCGGACGATCGGGGGGCGAGTCCCCTCCTTCGCCAGTTCGCCGCGCGGCTGCGGACGGCGGGCTTCGTGGTCCACGAGAACTTCGGGGAAGGCGCCCTTCGGGTCGACCTCGCCATCGTGGACCCCGACGACTTCCGCCGGATGCTGCTCGCCGTCGAGGTCGACGGCCCGGCGTACGCGACCCGGGCCGATGCCCGCAATCGCGAACGGGTCCTCGTCGACCGGCTGCGCGACCTGGGGTGGTATCACCTCCGGCTATGGGCGACCGACATCTTCTCCGATCCGGCCCAGCAAGAGGCCCGAGTGATCAAGGCCGTCCGCGCGGCGACGGCAGAGCGGGTGAATGCGCGATGAGCGACGAGCACGATGAGGAGAAGGGGGCCAAGGTGCCTCCCCGCCCTCGGGTCGCCCGGGCCACGCCCGAGCAGACCAGCGATGACACCGATCGCGGGTGGGGCGAGCGGCCCGATGAGGACGCCCATGAGCAGTGGCTCAAGGAGCAGCGGCCGCCCCACTGGGATTAGTCACGCGGGGACGACGAAGGGGGTTGACCGCCACCTCGGCGATCAACCCCCTTCGCGCGGTATTGCTACCGACGATTCCTCGACGCGATCAGCGGCGAGCGAGCGAGTCGCGGATCTCGCGGAGCAGGACGACCTCTTCGGCGGTGGTCTCCTCTTCCTCCTTGGTGAAGCGCTCGCGCATCTTCTGGTACGGCTGGACCACGAAGAAGTACACGATCGCGGCGAGGATCACGAACGAGATGACCGCGGTGATGAAGGCACCGACGGGCAGGCCACCCGGCGTGAACGTGCTGAAGTCGGGCTCCTTGCTGCCCATCACCTTGGCGATGGCGCTCAGCAGGAGGTTGGTGAACGTCGTGACGACGACACCGAACGAGGCGGCGATGATCAGACCGGTAGCAATCTCGACGAGATTGCCCCGCATCAAGAAGTCCTTGAAGCCCTTCATGGGGAGATACACATCCTTACGGGTGTTGACAGGTTTCCGGCACGCACAAGCGTGCGTCATGGATAAGGATGCGTGGGGCTTTAGGCGGATGCCAAATCAGCGCGTGGTAGGAATGCGCCCATTTCCGGCGAAAAACGGGCGGGAAGGCCGGTCCACGTGAGGGCGCGCCCACTAGGCCCGAGGTCGAAGAGCGAGGACAAAGCCGGTCGCATCCTCCGATGGCGAGGCGGTCAGCAACCGGCCGATATCGCTCTCGGTGAGCGCCAGCACGACCGACGATCCCTGCGGGCCCGATGGGCTCGTCGGGTCTACCCGACGCAGGTCGAGCACGAGCGCCGTCCGCACGACCGGTTGGTCCCGGCCGGGGAGGTAGACATCGACTCGGTCGCCAGCCATCGCCCCGGTCTCGTCCGACCCAGCGAGCGGGATCCCGAGCGCTCGATGTCGCGGGGGTAGTCGCGCGAGCGCCCCAGAGCCCGCCACCCGAGCGGGGGAGAGCACCTCCCCGCGCCCGATCGGGACCGTAGCGGTCCGGCCGACCACCTCGGCGAGATCGGTGGACGCGCTCTTCGGCACGACGTCGGCGGGCAGCCGGCGCAACTCGACCGACCGAGCGCTCACGGTGGCACCGGCGGCGACATCGGAGGTCGCAACGACGACCGGCTCACCGGTCGCGCGCGGCACGAGGGCCGAGGTCGCGAGGTGTAGTCCCCCGATCAAGAGCGCGGCGGCGAGGAGCCGGCGAAAGAGCGCCCGCCGCCAACGGGAGCGGCGTCCGCGGCCCAAGACCGTCGGGAAGGCGCGCTCGAGTGCCGTCGGTGGGGAAGCCGTATCGGTCATGTCGGCACGCTAGGTGCCGCGGCCGACCGCGGTGGGTCGCTACGAGGCGTCGGTGGATGACGCCGAGGACGTGGTGCTCGCGGTGGACGACGCGCCCGAAGACGTGGACGCGCTGGAGCTGTCGCCAGAGGTGGACGTGGAGGTCGACGAGGACGACGAACCGTTGCTCTTCGAGGGGGTCTTCTTTTCCGCGGAGCGCGAGTCGTTGCGGTAGAAGCCGCTGCCCTTGAAGACGACTCCCACACCGCCGAACTGCTTGCGGAGGCGGCCGCTGCAGCGCGGGCAAACGGTCAGCGCGTCATCGGCGAACGACTGCTGGATATCGAACTGGTCGCCGCAGTCGGCGCAGGCGTAGGCATAGGTGGGCATGAACACGGTCCTTGCGAAGGGGGGAAATCGTCCGGCCACCGAGTATAAGGACCGCGAGCCGCCCCTTCTTCCCGTCAGCGCCCGGTCCGGCCCTTCGCCCACCCGGCGAGTCGGCCGTAGCGCGATACCGAACGGATCCGCCGCTCGACCTTGTCGCGCGCCTCTGCGGTCGTCACGATCAGCATCTGGTCCCCAGCGCGAAGGGGGGTGCGCGGCGATGGCACAAACGAGGACCCGTCGCGCACGATCAAGGTGACGTTTGACCCCTTCGGCAGGCGGAGTTCGAAGATCTCGACGCCGTGCAGGCGCGACTCGTCGCTCACCTGCACATCGAGCAGATCGGCTCCGAGGGCCTCGAGGGGGACGGATTCGACCCCGAGATCGGTCGCGTGGCCGCTCTCGGTGACCCCAAGCACTCGGGCCATGAAAGGCAGCGTCGGAGCTTGGAGCAGCGTGAAGGCGACGACGAGGACGAAGACGAGGTCGAGGATCCAGTCGGTGTCGGACGCCTGGGTGGTGATCGGGACGGTCGCGAGCACGATGGGCACCGCTCCGCGCAGGCCCGCCCACGACAAGAACGCCTGGTCCCGCCACCCGATGCGGAAGGGGGTGAGCGAGACGATCACCGACAGGGGGCGCGCGAGGAGGAGGAGCACGAGCCCCAGCAGGATCGCGAGCGGGACCTGCTCGAGGAAGCCCGACGGCGAGACGACGAGACCGAGCATGACGAACAGGCCGATCTGTGCGAGCCACCCGACGGCCTCGGCGAAACCGCTGACGGCCGCTCGGTGCGGGAGGCGCATGTTGCCGAGGACGAGCGAGGCCACGTAGCAGGCGATGAAGCCGGAGGTGCCGAGGGTCGCCGCTGCGCCGTACGCGAGGACCGACACCGCGATGACACCGATCGCGAAGAGGCCAGAGGAGCCGATCGCGGTCCCACGGATCAGGCGGCCGCCGAGGTAGCCGACGATCATGCCGATGACCGCGCCGGCGGTGAGTTCCCAGGCCGCGCTGATCCCGAGTTGCCACCACGGCTCGGAGTGCGAGGGGTCGGCCAAGCGGGTCGACAAGGTGACCACGAGGATGACGACCGGCGCGTCGTTGAAGCCGGACTCGGCCTCGAGCATGCCCGTCAAGCGTCGGGGAAGGGGGACTCGGCGCAGGACCGAGAAGACCGCCGCGGCATCAGTCGAGGAGAGGATCGCGCCGACGAGGAGCGCGAGGCCCCAGTCCATCCCGAGCCCGACGGCGAGCACGGTGCCGACCACCGCGACCGAGACGAGGACTCCGACCGTCGATAGGGCGAAGGCGGGGATCACGGACCCGCGGATCGAGGACCACCGGGTGGTGAGACCACCTTCGGTGAGGATCAACACGAGCGCGGAGTATCCGAGGATCTGCGCGAGGTTGGCCGAGTCGAACTCGATCCCAAGCCCGGCCTCGCCGATCATGAGTCCGACGGCGAGGTAGAGCAGCAGGGCCGGAAGGCCAGAGCGGGCGGTCAACCGGACCGCGGCCACGCACACGACGAGCACCGCCGCGCTGATGAGCAGCAACGAGGGCAGCTCATCCGGCGTGAAGTACACGGAGTCGGCGACAGGCACGGCGGGGAGACCTTCTTTTAGTTGGGGTGTCGATAGTCTCGCTTAGGTGTCCAGCCTCACCAAAGCGCGCCGCACCCTGGCCATCGGTCTTGCGGTGCTGCTCGTGGTGATCATCACCGCGGGAGTGCTCGGCTGGTCCCAGGTCAATCGGACCCTGCCGAAGACGTCGGGGACGATCGAGATCGCCGGCCTCAGTGGATCGGTGGAGGTCCGCCGAGATGAGCGCGGGGTGGCGCACATCTACGCCGACTCGATGGGCGACCTGATGCGCGCGCAGGGGTTTGTCCACGCCCAGGATCGCTTCTTCCAGATGGACCTGCGCCGGTTGGTCACCTCGGGCCGGCTGTCCGAATTGGTCGGTGAAGCTGGCGTCGAGAGCGACCGCATGATCCGCACCATGGGGTGGCGGCGGGTCGCCGAGGAAGAGCTGCCGTTACTGCGCCCAGAGACCCGTCAGGCCCTGCAGGCCTATGCCGAAGGGGTCAACGCCTGGCTCGCGACCCAGCAGGACACTGCCGATGTCGCCCTCGAATACTCGATCCTCGGGCTGCGCAATCCCGACTATCGGATCGCCGACTGGACTCCCGCCGACAGCCTCGCGTGGTTGAAGGCGATGGCCTGGGACCTCAAGGGCAACTATCAAGGTGAGCTGACCCGAGCGGTCATCGGCGATCAGGTGTCGGCCGCGATGGTCAAGGATCTCTACCCGCCGTACCCCGCGAAGGCGCACGCCCCGATCCTCGGTCTTGCCGATTGGCGCCCGTCCTCGCCGAATCGACCCGGCGGTCCGCAGGAACAACCTTCGTCGGTGACGAATCCGGCCTCGGCACCGATCGTGCGCACGAGCGAGAATCTTCAGGCCATCCCGGCCCTGTTTGGACGCGGCGAGGGCATCGGGTCCAACTCCTGGGTCGTCTCCGGTTCCCGGTCATCGACGGGCAAGCCGCTGCTCGCGAACGATCCGCACCTCGCGGCATCGATGCCGGGTGTCTGGTACCAGGTGGGTCTGCACTGTCGCACCGTGTCGGCGCAATGCCCGCTCGATGTGACCGGCTTTTCGATGGCCGGGATGCCGGCCGTCACGATTGGGCACAACCAGCGGATCGCGTGGGGCCTGACCAACCTTGCACCCGACGTCACCGACTTCTACCTCGAAAAGTTTGATGGTGACACCTACCTCCGCGATGGCCGCTACGAGCCGGTCGATCAGCGCGAGGAGACGATCAAGGTGGCCGGGGGCGAGGACGTCCCGATCACCATCCGCTCGACGGTGCACGGGCCGGTGCTCTCGGATGTCTCACCGCTCGTCGCGTCCTCGGCCCGCGATGTCGTGATCGACAAGCAAGCCCCGAGGACCTACGACGTCTCGATGGCTTGGACCGCCCTTACTCCCGGCAAGACCGCCGACGCCCTCTTCGCCTTAAACGCCGCGCAGAACTTCGATGAGTTCCGGGCAGCGGCCAAGGACCTCGCGGTCCCGAGCCAGAACCTCATCTATGCCGATGTCGATGGGCATATTGGCTACCAGGCCCCTGGGCAGATCCCGATCCGCCGGGCGGTCGTCGAGGGGGCACCGCCGGGCTACGTCCCCGCCCCGGGGTGGTTGAGCGAATACGACTGGCAGGGGTATGTCCCCTTCGAGGACATGCCGTGGGTGTTGGACCCCGAAGACGGTTTCATCGTCGCGGCGAACCAGCAGGTCACCCCGAGCGCGACCCCCTTCCTCACTACCGAGTGGGATTACGGCTATCGCTCACAACGGATTCGTGACCTGCTGACGAGCGAACCCGAGGTCACCCCCGCCAAGATGGCGCGGATCCAGGTCGACGACGGTAATGATTTCGCTCCGGTGCTCGTCGCGGCGCTATTGAAGGTCAAGCTCGATGACCCCTTCGTCGAAGAGGCGCGCGATCTCCTGAAGGATTGGGACCACACCCAGCCGGCCGGCCCAGGGAAGGCCAGCGCGGCGGCGATCTACTACAACGCGGTGTGGAGCCAAATCGTGCGGCTCACCTTCAACGACGAGTTGCCGACGGGGCTCAAGGCGAGCGGCGGCAGCCGAGACATGGCGAGCATCGAGGTGCTGCTCGAGAAGCCGACCAGCGGATGGTGGGACAACCGGGAGACTCCTGGAGTCACCGAAGGGCGCGACGAGATCCTGCGGCAAGCCCTCACCGACGCCCGACTCGAGCTCACCCGCACCCTCGGCAAGAACCCGTCGTCGTGGCGGTGGGACCGGGTGCATGAGCTGGAGCTCACTCACCCGGTCCTCGGCACCGAGGCGTCACCGGGTGTTGTGCGCCGGCTGTTCAACCGGGGCCCGTACGGCCTGCCGGGTGGCTCATCGATCATCAACGCCAATGCCTGGGACGCCTCGCAGGGCTTCGCGGTCACCGCCGTCCCGTCAATGCGGATGATCGTCAACCTCGGCGATCTCGACGAGTCACGGTGGGTCAATGCCACCGGGCAGAGCGGGCGGCCCTTTAGCGACCATTACGTCGACCAGGTCGATGCCTGGGCGGCTGGCGAGACCTTCCCCTGGCCGAGCTCGCGTGCCGCCGTCGAGGCGTCCGCCACCGAGGTGCTGACCCTGGAGCCGAAGGCCGAGACCCTTAGGCCGTGAGGACTCCGTCGACGCGAGCGTCGTGGGGTTCGCTCGGAAGGGGGTCTGCGCTCTCCTCCCCGGGATGAAGCAGCACGATGACCGGTACCGCCGGCGCGAGGCGGGGGATCACCCGGTCATAGCAGCCGCCGCCCTGGCCGAGGCGACCGCCGTCCCGATCGACCGAGAGGCCCGGGATCAATGCGAGGTCGGCCGCGCGAGCGGCATCCGGTCCAAGGGGGGTGCGGTCGGGGTCGGCGGCATCGTGCCAGTCCAAGTCGAAGTCGGGGAGCGTGATCGGGTAGAGGACGCGGGCGCCGAGGGCCTGGAGCGCCGCGGTGAGCGCGGCGGTCGGCGGCTCGACCGCGAGAGCCTCGTAGAGCAGGACGGTCGAACCCGGGCCGATGCCCTGCGATTGGGCGAGCGCGATCCCCCCTTCGGCGAGGGCCTGATCGTCCGCGGCGCGATCTCGCTGGGCAGCGATCTGCCTGCGGAGCGCCCTGCGAGCCTTGCGCACGGACTGCTTCAGGCCCTTCGCCGAATCGTTCATCGAGGTCATCGTAGGCTGGCGGCATGAGGCCTGAGGCGCTGGAGCGGTCCGTCACCACGATGCGTGAGCGCGGGGTGAACGACCGCGCGATCGCGGTCTTCGAGCACTACTGGCGCGAGCTCGAGTCGGGAGCGCAGGGCACCATCCCGGAGGACACCATCGAGCCGCTCGGGGATCTCACCGAACTCGCCGATCTCGATATCACCGACGACGAGCGGGCCGAGGCGCTGCGCCAGGTCGCCGTGGTCAAGCTGAACGGTGGGCTCGGCACGGGAATGGGGATGTCCGGCCCGAAGTCGGCGCTCGTCGCCCGGGATGCCCTCACCTTCCTCGACATCATTGCGCGGCAACTGATCGCGCTGGGGAAGCGATACGGCACCAGGCCGCCGCTCGTGCTGATGGACTCCTTCCGCACGCGCGAGGAGTCCCTCGAGATCCTCGAGCGCTACCCCGAGCTCGCCGAGCAGACGCTGCCGCTGGACTTCCTGCAAAGCGCCGAGCCCAAGCTCCGCGCCGACGACCTCTCGCCGGTGCAGTGGCCCGATGACCCGTCACTGGAGTGGTGCCCTCCCGGTCACGGTGACGTCTACGTCTCCCTTCAGGCCTCGGGACTGCTCGACGCCATGCGAGAGCAGGGGATTCGCTACGCCTTCTTGTCCAACGCCGACAACCTCGGCGCGACCTGCGATCCCGATATCGCGGCGTGGATGCTCCGCGAAGGGGTGCCGTACGCCGCCGAGGTCACCGTGCGCACGGCCAACGACCGCAAGGGCGGCCACCTCGCGATCCGCAAGAGCGACGAGCGGCTGATCCTGCGCGACTCGGCCATGGTGGTCGACGGTGAGGACCCCTACTTCCAGGACAACAAGCGCCACCAGTGGTTCCACACCAACAACCTCTGGGTCGACCTGGAGCGGCTCGCTGCGCTGCTCGACGAGCGTGACGGTGTCCTCGGGCTGCCGATCGTGATCAACCGCAAGACCGTCGACCCGTCGCGCCCCGATTCGACCAAGGTCATCCAGATCGAGTCGGCCATGGGCACCGCGATCGAGACCTTCGAAGGGGCGCAGGCGATCCGGGTGCCGCGGACCCGATTCCGGCCGGTCAAGACGACCAACGAGTTGCTGCTGCTCCGCTCGGACGTCTTCGCCCTCGATGAGGACAGCCGGGTCGTCTCGACGATCTCGCACGACGAGCCGTCGATCACTCTTGATGAGCACTACAAGTTGATCGCCGACTTCGACCAGCGCTTCCCGAAGGGGGCGCCGTCCTTGAGGGAATGCACCTCGCTGTCGGTGGCGGGCGAGGTGACCTTCGGCGCCGGGGTGCGCTGCGTCGGCGACGTCGAGATCGACGCCGCCGACCCGGTCGCGATCCCCGACGGCGAGGAACTGACCGGGCGGCTCGGCGGGTGACCTGCTTCTGGCGACGGTCGCAGCGCGCGGCCTGGCCGGTCGTGCTCGGTGGTGCGACGCCGCTCGGCGAGCACTTTCGCCTGCGCCCCCTTCGCTGGCGGGATCAGCGCGAGTTCCGAGCAGTCCGGCAGGGGAGTCGGGAGTGGCTCGAGCCCTGGGACGCCACGACCCCAGTGGGGTCCGAGGGCGCGGTGGGTTTCCGCGAGTACGTGCGGTTGATCGATGGCAATGCCCGCCAGGGTTGCTCCGTCCCGCTCGTCATCCAGGTGGGTGGCCGGATCGTCGGTCAGGTCAACGCCAGTGGGATCATCGGCGGGAGCTTCCGGTCCTGCACGATTGGCTATTGGGTTGCCGCGCCGGCTGCCGGGCGGTGGATCGCGCCCTCGGCGGTAGCGGTGCTGGGTGACTACCTGCTCGCGCCGGAGCCCGGAGGTCGGGGCCTCCACCGGATCGAGATCAACGTCAGGCCGGAAAATGCGGCGAGCCTCGCGGTCGTTCGCAAGCTGGGTCTTCGAGACGAAGGGGTGCGAGAGCGCCTGCTCCATATCGATGGCGGCTGGCGCGATCACCGCTCCTTCGCTGCGGCGGTTGAGGACCTGGCGGGCCAGAGCCTGATGTCACGCGTGACCCTTGCGTATCAGCAGTCACATGCGCGACACACCGAGGCGCCTCCCGCCTGAGGCCTCACCGGCTCCCTACGGTTGGTGACGTGCAACCGAGCAGCCTGATCTTCGTCCTGGTCGTGGCGTTGTGGGCTGTCTATCTCGTCCAGCATTGGGCCCGTCGGCGCGACCACTTGCTGACGATCCGCTCGATCGACCGATTCTCGGAGGCGATGCGCGTGCTCGATCACCAGCGATTGGCCGATGCCGATGCGGCGCCGAAGCGCTCCTCCGATGACGCTCCGACGCGCGCGCGGCCCGCGTCCGCGCAGCCGGACCACGCCGCGCACCAAGACGCAGCACCTCGCCCGAGTCGCCGACTCGACCTGTCCTTCATCGCGCGCGTGCCCCGCCGGGTACGCGGGCTGGTCCTGCTGACCCACCTCGTCGCACTACCGATCCTGACCCTTGTCGCGCTGTTCACGGCGATGACCTGGGTCGTGCCGACCGTGGTGTTTGTCGGGCTGCTCGCGTCCTTTGGTTGGGTCCGCCAGGGCGTGCGTGCCGAGCGCGAGGCCCGCCGTCGCGCGGGTTATCGCCCCAAGCCGGCGGCCCGCCCGGTCGCCTCTCGCGCGCCGGAGCGCCGCCAGGGTCCTGACGCGGCCCGCGCGGCAGCTCGTCCGGCGCAGCGTCGTCCCGCGGCTGCGACCCGCTCGGCGGCGCCGCCGCGCTCTACCGAGCGCCCGGCACCCGTCGCTGCCGAACCAGTCCTCGACCCCAACACCGTCGAGCCGGCCGTCTCCGAGCCGGTGCCCGCCCCCGCAGGTGCCTCGGCCGAGGCGGTCGCCGAGACGCCGGGTGGGAGCACCCCTGCACCGACCGTGGCCGAAGCCGAAGCTCTCTTCGATGTCGACGAGGTCGAGCGCACCCTGGCGACCGAGGCCTGGGAGTCGACGACGTGGGAGCCACGCCCGGTCCCGCGTCCCACCTACACGATGAAGGCCAAGGCCACCCCGCGTCCCGTCCCGGAGGCTGACGAGGCGATGACAGCCCTTCCGGCCGTGGAAGACGACCTCGTCGCGCTCGAGGACGACCTGGTCACCCCCCTTCCGCGGCGCGCCACCGGCAGCTAGACCTCGCGCCAGGTCGACTCGCCGCCTCAGCCCCGCTTACTGCCATCGGACGCGGCAATAACCGCGTCCGCCTGCACTGTCCGGGTCATTGGGGAGCGGCTCTTTGTCGAAATGTCCCGGGCGAGGGGGTGTTTTCGCCGAAGGCGGGACCGGGTGTTATCGTTTCCGACGCACCTAGGGGCTGTGGCGCAGTTGGTAGCGCGTCTCGTTCGCAATGAGAAGGTCAGGGGTTCGAATCCCCTCAGCTCCACCACGACGATAGAGGGCTCGAACCGACCGGTTCGGGCCCTCTCGTCATCTCCGGGCAGCACCGGCCGGATATGTCCCCGAGCGAACAGGTGTCGGTACCGGCATCGACCTATGACCGCGTCGTCTCCCTTCGCGGCACCGAGGCTGATACGGCCAGCCCGTCGAAGGGCGATCACGCTCGCATAGGTTGAGCCTTATGACGATCCCGGACGAGCCCTGGCTGCCCCCGGCACCAGGCGAAGCCCCCGACCGGCGCGAGCAGCGGCGGGGCCGACAACTGATCTACGGCGCGTTGGTCTTCATCGCTGCGGAGATCGTCGCTTTCGGGCTTGGAGCGGTCGTCGCGGTCCTTGCCCCCGGACCAGTCGGTGAAGCGGTGGGGCTCCTCGTCGGGATGACCCTCGGGGCGGTCGTCGCCTATGTCGGCTTCCGCCGGATCGTCGCGCGCGTGGCCGGGCGCCCGGGACTCGCGCTCTCGGGGCCTGGGATCGCCCGCGAGTTCACTGTGGGCCTGGCGCTCGGCGCCGTCCTGATGGTGGCCTCGGTCGCGCTGATCGCGGTGCTGGGCGGCTACCGCGTCCTCGACCTCGGGTGGTCGACGGGGATCATCGCCGGCTTGGCGCTTGGCATCGGCCCGGGGGTGATCGAGGAGGTCTTCTTCCGGGGCATCCTGTTGCGCCTCATCGATGGGTGGCTCGGATCGTGGGCTGCGCTGGCGATCACGATGGTCCTCTTCGGTGCGCTCCACCTGACGAACCCGGGGGCGACTGTCCTTGGCGCGCTCGCGATCACCATCGAGGCGGGTCTCCTCCTCGGCGCCGCCTACCTTCTCACCCGGCGCCTGTGGTTGGCCATGGGGATTCACATCGCATGGAATGCCACCCAGTCGGCGATCTTCGGCAGCACGGTGTCCGGCTCGGGGAGCGGCCGCGGGTTGATCGCGCCCGAGCTCAGCGGGCCAACCTGGTTGACCGGTGGAGCCATGGGGATCGAAGGGTCGCTCGTCACGGTTGCGGTGTGCGGCGCGGTCGGGCTGGTGGTCCTCTCCGCTGCGATCCGGCGCGGTCGGATGCTTGGCCCCGCTCGACGAGCAGAGGACCGACCCGCGGACTAGAGGGTCGCAGGTCCGGTGATCAGCCCTCCGGTGCTCGAGTAGGGCCAACCATTCGGCGTGCAGTGCTTGAGCGCTGAGGTCTGTTGCATCATGACCGGGGCCGGGCGGCCCGGCTTCGGGCACCTCTGATGGCCGTACCCGAGCCCATGTCCGAACTCGTGGTTGACGACGTACGCCCGATACCGGGCCAGATCTCCCTTGAAGTGGGGCACCGCGTACGTCCATCGGTCGAGGTTGATCATGACGTAGCGCCCGGCGCGGCACGAACTGTAACCACCGGTGTAGAGCCCGGCCCGTCGGCAGATCGACTCGACGGTCTTGCGTGAGGCGAGCCGCACGATGAGATCGGGAGCTTGCGTGGAGGTCCGCTTCAGCGAGTGGAGACCATGCCCGGCCCAGCTGCGCTTGTCGGCGAGGATCCGATCGACATCGGCGGCGAAGGCTTCGGAGGATTCGCCGACGCCCCGCTCGACCTCGACGCGATAAGTGGTGAGGCTCCCGGTGCCGACCTTCGGGCTCTGACCCGCGGCCGGCTCGAACCTGCCGGTGCCACGAGCCGGAGGCTTCGTGGATCGCCGGATCGCGGTGCCGGTCGTCCTCGGCGGCGGGGCCGCATCCCCTGCTGGCAGATCGGTCGGGAGGTCCTCAGGGACGGGGGTCGAAGGAGTTGGGACGAGCTCCTGGATCGCTGCGAAGCCGGCCCCCTCGTCATCAGGTTGCTGATCGGTATTCCCGACGGACCACCCCAGCAGGGCAGCCATCGCGACTACCGCGACCGACGCGACCACCTGGAGGACCGGCGGACGACGGCGGCCCGGACCGCGATGGGTGTGCCGGACATGGTGCCCCGCCGGGGTCGGGCGCGCGCGGCTGCGGCCCGTCGGAACCCGCCTGCGACGGCGCGGGTCATCGGGAGTCATCGGCAGCCTCCCTTCCGCGCAGTCGCCATATGTCTTCGATGTTAGATCGGCTCGGTCAGCGACGGTTGGACCGCTCCACACAATCTCGCTGCGTCGATCAACCCGATGAAGGCCCCGAGCGCCCGCAGTTCGCGCACCGAGCGGGGCGCGGCCTCGGTGAGCCGCGGCGACATGACGATGAAGGCGGCGTGCTGGCCCCGCGAGATCGCGACATTGAGGCGGTGTCGCGACAAGAGGAAGCCGAGCCCCTTGGAGATGTCGTGCGCCGAGGACGCGACCATCGACAAGATCGCGACGGGTGCCTGCTGGCCCTGGAACTTATCGACCGTCCCTACCCGGACCTCATCGAGCCCTGCGCCGCGAAGCGCGCGGGTCAGGGTCCCAACCTGGTGGTTGTAGGCGGTCACCACGAGGATGTCGCGAGGGCGAAGGGGGTGCTGCTCCCCCTTCTCCGTCGTCCAGGTGCGCCCGGCGAGGTCGTGGATGAGCGCCACGATCGCTTCGGCCTCCTCGGGTGAATCCGTCGTGCGGCCCTCGTGCGGTACTGGCAGGACGTGCAGACCTGGGGCGACGCCGGCGAGGCTGCGCTTGGTGGTGACCTCCGCCCGCGAGCGCAACGCGCCGTCATAGCTCAGCGTCGACACGGCAGCCGTGAGATCGGGGTGCATCCGCCAGGTGGTCGCGAGGAAATAGCCGTATTCCGCGGGGATGGTCGCCGCATCGCCGAGGAGCCAACCCAAGGCGGACGCGTCGACCGGCTCGGGGTGGCTGCCCTGACTGACCTGCGGGAGCTGCTGCGGATCGCCGAGCAGGAGCAGCCGGTCGCCGGCGGTCGAGCACGCCAGGGTCGGGGCGATGGAGTACTGCCCGGCCTCGTCGATCACGACCAGGTCGAGTGAGCCGGGCGCGATCCGTCGCGGGTTTGTCAGGTCCCACGCGGTGCCGCCGAGGACGTAGCCGCGACCCTCGGCCGAGAGGTCGGCGGCGAAGGCGGCGTACCCATCCTTGGCGAGCACGGTCCAGGGTCGCTCGCTCGGATCCTTCGGGGCCTTGCCGACCTGGTCAGCAGGGATGCCCGCTCGCACGACCTCGTCCAGCATGTTTTCGACGGCGGCGTGGCTCTGCGCGACGACGCCAATTCGCCAGCCGTGATCGCGGACGAGGTGAGCGATCACGCGCGCCCCGACATAGGTCTTGCCGGTGCCCGGAGGTCCTTGGACAGCAAGGTAGGAGTGGTCGAGGGCGCGCACCGCATCGGTCACTGCGCGGATGTAGTCGCCGTCGACCACCCGAGGCAGAGTCCCGGAGGTCAGGCGTGGTGGCCTCCGCAGGAGCAGGTCCAGCCCGGGGTGAGGCGGGAGAGTGAGCGGGCCGCCGTCTTGGGCCGCAAGGACGCTGCGTCCCAAGGCGTCCACGGCCGCGTCGAGGCTCTTCGCCAAGGGCGGGGCGGAAGGACCGAGCGCAATGGGGAGGTTGTCCCACGGTCCGCCGTCGCGCGGTTGGCTTTCCTCGAGTTCGAGGAGCACGCGCCCGTCGGCCTGCTCCTCGATGCTGCGGGCGCTCACCCCGGCGCGGACCCAGCGCGACCTCCCTTCGACCTCCATCCCCGCCGGAGCAGGTGGCTCGTAGATCGCGACGTACTGTCCTTCGCCCGAACGGCTCCCGGACGGAAAGGTCCCGAGGAGGGAAACGATGCGGCGCGGCGTCTTGCGCCCTTCTTGGTGCCAGTCGGTCACGACCTCGGTCTGCTCGACGTGGAAGATGTCGGCTCCGCCGATCCAGTCCGAGCGCGCAGCGCTGAGCCGCTCGAAATGCGCCCACCAGTACGGCTTTTGCTCGCGCTTGGTGTAGCGGATCGTCGCCGACAGCATCGCGACGGCCTGCTGCTCGGGTGTGCGTTCGTGAGCCGGCGCCTCCCCAGCGAGATGGCGAAGGGCGACCTCGATCTCCGGCGGAGGCGTGCTGACCTGCTCCTCGGCGACCGCCCGCGCGTTGGGCGCGACCCCATGCTCGGCGGCGCGATCGAGCAGCCAGTCGCGCAGCCGCAGCGTCGAGAGGCAGTCGTACTCGTTGTACTGGCGGATGTCCTCGATCCGCTCTGCCGCCTCCTCGTCGCGCCCGTCGAGGACCGCGTCGGCGTAACGGTGGTACTCGACGATCGAGTCGGCCCCCGCGGTCACCCCTTCGGCATCGCGCAGGTCATCGCCCATATAGAGCGGCTCGAGCTTCTTGATGCTGTAGGAGCCCTGGCCCACGCGGATCGCCGAGCGCACCACGCCATAAAGGTCGACGAGGACCCCTTCGCGCAGCAGATCGTCGACGGCGTCCTCCTCGGTCCCATGCCGGGCTGCGAGCCGGAGCAGAGCCGCGCGTTCGTAGTCTGCGTAGTGGTAAACGTGCAGGTCAGGCCAGCGCTCGCGGCGCGCGCGCAGCCAGGTCATGAAGTCGACGAGGGCCTGCTTCTCCTGCGCTCGATCGTGCGCCCAGAAGGGGGTGAAGCGCTCACCCCCTTCGTCGTGGGTCATGGCGCCGAAGAGGTACTCCAGGCCGATCTCGCTCGCCCCGGGCTCCTGCCAGAGGGGGTCGCCCTCGAAGTCGAAGAAGACATCGCCCTCGCTCGGCGGGGGGATCGCGTCGAGCGAGCCCGGCGCATGGACCTCGAAGGGGATCGCGCCGGTGGCCGCTTCGTGCTGGAGGCGGGCTTGGGCGGAGAGGATCGTGAGGCGTTCGGCGCTTAGGCCCTCGACCGGATCGGTGCGGCGAGCGAGGTCGCCCACGGTCTCGACGCCGGCGGCGAGCAAATGGGTGCGCTGCCCGCTATGCACCCCCGCGACGAGGAGGACATCATCACGCGCTGCGAGTTCGGCGGCGCAAGTGTCGCAGCGCAGGCACGCCACCACATCGGCGGCACCCCACGCGACGGGTTCGCCGGAGTCCTGGTGCCGGTCGAGGAGGTGCAAGAGACGCTCCCGGCGCCGCCGCGTCACGGGCAGGACATCGCTGAGCGGTTGGTCGCTGGCGTCGCCGTTGCCGAGGATGAGCCGGACGAAGGGGGCGAGCGGCACCCCATCGCGGATCAGGACGTCCGCGTACGAGCCGACCTGAAGGAGGGCAGAGACGGTTTCGGAGCGGGCGAGTTTGGTATCGCTCACGATCCACGAGCCGTCGTCGTGCCTGATCAGGAAGTCGGCGAACCCGACGAAGCGGTACCCGAGCAAGGTCGCCTGGTAGACGACGTGCGCGTCCGGGTCGGCGAGAGCCGCGACCGTCGCCTCGTGAGCGGACTGGTACGCCTCACGGGTGCGGCCTGGGGCGGCCGGGATCTGGCGGATCCCACCGCGGTGGGTCCGGGCGAGATCGCGCAAGACCCGCTGCTCGTGGGAGAGGCCGAGGGCGGCGACCCGCTCGAGCATCTGGTCGGCCGTCTCCTCGACCCGCTCTCGCCTCCCGAGTCGCGCATCGGCCTCACGCAGGAGGGAGTACTCGCACACGGATGCCGCGCGCAGGTCGCTGGCGCTGATCACGGCCCGGCCGGTCGGCCCATCGGGGTAGAGCATGGTTCGACTCTAGGGGTGCACCCCGACAGCACCCGGGTGGCCGCGCACCGACGGTGGGCGGCTCGCCCTTCGTCCCTCCGAAACTCCGTAAGTCTCGTGGAGTTCCGCGAGACATCGGGAAATTCCGGGGACGTGCGGGGGAGATGCGACGGGGACCGCGGGGGGCCGTCCTGGGGCAAGGAGCGGCGGGGGAGGATGACTCCCGTGCTGTACGTGGCCCTGGTCCCCGCGCGCTCCGGGGGTAAGACGCGCCTCGAGGTGCCCGACCGCGCCCTGCTGGCCCGCGCCTTCTTATGTGACGTGCGCGCCGCGCTGGAGCAGGCCACGCACGTCGGTCAGGTGATCGTGCTCGACACCCCTGGTGGTCTGGTCGAGGCGATCGCCGAAGGGGGTCAGCTCGCCGCGACCCGTGCGCCGGGCGCTCCGATCGTGGTCGTCCCCGCGGACCTCCCAGCGCTGACCGGCGAAGCGCTCGACCCCCTTCTGGAGCGCGCCCGACCGTATCCCTCGGCGTGGGTCCGGGATCACCGCGGCACGGGGACGACACTGCTGACCGCTCGGGATCCCCGCGACATCCCCGCTCGATACGGCCCGCAGTCGGCCACAGCGCACGCGAGCGTGGCCACCGAGTTGCGCAATGCAGATCTGCGGGCGCGCCTGGACGTGGACACGCTCGCCGACCTGCACCGGGCCGTCGACCTCGGAGTGGGCCCAGCGACGGCTCGGGTGGTGAGGGAGCTGCCGCCTCGGACGGGGTAACGGTCATCGAACGCGGAAGGAACCCCGTCCGATGACCGTTCCCGCGCCCTGAGTCCGGCACCCGGACAACGCCCGCGTCAGATCCAACTCGGGAACCACATCCGGATCCGCCACAACTCGTACGGGATGACCTGCGCGGTATAGATCGGCCAGAAGAAGGCGAAGTTCGCGAGCACGACCAGGCAATAGCCCCCGACGATCAGGTAGCCCACCCGTTGCCGCGTCCGACTCGCTCCCTTCGCCGCCAGGGCCAGGGTCAGCAGGTAGACGACCGCGAGGATCACCCAGGGTTCAAAAGCGATCGTGTAGAAGGTGAAGATCGTCCGGTGCTGGATCGCGAACCACGGCAACCAGCCGCCAACGAACCCGGCGAGGATCGCCCCGGCGCGCCAGTCCCGCTTCATGATCCAGGCATAGACGAGGACGAAGAGGGCAGCCGCCGCGACCCACCAGATCGAGACGGTGCCGAGCGAACTGATCGCTTTGGAGCACCGCTCCACCGTGCAGCCATCGACCCCCTTGCCCGGTCCCTCATAGAAGAAGGAGGTCGGGCGCGACTGGATCATCCACGACCACGGGTTCGACTGGTAGGTGTGCGGTGAGGTCAGGCCGTTATGGAAGTCGAGGATCTGCCCGTGGTACTGCCAGAGGGAGCGAAGGGAGTCCGGTAGCCACTGCACCCCTTCGCCCGGGTGCTCCTCGGCCCAGTGGCGGTTGTACCCGTGGTCGCTGCGAAACCAGCCGACGAAGGACGCCAGGTACGTCGCGAGGACGATCACGGTCATCGCGAGCCCGGCGTACACGCCGTCCTTCAGCACCGCGCCCGCTGCCCAATGCCGCACGCCGACCGCGCGCCGCGCGCCCATATCCCAAAAGACAGTCATCAGGCCGAAGGCGGCAAAGAAGTACAACCCCGACCACTTCGTGCCGCACGCGAGCCCGAGCATGAGGGCGGCGATGAGCTTCCACGGCCGCACGCCGAGCCACGGGCCGAGCGACATCGAGGTGCCGGGGGGCAGGGCCGCGACCTTGCGTGCGAGGATCTCGCGGCTGCGATCTCGGTCGATCAGCAGCGCGCCGAAGGCGGCGAGCGCGAAGAACATCAAGATGAGGTCGAGCAGCCCCGTCCGGGAGTGGACGAAGTGGTGCCCCTCGAAGGCCATGAGGAAGGCGGCGAGCGTGCCGGCGAGGCTGGAGCGGAAGAGGCGACGCGCGATCCGCCCAATCATCAGGATCGAGATCGTGCCGAGCAGAGCGACCGAGAAGCGCCATCCCCACGATGAGGTAGGCCCAAAGATCCACTCCCCGAAGGCGATCACCCACTTCCCGACGGGCGGGTGGACCACCATGTCGCCCTCGGTGGTGTTGAAGATCGTCGTCGTGCCGCTCGTAAAGCTCGGATCCACCACCTCGCCTACGCCCTGCCAACGCATCTCGACGCCGTGGTCGAGCAACGAGACGCCTTGCTTCACGTAATAGGTCTCGTCGAAGACGAGTTGGTGCGGCCGGTCCAGTCGCCAAAAGCGCAGGATCCCACCGATCGTCATGAAGAGTAGGGGGCCGAGCCAGCCCCAGAGGCGGTCGGTGGGGGAGAAGGCGAGCAGGCGCGTGCGCAACTGCTCCAGGCGTTCCATGCCGGTCATGCTAGGTCAGCCGAGCTGTGCTGCAGCAGGACGAGGGCAGGTGCTCCCGGCAACGATGTCGCCGTGGTGCTGTAGAACGGTAAGAGTCCGCACCTCCCGCCATCGATTCCGAAGGCTCACAAATGACCAAGCGCATCCTGCTCGTCGTCACTAACGTCGATCACTACGACGCGGACCCATCGGAGCCCACGGGCCTGTGGCTGTCCGAACTCACCCACGCTTACGACCACTTCGCGGAGCAGGGGTTCGAGCAGACCATCATCAGCCCCCTCGGCGGGAAGTCGCCGCTCGAACCCCGCTCGCTGAAGTTCCCCGCTATCGACAAGGCGGCCAAGGCGTGGATGGGCGATCCGGCGAAGATGGCGCTGCTCAACGAGACCACCGCTGCGGCCGACGTCGATTCGGCTGACTACGACGCCATCTACTTCACCGGCGGCCACGGTGTGATGTTCGACTTCCACGACAGCCCGGATCTGCAGCGGCTCACCCGCGAGATGTACGAGCGGGGGGCTGTCGTGGCGACCGTTTGCCACGGGTACTGCGCGCTGCGTGACGTGACCCTCTCCGATGGCACCTATCTCGTGGCGGGCCGGGACCTCACCGGCTTCTCCTGGCGCGAAGAGGTCCTCGCGCGGGTGGACAAGCTGGTCCCCTACAACATCGAGGGGGAGATCACCGAGCGCGGCGCCAACTACTCCAAGGCGCTGCTCCCCTTCGTCTCCAACACGGTCGTCGACGGCAACCTAGTGACCGGTCAAAACCCGGCCTCTGCCGAAGCGACCGCCGAGAAGGTCACCGAGATCCTCACCGCCTCGTCGGACTGAGGCCGAGCGGGATCGCCAAGGTGGCAGCATGGCTGCCGTGCCGTTGATCCTTGCTGCGACCCCGATCGGTGACCCGCGCGATGCAGCGCCTCGTCTCGCCATCGAACTCGAGGCCGCCGATGTCATTGCCGCCGAGGACACCCGCCGCCTGCGTCGCCTGACCTCCGACCTCGGCGTCACGACGCACGCGCGGATCGTCAGCTACCACGAGCACAACGAGGCCTCCCGCACCGCCGACCTGCTCGCCGCGCTCGAAGGGGGCGAACGCGTCGTCCTCGTCACCGACGCCGGGATGCCGTCGGTATCTGATCCCGGCTACCGGATCGTGCGGGCCGCCATCGACGCCGACCTACCGCTGACCTGCGTGCCCGGCCCGAGCGCGGTGCTCATGGCGCTCGCCGTCTCGGGGCTGCCGGTCGACCGCTTCTGTTTCGAGGGTTTCCTCCCGCGGAAGGGGGGAGAGCGGGCCCGCGTCCTCGCGGACCTGGCAACCGAGCGCCGCACCATGGTCTTCTTCGAGGCTCCGCACCGCCTCGCCGAGACGCTGGGCGCGATGGCCGAGGCTCTCGGTGACGCGCGACCCGCGGCCGTCTGCCGCGAACTCACCAAGACGTACGAAGAGGTGCGCCGCGGCCCCCTTCACGAACTCCACACCTGGGCGAGCAATGGGGTGAAGGGGGAGATCACGGTCGTCGTCGCGGGCGCGCCGGCCCCCTTCATCGACGAAGCGGCAGCGCTCAGTGACGTCCAGCAGCTCGTCGCGGGCGGCATCCGGCTGAAGGAGGCGGCGGCGCAGGTCGCCGCAACGACGGGCCTGAGTAAGAAGGCCCTCTACGACGCCGCCATCGCCGCGAAGAAGTAGATCGGCCGCCGCCCGAACGCGCGGCCCCGGGGCCGATGGGCGATTTCTCAGGGTCACCTGCGACAATCCGCGCCATGACCGACGCTTCGCCCGCTGACGACGCGCCCCACACCATCGAAACCGCAGATTCTGCCGCGATCGCGACCCAGAAGGCCGCCGAAGGCGCCGCCGAGGGTCACCGCCCCGAACGCGGCGGGCACGAGCGGACCGTGGTGCACCTCCTGCGCCACGGCGAGGTCGATAACCCCAAGGGCATCCTCTATGGCCGCCTGCCGGGCTACCACCTGTCCGACCTCGGCCGCGAAATGGCTCAGGTCGTCGCTGACCACCTGCGCGAGCACGACATCACCCTGGTCGTCCACTCGCCGCTCGAGCGCACCGCCGAAACCGCCGCCCCGACCCTCGCGATCCACGGGGTCGAGGCGATCGTTGACCCGCGGGTGATCGAGGCGGGCAACAAGTTCGAAGGGCGCCGCTTCAGTCGGCGGCTCCTGCTCGACCCGCGCCGCTGGTGGTGGGTCCGTGACCCCACCGAGCCGAGCTGGGGCGAGTCCTACAAGGCGATCGCGCGCCGGATGACCGAGGCGATCGAGGACGCCCGCGACCATGCTCGCGGCCACGAGGTCCTGATCGTGAGCCATCAGCTCCCGATCTGGACGATCCGCAGCGTGCTCGAAGGGCGTCGCCTCTGGCACGACCCGCGCCGCCGCCAGTGCAACCTCGCCTCGCTGACGAGCCTCACCTATCGCGGTGACGAGCTCGAATCCGTAACCTACAGCGAACCCGCCGCGCACCTCTACCCGCAGGCCTCCAAGGTGGCCGGAGCGTGACCCGAACCCGCCTGATGCGGGCCGTGGCGGCCCTCGCGACGGCCAGCGTCGTCGTCCTCGGGGCGACGGCGTGCTCGAGCGACCCCAACTCGGTGGCGAATCAGGCGAAGTCCGGCGATCGGAAGGGGTATATCTCCGGGGATGGGCGGATTGCCGCCTTCCCGGCCGCCGAGCGCAAGGAACCCGTCGACCTCTCCGGTGAAACTCTCGACGGCGAGACCTGGCGCGCCGCCGATCATCGCGGGGACGTCATCGTGGTGAACCTCTGGGCGTCCTGGTGCGGACCCTGCGCCAAGGAGGCCCCCGACCTCGTCGCGACCCACCAGAAGTTCGTCAACGACAAGGCGCCGGTCACCTTCATCGGGATCGACTACCGCGAGCCGTCGGTCGAGACCGGCCGCGCGCAGGCCAAGGCCTGGGGCTTTACCTATCCCTCCCTCTTCGACGCCAGTGGCGAGACCGCGCTGATGCTGGACGGGAAGATGACCACCCAGCCCTCCACGGCTGTCCTCGACAAGCAGGGCCGGATCGCCGCGGTCGTCTTGGGCGTCGTGGACCAAAGCACCCTCACCGGGCTCGTCGAGGACACCCTCGCCGAGTCCGCCTGATCCCCCTTCGCGCACCTGATGTTGACCGACGCTGCCTCGACCATCGCCACCGGCGGACTGCCGCTCGCGATCGCTGTCGCGGCGCTCGCGGGCCTGGTCTCCTTCGCGAGTCCGTGCGTGCTGCCGCTCGTGCCGGGGTACCTCGGCTATGTGACCGGGCTGTCTGATGTCGCGCTCGAGAAGAGGTCGCGGGGGCGGATGGTCCTCGGGGCGCTCGGTTTTGTGCTCGGCTTCTCGGTCGTCTTCATCCTCGCGTCGATGTTCGTGGCGACCGCCGGGCGGGCCCTGGTCGAGCACCGCGAACTCCTCACCCGCATCGGTGGGGTTCTGATCATCGTGATGGGCGTGATCTTCCTCGGAGCAGGAAGCCAGCGCACCTGGCGGCTGCCGATCAAGCCCGCCGCGGGGCTCGCTGGCGCACCCCTGCTTGGTGCGGTCTTCGCGATCGGGTGGGCGCCGTGCATGGGCCCGACCCTCGCTGCCGTGCTCACCTTGAACCTCACCGGGGATAGTTCGACCGGGCGCGCCGTGATCCTCGCGCTCGCGTATTGCCTCGGGCTCGGGATCCCCTTCCTGCTCATCGCCGCCGCGTACGAGCGATGGGGTCGCGTCTCGGGGTGGCTCCGCCGTCACCAGCGCGCGATCCAGATCTTCGGTGGCGTCCTACTCATCGCGGTCGGATTGCTCCTCGTGACCGGTGGCTGGGCCCACCTCATCACGTGGCTGCAAACCCACCTGGTCAACGACTTTGAGGTGATCTTGTGACGGCCACCAAGCCGGAGAAGGGGGAGCGCGCGGCGGTCACCCAGCCGAAACTCGGCCCGCTCGGCTACCTGCGTTTCGGTTGGCGCCAACTGACCAGCATGCGCACGGCCCTCTTCCTGCTGCTGCTCGTGGCCGTGGCCGCGGTCCCGGGGTCGGTCTTCCCGCAGCGGTCGCTCGATCCCGCCCGCACCGCTGACTGGATCGCCCAGCACCCGGACGCCGGTCCGATCCTCGACCGGCTCGGTGCCTTCGAGGTCTACTCGACGCCGTGGTTCTCGGCGATCTATCTGCTTCTTTTTATCTCGCTGATCGGGTGCATCATCCCGCGGACCTCCCAGCACTGGAAGGTCTTGCGCTCGAAGCCGCCGCGCGCCCCGAAGCGGCTCGCGCGCCTAAACGAACACCTCGCCTTCGAGCTCGAAGCAACCCCGGAGGAGGCGCTCGATCAGGCCCGGCAGGCCCTGCGCGGCCGGCGGATGCGGGTCACGAGTCATGACGAGACGACCGTTTCGGCCGAAGGGGGATACCTCAAGGAGGTCGGCAACCTCGCCTTCCATATCGCGCTCGTCACCCTGATCGTCGGGTTCGCCATCGGTCACCTGTACGGCTGGAAGGCCGACATCTTGGTCCCGCGCGGGGACTCCTTCGTCAGCACGGCGACCCGGTACGACACCTTCGCGCCTGGGCCGCTCGTCGATGAGTCCTCCTTGTCTCCCTTCGTCGTCCGAGTGGACGAGATGAAGGCGCGCTTCGAGGACTCCGATGTCCAACTGGCCCAACGCGGGCAGCCGCGCGCCTTCCGCGCCGAGGTCACCTATCAGGATGAGCCCGGCGGTCCGGAGCAGCACGCCGAGGTCGCGGTGAACCACCCGCTGGAGATGGATGGCGCGACGATCTTCCTCCTCGGCAACGGCTACGCACCGGTCGTGACGGTCAAGGACGCCAAGGGGGAGGTCCTCTATACCGGGGCGACCCCCTTCCTTGCCCAGGACGGCAGCTATCGCTCGGTCGGGGCGATTAAGGTCGGCGCGGCCCAACCGCAGCAACTCGGTTTCGTCGGGCTCTTCCTCCCCACCTCGTACATCGACCCCGAGTTGGGGCCGGTCTCGGTCTTCCCTGACGTGCGCAACCCGGCGCTCGCGCTCAGCCTCTACGAGGGTGACCTCTTCCCCGGGGGACGTCCACAGTCCGTCTTCGCGCTCGATACCAAGACCATGAAGAAGGTGGAGACCGCCGACGGATCCGATGCCGTCCGGCTCTGGCTCCAACCCGGCGAGACGGAGACCTTGCCCGGTGGCCGCGGGACGATCACCTTCGACGGAATCGAGCGCTTTGCGGGATTCTCGGTGCGCTATGACCCCGGCAAATGGCTCGTCCTCGGGTCCTCGCTGGTCGCGCTCGCGGGCCTCATCGCATCGCTGACGATCAAGCGCCGCCGGGTCTTCGTGCGGGTCCGTGATGGTTCGGGGCCTGGGCTGGTGGCGGTCGAGATCGGCGCGCTCACGCGTGATGACGATGACGGATTGGGGCGGATCGTGGCTCGGCTCGGTGAGAGCATGGGCGGACCGTCGGCCGATGATGATGCCTGATGGTGGGAGGATACGAGCATCATGATTAACGAGACGATGGCGACTTACGCCAATTACGCGCTGTACTCCGCCGTCGCGGTGCTGATGCTCGCGATGATCGGCTACGGCGTGTACCTGGCGGCGCTGGTGCCGGATAAGGATGCCGCGCGAGAGGCGAAGGGGGCCGAGCGGGCTTCCGCGAAGCCGCCGAAGGCGGTCGAATCCGCCTCTGCGGCAGGCGGATCCGGCGCTGGGACGACGACTCTCGTGCGTGAGGAAACCGACGCGCCGGAAGAGACCTCCCTTCGTGGGCGCAAGGCTGCGGGGATGGCCGGGACGCTCGCGTGGCTCGGTACCGCTTTGCTGCTTGTCTCGGGGGCCTTGCGGGCCGCCTCGGTGCAGCGCGCTCCGCTCGCCAATGTGTTCGAGTTCACGGTGACCGCGTCCTTCTTCGTGATGGCCGCCTTCTGCATCTGGAGCCTGCGGCGGGACCTGCGGTGGATGGGGCTCTTTGTCACCGCACCGGTCGTCCTCTTCCTCTGGCTCGCGGGGACGGTCTGGTACACCGAGGCCGCCGAGTTGGTGCCCTCGCTCCAGTCCTTCTGGCTGGTCGTGCACGTCTCGGTCGCGGTCGCGGCCACGGCCCTGTGCGTGCTGTCGGCGATCCTGAGCGGCCTGTACCTGATCCGCGACAGCGCGGTCGGACAACGCGGCTTCTGGGTGAAGTTCCCGAAGGCGCTCCCGCTGGAGCGACTCTCCTACGGGATGATCATTGTCGCCTTCCCCTTGTGGACCTTCGCGCTGATCTCCGGCGCGATCTGGGCCCGCCAGGCCTGGGCGTCCTACTGGAACTGGGACCCGAAGGAAGTCTGGACCTTCGTCATCTGGATCGTCTACGCGGCGTATCTGCACGCGCGGGCGACGACCACGGTGTCGCGGCGCACCGCGAACTGGATCAACCTCGCCGGGTTCGTCTGCATCATCATTAACTTCACGGTGGTCAACTACCTCTTCGTCGGCCAGCACTCCTATGCGATGGCGACCGTCCTGGGGGTGAGCGCATGACCTCGCGGATGGTGCGATACACCCTGCTGCGGCTGCTGGTGTTCTTCGGCACGCTGTCGGTGCTGTGGCTCATCCTCTGGGCGATGGGCCGCAACCACGGTCCGGCCCTCGCCTGGATCGTCGTCGGTGCCGCGCTGATCTCAATGGTCGTCTCGGCGCTGGTGCTGCGCCCCTTCCGCGACGACCTCGTGCGCGAGATGGAGGCGCGACGCGCGGAGAAGGCCGCGAGCCGCAATGCGCGGGGCGACTCCGATGAGCACTACGAGGACGCCGAAGCGGCCTCCGACGACTACCGCTAACCCGGCAGCCCGGGTCAGCTGACCCGAATCGCGAGCGCGAGCAGGGCCGCCCAAGCGACCTGGGCGAAGCCCGTCGAGGCCAGCGCCGGGATGAGCGCGGGCCCGGTGGCCCCCTTCGTCACGGCCTTGAGACCGGGAAGGGCGAGGGCGAGGCCAAGCACGGAGATCGGCGCCCAGATGTACCACGCGACGGCACCGATCCCGCAGGCCGCGGCGACGCAGACGAGCCCGACGTAGAGGCCGCGGGTGCGCTTGTCCCCGAGGCGGACCGCGAGGGTGTGCTTGCCGGTTTGGGAGTCGGTCGGGATATCGCGCAGATTATTGGCGACGAGGATGGCGCTCGCGAGCGCCCCCACTCCCACCGCGCCCAGCAGTCCGGCCCAGGTGAGGCCACCGAGTTGGGTGTACTGGGTGCCGAGAGTCGCCATGAGGCCGAAGAAGACGAAGACGTAAATCTCGCCGAGCCCCCGGTAGCCGTAGGGGTTATCGCCGCCGGTGTAGCGCCACGCGGCGAGGACCGCGAGCGCACCGAGCGGAATCATCAGCCACGCGCCCGACAGCGCAACGAGCGCAAGCCCACAGAGCGCGGCGAACCCGAAGCAGAGGAAGGCGACGAGCTTGACGTCCTCGGGCCGAGCGAGGCGCTGGCCGACCAAGCGCACCGGTCCGACGCGGGTTTCGTCGGTCCCGCGGATCCCGTCGGAATAGTCGTTGGCGTAGTTGACGCCGATTTGGAGGCCCAGCGCCACGAGGAGAGCCAAGAGGCCAAGGCCCAGGTCCGACTGGGGGTAGGCGGCGGCGGTGCCGACGATGATCGGGGCGAGGGCGGCGGGGAGGGTCCGGGGGCGGGCTCCCTCGATCCACTCAGCGAGTGTGGCCATGGTGGTGCTCGAGCTCAATCCTGTTGTTTTGGAGGTATTCCAATTCTACGGCGCGAACCAGGCTCCGATGGCACGCCGATCCGGCTTCCCCGGCCCGCGAAGGGGGAGCGTCGTCGCCACGATGACGCGGTGCGGGAGGGCGTGGCCCGGCAGATGGGGGCGGAGGAGATCGCGCAGGCTGTCGCGTAAGGCCGGGTCGACCGGTCCTGGTGGCGGACCGTCGGGGCCGGTGACCACGGCCAGGCAGACGGCTTCGCCCCACTGCTGATCGGGGCTGGCGACGACCACCGCGGCCTGGGCCGCCGGGACGTGGGCGAGGACAGCCTCCTCGACCACCCGCGGCGCGACCTTGTACCCGCCGGTCGTGATCACGTCGTCGATCCGGCCATCGACATGCAGCCGCCCGCGCTCGTCGAGGTGACCAAGGTCATCGGTCCGGAACCAGCGGACCCCGTCCGGTCCGGTGCGGAAGTGTTCGGCGCTTCGGTCCGGCTGGCCGAGGTATCCGTGGGCGAGCGTCTCGCCGCCGAGTTGGATGCGCCCGTCGTCTTCGAGATGGATCTCGGTTGGCGTGAGGGCCCTCCCGTCGTAGACGCATCCGCCGGCGGTCTCGCTCATCCCGTAGGTCGTGACCGCGCGGACCCCCTTCGCGTGCGCCTCGCCGAGCACCTGCGGTGGCGTGCCGGCGCCGCCGACGAGGACCGCGTCATAGCGCTTGAGGGCTTCGGTCCCGACCGGATCGGCGAGCAGACGAGCCAGTTGGGTCGGGACCAGGGAGGTGTAGCGCCGCGGGCCGACCATCGCGGCGGTCGCCTGGAGGAAGCCGAAGGGGGTGAAGCCGCCACTTAAGTCCATGGTCGCCGGTGTGACCCCGGCGAGGATCGAGCGGGCGAGGACCTGGATCCCGGCGATGTGCCGCGCGGGCATGGCGAGCAGCCATTGCCCAGGTCCGCCGAGGCGGTCATGGGTGGCGGCGCCGCTCGCGGTGAGCGCGGCGGCGGTGAGCAGGGCGAGTTTTGGAGTGCCCGTCGAGCCCGAGGTCCCGACGACGAGGGCGAGGTCATCGGGGAGGTCACCTCCGGCTCCGTCGCCGATGTCCGGAGGCGTCCCATCGTCGGCGAAGGGGGCGATGGGCGCGGTGCCGGTCAGGGCGGCCTCGACATCGGGCAGGATCGCGAGCGCGTCGTCGCCGACGGGCAGGGGGCGGATGGCGCTCATGCGATCAGCGCCGCAACGCCGACGGCGACGGTCGCGGCGATCTCGCCGATGCCGACCTGTTTGGGAGAAAGCGGATATCGGGGGACGATCGCGGCGCGGGCGGTGAGGATCGCGAAGATCGTGGCGAGCGGCCAGGAGATCGGGATCATCAGGGCGGTCGCGACCGCGTGCCAGGCGATCGACGCGGCGAGCGCACGAGGGTTGTCGCGCTCCCGGATCATCGTCTTGACGTAGAGGACCGTCCCGGCGAAGTAGAGCGCGAGAACCCCGGCGAGGATCCACGCCCGCGTCCAGTCCGTGCCGCCCGCCGCGTCGTAGGCGACCAGGGTCATCAGGCAGGACCCGACCGTGGTGGTGAGGCCGGACCAGAGAGATCGCTCGTCACGGGTGGCGCTCGCGTAGAGGCCGACGCCCATCGGGATGACGAAGAGGGGCGACCAGACGATGAGGTCAGGAGCGAGGGCGAGCGTGGCAGCGCCTGCGATGACCACACCGATCGCATAGGCGCGCACGGGCGGCCAGTAGCGCGGCTTGCGCCGAGCCTTGAGCCACAAGCCCGTCGCGAAGAACGCGAAGTACCCGATGAACCACAGGGCGGTCAGCGCGATGAGTGCGGCGCCGCGGCGCAGGTCCAGCCCGCTGCCGTCGACAGCGCCCGCGATGGTCCCCGCGACCAGGGGAGTGGCGAGCATCGCCCAGGCGCCATGCTGATTCGGCACCCACCCCGGCGACCGCCGCTTGCGTGGGCTCGTCCCACGGGCGGGTCGGGTCGGGGCGCTAGCAGTCACGTCGTCCATCATCCCACCGCTGCCCGCAGGGCCCCGTCTCTGGGAGGTCGCCCTGTGGATAGCGACGGTTATCGCGCTAGCCGATCCAGCCCAGGCCCTCACCGATCAAGACGAGGCCGAAGATTGCGAAGAGGATGGCCG
This sequence comes from Janibacter sp. GXQ6167, assembly GCF_041365945.1. Classification (NCBI taxonomy): domain Bacteria; kingdom Bacillati; phylum Actinomycetota; class Actinomycetes; order Micrococcales; family Intrasporangiaceae; genus Janibacter; species Janibacter sp. GXQ6167. The sequence continues at coordinate 71,654 of NZ_JBGFSK010000008.1, read as the reverse complement.
CGCCGATCTTGATCACGCGCTCGGGGAGCTTGCGCCCGAGGATCGCCCCGACCAGGATCGCGAGCGCGTCGGCCGCGACCATCCCAAGGGTGGAGCCGATCCAGGTCCCGAACCAGGGCTCACGGGTGGCGAGCGCAATGGTGGCGAGCATCGTCTTGTCGCCGAGCTCGGCGAGGAAGAAGGCGGTGCCGACGGCGAGCAGCGCGGTCCCCTTCGCTTTGCGGGCCTTGGCGGCCTCTTCGTCGGTGAGCTCATCGCCGCGCAGGGTCCAGGCCGCGAAGATCAGGAAGGCGACGCCCGCGGCGAGGGTGATCCAGTGCTGCTGCTCGGCGAAGGCAGAGCCGATGAAGCGCCCGATGCCGACGGAGGCGAGGTGCACGATCAAGGTCGCGGCGGTGATCGCGAGCAGCACATCGCGGGCGCGATAGCGGGCAGCGAAGGTCATCGCCATGAGCTGGGATTTGTCGCCGAGTTCGGCGACGAAGATCACCGCGGTCGAGAGGAGGAAGGCGGAGAGTTCAGGATGCATGGGCGGGGCTTTCACGGGCGGGGACTTCGCTCAGCTCCGGCTGTCACGCGTGACGACCTCGGCCGAGCACGCGGACATAGCAGTGCTGGCCGAGAGTCTCGTCCGCGCCACCGGCTGATCGCCGGCTCACGCCTGCCGCGCCGGGCCCCTCACACCCTCGCGGGCGATCCGGGCCAGTATGTCGACGCGGCCGTTAGGGACTACTCCCTCTCGTACGAGGAAGGATTCTACCCAGGTCGGCGCAGGACGCGGAAAACGTCATTGGACGCGGAGGTAAGCGGGGCCGCTGGCTATACCCCCGCCGCGAGCGCCTTAGAAGTACCAGGGGAAGGGGGACCAGTCCGGTTCGCGCTTCTCGAGGAACTGGTCGCGCCCTTCGACGGCCTCGTCGGTCATGTAGGCGAGGCGGGTCGCTTCGCCGGCGAAGACCTGCTGGCCCATCAGCCCGTCGTCGAGCAGGTTGAAGGCGAACTTGATCATCCGCTGCGCCTGCGGCGACTTGCCCATGATCTCGCGGGCCACCTGCAGGGCATCGGCCTCGAGCTCGGCGTGGTCACTCACGATGTTGACCGCGCCCATCCGGTGCATGTCCTCGGCCGTGTACGCCCGGCCGAGGAAGAAGATCTCCCGGGCGAACTTCTGGCCGACCTGCCGCGCCAGGTACGCGCTGCCGTACCCGCCGTCGAAGGAGCCGACGTCGGCATCGGTCTGCTTAAAGCGCGCGTGCTCGCGCGAGGCCATCGTCATATCGCAGACCACGTGAAGGGAGTGACCGCCGCCGGCCGCCCACCCGTTGACGAGGGCGATGACGACCTTCGGCATCGTGCGGATGAGGCGCTGGACTTCGAGGATGTGCAGGCGCCCCCCTTCGGCCTTGACCCGGCGCTCGTCGATCCCGTCGGCTGAGTCGTCCCCGGTCGGGTCGGCGGCGTACTGGTAGCCGGAGCGCCCGCGGATCCGCTGGTCGCCGCCGGTACAAAACGCCCAGCCAGACGTGGTCGCCGAGGATCCCTCGCGCGGTGATGGACCGTTGCCCGTCAGCAGCACGACCCCGACGTCGGGGGTGCGGCGCGCGTGGTCCAAGGCGGTGTAGAGCTCGTCGACGGTGTGCGGGCGGAAGGCGTTGAGCACCTCGGGGCGGTCGAAGGCGATCCGCACACACCCAAGATCACGCGCCCGGTGGTAGGTGATGTCGGTGAAATCGAAACCCGGCACCTCATCCCACGCCTCGGGGTCGAAGGTCTCACTCACATTCGGTAGCGCGCTCACGTCCGCGATCCTACGGCGAGGTCTACCGTGTTCCAGGCCACAAGGACGTGCGGAGGGAAGGGGGTCGCGGTGGCGACTCAGACCGAATTGATCAAACCGAAGGCCTTCAACCTGATCGGCCCCGGGCTCATCGTCGCGGCGACCGGCGTCGGAGCCGTGGACCTCGTCGCGACCTTGATCGCCGGGCAGAAGTACGGGTATGCGCTGCTCTGGTGCGTCATCCTCGGGTGCCTGATGAAGATCGTCCTCGTCGAAGGCGCGGGGCGATTCACCCTGGCGACGGGCGCGACGATCTTCGAAGGGTGGAGCTCGCTCGGGAAGTGGACGACCTGGTACTTCGGGCCGTACATCGTCATCTGGGGCTTCGTCTACGGCGCCGCGGCGATGGCGGGCACCGGTCTGCCGCTGCACTCCCTCTTCCCCCAACTCCCGGTGAGCGCCTGGGGGATCTTGAGCGGTCTGATTGGCCTATCCATCGTCTGGCTCGGCCGGTACGAGATCTTCGAGAAGGTCTGTGCCGCGCTCGTCGGGCTGATGTTCATCACGATGGTCGGCGCCGCGATCATGACCGTCCCCAACCTCGGCGAGATCCTCGGCGGGCTGATCCCGCGGATCCCCGATGGCGCGATGATCAACGTCCTCTCCGTCGCCGGTGGTGTGGGCGGCACGATCACGCTGGCCGCCTATGGGTACTGGATCCGGGAGAAGGGGTGGACCGAGCCGCGGCATATGCGGCTGATGCGCTTCGACAACAAGCTCGCCTACGCGGTCACCGGCATCTTCGTGGTCTCGACCCTCATCGTGGGGGCCGAGTTGCTCTACTCCGCCAAGATCGCCATCGATACCGGTGACCAGGGCCTGCTGCAGCTCTCCGATGTTCTCGCCGCGCGCTACGGCGAGTGGGCGGGCAAGGTCTTCCTCGTCGGCTTCTGGGCCGCAGCGATGTCCTCGCTGCTCGGCGTCTGGAATGGCGTGTCGATGATGTTCGCCGACTTCATGGGCCACGCGACCAAGCAGCCGGAGGACCACCAGGACCGCAGGGCGGGCGGCCGGTGGTACCGCCTCTACATCCTCTGGCTCACCTTCCCGCCGATGATCATGATGTTCCTCGGCAAGCCGGTCTGGCTGATCCTCGCCTACGGCGTCCTCGGCGCCTTCTTCATGCCCTTCCTCGCCGTCACCTTGATGTGGCTGCTCAATACCTCGCGGACCCCGAAGCAATGGCGCAACGGCTGGTTCACCAATCTCGCTATGGGATTGGTGACCCTCGCCTTCCTCGCGCTGGCGGCCACTGAGCTAGCCAAGGTGCTGACCTAGAAGGGGGCGACATAGGCTCAGGTCTCGTGGCGAAGGTAACGAGCCGATGACCTGGGGCACCAAGCACTCCCTCATGGAGCGCCTGCGCACCGAATCCGGCAGCGCGCTGCTCCTGGTCGTGGTAGCCGGCATCGCGCTCCTGTGGGCGAATTCCCCCTTCTCCGAGGCCTACCACCACCTGTGGGAGACCGACCTCGCGATCAGCCTCGGCGATCTCTCGCTGAACTTGAGCCTGCACCACTGGGTCAATGACGGCCTGATGATCCTCTTCTTCTTCGTCATCGGTCTGGAGGTGCGCCAGGAGCTCGCGATCGGGGCACTGAAGGAGCGCAACCGCGCGTGGGTGCCGCTCGCGGCCGGGTTCGCCGGGGTCGTGACGCCGGCGCTCATCTACCTCGCGATCGCCGGGCGAGACGCCCCTGCGGGCTGGGGTGCGGTCGTCGGGACTGACACCGCCTTCCTGCTCGGTGCCCTCGCCCTAGTCGGACCGTCGATGTCGCAGCAACTGCGGATCTTCCTCTTGGCCCTGACGGTCGTTGACGACTTCCTCGCCGTCACCATCATCGGCGTCGTCTATACCGACAACCTGCGGCTCGTGCCGCTCGTCATCGCGCTCGTCGCCCTCGTGGCGCTCTGGTACCTCGGGCGCACGAGCCAGTGGCGGAGCATCCCCTACATCATCCTCGTCGTCATCATCTGGCTCGCGACGCTGGAGTCCGGCGTGCACCCCTCGCTCGCCGGGATGGTGGCGGGCCTGCTGATCCCCGCCCGAGCGACGGAGCGCGGTCATGTCGAAGATGCGGGCACCCTCTTTCGCGATTACACCCAGTCGCCCGATCCGTCGGTGGCTCGGACCGCAACCCAGGGGGTGCGTCGCTCGATCTCGGTCAACCAGCGACTGCACGAAGGGTTCCGCGCGCCGGTCTCGCTCATCGTCGTTCCCATCTTCGCGCTCGCTAATGCCGGGGTTGACCTACGCGGAGGGATTCTGAGCGATGCCCTTGGGTCCTCGGTCACCTGGGGGGTGGTGTGCGGTCTCGTGATCGGCAAGCTGGTCGGCATCTCCTTCGGTGCCTGGGTGGCGATCAAGGCGGGCTGGGGGACCTTGCCCGACGGTGTCGGGCCCGGATCGGTCCTCGGCGGCGCGGCGTTGTCGGGGATGGGCTTTACCGTCTCCCTCCTGGTCGTCGGTCTGGCTCTCGAAGGGAGGGCAGCCACCGAGGCGAGCGTCGGCATCATGCTCGCGATGGTGCTCGCCGCCCTTGTTGGATGGGCGATCTTCGCAGGCGCCCGCAGGTGGCTGGGCGAGACCACGGCCGATCTGCCCACTCAACTGGACCCGCCGGTCGACCCGTCGTATGACCACATCCGCGGACCGCACGACGCCCAGTTCACGCTGGTCGAATACATGGACTTCGAGTGTCCGTTCTGCGCCCGCGCGACCGGCATGTGGCGGGACCTACGCGGCCATTTCGGCGACCGGATCCGTTATGTCGTGCGGCATCTGCCCCTCGACGACGTCCACCCACACGCCCGCGCTGCGGCGATCTGCGCCGAAGCGGCAGCCGAGGAGGGCAAATTCTGGGAGATGCACGACGCCCTCTTCGCCGACCAGGAGCACCTGGAGGCCGCCGACCTCGAGGCGCGCGCGCAGGAGATCGGCCTGGATCTGGATCAGTACCGCCGCGATATCGCCGATCCCCGACTGGCCGAGCGAGTCCAGGACGAGGTCGACAGCGCGCACCGGAGCGGCGCTCGCGGCACGCCCACCTTCTATGTCTGCGACACCCGACACATCGGTCCGCACGACGCGCGCACGTTGATCGCGGCGATCGAGGAGTGGGAGCCCGAAGAGGCCCTGCGCCGCCGCTCGTAACGGCGGCGCTCAGAGGCGGTTCGTGCCGAACATCCGCCCCATAGCGGCGTCCATGACCGGCGCGGGGACGAACCGGGCCGCCGCGACGACCGCCTTCGCGCTGAGCGGCACCTGATAGCGCACCTTCGGCCGGGACGCCGTGGCGGCATGGACAATCGCGTCCACCACCACCGAGACATCCGCCGCCTGGGAGCCGAACATCTCTTCGTGCGTCTTCGCCAGCCGACGGGCCTGCGCGGCGTAGGCGCCCTCGCCGGAGTAGGTGGCGAGGCTCTGCGATGCGATTCCTCCGAACTCGGTCTTGATCGCGCCGGGTTCGATGATGCTGACCTTCACGCCGTGCGGCGCCAGCTCCATCCGCATCGCATCAGAAAGACCCTCGACGGCGTACTTCGTGGCGTGGTACCAGCCTCCGAGCGGTTCGCTGACGTGCCCGGCCACCGAGGCGATGTTGATAATCCGCCCGGCGCCGGCGGCCCTCATGTGCGGCAGGACGAGCTGGCTCATCCGGGCGAGCCCGATGACGTTGACCTCGAGCTGGCGCCGGGCCACCTCCATCGGAACATCCTCGACCGCCCCGAAGACGGAGTACCCCGCGTTGTTGACCAGGACATCGATCCGGCCATGCTCGGCAAGCACCGCATCGACGAGCGTCACCATCGACTCATCGTCGGTCACATCGAGGACGTGCGGCTGAACCCCCTTCGGGACGAGCCCGTGGAGCCGGTCGGTGCGTCGTGCGGCGCCGATCACCGTGGCGCCGCGCTCGGCGAGTGCCACGGCCGCGCCTTCCCCAATCCCGGAGGAGGCGCCGGTGATGACGATGACAGGCGAGGTCTTCATCGCTCCACTATCGCTTATGCCCGCTACGGTGATGACCACGTCCGGATCAGATGGTCGAAGGGAGCGCCATGGCTCTGCGTTGGTACTCGGTCGTCGTCGATGCGAGCGATATCGCGATGCTGGCGAGGTGGTGGGCCGAAACCCTGGACTGGCAACTGATCTACGAGGACGAGGACGAAGCAGCGATCGTGCCCCGAGATGTTGACGGTGGCATCATCGACGACCCCGACCTCTGGCGGCGCCAAGGGCCAGGCATGGTGTTTGTGCTGGTCCCGGAGGCCAAGACCGTGAAGAACCGGCTCCACATCGATTTAGCTCCCCACATCAGTGACGACCGTGAGGCGAGTATCCAGCGCTTGGTGGATCGCGGGGCGACCCGGGTCGACGTCGGGCAGCGCGAGGACGTCACCTGGACGGTCCTGGCCGACCCGGAGGGCAATGAGTTCTGCGTGCTGTCGTCTCGCGATCGATGACCGGGCGCATCGACGCGCTGGTCATCAGGGGGCAGTCCTCGGGCTCGGGTACGCTAGATGGTTTGGTGGCCGGGGAAGCCACCACCACTGCAGGTGGTCGTTGTCCGGCTCGCTGGGGCGCCGCAACGGGACCTGCCGCTGACAACGAGGGGTAATACATCTATGGCCGACGTCAGTCGTCGACGCCTCACCACCGGCCTTGCGTGGTCCGTGCCGGTCATCGCGGTCGGTGCCGCGGCTCCGGCGTTTGCTGCCAGCAGATGCATCCCGCAGATCGGGCTGAACTCCCAGGTGAAGTACAACTGGGGCACGTGGGTGCAGGGTCGCGATACGCCCACCAATCAGGTGCTGACGCTCGAACGCACCTACATCTTGGTGCGCGGTCTGCACCAGAGTGTCGATGTCCAGTCGGCGAAGATCACCTACTACGTGGAGCGCCGCAACGGGCAGACGAGCCGGGGACCGGGCATCTTCTACCTTGGCAACCAAACGGCAAGCGTTCCCGCGCTGCAAGACCAAGGCCCGGGCGACACCCCCGGATGGTCTGGTCCGTCGAAGACACCGGTCAATAACCTCGCGGCCACCTCGGCGAACAACCTGGCGAATGTCGTCTATACCCAATCAGCCGGCACGACGTTCGTTGCGCCGTGGTCGTGGTCGATGACCTTCTCGTGGGATCTCAACCCGACCAAAACCAACGTCATCGAGGGCGAGCCGACGCCTCAGGTATGTCGCAGCGTCGACACCAGCAGGATCGGGGGGCAGAACCTGTCGAATCCGATGACAACGCTGCCCTATGTGGTGACGTACAGCGATGTGCTTGCGATCGAACCCGGCAGCGCCGATAGGAACTTCCATGTGAGGGCTGACATCTCGGTGACCCTCTCCGACGGGACCACGCTGCAACAGCAGGGAGCCGGGAACTGGTGGATCCGTTAGGGGTCGTGAACACGTGGACCTAAAGGAGGCACTCGCGCACCTGCACGTGGTCCGGGTGCCGATGCGGGTCCGCTTCCGCGGCATTACCGAGCGGGAGTGCGCCCTGATCGAGGGGCCGGTCGGCTGGGGTGAGGTGTCTCCCTTCCTCGAGTACGGCCCCGAGGAGTCCGCTCGCTGGCTCGCCGCCGCGCTCGAAGCCGCCTGGCAGGGCTGGCCCGGAGCGGTCCGCGACCACGTGCCGGTCAACGCGACCGTGCCCGCAGTCGCCGCCCCCGCGGTCGCCGGCGTGCTTGCCCGCTTCGATGGCAGCACCACCGCCAAGATCAAGGTCGCCGAGCGCGGTCAACACCTCTCCGACGACGTGGACCGCGTTGCGGCCGTGCGTGATTGCCTTGGCGAAGGCGGGAAGGTGCGCCTGGACGCCAACGGTGGCTGGTCGGTCACTCAGGCCCGCGAGGCAATTACGGCGCTCGCCCCCTTCGGGCTGGAGTATGTCGAGCAGCCCTGCGCCACCGTCCCCGAACTCGCGACGCTGCGGCGCGCACTTGCCCGCGACGGGTTGGACGTGCCGATCGCCGCCGACGAATCCATCCGCAAGGCCGAGGACCCGCTGCGGGTTGCGCGCGAGGACGCTGCCGATCTCGTGGTGGTCAAGGTCGCTCCGCTCGGCGGGGTGCGCCGCGCCCTGGAGATCGTCGACGCAAGCGGGCTGCCCGCCGTCGTGTCCTCGGCCCTGGAGACGAGCGTCGGGATCCGCGCCGGCGTCGCCCTGGCCGCCGCGTTGCCGGAGCTGCCCTACGCCTGTGGGCTGGGCACCGTCGGCCTGCTCGGTGGCGACAGTGCCGCCACCCCCTTCGTGCCGAAGGGGGGCGAGCTGCCAGTGACACCGGTCGACGCAGATCCGGAACATCTCGCGCGCTGGGCGGCTCCGGCCGAGCGCGTGCAGTGGTGGCGCGACCGGCTGACCGCGATGTGGGAGTACCTGCCCTCCTGATCCACAGGCCCGGCTGTGGTGGTCGCCCTTATCCACCGCGAGCGCCTCGGCTGGGTGACTGATCGACCGTGCGGGCGACCGTGGAGCGGTGGATCCGATCGACCTTACGGGCATCAGCGGCCGGCTGCGGAGCATCAGCGCCGACGCCGTGACCTTGGCCGGTGCGTTGGCAACGCTCCAGCAGGTGCGATGGCACTCGCCGGCAGCCGAGCTCTACCGCGAGCAACTCCGCCAGCGGGTTCGTCAGGTCCGAGATCTCGCGGACGCAGCGGCTGGCCTCGCTCGTGAGGTCGACGCCCTCGAGGAAGAGGCGTCGCGCACCTTGGCCATCGTGGTCGCTCGGGTCCGCGAGACTCAGCGCGACCTCGAAGCCCTGGCACGCGAAGCCGGAGGCGCGGCCGGGTCGGTCGCTGACGAGGTGGAGGAACGGCTGGGGATCGTCCACCGCCGACTGCTGCGAGCGCGCGGAGTGCTTGATCGCTATCGACGCGTGCGGTCCAAGGGGCTCTGGTGACCCGCGGGCCGGACGGCGAGGAGCCGCTGGTCGTGGTCGGCGGTAGCGACGGCGTGGCGGCGGTGCTCACCGAGGTTGACGCCGCCGGTCGCACGCTGGGCGAGGTCGCTCGGCGACTCGCTGGCCTGGCAGCAGACGTCAGCCGACTCGCCGCGAGCCCCGATCTCCTCGCCGCCGGAGTGCTTGCCCCGCTCGGCGCTGCGCGCGTCCATGCCGAGTTGCTCACGCTCGCTGGCCCGACGGGTTTGCTTGGGGCCGCAACGCAGACCGAGGGACTCGGTGTGGCGGTCCGAGCCGCGACCACGGCCTACCGCAAGGCCGAACGGGCTGCAGAGGCGCTCATCAATGGAGCCGACCATCTGGCCGGCTACCTCCTTGGCCGCTATGTCGGCACCGCGATCATCGCGGGGGTGGCCTTATCGACTCCGAGCGCTCTGATCGCGGGGGCGGCCACGCTCGCCCATCCGAGCACACGCCATCTCACGCTGACGGCGTTCCGGCAGCGATCCGAGATCGGCGGACGCTTGAGCGAGCAGGCGGGGACGTCACTCGACCGGTGGCTCTTCGATCACCCCTGGCTCACCGACCACGCCGCGGAGAGCCTCGACGGTCTAATCCTCGGAGTCGGGGACGGCGTGGCTCCGATCGGCTGGTGGTTGAGGTGGCGGTCGCTTCGCGCTGGCACGCCGTACCCACCGCACAGCCAAGAGGAGGCGCTGCAGGTCGTCCTCGCGATCGCCGCGGGGACCGCGCTCGATGAGGGCGGCCGCGGGATTCGGGTGAAGCCCCGCCGTGTGGTGGGCGCGAGCGCCCCTCAAGACCTCGCGGATCTGGTGGCAGATGACGGACGCGCGTCGGGAGGGCGCGACGTCCGGGTGATCGGTGTGCCCCAAGCCGATGGGTCATGGGGCTGGATCGTCGACATCCCGGGGACTCAGGACTTCACGCCCTTCGCCGGGGACAACCCGTGGGACTCCACGAGCAATGTGCGCCTTGAAGCCGGCCTCACGACCGCCACGATGGCGGGGGTCGAGCGCGCCCTCAGCGATGCCAAGTCCCGGGTCGGCGGGCCGGCCGACGCCCGCCGACGCGATCGAGTCCTGCTGTCGGGGCATAGCCAGGGCGGGATCACCGCGGCAGCGCTCGCGGCCCAGCCGGAGTTCCGGGCGCGGCACGCGGGGTTGAGACACATCATCACTTCGGGCGCCCCGATCGGGCGGAGCGGTCTCCCGCCGGAGATCCATGTCCTCAGTCTTGAGCACGAGCAAGATCTCGTGCCTCGCCTCGACGGCGAGGACAACCCGGACCGGCCGAATTGGGTGACGGTGCGGCGTGATCTCGCCGATGAGTTGGGTCAGCACGGCCGATCGACGGGTGCGCATGACGGAAGTCGCTATGGCGAGACGGCGGCCCTCGCCGAACACCAACAGCACCCGTCGGTCGCCACCTGGCTCGCGGAGATCGAGCCCTTCCTTGACCGCGAGGGGACGCGCGAGGGGGTGGTCGTCGTCGACTACCGCTTGGCTCGCGAGCCGCCATGACGGGCGAGATCCGGGGGTCGGTGGAAGGGAGTGTCCGCAGACCTCTGGCACGATCGGGGACGTGAATCCCTCCACCGCCTGCGCCCGAGCACTCCTCACTGAGTTGACGCGCCTCGGTCTGCGGGAGGTGGCGATCTGTCCAGGGTCCCGGTCGGCCCCCTTGGCCTATGCCGCAGCCGAACTGGACCGACAGGGGCGCCTTCGGATGCACGTGCGGGTGGACGAACGCTCGGCCGGCTTCCTCGCGCTCGGGCTCGCGAAGGTGTCCCGCCGACCCGCCGTCATCATCACCACCAGCGGCACCGCCGTCGCCAACCTGCATCCCGCTGTACTCGAAGCGCACCACGCGCAGGTGCCCATGATCGTCTTGAGCGCCGATCGCCCGCCTGAGCTGCGGGGCACCGGCGCCAACCAGACAACGGTGCAGCCGGGGCTCTTCGGTTCGTCGATCCGATGGTCCGGTGAGCTCGGCACGCCGGAGGGCCGCGATGGTGAGGACGCCTCGTGGCGCTCCACCGCGGCACGTGCCTGGGTCGGTGCGATGGGTATTTTCACGGGCCACCCTGGACCGGTCCACCTCAACGTCCCCTTCCGTGATCCGCTCACCCCACCACTGCCAGGCGCCGACGACGTCGAGGGGAAGGAGTCGGCCGGGGCAAGGGAGACCTCCTCGCCCAAGGTTGCCGTCTTCGAGCATCCCGCCGATCGATGGGCCACGGGATCACCGCTAACCCTCGACGAGCGGGACACGATCGCCGTCATCGGTGATCTTCCCGACGATGAAGCCCGCGAGCGCGCCCTGCGCTGGGTACGGGCCAACCGGCTCCCCACCGTCACCGAGCCGATGGGGGACCTTGCGGGCCCCAGCGACTCCCCGGACACCGTGCTCCCACACGGCAGCATGATCCTGACGGCGACGCGATGGCTCGACGCCCATGCGCCCCAGCGGGTCATCGTGATTGGCCGGCCCACCCTGACGCGCAGCGTCGGTGCGCTGCTCCGCAGACCCGGCCTGGACGTCGACGTGGTGACCGCCGAACCGGAGTGGACGGACCCCGGTCATGTCGCGACCGCGGTCCACCCGATCCGTGCGCTCCAGACCGAGGGGAAGCGCGAGCTCACCCCCTTCGCCAGCGCCTGGGTCGACGCCGGTGAGCAGATCGCGAGAGCTCTGACGGCCAACGAGACCATCGTGACCGGACCAGCCATCGCGCGCGCGGTGAGCGAGGCGATGCCAAAGGGGTCGACGCTTTTCCTTGGGTCGTCGAGCGCCGCCCGCGATCACCATCTCGGAGTCGCGCGCACCCCGGTCGGGAGTCGGGTCATCGCCAGCCGTGGACTCGCGGGGATCGATGGTTGCGTCTCGACGGCGGTCGGACTGGCGTTGAGCGATCCGGATACGCCGACCTACGCCCTCGTCGGAGACCTCACCTTTGTCCATGATTCGGGGGGCCTCACGATCGGTCCCGGCGAGCCGACCCCGGACCTCACGATCGTGGTCGTCGACGACCACGGCGGGGGCATCTTCGCGACCCTCGAATACGGGGAGCCCGAGCGGGCGGCCCACTTCGACCGCGTCTTCGCGACGCCGAGCGGAGTAGATATCGAGACGCTCTGCCGGGCCCATGGGTACCCGTGCGCCACGGTCGAGGGCCTCGACGTCTTGGCTCGCGAGATCGCCGCACCGCCGCGAGGGCTGAAGATTCTGCGGATTCCGCTGGACCTGAGCGGACGTCGTGCGGTCTCCGAAGACAGCCGCGGCAAAGTTGCGGGCGCGCTGTCCGCGTCGTGAGCAGATCTCGCCCCCTTCGTCCACATGGTGAGATGGCGGTTACGATCGGCTCCCATTCGGGGGACCTCGTGACCGACCGGTTAACCAGCGGGGGCATACTCGGGATCAGTGCGCTCCCCTGCGCCTGTCAATGACGTCGGGTCAAGCACCTCGTGAGGGCCTGACATCGGTTTAGAAGGGACATGCGAAATATGCACAGGACAACGATGTCCGTGGCCCTGGCGGCGGTTGCCGCTCTGGGTCTCGCGGCGTGCGGATCCGGCAACAGCTCCGACAGCAGCGGCGACGCCTCCGCGGGCTCGACCGGCGCCTACACGCCGAAGGAGGGTGGGGCCGGCGGCGACGTCGGGGTCTTCACCTGGTGGGCGGAAGGCTCGGAGAAGAAGGGCCTCGACGCGCTCGTTTCGGAGTTCGAAAAGCAGTACCCGAACGACAAGTTCGTTAACCTCGCCGTCGCGGGCGGCGCTGGCAGCAACGCCAAGGCGAAGCTCGCGTCCGACCTTGCCAATGGCAACCCACCCGGATCCTTCCAGGGTCACGCGGGCGCCGAACTGACCGACTACATCCTCGCCGACCCGCCCCAGATCGAGCCGGTTAACGACGTCATCAACGCCCTCGGCGGCGAGAAGGTCTTCCCGAAGGACCTCCTCGATCGCCTCACGGTCGACGGCAACATCTACTCGGTCCCCTCCAATATCCACCGCGCCAATGTCGTCTGGGCGAACCCGAAGGTCCTCGACAAGGCCGGGATCAGCGAGACCCCCAAGGACATCAAGGGGTGGATCGCCGATATGGACAAGGTCAAGAAGTCCGGCGTCAACACCCCGCTGTCGATCGGCGGCACGTGGACCCAGGTGCAACTCTTCGAGACCGTCCTGATGGCCGATCTCGGCGCCGAGAAGTACGCGGGCCTCTTCGACGGCTCGACGAAGTGGGACTCCGAGGAGGTCAAGACCGCGGTCAACGACTTCAAGACCCTGCTGACCTACACCAACAAGGCCTCCGACGGCGATGACTGGCCGGACGCGACCAACATGGTGATCGACGGCAAGGCCGCCTACAACGTCATGGGTGACTGGGCCGTCGCCGAGTTCGAGGCGAAGGGCGCCAAGGACGGCGAGGACTACGTCTACTTCCCGGTCCCCGGGACCGACGGCGTCTTCGACTTCCTCGCGGACTCCTTCACCCTGCCGAAGGGCGCGCCGAACCCCGATGGCACCAAGGACTGGCTGATGCTGGTCGGCTCCGCCGATGGGCAGAAGGCCTTCAACCTCGCCAAGGGCTCGATCCCGGCTCGGACCGATGTCCCGGCCGATGACTTCCCGAAGTACCAGCAGAGCGCCATGGAGTCCTTCAAGAGTGACACCATCGCGTCCTCGATCGCGCACGGCGCTGCTGCTCCGCTCGCGTGGACCGATGACATCTCCAAGGCGACCGCGAAGTTCTACTCCACCAAGGATGCGGACGGGTTCCTGAAGGACCTCACCGCCGCCGCGGACAAGAACGTCGTCAAGTAGTTAAAGACAACATCCGTTCGGGGGCCTGATCCGGGCCGGTCGCTCACGCAGCCGGTCCATGGTCGGGCCCCCGATGGGTGAAGGGAGCCGTGCATTGAAGCGGGAAAAGAACTGGCTACCCGGGCTCTTGCTCGTCACGCCCTCAATCGTCCTGGTCGGGATCTTCGTCTACGGCCTGATCGGGCAAAACGTCTGGACGTCGCTCACCTCGTCCTCCAAGCGGGCGGTCTCTGGGGGGCGGGTCGTCGAGGTGACCCAAAACGAGGGTGGCTTGGCCAACTACACGTCGCTGCTCGGCAGTGACGGCTACCAGCACGCGCTGTGGAATCTCCTCGTGCTCACCGTGGTCTTCCTCGTCGGCACGATGCTTTTCGGGCTGCTCTGGGCGGTGCTGCTCGAGAAGGGGGTCACGGCCGAAGGGGTCTTCCGCTCGATCTACCTCTTCCCGATGGCGGTGTCCTTCATCGCCGCCGGTGTCGTCTGGCGCTGGCTGCTGAGCCCCGGTCAGGGCGAGCAGGCGGTGGGGTTAAACAAGCTCTTCCAGATGGTGGGCCTCGATGGCCTCCAATCGGAATGGTGGTCGACCGATAGTCGCTGGTCGATGGCCGCGATGGCGATGCCCGCGATCTGGCAGCTGTCTGGCTACGTGATGGCCCTCTTCCTCGCGGGCTTCCGCGGGATCTCCGAGGACCAGCGCGAGGCGGCCCGGATCGATGGGGCGAGCGAGTGGCAGATCTATCGCCACGTCCTCTTCCCGCAGCTCTCGCCGATCGCCCTGTCCGCGCTGATCATCATCGGGCACATGTCGATGAAGATGTTCGACCTGATCTATGCGATCGCCGGGGCGAACTCCTATGTCGCTTCGGTGCCCGCGACGCTGATGTGGACCCAGATGTTCAACCAGGGAGACAAGGTCGCGGCCGCGGTCAACGCCACGATCCTGCTGCTCATCGTCGCGGTGCTCGTGATCCCGTACCTCGTCTATACGAACAAGACCGAAAGTGAGGGCGACTGATGACGACCGCGACCGATGTCGTGACGCCGGAGCCGCAGGTCTACAAGCAGACCGGGTATGCGCCGGGGACGCGGAGCAGCGGGTGGGGGCGAGTAACTCGCTATGCCCTGCTAATCCTCTTCGCTCTCGGCGTGCTCATGCCCCTCTACGTGCTACTCGTGACGAGCTTCAAGCCGGCGGCCGGCGTGAGTTCGAGCGAGGCGTGGTCGTTGCCGACGCAGTGGTCGACCGAAGGGTGGTCCGCCGCGATCGAGCGGCTCGCCCCCTCGATGGGCCGCACGCTGGTCCTCGCGGTGGCGGCGGCGGTGCTGTCTTCGATCCTGGGGTCGATGAACGGCTTCGTCTTCGCGCGGTGGCGCTTCCCGGGGTCGCAGGTGATCTTCACCCTCTTCCTCTTCGGCATGTTCATCCCGTACCAGGCGGTGATGATCCCGCTCACCGGGATGATGCTCGACGTCGAGCAGCAGCTGCCGTGGTTCCAGGGGATCGTGAAGCTGATCGTCGTGCACACGATCTTCGGCATCCCGATCTGCACGCTGATCTTCCGCAATTACTACGCGACGGCGGTCCCGCGAGACATCCTCGAGGCGGCCAAGATCGACGGTGCCGGGATGCTGCGGGTCTATCGCTCGATCGTGCTCCCGATCTCGATCCCGGCCTTCGTCGTGACCCTGATCTGGCAGTTCACCTCGGCGTGGAACGACTTCCTCTTCGCCCTCTTCCTCACCAACCGCAACAACGGGCCGGTCACCTTCGCGCTCAATGAACTCGCCGGTGGTCAGAACCCGAACTATCCGATGATCATGGCGGGCGTCATGGTCGCGTCCTTGCCGACGCTGCTCGTCTACATCCTGCTCGGCCGGTATTTCATCGGCGGGCTGATGTCGGGCTCGGTGAAGTAGGCGGGGCCTGACCGATACCGCGAAGAGGGGTGAGCCGGATCCGGCTCACCCCTCTTCGTCGGTCGGTCGTGCGGCAGCGGCTTCGCGTCAGCGACCGGGGTGGTCGGCGGTGAGCGCGTCGCGCATCGGCAAGAGCTTGGCGTCGGACTCGGCGACCTCATCCTCGGCGATCGAGCCGGCGACGATGCCGCAGCCGGCGAAGAGGCGCAGGCTGGTCGGGCCGGTGAATCGGCCACACCGCAGGGCGATGCCCCATTCGCCGTCGCCGCTTGCGTCCATCCACCCGACCGGACCGGCGTAGCGCCCGCGGTCGAGGTGCTCGAGTTCGCTGATCACGGCATCGGCGACCGGCGTCGGGGTCCCGCACACCGCGGCCGAAGGGTGCAGCGAGGCCGCGAGCGTGAGGGAGGTGGAGTTGTCCTGCGCGACGCCCGCGACATCGGTCGCGAGGTGCATGACATTGCTGAGGTGAAGGACGAAGGGGGCTTCCGGCACGTTCATCGACGACGTGTGCGGGGCGAGCGCGTCGGCCACCGAACGCACGGCGTACTCGTGCTCCTCGAGGTCCTTGCTGGAGCGCGCCAGGGATCCGGCGAGTGCGAGGTCGTGACCGTCATCGCCGGTGCGGCGAATGGTTCCCGCAAGGACCCGAGAGGTGACGAGGCCACGCTCGAGCCGGACGAGCATCTCCGGGGTCGCGCCGACGAGCCCGGCCACCGCGAAGACCCAGGTCGTGTCGTAGTCCTCGGCGAGGCGCCCGAGGATCCACCGCGGATCGATCGCGGCATCGGCGTCGACATCGAGCGCGCGGGCGAGGACCACCTTGTCGAGTTCGCCAGCGCCGATCCGGGCGACGGCCTCATGGACTGCGCCCGCCCAGGCTGCGGCGGAGAGCTCACCATCGGCGAAGCGCACTCCGTCGGGCGCGCTCGGTGACGGCGCGGGACCGGGCACGACATCGGCGGGGGGCACCGTGGGGTCGGTGGTCATGGTGGTGATCCAGGCGCTCTGACCGCGGCGCCCGACGACGACCTCCGGGACCACGAGGACCGACGGGTCCTCGGAGCGCTCCGAGTAGGCAATCGAGCCGAAGGCGACCGGTCCGGTGCCAGGCTGGACCACCTCGTCGCGCACGATCGCGTCGCGGGCGATCTGTTGCCACCACGCGTTGGCGTCCTCGAAGCGGTGAGCGCCGCCCCCTTCGAACGTCAGGGTCCGGCCCCAGCCGACGAGGCCTTCGCCGCGACGGACCCACGAACACAACTCGCCCGGGTCGCTGACCTCCGGGAGCAGCGCGAGGAGGTGCGCGGCCACCGGGAGCGGGATCGCGACGGTGCGGGCGATGAGTGCCGGTGCAGTCGCGCTAGCGGGGGAGGTCATGGCGAAGGTCAGCCTACGACGACTTCACCTGGGCGCGGTGCCCTGGGGGCGTGAGTCTGATCGCGCTCGGCAGACGGCTTCGTTGGCGAGCGGATGCCGGTTGCGCTCGCGGCGGGTGCGAAGATGTCGGGCATGGCCAGGGCTCAACTCGATAAGGATCCGCGCGACGTCGCCGCCATGTTCGACGTGGTCGCGGAGCGCTATGACATCACCAACGACGTCCTCTCCTTGGGGCAGGACCGTCGGTGGCGCAAGGCCACCCTCGCGGCGGTGGATGCCCTGCCAGGAGAGCGTGTCCTCGATATCGCGGCTGGCACGGCCACCTCTTCGGAGCCCTTCGCCGATGCCGGGGTCGACGTCGTCCCGGCCGACTTTTCGCTTGGGATGCTGCGGGTGGGCAAGCGCCGCCGCCCCGACCTGCCGTGCACCGCGGCCGACGCGACGAAACTCCCCTTCGCCGACGACTCCTTCGATGCGGTGACGATGTCCTTCGGGCTACGCAATGTCCGCGACTACGCCGCGGCGCTGCGCGAGTACCGGCGCGTGACCCGGCCCGGTGGGCGCCTCGTGATCTGCGAGTTCAGCCAGCCGACGAACCCGCTCTTTCGCAAGATCTACGTCGAGTACCTGATGCGCTCGCTACCGGCGGTGGCGCGCCGGGTGAGCTCCGACCCCGAGTCCTACGTCTACCTCGCCGAGTCGATCCAGGCCTGGCCTGCTCAGCGGGAACTCGCCGAGGACATCGCCGAGGCCGGTTGGACCGACGTTCGCTGGCGCAACCTCTCCGGCGGGATTGTCACCCTTCACCACGCCACGAACCCGTAACCGGATCCGAAGCGTCGGTAAGTGCAAGGTGGGGCGCCTGCCCGACAGTTCCGTGTGCCTGAAGCGTCGGTGAGTGCAAGGTGGTGTGCCCGCCCGACAGTTCCGTGTGCCTGAAGCGTCGGTCAGCGCAATGTGGGGCGCCCTCCCGTAGTTTCGGCGCCGCTGAAGCGTCGGTAGGTGCAAGGTGGGGCGCCTTCCCGACGTTTCCGTGTGGCTGAAGCGTCGGTGAGTGCAAGGTGGCGTGCCCTCCCGACGTTTGGGTTAGCCACGGGTGCGTAGCGGGGATCTGCGGATGCCCGAGCCCTGCCAGGCCGGGTCTGAGCACGTGGCTGTGGATAACTTTCGGGCGGGACAGCGGATCTGCGCGACGATCAGGTGCATGGCACCGCAGCGCATGAAGCCACGACCCGCGCTCACGGTCGGGCGGGTCTACCGTCGCTCGGATCTGCTCGGGCTCGGATTCCGGGAGCGTGACCTCACGACCTGCCGGTTTGTCACGCGCCTCTTCCGGGATGCGTACGTGGCAACCGGTTCCCAGATCGACCTCGCGCTCCGGGCGCGGGCGGCTCTGACCGTCCTGCCCGAAGGGAGTCTGATCGATGGTCCGACGGCCGCCCGTCTTTGGGGTGGGGTTGTGCCTGGGCACGAGGCCATCACGGCGAGCGTTGCCGCACCGCACCAGGTCCGCGCCGACGGGATATCGGCGACGATCCGAGATGAACTCGCGGCGCGTGCTCGCCGGCGTCGCTACGGGGTGGCGGTGTGTGATCCGGCCACCGCATTTACCGACTGTGCGCATCGGTTGGGCTTGGTCGACTTGGTCGTCCTCGCCGACGGCCTCATCGCCGCAGGGGTGGTCGCGCCCGCAGACCTGGTCGCCGCAGCGGTTGGGCTCCGTAGCCGCGGGAGGCGCCACGCGCTCGAAGCAGCTCGCCTCGCTCGGTCCGGCGTCGACTCGCCCCCTGAGACCCGCCTTCGTCTCCTCCTCGTCTTCGCCGGACTGCCGGAGCCGCAGACGAACATCATCATTCGTCGCGCTGACGGGTCGTGGGATCGGCGCCATGACATGGGTTGGGAAGAGGTGAAGGTCGCCGGTGAATACGACGGACGCCACCACGCTGAGAGCACGGTCCAATGGCGGCGCGACCTGCGTCGGCGCGAGGAGTCGGATCGCGACGGGTGGCGGCATGTGGTGGTGACGTCCGAAGACCTCTACGTCGAGCCGGGGGAGACTCTGCGCAGGTTCCGCGACGTCCTGCGCGAGCGCGGGATGTCCTGCGAGATCCGCAGCGATCGGTGGCGCCGCTTCTTCCCGGGCCGCCGCTAAACGTCGTCCGAAGGTGGCGCGCGCCCGCGAACTGTCGGTGAGTGCACGGTGGGTGCCCTCGCCGACGGTTCGGGGCCGAGGAAGCGTCGGTGAGTGCAAGGTCAGTGCGCTTCCCGATGGTTGGGGGTGGGGGAAGCGTCGGCGAGTGCAAGGTGGGTGCTCTTGCCGACGGTTCGGGGCAGGTGAAGCGTCGGTGAGTGCACCTTCGCAGGACGGGTCACCCGGTCGGGCGGGTCTGGCGTGGGGGAAGTGTCGGTGAGTGCAAGGTGGGTGCTCTCGCCGACGGTTGGGGGTGGGGGAAGTGTCGGTGAGTGCAAGGTGGGTGCCCTCGCCGACGGTTGGGGGCGGGGGTGCCACCTCCGCCAACGGGCCACCGCGAGCCTTCGGGACGTAGCCCGCGCCACCCCCTTCGAACCTGGTGAGGGTGGCCTAAGTAGGGACTCTCGAAGGGCGGGGGTAATGTGCTGCGAGTTCGTGAATCCGTTCACAAGCCCTCTTAAAGGACGTCCGTGTCAGAGCATCACCCTGCCGCCGCTCCCGCCGGCGACCAGGTCACGCTGCCCCGCGAGGAGAGCGCCGATGTCATCGTCGTTGGCGCTGGCCCCGGCGGTAGCGCGACGGCGGCGTGGTTGGCGAAGGCCGGCCGCGATGTGATCCTGCTCGAGAAGGCATCCTTCCCCCGCGACAAGGTCTGCGGCGATGGGCTCACCCCGCGCGCTGTTCGGCAGATCATCCGCCTCGGGATTCCGACCGCCGAGACCGATGGTTGGGCGCACAACAAGGGCCTGCGGATCATCGGCGGGGGCATGCAACTCCAGCTCGACTGGCCGGACGTTGCCTCCTTCCCGAGCTACGGGATGGTCCGCCACCGCGAGGACCTCGACGAAGTGCTCGCCCGCCACGCCGCGACATGCGGAGCGCGTCTGATCGAGCGTCGCAATGTCACCACCCCCGTCCTCGATGACGACGGCCGGATCGTCGGAGTCGTCGCCAAGGTCATGAACGAGCGTGGCCGCGCGACCGGCGAAACCATCACGTACCGGGCCCCGGTCGTCGTGGCGGCCGACGGCGTGTCCTCGCGCCTCGCGATCGCGATGGGCCGGGAGAAGCGTGAGGACCGCCCGATGGGCGTGGCCGTGCGCGCCTACTACGAGACTCCGCGCCACAACGACACCCACCTCGAATCCCACTTGGAGCTGTGGACGAAGGGGGAGCGCGGCGAGGACATCCTGATGCCCGGCTACGGCTGGCTCTTCGGGCTCGGCGACGGCCGCTCGAATATCGGGCTCGGCATCCTCAACACCTCCGAGGCCTTCGGGCGCACCGACTACAAGGACGTGATGCGTCGTTGGGTCGAGTCGATGCCCGCCGAATGGGGGATCAGCGAGGCGACGATCACCGGACCGATCAAGTCCGCGGCCCTGCCGATGGCCTTTAACCGCCAGCCGCTCTACGACAAGGGCCTGCTCCTTGTCGGCGACTCCGGCGGCATGGTGAACCCCTTCAACGGGGAAGGGATCGACTACGCCCTCGAGGCCGGCCACGTGGCCGCCGAGGTGATCACCCAGGCTCTCGCCGCGCCGACCGCGGCGGAGCGGGAGCAGACGTTGCAGCTCTACACGAGCCGCATGAAGGAGATGCACGGCGGGTACTTCACCCTCGGGCGTCACTTCGCTCGACTGATCGGGAAGCCGGAGGTGATGCGCCTCGCGACCAAGTACGGCCTGCCGCGCACCACCTTGATGCGCTTCCTGCTGAAGTTGATGGCGAACCTTCCCGAAGAGCAGGGCGGCAAGGTCGATGACCGGCTGATCCACGCGATGACGAGGATGGTGCCCAGCGCATGACCCTCAAGACCCTGCCCCCTAGGATGAGACATGGCGTGCGTCACATGAGTGAAAGCGAGGCAGCCCGCCGATGAACCCGTACATCCCGCTGCTGATCCTCTTCGCGTTCGGCCTCGGCTTTGCGCTGCTGTCCGTGGGGACCAGCCTCGTCGTCGGACCGGCCCGCTACAACGCGGCGAAGGCCCAGGCCTACGAGTGCGGCATCCAGCCGACTCCCCAGGCGTCCGAAGGGGGTCGCTTCCCGGTCAAGTACTACCTGACCGCGATGCTCTTCGTGATCTTCGATATCGAAGCGGTCTTCCTCTTCCCCTTCGCCGTCGCGTTCGACCAGCTCGGGCTGGCCGCGCTGATCGCGATCGTGTTCTTCCTCGTGAACGTCTTCGTCATCCCCGACATCTACGTATGGCGCCGCGGCGGCCTGGAGTGGGAGTAACCCATGGGACTAGAAGAAAAACTGCCAGCCGGGTTCGCCCTCACCACCCTTGAGCAGGCGGCCGGATACTTCCGCAAGGCCTCGATCTGGCCGGCGACCTTCGGCCTCGCGTGTTGTGCGATCGAGATGATGGCCGTCGGCACGCCGTACTATGACCTCGCCCGTTTCGGCATGGAGCGCTTCGCCGCGACCCCGCGCCAGGCGGACCTGATGATCGTCGCCGGCCGCGTGAGCCAAAAGATGGCCCCCGTCGTGCGTCAGGTGTACGACCAGATGGCCAACCCGAAGTGGGTCATCTCGATGGGCGTCTGCGCGAGCTCCGGCGGGATGTTTAACAACTACGCGATCGTCCAGGGCGTCGACCACATCATCCCGGTTGACATCTACCTGCCGGGCTGCCCGCCCCGCCCGGAGATGCTGCTCAACGCGATCATCACGCTCCACGAGCAGATGCAAAACGAGAAGCTCGGCGTCAACCGGGTCGCCGCCGCGCGCGCTGCCGAGGCGGCCGCCCTGAAGGCCACGCCGACCCAACTCATGGCGCCGACCCACGACCACGAAGCGCTCGTCGGAAGGAACCTGCTGGCATGAGTGACGGCAAGGACGTCGAGAAGGTTCCCGAGGGCGTCTACCCGAAGGGGGAGGGGCTCGGCGGAACCGCAAACAAGGGCTTCCCGTCGACCGCTGGCCTCACGGGTGACCAGCGCCCCGTGCAGTACACCAACGTCCGCCCGCAGAGCGAGGACACCGACGCCCCCGAGCCGACCGTCGTCGGCAAGCGGAAGGGCATGTTCGGCGCCACCCAGGGCGGCGACACGAGCGGCTACGGCGGCTTGCGGAGCCCCATCCTCTTCCCCGGCGAATCCGAGCGCCCCTATGGCGGGTACTTCGACGCCCTCGTCGACCACCTCGCCGAGGCGACCGGTCCGGCGATGGAAGGGGTCACGGTCGTCGCCGATCGCGGCGAGCTCACCCTCTACGTCGAGCGTGACCAGCTCCTGACCGTCATGAGCGCCCTGCGCGACGACCCGCGCCTGCGTTTCGAGATGTGCATGTCGGTCTCCGGCGTCCACTTCCCGCAGGAGACCGGGCGCGAGCTGCACGTCGCTTACCACCTGCTGTCGATCACCCACGGCAGCCGCCGGCTGCGCGTCGAGGTCACCGCACCGGACGCCGACCCGCACGTCCCGAGCGTGGTCGGGATTTACCCGGCCGCCGACTGGCACGAGCGCGAGACCTGGGACATGTTCGGCATCGTCTTTGACGGACACCCGGCCCTGACCCGCATCCTGATGCCGGACGACTGGCCCGGCCACCCGCAGCGCAAGGACTACCCCCTCGGCGGTATCCCCGTGGAGTACAAGGGCGGCACCGTCCCGCCGCCGGACCAGCGGAGGTCGTACACCTGATGAGCACCAACACCTTCCACGCCACCCCCGGTATCGACGAGGAGACCGCCGAAGGGCGGATCGTCGACGTCTCCGGCGGCGACTGGGACGACCAGATCGGCGAACTCGGGATGAACCCGGAGGAGCGGATCGTCGTCAACATGGGCCCGCAGCACCCGTCGACGCACGGGGTGCTCCGGCTCATCCTCGAACTCGACGGTGAGACGGTGACCGAGACCCGGGCGGGGATCGGATACCTCCACACGGGCATCGAGAAGAACATGGAGTTTCGCACCTGGACCCAGGGCGTCACCTTCTGCACCCGGATGGACTACCTGACCCCCCTCTTCCAGGAGGCCGCGTACTGCCTCGCGGTGGAGCGGGTCTTGGGGATCGAGGACCAGATCCCGGAGCGCGCGAGCGCCATCCGCGTCCTGATGATGGAACTCACCCGGATCTCCTCCCACCTCATCGCCCTCGGAACCGGTGGCATGGAGATGGGCGCGACGACGGTCATGACGATCGGCTTCCGCGAGCGCGAGCGGATCCTGTCGGTGATCGAAAACATCACCGGCCTGCGGATGAACAACGCCTACATCCGTCCCGGCGGCGTGGCGCAGGATCTGCCGCCCGGCGCGATCGACCAACTGCGCGAGGCGATGCCCCTGATCCGTAAGGGCATTGGCGAGCTCGAGGCCCTGCTCCTCGAGGCGCCGATCTTGAAGGGCCGCACCAAGAAGGTCGGGTACCTCTCGCTCACCGGCTGCACCGCGCTCGGCATCACCGGCCCGGTGCTCCGCTCGACCGGCCTGCCGCACGACCTGCGCAAGTCGGCGCCCTACTGCGGGTACGAGAAGTACGACTTCGATGTCATCACCCGCACCGGCTGCGACGCCTACGACCGGCTCTGCATCCGCATCGACGAGATGTACGAGAGCCTGAAGATCATCGAGCAGGTCTTGAGCGAACTCCAGGCCAACCCCGGCCCGGTCATGGTCGCGGACAAGCGGATCGCCTGGCCCGCCCAACTCGCCATCGGCAGCGACGGCATGGGCAACAGCCTCGAGCACATCCGCGAGATCATGGGGACCTCAATGGAGGCCCTGATCCACCACTTCAAGTTGGTCACCGAGGGCTTTCGGGTCCCGCCGGGCCAGGCCTATATCGCCGTCGAGAGCCCGAAGGGGGAGCTCGGTTGCCATGTCGTCTCCGACGGTGGCACCCGTCCCTACCGCGCCCACTTCCGCGACCCCAGCTTTAACAACCTGCAGGCCGCTTCGGCCATGTGCGAAGGCGGCATGCTCGCCGATGTGATCGTCGCCGTCGCATCGATCGACCCCGTGATGGGAGGCGTGGACCGCTGATGTCCAGCAACTTTGGTGAGGTGACCGTCTCGGGTTATCTGCACGTCAACTCCGAGAGCAAGGAGCCGTACGCGCCGGAGGTGCTCGAGCAGCTCCAGGCCGACGCCGAGCTGATCATCGCTCGCTACCCGCAGAAGCGCTCCGCGCTGCTGCCCCTGCTCCACCTCGTGCAGAGCGTCGACGGTTACGTCGCCGGGCGCGGCATCGAGTTCTGCGCGCGGACTCTGGACCTCACCGACGCCGAGGTCTCCGGGGTCGCGACCTTCTACACGCAGTACAAGCGTCACCCCAATGGCGAGTACACGGTCGGGGTCTGCACCAACACCCTCTGCGCGATCATGGGCGGTGACGAGATCTGGGACACCGTCTCGTCCCACCTCGGCATCGGTCACGACGAAACCACCGAGGATGGCAAGGTCACCCTTGAGCGCGTCGAGTGCAACGCCGCGTGTGACTACGCACCGGTCGTGATGGGCAACTGGGAGTTCTTCGACAACATGACCCCGGAGTCGACGGTCGAGCTCGTCGACGACCTCCGCGAAGGCAAGACGGTCACCCCGAGCCGCGGGCCGAACGCCGTCTGCACCTTCAAGCAGATCTCCCGCGTGCTCGCCGGCTTCCCCGATGGCCTCGCGGACGAAGGGGTTGGCGCCGGCCCGGCGTCGCTGCGCGGCGTCGAACTCGCCAAGCGCGAAGGCTGGACGGCCCCCGGCGATCACGAAGCTGCCGCCGACGAGGACGCCGACACCCACGCCGAAGACCCGGGAGTCGAGGGCCAAGCGCGGGGCCGCTACTCGTCGCAGGACCGTCCGGCCGAGGCCGCTGACACCGAGGAGTCGAAGTGACCACGCTGACCCCGATCCTCACGAAGTTCTGGGATGCGCCGCAGTCGTGGACCCTCGCGACCTACGAGGACAACGAGGGCTACCAGGCGCTCAACAAGGCGCTCACCATGGAACCGGCCGACCTGGTCCAGATGACCAAGGACTCCGGGCTCCGTGGTCGTGGCGGCGCGGGCTTCCCCACCGGCATGAAGTGGGGCTTCCTGCCGCCCCCGGACGGCGGGCCGCGGTATCTCGTGGTCAATGCCGATGAGTCCGAGCCGGGGACCTGCAAGGACATCCCGCTCATGATGGCGGCGCCCCACTTCCTCATCGAGGGTGTCGCGATCACCTCGTACGCGATCGGCTGCCACCACGCCTTCATCTACGTCCGTGGTGAGGTCGTCCACGTCTACCGCCGCCTGATGCGCGCGGTCGAAGAGGCCTACGCCGCCGGCCACCTCGGGAAGAACATCCACGGCACCGGCTTCGACCTTGACGTCACCGTGCACGCGGGCGCCGGCGCCTATATCTGTGGTGAAGAGACCGCCCTGCTCGACTCCCTCGAAGGGCGTCGGGGCCAGCCGCGCCTGAAGCCCCCCTTCCCGGCGGTCGCGGGTCTTTACGCCCGTCCGACCGTCGTCAACAACGTCGAGTCGATTGCTTCGGTCCCGCCGATCCTGCTTCACGGCGCCGACTGGTTCGCCGACATGGGCACCGAGAAGTCCCAGGGTTTTGGCATCTTCAGCCTCTCCGGGCACGTGAAGAACCCCGGCCAGTACGAGGCGCCGCTCGGGATCACCCTGCGCGAGCTGATCGACATGGCCGGCGGGATGCGTGACCCGAACAAGAAGCTGAAGTTCTGGACCCCGGGTGGGTCCTCGACGCCGATCTTCACCGACCAGCACCTCGACGTGCCCTTGGACTTCGAGTCCGTCGCGGCCCATGGGTCGATGCTCGGGACCCGCGCGCTGCAGATCTTCGACGAGACTGTCTCGGTGGTCCGGGCCGTCTCGCGTTGGATCGACTTCTACAAGCACGAGTCCTGCGGCAAGTGCACCCCGTGCCGAGAGGGCACCTGGTGGCTCGCCCAGATCCTGGAGCGCTTCGAGCACGGCCAGGGGACGCCCGAGGACATCGACAAGCTCGTCGACATCTGCGACAACATCCTCGGGCGCTCCTTCTGCGCTCTCGGTGACGGCGCGACGAGCCCCGTCACCTCGGCCGTCCAGTACTTCCGGGACGAGTTCGAGGCCGGGTGCCACACCCCGGTCGCGGAGCTCTTCCCGCCCGCCGCCTCGACGCTCTTCGCCAAGGAGCAGGTGACCGCATGACCGCCACCCCACAGACCGACCTGGTCTCCCTCACGATCGACGGCGTCCCCGTCGAGGTCCCGAAGGACACGCTGCTGATCCGAGCCGCCGAGGAGATCGGCATCCAGATCCCGCGGTTTTGTGACCACCCGGGTCTGGACCCCATCGGCGCGTGCCGCCAGTGCCTCGTCGAGGTTGCGATGCCCGACCGTGAGGGCAACGTCCGGCCGATGCCGAAGCCGCAGGCCTCCTGCACGATGACCGTTGCCCCCGGCATGGTCGTCAACACCCAGCTCACCTCGCCCGTCGCCGACAAGGCACAGCAGGGCGTCATGGAGTTGCTGCTCGTCAACCACCCGCTGGACTGCCCGGTCTGCGACAAGGGTGGCGAGTGCCCGCTGCAGAACCAGGCGATGAGCAACGGCCGGGCGACCTCGCGCTTCGTCGACATCAAGCGGACCTACCCCAAGCCGATCAACATCTCCTCGCAGGTCCTGCTGGACCGCGAGCGTTGCATCCTCTGCGCGCGCTGCACCCGCTTCTCCGAGCAGGTCGCCGGGGACCCCTTCATCGCCCTGGTCGAGCGCGGCGCGCTCCAGCAGGTCGGGATCTACGAAGAGCAGCCGTTTGAGTCCTACTTCTCGGGGAACACCGTCCAGATCTGCCCGGTTGGTGCCCTGACCGGTGCGGCCTACCGCTTCCGCAGCCGCCCCTTCGACCTCGTCTCGACCCCGGGGACCTGCGAGCACTGCGCCTCCGGGTGCTCGCTGCGCACCGACCACCGCCGCGGCACCGTGCTGCGCCGGATGGCGCTGCTCGATCCCGAGGTCAACTCGGAGTGGAACTGCGACAAGGGCCGCTGGGCGTTCACCTACGCCTCGACGGGCGACCGCTTCGAGTTCCCGATGGTCCGCGGCGAGGACGGCGAGCTCCAGGTCGTCACCTGGCGCGAGGCCCTCGAGCACGCCGCCAAAGGCCTGGCGGCCGCGGGCAGCCACGGTGTCCTCACCGGTGGACGGATCACTCTCGAGGACGGCTGGGCGTACCGCGCCTTTGCCGAAGAGGTGCTCGGCACCGCCAATGTGGACTTCCGCGCTCGTCCCTCGACGGCGGAAGAGGCTGACTTCCTCGCTCGCCACGTCGTCGGCACGACGCCCGACACGGGCGTGAGCTACTCCGACCTCGACCACGCCGGTTCGGTCGTCCTCGTCGGGCTCGAGCCCGAAGAGGAGAGCCCGATCCTCTTCCTGCGCCTGCGGCACGCCTACCGCAAGGCCAAGACGGCCGTCTACGGTGTCGCGCCGCTCACGACCCGCGGCCTCGACAAGCTCGGCGGCCACCTCGTCCCGAGTGCCCCCGGCACCGAGACCGAGGTCCTCCAAGCCCTCGCGGCTGACCTCACCGACGGCGACGATGTCTCGGCTGGTTTCACCGCCGCGCACGCCGCGCTGCGCGAGGATGGCGCCTTCCTCCTCGTCGGCGAACGCCTCGCGACGACGCCGGGCGCGCTCAGCGCCGCCGTCGATCTCGCCGCCGCGACCGGTGCCCGCCTCGCGTGGGTGCCGCGCCGAGCCGGTGAGCGCGGCGCGCTCGAGGCCGGGCTGCTGCCCGCTGCGGACGCGCTCGACACTGCCGGGATGATCGAGGCCGCGGCCGATGGCCGCCTCGACGCCCTCGTCGTCGGTGGCGTCGATGCGCTCGACCTTGGCCTCCACCGCGCCAACGAAGCCTTCCAGCGCGCCTTTGTCGTGTCCTTGGAAGTCCGGCCGAGCAGCGTCACCGCTCACGCCGACGTGGTCCTTCCCGTTGCGCCCCATGCCGAGAAGTCCGGCACCTTCCTGGACTGGGAGGGTCGCGAGCGGCCCTTCGAGGCGGCCCTCGACACCCACGCGGTCTCGGACTACCGCGCCCTGGACATGCTGGCCGACGAGATGGGCGTCTTCCTCGGCGCCCGCGCCCTGCGCGAGGTGCGCGCCGAGCTCACCGAGCGTGGGCCGCTCGCGCCGCGCACGGGTGAGGCTCTCGCCCTCGCCGCGGCGGAGGTCCCCGAGCCTGGCCCGGGCGAGTTCGTCCTCGCGACCTGGCGACACCTCCTCGACCGCGGCTCCCTGCAAGACGGCGAGCCCTTCCTCGCCGGGACCGCGCCGATGCCGCGGGCGTGGATCTCTCCCGCGAGCGCCGCTGCGCTCGGCATCGTGCCAGGCGACCTCGTCACGGTCTCCGGTGATGGCGTCCGCGTCACCGCGCCGGTCCACATCGCCGAAATGGTCGATCGGGTGGTCTGGCTGCCGACCAACTCCGAGAGTTGTGATCTGCGCTCCGTCGCCGGCCGGGCCGGAGCGATCGTCTCCGTCACCAAGGGTGGTGCCGCATGATCAACCTCGCCCTCTACGCGACCGAGGTGAGCCCCTCGGTCCCGCGGGCCGACTTCAGCGACACCCCGGTGTGGCTCTCGCTCGTGAAGGTCACCCTCCTCTTCGTCTACCTGCTCGTCTCGGTCCTAATGGTGATCTGGTTCGAGCGCCGCGTGATCGGGCGGATGCAGCAGCGTCCCGGCCCGAACCGCAACGGTCCCTTCGGCTTGCTGCAGACCCTTGCCGACGGCATGAAGTCGATGCTGAAGGAGGACGTGCGGCCGAAGGGAGCCGACGCCTTCATCTTCACCATGGCGCCGATCCTCTTCGCCACCATGGCCTTCGTCGGTTTTTCGATCATGCCGATGGGCGGCGACGTGTGGATGTTTGGGCACCGCACGCCCCTGCAGATCACCGACCTGCCGGTCGCGGCCCTGCTCGTCCTCGCGGTCGCCGGTGTCGCGGCCTACGGCATCGTGCTCGCCGGCTGGTCGTCCGGCTCGACCTACCCACTGCTTGGTGGGTTGCGCGCCACCGCCCAGCTCATCTCCTACGAGATCGCGATGGGGCTCGCGCTCGTGGCGGTCTTCATGTACGCCGGCTCGATGTCGACCAGCCAGATCGTGCACGCGCAAAGCGACCTCTGGTACATCATCCCGGCCTGCGTCTCCTTCGTGATCTACGTGATCACGATGGTCGGTGAGACCAACCGCCTCCCCTTCGACCTCGCCGAAGGTGAAGGCGAGATCGTCGGCGGGTACTTCACCGAGTACTCGGGCATGCGCTTTGCGATGTTCTTCCTCGGTGAGTACATCAACATGTTCACCGTCTCGGCCCTCGCCACCACCCTCTTCCTCGGCGGCTGGCAGGCACCTCCCGGCGTCGCCGCCGCGACCGAGGCCCTCTTCGGCGAAGCGATGTTCGTCGACGGCTGGTGGGGCCTGCTGTGGTTCACCATCAAGCTGTGGCTCTTCATGTACTTCTTCGTCTGGCTTCGTGGCTCCCTGCCGCGTACCCGGTACGACCAGTTCATGCGCTTCGGCTGGAAGTTCCTCATCCCGCTCGCGCTCGCCTGGGTCGTCGCGGTGGCCTTCATCCGCGCCTCCCAGGTCGGCTTCCTCGGTGATGGCACCGTCGCCCTCTTCGGGCGCGAGTTCCCGACCTCGTCGCTGATCATCGTCGGCTTCCTCGCCGTCATCGTGCTCGGCGCCACCTGGATCTGGGAGACCAAGGCCGAGAAGAAGGCCCAAGAGGCCGCCGAGCCGCCGCCCACCGAGATCGACCCCTACGCCGGTGGCTACCCGGTGCCGCCGCTGCCCGGCCAGACCCTGGTCGAGAGCGGCGCCCGGACCGACAAGACCCGCACATCGCTTCCCCCAACCGAGGAGCAGGACCGTGGCTGACGAGAAGAAGGGCGGATTCCTCTCCGATCTCTTCGCCCCCGTTGCCGGATTCGGCGTGACCTTCGCGACGATGTTTCGCAAGGTCGCGACGCAGGAGTACCCCGAGGTCAAGTGGCCCACGCAGCCGCGCTTCCACGGGCGACACCAGCTGAACCGGCATCCCGACGGGCTGGAGAAGTGCGTGGGCTGTGAGCTCTGCGCCTGGGCGTGTCCTGCCGACGCGATCATGGTCGAGGGCGCGAACAATGACGACGCCGACGGCCAGCGGTTCAGCCCCGGCGAGCGGTACGGGCGGATCTACCAGATCAACTACTTGCGCTGCATCTTCTGTGGCCTCTGCATCGAGGCCTGCCCGACCCGCGCCCTGACGATGACGAACTTCTACGAGCTCGCCGACAACAACCGCGCGGACCTGATCTTCACCAAGGAAGAGCTGCTCGCCCCGCTCCAGGAGGGGATGGCTCCCGCGCCGCACCCGATGGTCGCGGGCATGGAAGAGCGCGACTACTACCTCGGCAAGGTCACCGAGGCCACCCCCGCACAGCGCGAGTGGGTCGCCGCCCACCACGCGAGCGAGGACGACAAGGGGGAGCAGGCATGACCAGTTCTGGCGAAGCCGTCCTCTTTTGGATCCTCGCGATCATCGCTGTCGGCGCCGCGCTGTCACTGCTCTTCGCCAAGAAGGCCGTCCACGCCGCCATCGGCATGGTGACGACGATGATCATCGTCGGCATCTTCTACTTCGCCCTCGAAGCCCCCTTCCTCGGGGTCGTGCACATCTTCGTGTACACCGGCGCGGTCATGATGCTCTTCCTCTTCGTCGTGATGCTGGTCGGCGTCGACCACTCCGACTCGCTGGTCGAGACCTTGAAGGGCCAAAAGCTCATCACCTTGGTGATGTCGCTCGGCGTGATCCTGCTGCTCTCGAGCGCCCTCGGCCGGGTCGTCTACGACGGCACGCCGAACCTCGCGGGGATCAACGACACGACCGGCAATATCAACGCCCTCGCGTACCTGATCTTCGGCAAGTACATCGGCGTCCTGCAGGTCCTCGCGGTCCTGCTCACGACCGCCGCGATGGGCGCGATGGTCCTCGCCCACCGCGAGCGCTTCCTGCCCAAGCCCACGCAGCGTGAGTGGAGCGAGAAGCGCTTCCGGGACGGCAAGCACCTCGCGGGTCTGCCCGTCCCCGGTGTCTACGCCCGCCACAACGCCGTCGACACGCCCGCGCTGCTGCCCGATGGCAGCCAGAGCGAACTGTCGCTCAACAAGGTGATCGTCGCCCGCGACCAGGTGACGCAGCCGACCGTCTACACCGAGATCGACGACGAGATCCGGCGAGAGATCGAGGAGGGAGGCGAAAAGTGAGCCTCATGAACTACGTCTACCTCGCGGCGGTCCTCTTCGCGATCGGTGGAGCTGCGGTCCTGTTGCGGCGCAACACGATCATCATGTTTATGGGCGTGGAGATGATGCTCAACGCCGCGAACCTCGCCTTCGTGACCTTCGCCCGGATGCACGGCGCCATCGAGGGCCAGGTGATCGCCCTGATCGTCATGGCCGTCGCCGCTGGTGAGGTCGTGGTGGGGCTGGCCATCATCATGGCGATCTTCCGTGCCCGCCGCTCGGCTTCGGTCGACGACGCCAACCTGCTGAAGCTGTAAGGAGAATCTCGCGTTGAACTCCGCATTCATTGCTTCCGCGGTGGCCGAAGGGGCCGCTGCGGCTGCCCCCGCGGACGGGATCACGGCCCTCGCCTGGCTCCTCGTCGCCCTGCCCCTCGCCGGCGCCGCCATCTTGCTGCTCGGCGGCCGGATCACCGACTCCTTCGGCCCGGGCCTTGCCACCGGCCTCTCCTGGGCGAGCTTCGGCGTCGGCGCCGCGATCTTCTTCGCCATGATCGACGTGCCGGGCGCCGACCGAGTCGCCCAGTTAACGCTCTACGACTGGATCCCTGCCGGGGCCTTCCAGTTGCAGGCCGGGATGCTCGTCGATCCCCTGTCGATGGCCTTCGTCCTGCTCGTCACCTTCGTCGGTTCGCTGATCCACGTGTACTCGCTCGGGTACATGGAGCACGACCCGGACCGCCGTCGCTTCTTCGCCTACCTGAACCTCTTCGTCGCCTCGATGCTGCTGCTCGTCCTGGCGGACTCCTACCTGCTGCTCTTCGTCGGCTGGGAAGGCGTTGGTCTGGCGTCCTGGCTGCTGATCGGCTTCTGGAACCACAACCCGGCCTACGCGACCGCCGCCAACAAGGCGTTTGTCGTCAACCGAATCGGTGACATCGGCCTCGCCCTCGCGATCGCGATGATGTTCCTGACCTTCGGCGGGGTCGACTTCGCGACGGTCAACCAAGGGGTCTCGCAGGCCTCCACCGGTGCCGTCACCGCGATCGGTCTGCTCCTGCTGCTCGCCGCCTGCGGTAAGTCCGCGCAGTTCCCCCTTCAGTCCTGGCTGGGCGACGCGATGGCCGGCCCGACGCCGGTCTCCGCGCTGATCCACGCCGCGACGATGGTGACCGCCGGTGTCTACCTCGTCGTGCGCAGCCACGCCATCTACGACGTCTCCGAGACCGCCCGCCTCTTCGTCACGGTGGTCGGTGCGATCACGCTCGTCTACGGGGCGATCGTCGGTTGCGCGAAGGACGACATCAAGAAGGCGCTCGCCGCCTCGACGATGTCCCAGATCGGCTACATGATGCTGGCCGCAGGCCTTGGGCCGGTCGGCTACGCCTTCGCGATCTTCCACCTCATCACCCACGGGTTCTTCAAGGCCGGGATGTTCCTCGGCGCCGGTTCGGTGATGCACGGGATGAATGACCAGGTCGATATGCGCCGCTTCGGTGGGCTCGCGACCGTCATGAAGGTCACCTGGATCACCTTCGGCCTCGGCTGGCTCGCGATCCTCGGTGTGCCGCCGTTCTCCGGCTTTTGGAGCAAGGACAAGATCATCGAGGCCGCCTTCATCGGCGACGGCTGGCAGCCGTGGGTCTTCGGCACCGCAGCCCTGGTGGGCGCAGGGATCACCGCCTTCTACATGTCGCGCCTGTTCTTCATGACCTTCCACGGCAAGCAACGCTGGACCGACGATGTCGATCCCCACGAGTCGCCGCTCACCATGACGATCCCGATGATGGTCCTCGCTGTCGGCTCGGCCCTGCTGGGTCTGGTCCTCGCGATGGGGGACACCTTCACCACGTGGTTGGAGCCGACGCTTGGCCACCACGCGCACGAGGAGCCGGTCATCCCGATCCCCGTGATCATGGCCGCGACCCTGCTCGTCGTGATCGTCGGCGCCGGATACGCCTGGATGCGCTACGTGCGCGAAAGCGTCCCGGAGGTCGCCCCGCAGGGGTCGCTGCTCACGCAGGCCGCGCGCAAGGATCTCTACCAAGATGACGTCAACGAGGCCCTGCTCATGTGGCCAGGGATCCACCTGACCCGCGGGATGGTCTTCACCGACACCGCCGGTGTCGATGGGACGGTCCGCGGTCTCGCCGCCTCGATCGGCGGACTCTCCTCTCGCCTGCGTCGCCTGCAAAACGGCTACGCACGCACGTACGCCCTGACGATGCTCACCGGTGTCGTCCTCTTCCTCGGTGCTCTGTGGGTGATGAACTGATGTCGACCATGCCCTGGCTCACCCTGCTGATGGTGGTGCCGTTGCTCGGCGCCGCCGTGGTGGCCCTGGTCCCTGGTGTGTCCGCGCGCTTGGCCAAGCAGCTCGCCCTCGGGGTGTCCCTGCTGACCCTCGCGCTCGGGATCGCCGCGGCCACCCAATTCAGCACCACGAGCTCTGAGCAGTTCCAGCTCACCGAGCAGCACGAGTGGATCCCGCAGCTTGGGGTCTCCTACGCGCTCGGCGTGGATGGGATCTCGTTGGCGCTGATCCTCCTCGCGCTTGTCCTCACTCCGATCTGCATCCTCGCGGCCTGGGACGATGTGCCCGAAGGGGGACGCCGCGAGCGGACCTACTTCGCGCTGCTCCTGCTGCTGCTGCCCTTCATGGTCGGTGTCTTCGCCGCGACCGACGTCTTCCTCTTCTACGTCTTCTTCGAAGCGATGCTGATCCCGGTCTACTTCCTGATCGGCAGCTTCGGCGGCCCGCGCCGCCAGTACGCCGCGATGAAGTTCCTCCTCTTCGGTCTCGCGGGCGGGCTGATCATGCTCGTCGCCGTGATCGGCGTCTACCTGCAGGGCCCCGGTGGCAGCGACGGCTTCCTCGTCGAGCGCCTTACCGGTCTCAGCATGGACGCGACCACCGAGCGCTGGCTCTTCCTCGGCTTCTTCATCGCCTTTGCGATCAAGGCGCCGATGGTCCCCGGCCACACCTGGCTGCCCGATGCGGCTGCCGAGGCCAAGCCGGCTGTGGCGACCCTGCTGGTCGGCGTGCTCGACAAGGTCGGTACCTACGGAATGATTCGCTTCTGCCTCCAGCTCTTCCCGGAGGCGAGCAAGTGGGCCACCCCCGTGGTCATCACCTTGGCGATCATCTCGATCATTTACGGGGCGATCCTCGCGATCGGTCAGTCCGACATCATGCGCCTCATCGCGTTTACCTCGGTCAGCCACTTCGGCTACATCGTGCTCGGGATCTTCGCCTTCACGAGCACCGCTCAGGCCGGCGCGAATCTCTACATGATCAACCACGGCTTCTCGACCGCGGCCCTGTTCCTCATCGCCGGGATGCTCGTCGCGCGCCGACGCAGCAAGCGGATGGACGACTTCGGGGGCTGGCAGCGGGTCACCCCGGGCATCGCCGGTGTCTTCCTGATCGCCGGGCTCTCGGGTCTTGCCCTGCCGGGTCTGTCCTCCTTCATCTCCGAGTTCCTGGTGATCACCGGGACCTTCCAGCGGTACCCGGCGGCCGGTGCCTTCGCAGCCCTCGGCCTCGTCCTCGCCGCGCTCTACATCATGTTGATGTACAAGCGGATGATGACCGGTCCGGCCCCGACGGTGGATCCGGAGTTGACGGAGATGCCCGTGCCGCAGGACGCGCCCTTCACGAGTGCCGTGCGGGCCGACCTCGATGCCGATCGTCCGGTGCGCACCATCGCCCCCGTCAAGGACATCACCCTGAGGGAAAAGCTCGTCGTCGCGCCGCTCATCGCCGTGATCCTCGTGCTCGGTTTCTACCCGAAGCCGGCCCTCGACCTGCTCAATCCCGCGGTCGAACGGACGCTCCAGTTGGTCGGGGCCACCGACCCCGCGCCGACCGCCCCTGCTGCTGACACCGGGAGTGACCACTGATGACGACCGCCGTCATGCCCTTCGCGCTCGCGGCCGAGGACTCGTCGTGGACCATGCCCGACGTGGCCTACTGGGCCCTCGCGCCGATGATCATCGTCTTCGTCGGTGGTCTCATCGGCGTGCTGGTCGAGGCCTTCGTCCCGCGCGCGGCGCGCTACGCCCTTCAGCTGGCGCTCGCCGTCGCGACGCTCATCGTCGCCTTCGGTGCTCTCGTCTTCGTGACGGGCGACCACCTCGGCGTCACCATCGGCGGCACGATGGTGATCGACGGGCCGAGCCGCTTCCTCTCGGGCGCGCTGCTCCTCCTGGGGCTCGTCGGCCTCCTCGCGATGGCGGATCGCTTCGGCGGACCGAGCCCGGACGCGTTCACTCCGATGGGTGCCGCGTCGCCCGGTTCGGAACTGGAGAGCGAGGCCACCGCCCACGGGTGGGCGACGACCGAGATCTTCCCGCTCACCCTCTTCTCGCTCGGCGGCATGATGCTCTTCACCGCCGCGGGTGACCTGCTCACGATGTTCGTCGCTCTCGAGGTGCTCTCGCTGCCGCTCTACCTGCTGGCCGGACTGGCGCGTCGGCGTCGCCTGCTCTCGCAAGAGGCGGCGATCAAGTACTTCCTGCTCGGGGCGTTCGCGTCGGCCTTCTTCCTCTTCGGAGCGGCCCTGCTCTACGGCTACTCGGGCAGCGTCAACCTGACCACGATCGGGCAGGCTGCGGGTCTGTCCTCCGGGATGACCGAGAGCCTGCTGATCCCGGGCGTCGTCTTCGTCCTCGTTGGCCTGCTCTTCAAGGTCGGTGCGGTCCCCTTCCACTCGTGGACCCCGGACGTCTACCAGGGCGCCCCGACCCCCGTCACCGGCTTCATGGCGGCCTGCACCAAGATCGCGGCCTTCGGCGCGATGCTGCGGGTCACCTACGTCGCGCTCGAATCGACCCGCTGGGAATGGCGGATCGGCGTCGTCGCCATCGCGGCCCTGACCATGGTCATCGGTGCAGTGCTCTCGGTGACCCAGACCGACATCAAGCGGCTGCTCGCGTACAGCTCGATCGCGCACGCCGGCTTCATCCTGGTCGGCCTGCTCGCCTTCGACCGCACCGCGATCGCCGGGGTCCTCTTCTACCTCGTCGCCTACGGTGCCTCGACCATCGCCGCCTTCGGCCTCGTCGCCATGGTGCGCGAACGCGGCAGCGAAGCAACCCACCTCTCCCAGTGGGCAGGCCTCGGGAAGACCCACCCCTGGGTCGCGGCGGCCATGTCGATCTTGCTCCTCGCCTTCGCCGGCATCCCGCTCACCTCAGGTTTCACCGCGAAGGTCGCCGTCTTCATGCCGGCCGTCGCGTACGGAGGACTGTCCGGGGTGCTGCTCGTCGTGATCGGTGTGCTGGCGAGTGCGGTCACCGCCTTCGTTTACATCCGACTGATCGTGCTCATGTACTTCACCGAGCCGTCGGGTGAGGTCACCCTCGCCACCCCGGCGACGATGACGACGATCGCGGTCGCCGTCGGTGTGGTCTTGACGATCCTGCTCGGGATCGTGCCCGGGCCGCTGATGGAGCTCGCCCAGCAGGCGAGCCTGTTCATCGCGCAGTGACGGATTCGGTTATTCGGCCCTCGGGGACGGATACTGCCTCCGTGAGCACCGCAACGACGACCCCGCCGGTCCTCCGGCTGCCCGGGGCGAGCAAGGAACTCGCGGCCCGGCTCGCCGACGGCCTGGCCCGGGTCGAGGCGCTCATCACCGAGCGCACCGCCAACGAGGACGATTTCATCACCGAGGCCAACCGGCATCTCGCCGAGGCCGGAGGCAAGCGCTTCCGCCCGTTGCTCGCGATGCTGATGGCCGAACTCGGCGAGGGGATCAACGACGAGGTGATCGCCGCCGCTGCGGGTGTTGAGCTCACCCACCTCGCGAGCCTCTATCACGACGACGTGATGGACGAGGCCGACCTGCGCCGCGGCGCTCCATCGGCCAATGCCCAGTACAACAACTCGACCGCGATCTTGGTCGGGGATCTCCTCTTCGGCACCGCCTCGGACATCATTGCCGACCTCGGTCCGGTCGCCGTGAAGATCCAGGCGCAGACCTTCATCCGGCTCTGCTCGGGGCAGATTCGCGACGACCGGCCCTGCCCGGACGATCAGGATCCTCGGGAGTACTACCGGGGCGTGCTCGCCGACAAGACCGGTGTCCTCATCGCGACCGCGGCCCGGTACGGCGCGATGTTTGGCGGCGCCTCCGAAGAGGTCATTGCTCTGGCCACCGAGTACGGCGAGCGGCTCGGCATCGCCTTCCAGATGGCCGATGACTTGATCGATATCTCCTCGGAGTCGATGGAGATGGGCAAGATGCCCGGGACGGACCTGCGCGAAGGCAAGCGCACCCTCCCCGTCCTTAACGTCCTCGCCTCGGACGACCCGGCCGATGATGAGCTGAAGGAACTGCTTCTCGGCGACGTCAGCGACGATGCCGTCCTCGCCCGGGCCTTGGAGTTGCTCCGCGCGCACTCGGCGATGGAGGCCGCTCGCGCCGAGACCATCGCGGTGGGCGAAGGGGCGACAACGGTCCTTGCCGACCTGCCCGATAGCGACGCCAAGAGCGCCCTGATCGCCCTCGCCGAGGGCGTCGTCCACCGCGCCGGCTGACCCCCTTCGCGCGCCAGGCGGCGCACCGGGAAGTGTCGGTGAGTGCAGTCTCGGGTGGGTTTCCGACAGTTCGGCGCGTGGGAAGTGTCGGTAAGTGCAATCTCGGGTGGTTTCCCGACGGTTCGGCGCACCGGGAAGTGTCGGTGAGTGCAATCTCGGGTGGGTTCCCGACGGTTCGGCGCACCGGGAAGTGTCGGTGAGCGCAGTCTCGGGTGGTTTCCCGACGGTTCGGCGGTCGGGAAGTGAGACCTCCCGGGATGTCCGGAGACTTGGTTATGTGTCTCACCCAGCCCGGGTGAGGGGGGTTTGGTGAGCGTAGTGGAGTTGCTCGACGCGTGCCGGGGTGAGGTCGTCGAGGGAGTCGTGGGATCGCTCGGTGTTGAAGAAGTCGACCCACTCGAAGGTGGCGACCTCGACATGGTTGACGTCCCGCCAGGGGCCGTGCCGGTTGATCTGCTCGGTCTTGAATGACCCGATCGTGGACTCGGCCAGGGCGTTGTCGTAGGCGTCGCCGACAGATCCGACGGACGCATCAACGCCGGCGTCGAGCAGCCGGGTGGTGAACGCGATCGAGGTGTACTGGGACCCGGCATCGCTGTGCGCAACTAGACCGGTGAGGTCGTGTACGCCTTCCCGGGCGCGGGTGAAGATGGCGTGCTCCAAAGCGTCCAGTACCAGCGGTGTGGTCATGCGGGTAGCTGCCCGCCAACCGATCACCCGGCGCGAGAAGGCGTCGATGACGAACGCGACGTACACCATGCCCAGCCAGGTCGGGACGTAGGTGAAGTCCGCGACCCACAGCCGGTTTGGTGCGGGCGGGTCGAAGTCCCGGTTGACCAGGTCCGCCGCGCGCGCTGCCTTCTGATCGGCGATGGTCGTGCGGTGCTTTGTGCCGTATCGGGCTCCTTCCCACCCGTTGGCGCGGTAGAGCCGCTCGATCGTGCAACGGGCCACGTCGTGGCCCTTGCCCCGTAGCCGCAGCCACATCTTGCGCGAGCCGAGGCCCGCGACCAGCCGGGAGGAGTCCCGCTCCGCGCGGATCAGCGCGCTCACCTGCTCATCGCGCAGCGCGCGCGCCGAGGGCTTGCGGCTGACCCACTCGTAGTAGGTCGAGGTACTAATAGCTATCCCGTGCTCGGTGAGCACAGCGCACAAGGGCTCGACGCCCCACCGCAGGCCATCGCCCACCCGGTGGTCCTTGTGCTCGGTGATGAAGGCGATCACCTGCGCCCGGGCCGGTCGAGCTCGGCTCCGAAGAAAGCCGCCGCAGCCTTCAGGATCTCGTTTGCGCGGCGCAGCTCGGCGTTCTCTCGTTGCAGCGCCTTGATCTTCTCGTGCTCGGCCGTGGTCACTCCGGGCCGGGCACCGGAGTCGACCTCCGCGCGGCGGACCCACTTACGCAGCGTTTCCGCGGACCCGATACCCAACTTGCCCGCGACAGACCGGATCGCCTCGAACTCCGAGGCGTACTCCTCACGCTGCTCGATCACCAGCCGAACCGCACGCTCCCGGAACTCCGGGTTGTACTTCGATGGACGTGCCATGACCTGCATCCTTCCAACGGATCAGGCCTCCGGACACCCCGGGACGTCTCAGTGTTTGGGAAGTGTCGGTGAGTGCAGTTTCGGGTGGTTTCCCGACGGTTTGGCAGCAGGGAAGTGTCGGTGAGTGCAATCTCGGGTGGGTTCCCGACGGTTTGGGGCTTGGGAAGTGTCGGTGAGTGCAGTCTGGGGTGGGTTTCCGACGTTCAACGAAGTGGCCCGGGCGGGGACATCCCCGGCCGGGCCGCTTCGTCGATGTTTAGTGGTGGCGCTTCGGCCGCACCTCAATGACACCGGGACGCGGGCCGGGATCCCCGCGGTACGGGAAGAGGGAGGCCGGCTTTTCGTAGCTCGCCGAGTCCGACTCGCCTGGGTGCTGCACCGCGGCGAAGACGGAGCGCTGATCGGGCGCAATGAGCGGGCCACAGCACTCCGAGTAGGCCGGAAGGGCGAGGAACTGTTGCAGTTTGCCCTTCTCCTTGCCCGTGAGCGGCATGAGGTACATGCCATCGGCATGGCCGAGCGCGTTGCCGTCGGTCGCGATCCAGAGATTGCCGTGCGCGTCGAAGGCGACGTTGTCCGGGCACGAGATCGGTGAGACCTCGGACTTGTCGTACCCGTTGAAATAGGTCTGCGGGTCCGCAGGGTCACCGGCGATGAGGACGAGCTTCCAGTCGAAGGTGTCCCGGGTGTGATCGCCGCGGGTGGGGGTGATCTCGAGGACCTGGCCGTGCTTATTGCTCGGACGCGGGTTGGCCTCGTCGACCTGATCGGGGGTACGCCGGGTGTTGTTGGTCAAGGCCGCGTACACCCGACCGTTGACCGGGTTCACCTCGACATCTTCTGGGCGGTCCATCTTCGTCGGTCCGACCTTGTCGGCCGCCATCCGGGTGTGGACGAGGACCTCCTCGACCGTCATCCCCGGGACCTTGCTCTGGCCGCCGACGACAAGCGGAATCCAGCGGCCGGAGCCGTCGTGGACGCCGTCCGCGGTCCCGTTGCCGTCGAAGCGGCCGACGTAGAGGTCTCCTTCGCTGAGGAGACGCTTGTTGTGCGCGCGCGCCCACGGGCTGGAGCCGCGGCGGTAGGTGTGCCGCGAGACGAACCGATAGATGTAGTCGAAGCGCTCGTCGTCGCCCATGTACGCGACGACGTGGCCGGAGCGAGCGATGGTGACATTGGCCCCTTCATGCTTGAACCGTCCCATCGCGGTGTGCTTCACCGGCGTCGAGTGCGGATCGAGGGGGTCCACCTCGACGATCCACCCGAACCGGTTCGCCTCATTGGGTTCCTCGCCGAGGTTGAAGCGGCGGTCGACGCGCTCCCATCCACGACCGGGGCTGCCGGCGATGCCGTAGCGCTTCCACGCTGCGGTCTGCTCGGGAGTGCCGCGACCCGGCTCGACGAAGTACTGGTTGAAGTTCTCCTCCCCGGATAGGACGGTGCCCCAGGGGGTCATGCCACCGGCGCAGTTGTTGAGGGTGCCGAGCACGCGGCGCCCCGTCGGGTCGGCCGAGGTGCGCAGGAGGCGGGAGCCAGCGGCCGGGCCGTCCAGGGCGAAGGGGGTCTCGGTGTGGAGGCGGCGATTGAGGCGCGCCCCCTTCTCATAGGTCCATCCGGAGTGATGGCTGCGCCGGCGCAATTCGACAACCGACATGCCGTGCGCCGCCATGATGATCTTGAGCTGTTCATCGGTAAGGCTCGCGGGGCCGGTGTAGCCGGGGAACATCAGGTTGTCGTTGGTGTACTCGTGATTGACGACCAGCGCGCCGCGATTCGTACGCGTCGGGATGAAGCCGACGTAGTCGTTGTTGTACCCGAACTGCTGGCGCTGCGCGGCGGCACTCTGGCGCGCCATATTGAACCTCGGCGCGCCCGCGAGGATTGGGTCACCCCAGGCGATGATCGTCTGCCAGGTGAAGCCCTGCGGGACGACCACCTTGTCCTGGCCCTCGGGTACCGGGTCGATCCCGGTGAAGCCGAAGGGGGCTCGCGATCCGACACGGTTCTTGGGATGGCGGTCGGCGGCCGCAATGGCGGTGCCGGTCGTCGAGGCCGGGGATGCCGCGGCGTGCTGTGGGGCGACGGCGGTCAGTCCGACGACGGCGGCCGAGAGCCCACCGGCTTGAAGGACGGTGCGACGTCGAGCCCGGGACGCGGCGACCACATCACCGAAGTACTCGTTGTCTGACTCGTTGGGCACCGCTCGCGCGCATTGACTGGCGCACCGGAAATGGCAGGTCGCGGCTTGGCGCCCCGCGTGAGAGTGGATCAGGGGCAGGGAGGGGCGGTCGCTCATCACATGTCCTTGGGGAAAAGTGGCGTCGGCGTGGACCCGAGCGACATTACGGAGGTGTCGCACCCGGTCATGTGAGCGTTTGGTGAACCGTATGCGAACTCCCGTCGGCGGCTTAGCGCCCTC
Source organism: Janibacter sp. GXQ6167 (assembly GCF_041365945.1). Taxonomy (NCBI): domain Bacteria; kingdom Bacillati; phylum Actinomycetota; class Actinomycetes; order Micrococcales; family Intrasporangiaceae; genus Janibacter; species Janibacter sp. GXQ6167. Next base: position 29,825 of record NZ_JBGFSK010000008.1, on the reverse strand, counting down.
CGGTCGCGCGGAACTGCTCGCAGTAGACATCCCGGCCGTCAAGACTCGCCCGCGTTTCCTCCAAGATCGCGTCGAGGAAGGCTTCGCGGTACGTCGCGTCTGAGCCCGAGGACGCCGCGAAGGACAGTCCGCAGAAGGTCGCGAGGATGGCGGCGACCTTCAGCAATTCGGTCGAGATCGGCAGCACCACGCCGAGGGCTTCGGCGGGCGTTGGCGGGTGGGCGATCCAGGCCTTGGCGACCGAGTCGGAAATCGACAGCGATCCGAAGAGGACGAAGAAGAACCACATCATCGCCGCGAAGATCGCGACCTGGCTGAGTTGAGCGGCGACGGGGATGACGGTGAGGTTGATCCGCTCTCCCAGGCGAAGGGGGTGCCGGTCCGGGCGCTCATGGATCATCCGGCGGAGCTCGTCTCGGGCGGTCACGATCACGATCGAGACGGCGAGCACCGCGAGCACGCTGGCGACGGCAGCGGTCCGGGGGCCGTCCAAGCCCGCGGCCACCTGCCAGATCTCGGCATTGAAGAAGAGGAAGAGGACCGCGAGCATCAGCACCGGCAGTACCCGCACGATCATCGGCCCGAGCGCGGCCAGTTCCTGACGAGATCGGCGCAGGGACCAGCGCACGACCGTCCCGGTCCCGAGGTACGTCAGGAAGCCGAGCACGACGTAGATCAGCAGGGCCTGGATCATCGCTTGGGTGTAACTGCTCTCACCGGGCTCGATCGAGCGCAGCATCCGCGTCGTGACGATCGGGGTCACCACGAGCCAGAGAAGGGCGGTGGCGATCGCGATGACTGCGCGCCGTGCGTCGCTTCCCCGGCGAGCGAGGCGTGCGACCATCCAGGCGAGGAGCAAGACCAGCGCCGGCCCGCCGAGCACGAACGCAGCGATCGCGACGGACTGAGCATCGGTCGCGGTGATCACCCCTTCGGAATCCGTGAGAGGAGTGACCAGCAGGGCCAAGGCCCCCAGCAGAAGATGCCCGGACGCGAGCAGGACCAGCAGCCCCGAGATCCGCCAGCCGATCCCCTTGATGCGCACCGACCGGGGGAGGACCTGCGCCAGACCGCGTGAGCGGAGCCACCGATGCGCCTCGTCCTCGGTGCGAAAATGCGGTGTGCTCGGCTGGTCGGGGGCTGGTGGTGCGGACATTGGCGCTAAGGCTAGCCGGGGTGGTGGGGCGCGGGTGTCGGTCACCGGCTCCTCCGGCACCGGCCCAGCCGCCCTTCGCCGGTGACCGGCAGGTAACCTGACGGGGTGCAGTCCTGGAGCATCGCCGTCGCGGATCGCCAAGCGCCCCTCGCGGCAATCGATCTCGACGCCTTCGACGCCAATGCCGCCGACCTGGTCCGCCGGGCCGGCGGGTTGCCGATTCGGGTGGCGAGCAAGTCGGTGCGCTGCCGCGCGATGATCGAGCGGGCGCTGATGACCCCGGGCTTCGTAGGGGTCATGGCCTACCACGTGCGCGAGGCCCTCTGGCTCGTCGCCGAGGGCATCGATGACGTCTACGTCGCTTACCCGAGCGTCGATCGCGAGGCGATCCGGCAGCTCGCCGGCGACGATCACGCGCGAGCGCGAGTCACGCTCACGATCGATAGTCCTGAGCACGTGGAGTGGCTGGTGTCGCTCGGGGCGAAGGGAGTTCGCGTCGCCTTAGATGTCGATGCGTCGCTGCGGGTCGGACCGGTCCACATCGGCGCGCGGCGCTCCCCCCTTCGCTCAGCCGATGACGCGGCTCAACTCGCCCGCACCGCATCACGCGCTGGCCTGCAGGTCGTGGGCGTGATGTTCTACGACGCCCAGATCGCGGGCGTGCCGGACTCGTCCCCAGCGATCCGAGTGATGAAGGCCCGCTCCGATGCGTCCCTGCGTGCCCGCCGCGGCGAGATCGTGACGCGGGTGAGGGACGTAGCAGACCTCGAGTTCGTCAACGGCGGTGGGACGGGGTCGCTGCACATCACCGGTAAGGATCCCGCGATCACCGAACTTGCCGCCGGATCGGGGCTCTATGCCCCGACCCTGTTCGATGGGTACGACGCCTTCCAACCTCGGCCGGCGGCGGCGTTCGCCCTGCCCGTCGTGCGGCGACCAGCGCCGGGTTACGTGACGGTTTTCCAAGGGGGGTACATCGCCTCCGGCCCGCCGGGGTGGGATCGCGTGCCGACCCCGGTCTGGCCGCCCGGGCTCGAGTTGGTCAAAACCGAGGGGGCGGGCGAGGTGCAGACGCCGTTGCATGGTGATGCGGCCGACGGTATGGCGATCGGCGATCTGGTCTGGTTTCGCCACGGGAAAGCAGGCGAGCTCGCCGAGCGCTTTGATGCGTTTCACCTCATTCGTGCAGGTGAGCGCGTCGACACCGTCCCGACCTATCGTGGTGAGAATTTTAACTACGGATGAGTAAGTAGCATCATTGCTCCTATACCACGTACCGTCGTCAAAGATCATCTGTTTATGACGAAAGGGGCGAGGTCTGGTGAAGGGGCGTCACCTGCTCGCCGCGACGGTGACGGGCTCGCTCTCCTCGCTCATCCTCCTGGCTCGACACGGCGAGCCATTCCGCTCGACCGGGCCCCTCGTCGTCGGTGAGTTCCCGGGCGAGGTCCGCCCGAGCGCGGACCCCCGGACCGACGAGCGCGCGTACTGGGTCCACAACACCGGGGTGCGTGACGTCCAGATCCGCGAGGTGGCCTCAGGTGCCCGTGACGAGGTCCGCGAAGCGAGCGTGGGGAGCCGCCGGGCACGGCCAGCGACGGGGTCGACCTGGTCGCGTGGCGATCTGCTCGGCGCTGCAGCGCAGCCCGCTCAGGGCGCCCTTCTTCCGCCGGGATCGGAGCGGATGCTCTTCGTGCGGGTCACTGGCGGGGGCGACCCAGCGTCACCGCTCGTGGCGCTCACCTACCAGTACCGCGGGCAGGTTTTCACCGCCCACGCCTGACGGCGCGTTGCCCTCCGGCTGTGCGGCGCGGGCACTAGGTTTCCTTCCACATGAGAGTCGAAGGAGAACCGATGAAGCGAGGCGGGCTCGTCGCCATCATCACGGTCGCGGTGTTGGTCGCGATGATTGGGCTAACCGTGCGGCACGAGGACCGAAGGGGTGGTCCGGTCGCTTTCGGGTGGTTGGGGGGTTCTCTGTGCGTGCCACAAGGCGGCGAGCGGGACTGGGTCGTCGCAACCTCGACGCTGCGCAACACGGACACGCGGCCGATCCGCATCGACGAGGTCACCGTGCTGGGTGCTCGGCGGCTGATCCTGAACGAGGCGTATCTCGCGACCAGGACCAACGAAGGCTTGCCGGGAGTCTTCCCGTGGGAATCTTCGACGGTGACCCGCAACGACCCGGTGCGGGCGATCGGCCGTGAGATTGCTCCCGGCGAGGAGAAGGTCCTAGCGCTTCGGCTCTACGCGAGTCCGCGGAGTTCGCTTAGCGGCGCGGAAGTGACCTTACTCCGTCGCGGAGCGCACGTACTCGGCGCAGGTCCCCTTTCCGACCGCCTTCGCCGCAGGGGAGTGCAGCGGCTGACGCCCAGGCTTGGGCGTCAGCCGGGCCCCACGCAGGTGCGGCGCCTAGATCGGCTCAGCGGCGGGCACCCGGCGTCGTCGACCGGCCTGGACCGAGTCGGCGCTAAGGACGATCAGGGCCAGCCACACGATCCCGAAGCCGATCCAGCGTTCGGTCGGTAGCCGCTCGCCGAGGAAGGTGACGGCCATCAGCAGTTGGATCACCGGGGTGATGAACTGAATGAGCCCGATCGTGACGAGCGGAATCCGTCGGGTGGCCGCGGCGAAGAGCAGCAGGGGTGCGGCGGTGACAGCTCCGGCGGCGACGAGCAGGGCGGGGTGCAACGGAGCGTCGACGGTGAAGGTCGAGGCGCCGGTCGCGCTCAACCAGATCAGAATCCCGACCGCGATGGGAGCGAGCACGATCGTTTCGGCGGTCAACGAGCGAAGGGCGGGCAGGCTCGCCCCGAGGCGTTTCTTGGTGAGGCCATAGAGCGCGAAGGAGAAGGCCAGCGTCGTCGCGATCCACGGCAGGGTGCCCGCCGCGATCGCGAGATAGATGCCGGCGACGGCCCCGATCGCCACGGCGATCCACTGCAGCGGGCGAAGCCGCTCGCGCAGGACGACGACGCCAAGAGCGACCGTGACGAGGGGGTTGAGGAAGTAGCCGAGAGCTGCCTCATTTGTGCGCCCGGTGATGACGGCATAGACGTAGACGACCCAGTTGATCGCGATCAGGATCGCGGCGACGCTCACGCCAGCGGCGAGCCGCGGTCGGCGCACCATCTGCGGGAGCCAGGCGAGGTCCCTCCGGACGGCGAGGATCAGCGCGCAAAAGACCAGGGTCCAGACGATCCGGTGGCTCAGGATCTCCCACGCGCCAGCCGGCTTCAGGGCGTGGAAGTACAGGGGGAAAAGTCCCCAGATCCCATAGGCACCCCACGCGGCAAGTACGCCGCGACCGTGGTCATCGCGCGTCACTCGGCGAGTCTAGGCGGCGGCGTCACGACCCGAGGCACCCCGGGTGGCGACGGGCTTAGGCGACCGTCCAGGTTTCGCTGCCGCGGAGCAGATCGGCGAGGTCATCGTCGGTCGCGGGACCGCCACCGAGCTCGACCGCAGAATCCACCTGGGCCCGGACCTGATCGTCGTAGGTCGGGCGGTCGACCTGGCGGAAGATCCCCATCGGCACGTGCGTCATGGAGGTCGAATCGAGGCGCGAGATCGCGAAGGCCTGGCTCGGGTCCTCGGCGTGCGGGTCGTGCACGACCACTCGGTCGTGCCACCCCTTCGCGCTCACGACCCCTTCGGCGACGAACTCGACACCGCCGTGATCCGCGCGGATTAGGATCTCGCGACCCCCTTCGAGTTCGTGCGAACCGGCCGTGATGGGCTCACCCTCGACGAGGTGGACCAGGCGGGCCTGCTGCTGATCGCGGTCCTTGATGAGTTGGAAAGCGCCATCGTTGAAGATCGGGCAGTTCTGGTAGATCTCGACCAGGGACGTCCCGCGGTGCTCGGCCGCGGCCCGCAGGACCGAGGTGAGGTGCTTGCGGTCAGAGTCCATGGTCCGCGCGACGAAGGTCGCCTCCGAGCCCAGCGCGAGCGAGACCGGGTTGAAGGGGGCGTCGAGGCTGCCCATCGGCGAGGACTTGGTGACCGTGCCCGGGTCGGAGGTGGGGGAGTACTGGCCCTTGGTGAGGCCATAGATCTTGTTGTTAAAGAGCAGGATCGTCATGTTGACGTTGCGGCGCAGGGCATGGATCAGGTGGTTGCCACCGATCGAGAGCGCATCGCCGTCACCGGTCACGACCCAGACGGACTGGTCCGGGCGCGAGGTCGCAAGACCCGTCGCGATCGCCGGCGCGCGACCGTGGATCGAGTGCATCCCATAGGTGTCGAGGTAGTACGGGAAGCGCGAGGAGCAGCCAATGCCCGAAACGAAGGTGATGTTTTCCTTGCGCAGGCCGAGGTCGGGCAGGAAGCCCTGGACGGTGGCGAGAATCGCGTAGTCACCGCAACCGGGGCACCACCGGACCTCCTGGTCGGAGGTGAAGTCGCGCTTGGTCTGCTTCGGCGCGTCCGGGTCGAGCGCGGGCACGTCGGCGATGCCGGAGGGCGCCCCAACGGTGGGGACCCCGAGGTCGATGCTGGTCACTGGGTGACCTCCTTGACGGCCGAGTCGATGACATCGGCCAACTCGCTGGTGGTGAAGGGGAGCCCGCGCACCGATGTGTGCGAGCGAACGTCGACGAGGTACTTCGCGCGCAGCAGCATCGCGAGCTGTCCGAGGTTCATCTCGGGCACGATCACGCGGTCGTAGGCGCGCAGCACCTCTCCAGTATTGCGGGGGAAGGGGTTCAGGTGGCGCAACTGGGCGTGCGCGACCTGCGCCCCGGACTCGCGGGCGGCGCGCACGGCGGCGGCGATCGGCCCGTACGTCGAACCCCACCCCACGACGAGCACACGCGCGCTGCCGCTCGGGTCGTCGACCTCGAGCTCTCCAGCGGTGTTCGCGATCCCGTCAACCTTCTGCTGGCGCGTGCGCGTCATGAAGTCGTGGTTATCCGGGTCGTAAGAGATGTTCCCGGTGATGTCGGCCTTTTCGATCCCACCGATCCGGTGCTCCAACCCCGGGGTGCCCGGCACGGCCCACGGGCGGGCCAGGGTGTCGGGATCGCGCAAGTAGGGGTGGAAGGTCTCCGCCCCCTTCGCGTCCGTGCCATTGGGCTTGCTCGCGAGCTCGACGGTGAGGTCGGGCAGGTCGGCGATCTCGGGGATCCGCCACGGCTCTGAGCCGTTGGCGAGATAGCCGTCGGAGAGCAGGAAGACGGGGGTGCGATAGGTCGTCGCGATCCGCACGGCCTCGAGCGCGGCGTCGAAGCAGTCCGCTGGGGTCTGCGGCGCGACGATCGGCACGGGGGATTCGCCGTTGCGGCCGTACATGGCCTGCAGTAGGTCGGCCTGCTCGGTCTTAGTCGGCAATCCGGTGCTCGGGCCGCCGCGCTGGACATCGACGATCACCAAGGGCAGTTCGAGGCTGACTGCGAGGCCGATGGTCTCGGACTTCAGGGCCACCCCAGGGCCGGAGGTCGTCGTCACGCCGATCGCGCCGCCGAAGGACGCGCCAAGAGCGATCCCGATGCCAGCGATCTCGTCCTCGGCCTGGATGGTCGTGACGCCGAGGCGCTTCATCGAGGACAGGGCGTGCAAGATGTCGCTCGCCGGGGTGATCGGGTAGGAGCCGAGCACCAGCGGACGCCCGGCGCGATGCGCCGCGGCCACAAGCCCCAGGGCCAGCGCGGTGTTACCGGTGATATTGCGGTAGGTGCCGGCCGGGGTGCGCGCGGGCGCCACTTCGTAGGTGACCGCGAAATCCTCGGTGGTCTCGCCGTAATTCCACCCGGCGCGCAGCGCCTCCAGGTTGGCGGCGAGGATGTCCGGCTTGGCGCCGAACTTCGCGGCGAGGAACTCCTCGGTGCCGCTGATCGAGCGCGAGTACATCCACGAGAGCAGGCCGAGGGCGAACATATTCTTCGCCCGCTCCTTCTCCTTGCGGGTCAGGCTGTCGTGAGCGGCAAGGGCCTCGACGGTGATCGAGGTGAGCGGGACGGCGTGGACATGCCATGAGTCGAGAGTGCCGTCCTCGACCGGGCTGGTCTGCCACCCGACCTTGGCGAGGTTGCGCTTAGAGAACTCGTCGGTGTTGACGATGATCGTCGCGCCGCGCGGCACCTCGTCGAGATTCGCCTTCAGCGCGGCAGGGTTCATCGCGACCAGCACATCCGGTGCGTCACCGGGGGTGAGGACATCGTGGTCGGCGAAGTGGAGCTGGAAGGAACTCACGCCCGGCAGCGTCCCCTGGGGGGCGCGGATCTCGGCCGGGAAGTTCGGCAGCGTCGAGAGGTCATTGCCCAGCGCGGCGGTGTCGGCGGTGAAGCGGTCGCCGGTGAGTTGCATCCCATCGCCGGAGTCGCCGGCGAAGCGGATGATCACCCGTGAGCGCGTCTGGGTGGTGGTGGAGCTGGTCATGGACCGGGAGGATCCTTTCGCACGTTGGCTGGCCCGAAGGCCACCCACCATGCTAAGGCGACGCTAACCTCTTGACCTAATCGCTTTTCCTATGACTTCCATAACACTACGTTATGGAAGGGGGTGGATGCGCACCTGGTCCGGGTTGACGGCGAGGACGACGTCATCGCCGTAGGCCAGGTTCTCGATCCGCGGCATGAGGACCTCGACGACTCCGCCTGCCTGGTGAAACATCGGCTTGGTCTCCGGGTGCGGCCAATAGATCAGACCCTCAACCTCGCGCCCCTGGTGTCGCAGCCGCGCGTGCGCGAAGGAGAAGGTCTCCGCTTTGTGGACGTCGGTCCACTCCACGTCGGCGAACGTCACATGCGGGGCTCTCACCTCCAACCGCGCGGGCGAGATGTCGATATTGATCGTCCCCAGGTAGAAGGGGTCGAGGTCTAGCCCGCGCTCGCGAAAGTGTGGTGCCTGCAAGGCGATCGTGCCCGCGGGGAAGGGGGAATCTCTCGCCTGCCCCGACGCGACACCGTGGCCGGGGATGACAACCCCGGCCACGGTGGGCCAAGTCTGCGCGAGGTGGGGCGCGCTCACTTCACAAAGGGATAGGTGAGCGGCGGCGTCCACAGTTCGCCCTTGCTCGCCCTGACGGCGCCGATGATGTGCAAGGTGATCGCGGCGATGACGGCGAGGAAGGCGGTCAAGAACCCGACGAGCACCAACATCAGCGGGAGCGAGATCACGATGGCGACGAGCAGAGTCAGCTGGATGTTGAGGGCATTGGTCGCGGTGATCCGCTCGAAGTCACCGCGGTCCTTATAGACCAGGTAGACGACCAGAGCGGCGACGAAACTCAGCGCGCCGGACGTCAGTACCGCCACGATGATCGGGATCAGGTGGGCAAACATCCCGAGATTGCGCTGCGTCTCCGGGGGGGGGGGGTCGAGGGCGGGTCCCTGGGGCAGCCCGCCGATCGCGCCCTGAGGCGGATACACCGCTTCCTGTGGGGCGTCGGTGGGTGGGGGTGGCGCAGCCATCGGTTCGGGGGTGGAGCGGTCGTCGTTCATGGTTCCACTGTGGCCGAGGTGCGGGCCCGATGCCACCACGCCAGCCGCCCGATCGGGGGTCGGGTTAACCCCCGGTCGGGCGGCTGTGGTGGGGCGCTCAGGCGTGCTGGTCGGACGCTCCGGAGCCGGGCTGCACCGACCATGTCGGCGGCTCGTCGCGGCCGGCCTCTTCGTCGGCTTCGGCATCGTCTGCGGTGGCCTGGACGACGCCGACGGCGTGGTGCGTCGGGGCGTAGACGGCGTAGACCTGCATCGGCTCGTCACCGGTGTTGACGATGTCGTGCCAGGTGCCCGCGGGGACTTGGACCGACCAGCCATCGGAGACCTCTTGCTCGAAGTTGAGGTCATCTTCGGCCGGCCCCATCACGCACTTGCCGGTGCCCTTATCGAGGCGGAGGAACTGGTCGGTCTCGGGGTGGGCCTCGAGCCCGATGGACTCGCCGACCGGGATCGACATGAGGGTGACCTGGAGGTACTTCCCCGTCCACGCGACCGTCCGGTAGTTGGTGTTCTCAACCGTTTCGGTCTCGATGTCGAAGGCGTTCGGGTTCGGGCCGTTGTCAACAACGCTCATCGGATACTTCACCTTTCTCGTGTTCGGGCTGGAGCGGGGCGCGTGCGCGGGAGGCGAGCCTGACCGGTGGCGCCCTCATCTCCATCGTCGCCCAGCGCTGCCCCCTTCGCCACCGTGGGTACCCTCGCCCGCGTCTGCCGAGTGCCGCTACGGACGGGGTTGTTGTCCGTCGGCGCGGTTATTTCGGCGCCCGGCGGCAATAACCGGAGCACGACCAACCGAAGAGGAAAGGCGCCCGCTCTCAGACCGCTCGCGGCTAGGGTGTGGCAGGTGAGCCAGATGGGCGGATACCTCGTGATCGCCGCGGTCCTCGGGGCGGCGGTGCTGCTCGTCGTCGCGGCGATGACCGCCCGACGGTTCCTCGCGCCCGTTGCACTCACGCCCGCCAAGGTCCGCACCTACGAGTCCGGTGTCGACCCGGTCGGCGAAGGGTGGGCGCAGACCCGCGTGCGGTACCTCGCCTACACCTTCCTCTACGTCATCTTCGCCGTCGACGCGGTCTACCTCTTCCCATGGGCGCTCGTGTTGCGCTCGGACCTGGGGGCGGTGAGCCTCGTCGAGGTCGCGATCTTCATCGGGATCGTGCTGATCGGACTCCTCCACGGCGCCCGCCGCGGGATGCTGCGATGGGAGTGAAGAGGGAGCCGGTCGCTCTGCCGGATCCGCGGGTCGGGGCGCTCGCCGAGCACGCGCCCAAACCGATCAAAGTCGTCCTCGACTGGGGTCGCCGCTACAGCCTCTGGGTCTTCAACTTCGGCTTGGCGTGCTGCGCAATCGAGTTCATCGCGGCGTCGATGTCGCGTCACGACTTCATGCGCCTTGGCGTCATCCCCTTCGCGCCGGGTCCGCGCCAAGCCGACCTGATGGTCGTCTCCGGCACGGTCACCGACAAGATGGCCCCGGCGATCCGCCGTCTCTACGACCAGATGCCCGAACCGAAGTACGTCATCTCCTTCGGTGCCTGCTCGAACTCCGGTGGTCCGTACTGGGATTCGTACTCAGTGACGAAGGGGGTCGACCAACTCGTCCCCGTCGACATCTACGTCCCGGGCTGCCCGCCCCGACCCGAAGCGCTGCTGCACGGCATCCTCAAACTCCAAGAATCGATCGCCGCCGAGTCCCTCAGCAGTGAGGGGATGCGCCGCCGCTACGCCGGTCATCGCCTCGCGACCTCCGCTGAGGTCCAGCGCGGCCTCGTCACCGCGCCGAAGGGGGAGTAGATGCCGCAGGAGGAGCTCCGCGCCGGTAGCCCCGAGTGGATCCGCGCCGTCGAAGATGCCCGCGATCGCGGGTACACCTGCTTCGACTGGCTGAGTGGGGTCGATGAGACCGATCGCCCGGACGACCCTGGGATCGAGGTCCTCTGCCACCTGATCGACCCGACCCCGCGGGCGGACCGCGATCAGCGACGGTTGCTCATCCGCTCCCGGGTGCCCGAAGGGGGTTCGCTGCCAAGCCTCACCCACCTCTTCGCAGGCGCGGCCTGGCACGAGCGCGAGACCCACGAGATGTTCGGGGTCGGGTTCGACGGCTTCGATGACGGGACCGGGCTCGGCCTTCGCCCCCTTCTCCTGCCCGACGGGTTCGACGGGATGCCGCTTCGCAAGTCCTTCGTCCTCGCCTCGCGCGCGGTCAAGGCCTGGCCCGGAGGCAAGGAGCCGGGGGAAGGACACGGCTCGGCGAAGTCCCCGAGTCGGCGGCGCGTTCAGGCCCCGGGCGTCCCCGGTCCGGAGTGGGGACCGCGCGAGCCGGAGACGGCGAGCGAGGCATGACCCGAGCCCGTCGTGTGGTCGCTGCCGCGCTCGCGACGGCCGCCACCCTCGCGGCCTGCGGTTCGGCCCCGGAACTGGACGACAGTGACCCGGACGTCGCCGCCGCGATCGAGGTGACCCGCAAGTCCTATGAAGCGACCTTCGAGGCCGACAACCCATACGCCCCACCGCCGCGGCAATACGTCACCGACGCCTTCTACGAGCGGGCACTCCAGGGGATCGGGGCGTTGCCCGACCAGGGCTACACGACCTCGGGCCGCGACAAGATCGTCTGGATCAAGGCGGTCGACCGTAAGGACGACGCGATCGCGACGCGCATCTGCTACGAGATCCACGCGCAATTGCTGGACGCGAAGGGGGAGGACCAGCGGGTCAAGCCCGACGGCAGCACACCACGCCCCGGCGATCGCCTGATGGTGCTCAATTGGCTGGTCGACGATCGCGGGACGTGGAAGCTCGACAACGTCCAGATGCAGGGCGAGTCCTGCTGACCCCTTAGAGGATGATCCCGCCGAAGAGGAACCCGAGCGCCACCGAGAAACTGATGGCGAGGACCCCCGGAAGCAGGAAGGGGTGGTTGAAGACGTACTTGCCGATTCGGGTGGACCCGGTGTCGTCCATCTCGACCGCCGCGAGCAGCGTCGGGTAAGTCGGAAGGACAAACAGGGCCGAGACGGCGGCGAATGAGGCCACCGCGGCGAGCGGGCTGACCCCGAGGGCGAGCGCGGTCGGCATCAGCGCCTTGGTGGTCGCGGCCTGGCTGTAGAGCAGCGCGGCGGCAAAGAAGAGGATCACCGCGAGCGTCCACGGCTGGTCGGCGAGCACATCACCGGCGAAGGACTTGATCTGCTCTTCATGCGCGGCGACGAAAGTGGTGCCGAGCCAGGCCACGCCGAGCACGCAGATGCACGCGCTCATCCCGGACTTGAAGGTCGACGCCGAAAGGATCGCGGTCGTCTCGACCTTGCACAACAGCACGATGAGCGCCGCGGTGCTCAACATGAAGGCGATGATCGCCTGGTCGCGGGCCATCACGGGCTCTTCGATGAGACCGACCTTGTCGCTGATGATCGTCGCGTAGCTCATCACGGCGAGCAGGCCGATAAGGAAGATCAGCACCGAGCGCTTGGCGTAGGGGGCGAGCTCCCGCCGGGCGTGCGGCGCGGGCGGGCTGACCTTCCCCGAGGCGAGGCGCTCTTGGTAGACGGGGTCGAACTCGAGAGCGTTGCGCGGACGGGCCTTATCCCAGAGGAAGAACACCAGCGCGGTCAGCATGCAGCCGATGAAGGTCGAGGGGATGAGGACCGCGAGCAACTGCAGGTAGTCAACCCCCTTCTCCTCCAAGATGCCGGAGAAGAAGACCACCGCGGCCGAGATGGGTGAGGCCGTGATCGCGATCTGCGAGGCCACGACGGCGACCGAGAGCGGGCGCGAGGGGCGGATGTTGTTTTCCTTCGCGACCTCGGTGATGACCGGCATGGTCGAAAAGGCGGTGTGCCCGGTCCCGGCCATGAAGGTCATTAGGTAGGTGAGGATCGGCGCGAGGAAGGTCAGATAGCGCGGGTTGCCGCGCAGGATGCGTTCGGCGATATCGACCAGGTAGTCCATGCCACCGGCGATCTGCATCGCGGCGATCGCGGCGATCACGGCCGCGATGATCGAGATGACATCGAGCGGCATCTCGCCGGGGGTCACGCCGAGGACCGCGAGGGCCAGCACGCCGAGGCCACCGGCAAAACCGATCCCGATGCTGCCGATCCGCACGCCGACGAAGATCGCGGCCAGGACGACGAGGAGCTCGACCCAGATCATCGGGCGTCCTTCGATTCGTCGATGTCGAGCAGGTCGAAGACGTCACGCGGGTTGAGCAGGTTCTCGACCGAGAGCACCCGGTCGAGGGTTGCCTCGTCGAGGAGGCCGAGGTCGAGGACCACCTCTCGCACGTTCCGCCCGGTGCGGGCGCACTCCTTGCCGACGAGGTCGCCGTTGGCGTGCCCGATGAGGTCGTTTAAGTAGGTGACGATCCCGATCGAGTTCATGACATTGGCGCGGCAGACCTCGACATTGGCCTGGATGCCGTCGATGCACAAGGCCCGCAGGGTGTGGCAGGCATTGGTCATCAAGGTGATCGACTCAAACATCGACTGACCGATGACCGGCTCCATCACATTGAGCTGAAGCTGACCGGCTTCGGCGGCCATCGTCACGGTCATGTCATTGCCGATCACCTTGAAGCAGACCTGGTTCACGACCTCGGGGATCACCGGGTTGACCTTCGCGGGCATGATCGAGGAGCCGGCTTGGAGCTCCGGAAGGCGGATTTCACCGAGCCCAGCGCGCGGCCCGGAGGAGAGCAGCCGCAGGTCGTTGCAGAGCTTGCCAAGTTTGGTCGCGGTCCTCTTCAGCGCCGCGTGCACCATCACATAGACGCCGGTATCGCTCGTCGCCTCGATCAAATTCGGCGCGAGGTGGACCTCCATGCCGGTCACGTCGGCGAGATAGGTGAGGGCCTTCGCGGAGTACCCGGCGGGAGTGTTGACCCCGGTCCCGATGGCGGTCGCGCCGAGGTTGACTTCCTTCAGCCACTCACCGGCGTGGTCGATCCGGCCGATCTCCTCATCGAGGGTCGCCGCGTACCCGGCGAACTCCTGCCCGAGGCTCATCGGTACCGCATCCTGCAGCTGAGTGCGCCCCATCTTTAGGACGGGGGCGAACTCCTCGGCCTTCATCGCGCATGAGTCGCGCAGTTCCTCGATCGCGGCGAGCAAGCGGCGAAGGGCGAAGACGAGCCCAATCCGAAAACCCGTCGGGTAGGCGTCATTGGTCGACTGGGAGCGGTTGACGTGATCGTTCGGGTGGACGATCGCGTAATCCCCCTTCTCCTTGCCGAGGTGCTCGAGCGCGAGATTGGCGATGACCTCGTTGGTGTTCATGTTGACCGAGGTCCCCGCACCCCCTTGGAAGACGTCGACCGGGAACTGGTCGAGGCAGCGGCCGTTCACCAGGATCTCGTCGCAGGCCCACACGATGGCCTCGGCGACCTCGGGCGGGATCGCGCCGAGGTCCACGTTAGCCAGGGCGGTCGCCTTCTTCACGAGCACCATGCCGCGGATCAGATCGGGTACGTCGCTCACGGTCACGCCGCTGATCGGGAAGTTCTCGATCGCGCGCAGGGTGTGCACGCCGTAGTAGGCGTCGGCTGGGATATCGCGCTGGCCGAGGAGGTCTTCCTCGACCCGCACCGCGGGGGTCATTAGGGCTCCATTCGTCGTCGAATGACTATTTTGATGTGGAAGGCGGGCGTTGAGCGATAGATCGTCCGGCAGCATCCCCCTTCAGTCGTAAATATTACTCTCACGCCCCGCGCCCGGCGAGTGAGGTGCCCCTCAGCAGCGGCCGGGATGTCTCCAGCATGGCAGGCGCGGGCTGACTAGGCTCTCGCGAGGAAACGATGACCTCGCGTGACACGCGGTGATGAAGGGGGTGCGCGGTGAGTTTCATCGAGATCGTGGCCCGAGCTGCCCTGGCTCTCATCGCGTTGCTCGTCCTGCCCCTGATCGCTGGCCAGACCGAGCACAAGGTGATGGCGCACATGCAGGGGCGCCTCGGGCCGATGTACGCCGGCGGCTATCACGGGTGGGCCCAGCTCATCGCCGACGGCGTGAAGTTCGTCCAGAAGGAAGACGTCACCCCCGCGGCGGCCGACCGGACCGTCTACCGGATTGCCCCCTTCGTCGCCCTGATCCCGTATTTCCTGGCCGTCGCTGCCCTGCCATTCGGGCCGGGTGGGGCGCTCGCCGAACTCCCGGCTTCGGTCGTCTTTGTCGTCGCCGCCACGAGCATCGGGATCCTCGGGATGCTCATGGCAGGGTGGGCGAGCGCCAACAAGTACTCGCTCGTCGGCGGGATGCGTTCGGCCGCGCAACTGATGGCCTACGAGCTCCCGCTCGTGCTTGCGATCGCGAGCGTCGCCATGGCCGCGGGGACCTTGTCCCTTACCGCGATCGTGGAGGCGTGGAGCCCGTGGTGGCTCCTCTGGCAGATCCCCGGCGCATTCGTCTTCCTCGTCGCGGCGGTCGCCGAGTTGCAGCGGCCCCCCTTCGACGCCCCGATCGCCGACTCCGAACTCGTGATGGGTCCGTGGACGGAGTACGGCGGCCTACGCTTCGCCTTCTTCATGCTCGCCGAGTACGCCGGCATGGTGGTGCTCGGCGTCCTTTTCGCCGTGCTCTATCTCGGCGGCTGGCGCGGTCCCGGCGTCGACGCCCTGCCGTGGCTTGGACCGGTCTACACCCTCGCGAAGGCGGGGCTGATCATCTTCTTGTTCATCTGGGTGCGGGTCTCGTGGCCGCGCCTGCGCGAGGACCAACTCCAGCGCCTCGCCTGGGTGGGCCTGGTCCCGATCGCGTTGTTCCAACTGGCGATGACGGCCGCGGTGGTGGTGGCTCAATGAGCTCGAAGGGAGTTGTGCCGGGCCTCGTCCAGGGGATGGTGACGACCGCCAAGCAGATGATGCGACCGGTCCGCACCCAGGAGTACCCGGACGTCGCGCCGACGCTGCCGGCCCGCTCGCGGGGCGTCATCGCCCTGCTCGAAGCCAACTGCACCTCGTGCATGCTCTGCGCCCGAGAGTGCCCCGACTGGTGCATCATCATCGACTCGCACAAAGAAGAACTGCCGCCGACGACCGAAGGGGGCCGGGCGCGACAGCACAACGTTCTCGACCGCTTCGACATCGACTTTTCACTGTGCATGTACTGCGGGATCTGCATCGAGGTCTGCCCCTTCGACGCGCTCTTTTGGAGTCCCCAGTTCGAGTACGCCGAGGCCGACATCCGCGACCTGCTGCATGACAAGGACCGGCTCGGCACCTGGATGCGGACCGTGCCCGCCCCCGCGGCGTTCGATGAACGGGCCGCCCCCGCCGCCGAGGTCACCGCCGTCAACAAGCCCGCCCGCCCGGCTCGGACGGCCCGCGGCGCAGACTCCGGCGCCGCCGCGCCTCGCACCGCTCGGCGTGCCCGCCGAGAGCCCCGCGAGCCGCGCCCTCCCCGTGATCCGCAGGGGGACTCGTGACCGGGCTGGACGTGGCCTTCGCCGCCGTCGGCGGTCTCACCCTCGCCGCGGCAGCGCTCGCGGTGACGAGCCGCCAGGTCATCCACGCCGCGCTCTGGCTCGTCGTGAGCCTTGGCGCCCTCGCCGGGTGCTATCTCGTGCTCGGCGCCGAGCTGGTCGCGCTGGTCCAGATCCTCGTTTACGTCGGGGCGATCGTCGTGCTCGTCCTCTTCGCCCTGATGCTCACCCGGGCACCCATCGGGAGACGAACCGATCTGTCGACCTCACGCACGCATCGCGTGCTCGCCGCGGTCGCTGGCTCCGCCACCACCGCACTGCTTCTCGCGGTCCTGCTCCCGCTCGCTTCCGCGCCGGTGGCCCGACGCGAAACCTCGACCGAGGGGATCGCCCAGCAACTCTTCGGCACCTGGGTCTGGCCCTTTGAGTTGCTCTCGGTCCTGCTGCTTGTCGCGCTCGTCGCGGGTCTCGCGATCGCTCGGGTCGGAGGCGAGCGCCGATGATGCACGCCGCTGGCCCCTATGTCCTCGCGAGTGCCCTCATCGGACTCGGAATCTACGGGGTGCTCGCGCGCCGCAATGCCGTGCTCTTGCTGATCGGTGTCGAACTCGTGATCGCTGGCGCCGGCCTGCTCCTCGTCACAGCCGGTGCGCTCGGGCTCGATCACGCCGCCGAGGGCAACGTCCTCACCCTCTTCGTCATCACGATCGCCGCCGCCGAGGTCGTCGTGGCACTCGCGGTGATCATCGCCGCCTTCCGCTCGGTCGGGCATATCGACGTGACGGCCGATGCCGAGGCGCCTGCCGAGATCGAAGGGGGTGAGCGGTGAGCCTCGCTCCCTTCGTCGTCGCGCTACCCGTCCTTGCCAGCGCGGTCGGGCTCGCGCTCTCGCAGCGGCACCAGATCGCGGGGTATCTCGCGTCCGGCAGCGCGGTCGTCACCGCCCTCCTTGCGGTCGTCCTCGTCCTTGCTGGGGGCGACGACACCGCGAGCACGCTCGTGCGGACCTCCTTCGGCGAGCAGAGCCTGGATCTGGTCCTCGCTCCCGGCCTGACGGCATGCTGGATCGCGATGGTCGTCGCCGCGGTGACCGCCGCCGTCCAGGTGTACGCACAGTGGTACCTCGCGGGCGATGACCGGCGAGGTTCCTTCCACGCGACGGTCTCCCTCTTCGGGGCGGCGATGCTGCTCCTCGTCCTCTCCGGCGATCTGATCACCGCGCTCATTGGGTGGGAGGTCATGGGCTGGTGCTCCTACCTCTTGATCGGCCACTGGAGCCGCCGCGAGGCGCCGCGCCGCGCCGCGACCAAGGCTTTCCTCGTCACCCGCGTCGCCGATATCGGCCTGGTGCTGGGCTTCGCGACGCTCATCGCCGGAGCGGGGACGAGCGAGCGCTCTGCGGTCATCAACCACTGGACCGAGGCGGGCGCTTCGGCGGGCCTCACGACCGCGATGGTCCTGATCGTGATCGGGGTGCTCGGTAAGTCCGCGCAGGTGCCCTTCCAGGACTGGCTTCCCGATGCGATGGAGGGGCCGACTCCCGCCTCCGCGCTGATCCACGCAGCGACGATGGTCGCGGCGGGGACCGTCCTGCTCGTCGGCCTGCTGCCGCTGCTGCAGGCGGCGCCGGCTGCCCAGATGGTCCTCGGTGTCAGCGTCGCGATCACGATGGTGCTGGCCGCCCTGCTCGCGGCGGCCCAACGCGATGTCAAGCGGCTGCTCGCGTGGTCCACGGTCAGCCAGGTGGCGATCATGCTCGCCCCCTTAGCCGTCGTCGGCGGCAACTCGGCGGGCCCGACCGCGCTCCTCCATCTCTACGCGCACGCGGTCTTTAAGGCGCTGCTCTTCCTCGTCCTTGGCTGGCTGGCTCTTGCCGCGGGAGGCACCAGCGCGCTGATCCTGCGCGGATCTGGTCGACTCGATCGGATCGCCCTCGGCGGGTGGGTCCTTGGCCTCGCCAGCCTCGCAGGCGTCCCGCTCCTCGTGGGCGGGATTTCCAAGGAGCATGTCATCGCGGCCGTGATGCACGAGCCCTCCACCGGCCTGGCCGTGACGCTTCAGGCGGCGCTGGTCGTCACGGTGATCCTCACGGCCGTCTACGCGACGCGTGCCCTCATCATTGTCGCGGGACCGAAGGGGGCCGACCCGCGCCCGACGGAGGAGGTGCCGACGGGGGAGCAGCCGGTGGTCATCCCCGTGACCGTTGGGGTGCGAGCCGTCGTGGTGGTGCTCGCCCTCGCGAGCGTCGTCGGTGGCCTGGTCCTCCTTGGGGACGGCTTCGCCGGGATCGGGGAGGCGAGCCTCGGCACGGTTCTCATGGTCGCCGGACTCGTCCTGATCGGTGTGCTCGTTGGAGGCATCCTCGGACGGTCCGGAGACCCGGTCGCGGCCTGGCCGAGTCGACTCGTGGAGGCTGCCGGTGAGGGGCTTGGCCTTGGGCGGGTCTACTCCGTCGCGGTCGTCACTCCGGTTCGGGGGCTCGCCCGGATGATGGCGCTGCTCGATGACGCGGTGATTGGCACCTACAACGACGCCATGGGGTGGGGAGTCGGTGGTGCGGGCGCCCTCGGGGAGCGGGCGCACCGGCGCGAGCGCGCGTCGACCGGTCTGCTCTGGGTCGTCCTTGGCGCCGTGATCGCGCTCGTCATCGCGATCGCGTGGTGGCCCCGATGATCCTTGCCCTCGCCATCGCGCTCCCCATGGTCGTTGCCGGGTTCTTGATCAGCCCCGCCGCCCGAGGGGCCGATCACCGGCGGACCGCCGCGCTCACGATCGCGATTTCGGTGGGCTCGCTGTTGCTCTCCGTGTTGGCCTTCCGGGAGTCGAGCACGCTGGACCTCCCGTGGATCCCCGCGCTCGGAATCCGACTGCACCTCGGCATCGACGGCATCAGCCTGCCCCTGATGGTCTTGACGTCGGCCGTGACCGCGCTCGCGGCGACGACCGCCTTACGCCGAGACCCCACCGGTCCCGATGGCGCCGGAGCGCCCACCTTCCAGGCGTGCCTGCTCCTCACCCAGGCTGGGGCGCTCGCGACCTTCACCGCCCGGGATGCGGTGCTGTTCTTCCTCGCCTTCGAGATCGTCCTCATCCCGATGTGGGTCCTGATCAACCGGTTCGGCGGAGCCGAGCGACAGATCGCCGGGACGCGTTTCGTCCTCTACACCGCCTTCGGGTCGACCCTGATGCTCGCGGGGATCCTGGTGCTCGTCACTGCCTCTGGGACCGGTGACCTCACCCGGCTTGCCGCCTCGGGAGGCGCCGGGCTCGCCACCTCGACCCAGGTCGTGATCGCCGCGCTGCTCACCATCGGCCTCGCCGTCAAGGTCCCGCTCTGGCCCCTGCACTCGTGGCTCCCGCTCGCGCACACAGCGGCGCCGACCGCTGGGTCGATGCTCCTCGCCGCGGTGCTGCTGAAGATGGGGACCTATGGCCTGATTCGGTTGCCCCTCGCGACGGTGCCGGACGGGTTCGCGGTCATTGCGCCCGTCCTCGCCGTCGCCGGGGTCACGGGGATCATCTGGGCGGGTCTGATCTGCCTGATCGAACGCGACCTCAAGCGCCTCATCGCGTGGTCATCGGTGGCCCATATGGGGGTCGTCGCGCTCGCGCTCGCGACCGGGACGGCGACGGGTTTGCAGGCGGCGATCTACGCCAACCTCGCCCACGGCGCGATCAGCGCGCTGCTCTTCTTCGTGGTCGGGGCGGTCAAGGAGCGGGTGCCCGATCTCGATCTCGCGACCAGCCGTCCGGCGCTGCGCGAGCACGCGCCTACCCTCGGCTGGATGCTCGTCTTCGGGCTGGCGGCCGGGCTCGGACTGCCCGGCCTGGCGGCCTTCTGGGGGGAGTTCTACGGAATCGTCGCGGCCTTGAGCCCTGCAGCGGATCGACCAGAGGGGCTCTTCGCCGTCTGCGCGGTGATCGCGGCCATCGGTGCCGCGATCGCTGGGGCGTACTCGATCCGGGTCGTCCGCTTGGTCTGGATGGGTGACAGGGGCGAAGCGCCGCTACCGGATGCCGACAACATCGAGCGGGTGACCGGCGGGGTCCTCGTCGCCGCGATCATCCTGCTCGGCGTTGCTCCTTCCCTCATCGCGTGGATCACCGCGCTACCGGGGGTGGCCCGATGAGTGGACTCCATCTCGAGATCCAATGGCTCGTCCTTGCCCCAGCAGCCGTCCCGGCCCTCGCCGCCGCTGCGGTCCTACTGCTCGATGCGGCCCTGCCTCGCCGTGAGCGCCCGGTGTTGGCCGCCGGAATGCTTGGCCTTGGCATCGCCCTCTCGGTGGCCGCTTGGCAGGCCTGGCAGGCGCGCCATGGCTATCCGACGGTCAGCCTCTGCCCTCCGCTGGAGTCCACGACCGAGCTCGTCTCTGGCGGAGGCGGCGTCGCCCCGTCGTGCCTCGTCCAGGTGAGCGCCGGCGGGTCATTACTCCAGGTCACTGCCGCGCTCGGAGGACTGGGCGCGCTGGCGCTACTCGCGCGCAGTGCCCGAGCGAAGGGGGATTCGCCGGATCTGGCGATCCCGATCGTCCTCGTCCTCGCGACGGTCTGCGGCGCGGCCGTCGTGGCCGGAGCCCGCGACCTCGGATCCTGGCTGATCGGACTCGAACTCGCGACGGTCCCGGTCGTCGCCTTCATCGCGTTACGCGCCCGACGCAGCGGCGCCGACGCGATGCCGCTGCTCACGACGGCGGTCCTGTCCTTCGCACTCGCCGCAGTGGGTGCGGCCCTCTGGGTGACCGGTACCGGCACAATCCGCCTAAGTCCCGCCGTTGCCTGGATGAGTGGGCTACCGGGCGAAGAGACGGTCGGGATCTCAACGACGCCGCCGTCAGCGACAAGCGCTGTGGTGGCTCTCGCGCTCGTGCTGCTGATCGCGTCGGTGGCCTTCAAGCTCGCCCTCGCCCCCTTCCACCTGTGGGCGCCGCCGACCTACGCGAGGGCGACCCCGGCCGGGACCGTCCTGCTCGTCGGCGTCTCCAGCGTGGCGGCCCTCGGCGCGCTGCTCGTCCTGATCAGCGCCGCGTCCGCTGCTCCCACCCGCCCATCGACCGGTCTCGTCCTCGGGCTGCTCGCTGCGGTGAGCATGATCGGCGGCGCGATCATGGCGCTGCGCCAAGACGACCCGGTCCGGCTCCTCGCCTGGTCCGGCGTGACCCAATCCGGGTGGGTCGTCGCACCGCTCGTGAGCGGTCGGGCCGACGGTGCCTCCGCGGCGGCCGGGTACCTCGTGATCTACGTCAGCGCGGCGACTCTTGCTTTCGTGGTGAGCGCCGTCGTGGGGCGGCGCCTCGGTGACCACGCGGGGCTGCTGCGCCGGTCCCCCCTTCTCGGGGCCGGTCTAGCACTGGCCTTGTTGACCCTCGCCGGCTTGCCCCCGGCGATCGGTGGGCTCGTCGCGAAGGTCGCCGTTTTGCGGGCGCTTGCTGCCGACGGCCAGTGGGCCCTGATCGCGGTCGCCGTGGTCGCCGCCGTCATCGCGATCGCCGCCTACCTGCGCTGGCTCGCCGTCCTCGTGGGACCGCCGAAGGGGCCCTCCGAGACGCCGGGACGCGCTACCACCATCGTGGTGATGATCGCCCTCGCCGTCGTGGTCCTGCTGGCGCTCGCTCCCGCCCTTGTGCTCGGTCTGCCAACCTAGGGCGGAACGAAAAACGGTCCTCCTGACGTTGGGATTGACATGCGGAATCACTACAACGGCCTGAAGACGGCCGCCCTCTTCGGTCTGATCTGGGCGTTGCTGCTCGGGATGGGTGCCCTGATCGGAGGCGGCCGGTACATCTGGCTCTTCGCCCTCTTCGGCGTCGGCATGACCGCGTACTCGTATTGGAACTCCGACAAGCTCGCGATCAAGGCGATGAAGGCCTACCCGGTCACCGAGCAGGAGCAGCCCGCGATGTACCGCATCGTGCGGGACCTCTCGGCGCAGGCGAACCAGCCCATGCCGCGCCTCTACGTCTCGCCGACCGAGGCTCCGAACGCCTTCGCGACCGGGCGCAACCCGAAGAACGCTGCGGTCTGCTGCACCGAGGGCATCTTGCGTCTGCTCGACGAGCGCGAGTTGCGAGGCGTGCTCGGGCATGAGCTCATGCACGTCTACAACCGCGACATTCTGACCGGCTCGATCGCCGCAGCGATGGCCGGTGTCATCTCCTCGGTCGCCTCGATGGCCTTCTGGTTCGGCGGGGACCGCGAGCGGGGCGGCAACCCGATCGCGATGCTGCTGATGGCGCTGCTCGCCCCCTTCGCCGCCATGATCATCCAGATGGCGATCAGCCGCACCCGTGAGTACGACGCCGACGAGGACGGTGCGAAGCTCACCGGTGACCCGCTGGCGCTCGCCTCGGCCCTGCGCAAGCTGGAGCTCGGCACGCAGCAGGCCCCGCTCGCGCCCTCACCTCAGCTGCAAAATGCCTCGCACATGATGATCGCGAATCCCTTCCGGGCGCAGGACATCTCCCGGATGATGTCGACCCACCCGCCGATGGCCGAGCGGATCGCGCGCCTGGAGCAGATGGCCTACGGCCACGACATCCGCTAAAGGGCGGGGCGCCGCCTAGCCGATGACGCCGAACTGGTTGAGCAGGAAGAGGATTGTGAAGCCGCCGAGGAAGACGAGCCCGGCGTAGGACAGCACCCGCAGGACCGGTGAGAGGCCCTTCTCGCCGCGGACCAGGGAGAAGTTCAGCCAGGCGAAGACCGGCGCGGTGACGAACGCCGAGATCATCGCGTAGCGCAGCATGTCCGCGAGCTCGGAGCCCATCCAGGTGATGATCGCGAGGGCAACGATGCTGATGCCGGTGATCCAGGCGACCTTGGCGCGACGGGTGAGTTCGGGCTGACCACGCAGCAGGCGCAGGGCCTCACCGCTCGCGCGGCCGTAGCCGTCGACGACGGTGATCACCGTGCCGAACATCGCCGCGAAGGCGATGAGGGCGACCAGCGGCTTGGCCCAGGTGCCGATCGCCGAGGCGTACATGTCCATCAGCTGCGGGATGTAGGCGCCGCCAGCGATCTGCAACTCGGTGCCGCTGCCGTACTGGACGAGCACGCCGAGGGTGAGGAAGACCAGGGCCAAGATGGTCGAGACGATGTAGCCGAGGTTGAAGTCGAAGAGGACGGCGCGCTTGTCGAGCTGGCGGTCCTCGCCCTTCGCCTTGACCCACATCGAGTTGAGCGCGCTGATCTCGATCGGGGCGGGCATCCACCCGAGGAGCGCGATGATGAAGGCGAGGCTCGCGAAGGTCCAGGGCGACGGACCCTCAAAGCCCGGCTGGGCGACCGGCCCACGGATCGCAGCCACGATCACGGCGAGGACGGTCGAGAGCGACAAGACGACCAGGATCAGCTTGGTGATGCCGTCGAGCGCCTTGTAGTGACCGCCGATCAGGATCACCCAGATCACGCCGAGCAGGATGGCCGCGAGGACCGGGACGCTCAGCCCCCAGGACGCCGGGAGCAGATAGGCGAGGATCACCGTGCAGAGCATCGCGACCCCGGCGGTCGAGACGACCGCGGCATAGGCGCAGAGGACGAAGAAGAGGAGCAAGTACACCTTGCCCTTGCGGGCGTAACCCTCGACGAGGGAGACCCCGGACTCGACGGTGTACTGCGGGCCGAACCGGAAGAAGGGGTACTTCAACAGGTTCGCCACCAGGATCAGACCGAAGAGCTGCCATCCGAAGAGAGCCCCGGCTTGGGTGGACGCCACGAGGTGCGAGGCCCCGATCGCGGCGGAGGCCATGAGCAATCCGGGGCCGAGGGCACTAAGGCGCGAGGCCAGGGTGGACGGAGCAACATTGGTCGTCATGGGCGCCGACGCTATCGACCAAGAGCGCTCCGCGACACTTTGGCCCGAGCTGGCTCGGTAGATGGCCACGGTTTTTGGCTCCCCGGATGGCCTCCTCGCCTCGGCGCCGGTGCGGTGCGAGGATGATCGACGGTGCCCTCCTTGACCCGCGCCGAAGCCGCCCACCGTGCCGAGTTCCTTACCGTCACCGCCATGCAGGTCGACCTCGATCTGGACACCGGAGAGCGCGAGTTCGGCTCTCGGACCCGGATCACCGTCGAGGCCGCCGCGGACGGCGAGACCTTTGTCGATCTCGATCCGCACACGCTGCACGCGATCCGTCTCGATGGGGTCGAGCTCGATGCCGGGCTCCTCGCGGATCGGCGATACCCCCTTCGCCTCTCGGCAGGTTCGCACCTCATCGAGGTCGAGGCGACGATGGGCTACCGCCATGACGGCAACGGCCTGCACCGAGCGAGCGACCCCGCCGATGGCAACGACTACATCTACGGGCACCTCTTCCTCGACGCCGCACCGAGCGTCTTCGCCTGCTTCGACCAACCCGACCTGAAGGCGCCGTGGACCTTCACCGTGCGGGTCCCCTCGGACTGGGTGGTGATCGGCAACGGTCGGGCCACCCGCGACGAAGGGGGCGTGTGGCACCTCCGCGAAACCAAGCCGCTCGCGACCTACTTCGTCACGATCTGCGCCGGCCCCTATGTCGAGGTGCGCGAGGAGCACGACGGGATCTCGCTCGGGCTCTACGCTCGGGCCTCGCTGGGGACGGAGCTCAAGCGGCACGCCCCGGAGATGCTCGAGGTGACGCGTCGCTCCTTCGACTACTTCCACTCGATCTTTTCGATCCGATACCCCTTCGATGATTACGACCAGGTCTTCGCCCCGGAGTTCAATGCCGGAGCGATGGAGAACCCGGGCTGCGTCGTGATCCGCGATCAGTACCTCTATCGGGGTGCCACGAGTCGGGACGAGATCTTGATGAGGGCAAACACGATCAGCCACGAGATGGCGCACATGTGGTTCGGCGACCTCGTCACGATGCGCTGGTGGGACGACCTGTGGCTCAACGAGTCCTTCGCCGAGTACATGGCGCACCGCTGCCTCGTGGCCGCGACGGACTACACCGAGGCCTGGGTGGATTCGACGATGGCCCGCAAGTCCTGGGGGTATGCGGCCGAGCGGGCACCCTCGACCCACCCTGTCGCGGGTTCGCCCGCGCCGGATGCGAAGTCGGCGCTCGCGAACTTCGATGGCATCTCCTATGCCAAGGGCGCAGCCGTCATCCGCCAACTCATCGAGTACATCGGGGACGAAGCCTTCCTCGCGGGCATCGTTGATTACCTCAGCGCGCACGCATACGGCAACGGCGAGCTCGCCGATTTCCTCGTGGCGATGGAGCGCGCGAGTGGCCGCTCGCTGGCTGACTGGTCGGCCGCCTGGCTGGAGACCGCTGGGGTCGATGCGCTTGCTGTCGATCGGGCGACCGCCACCGTGGAGCGCCTCACCCCGAGCGAGCACCCGGCGGACCGGCCGCACGCCCTCGATGTCGCCACCTACTCCGGTGGGGAGGAGACCTCACGCGTCTCGCTCACCGCGGGCGCTGCGACAGCGATCGCGGGCTTGGACGTCACGGCACCGCTGATCCTGCCGAATGCCGGCGATCTCACCTGGGCCACCCCGCGACTGGACGAGCGCAGCCTCGCCGCCCTGGCCGCGGAGGTACCGGCCATGGCCGATCCTCAGGCACGGGCGGTGATCTGGGTCGGGTTGGCCGACCAGCTGGCGCACACTCTCGTCGACCCCAGGCTGCTCGTCGACCTCGCCGAGGTGGCGCTGCCGCACGAGCGCAATGACTCGATCTTTTCCCGGGCTGGCCTCCACCTCACCTGGGTCGTGATTCGCGCTTACCTGCCCGAGAGCGAGCAGGCCGAGGCCCGCGCCCGAATGGCGGCGGTCGGTGAGCGGGTCCTCGCCGAGGCCGAAGGGGGGAGCAGCCGGGCGCTCCATGCGGCTCGGCTGATCGCCCGAACCACCGATGATGTGGAGGGCCGTCTGCGGCCATGGGCCGACGGGATTGACCTTCCGGAGGGGCTCGCCGGGGACGCCGATTTCCGGTGGATCGTCCTCGGGCAACTCGCCCGCCGCGGCGTCATCGAGCGCGCCGACATCGAGCGGGCGCGAGCGGCCGATCAGACGATGACCGGCAACCTTGGGGCGCTGACGGCGACCGCGGCCCTGCCATCGGCGGAGGACAAGGCCGCTGCCTGGACCGATCTCACCACCAATTCGGCGCGCAGCAACTACGAACTCGTCGCGATCGCCTCGGGCTTTTGGGGGCCGGAGGACCGTTCGCTCGTCAAGCCGTATATCGAGCGGTACTTCACCGATGTCCCAGCCATGGCGTCCTGGCTCGGAGAAGACGCCCTCTCCCGGGTGGCGAGCGTCGCGTACCCCTCGAGGTTTGCGACCGAGGACACTCTGGCCCTCAGCGAAGCGTGCCTCGCCGGTGACCTCGATCACGGGGTGCGTCGAGCGATCGTCGATGCCCAGTCCGCGCTCACCGAGGCGTTGCGCTCTCGGCAGCGGTATTCCGGGGGAGAGTAGACCCCCTTCGCCTCCGCCCGACGTCGCGTCGGCGCTTCGGCCGACCAGGGGTCGAGGACCGCCTCGGGATAGGTTTGGGCCCGTGGCTGAGTGCATCTACCTGGCTGCCACTGAGGCGGCCTCCGGGAAGTCCGCAGTGGCATTGGCCCTGCTCGAACACCTCGGCAGGGGCGGCGCGCGAGTGCTCCCCTTCCGCCCCCTCGTCCCGGCCGTCGGGGAGGACGAGTTGCTCGAGGTGCTGATCCCGCAGCTCGGCCCGGGGGCGCCCGATTTGGCGGACCTCTGCGGCGTGGCCTACGAGGACCTGCACGAGGATCCCGATCACTCCATGGAGGTGATCGTCGACCGGTATCACCGCGTCGCCGACCACTGCGATGTCGTGCTCGTGATCGGCTCTGACTTCAGCGGGATCGTGACGCCGACCGAGTTTGGCGTCAACGCCTCGATCGCGGCGAACCTCG
The DNA here is from genome assembly GCF_041365945.1 of Janibacter sp. GXQ6167. NCBI lineage: Bacteria > Bacillati > Actinomycetota > Actinomycetes > Micrococcales > Intrasporangiaceae > Janibacter > Janibacter sp. GXQ6167. The sequence continues at coordinate 2,933 of NZ_JBGFSK010000008.1, read as the reverse complement.
CCGGGCGCATGGTGCTCGTCTTCCCGGTCGCCGAACGCACCCCGAACGAGGTCGCCGCGACGATCCGGGTGGCACTCCAGGCCGCGGCCGAGCGGCACGCGACCGTCGCCGGTGTCATCGTCAACCAGGTCGAGCCCGATGCCCTCGATCGCTTCACCGCGGCCTTCACCGAGCGGGTGCCCACGGTGCCGGTGGTCGCCCTTCCCAACGTGCCGCTCCTCCGCGCCCCAACGATGCTTGCGGTCGCCGAGGCGTGCGACGGGCAGATGACGCACGGCAATCCCGATCTGCTCGATCGAGAGTGCATGGGGATCGTGGTCGCCGCGATGACCTTGCCACACGTCCTCGACCGGATGAAGGAGGACCACGTCCTCATCATCCCCGCTGATCGCGAAGAGGTATTGCTCGGAGCGCTCCTCGCGCACCGCTCGCTCACCTTCCCCACCCTGACCGGGATCATCTTGAACGGTGGTTTCCCGCTCTCACCGCAGATCGACCGGCTGATCGCCGGCCTGGACGTGGACCTGCCGATCGTCGCCTGCCCGACCGGGACCATGCAGACCGCCCGGATGGTCGAGCGGGCCAAGGGGCGGATCACGACCGAGACGCCGCGCAAGATCGAGGCGGCCATCCAGGTCCTCGGTGACCGGCTCGCCGGCTCGGACCTCCTCGCCGCCCTCGACCTTCCGACGCGTCCTGGGGTGGTGACCCCCCTGATGTTTGAGCACCAGGTCGTCGAAGACGCGCGTCGGTCCGATGCCTTGATCGTGCTGCCCGAAGGGGCGGAGCCGCGAATCCTGGAAGCCGCGCGTCAGGTGCGCGAGCGCCAGATCGCCCGGCTGACCCTGCTCGGCGACCGCGACGCGATCGAGCACGCCAACCAGCGGGTGGGGCTCGACCTCGACGACGTGACGATCATCGACCCCTTCGATGAGGCCTATCGCCAGCGCTTCGCCGAGGAGTACGCGCAGATTCGCTCGCACAAGGGCGTGACCGTCGAACAGGCCCGCGACATCGTGACCGACCCCTCCTACTTCGGCACCTTGCTCGTCCATGACGGGTTGGTCGACGGCATGGTCTCCGGGTCGATCACCACGACGGCGGCGACTGTGCGTCCGGCGCTCGAGATCGTCAAGACCGCACCGGGGGTGTCGGTGGTCTCGAGCGTTTTTTTGATGGCGCTCGCCGATCAGGTCCTGGTCTACGGCGATTGCGCGATCAATCCCGACCCGAACGCCGATCAACTGGCCGATATCGCGATCTCGTCGGCGCAGACCGCGCGGCAGTTCGGGATCGACCCGAGGGTGGCGATGCTCTCGTACTCGACGGGTGGGTCAGGGACCGGTGCTGATGTGGAGAAGGTCCGGGCGGCGACCGAACTGGTGCGCGAACGCGCACCGGAACTGCTGATCGAAGGGCCCATCCAGTACGACGCGGCCGTGGACCCCAAGGTGGCGGCGACCAAATTGAAGGGCAGCCCCGTGGCCGGCCAGGCCACGGTGTTGATCTTCCCCGACCTCAACACCGGCAACAACACCTACAAGGCGGTCCAACGCAGCGCCGGTGCGATCGCGATCGGTCCGGTCCTGCAGGGCCTCGGTAAACCGGTCAACGACCTTTCTCGCGGTGCTCTCGTCCGGGACATCGTCAACACGATCGCCATCACGGCAGTTCAGGCAGCGAACCGATGAGCACCACCTCCCCCCTCGTCCTCGTGATCAATGCCGGGTCCTCGTCGGTCAAGTACCAGTTGATCGACGTCGCCAAGGGGGAGACGCTTTCCAAGGGCCTGATCGAGCGGGTCACGGATCACGGCGCTGCCCTCGACGAGGCCATCGCTCGGATTCGGGCTGAGGGATACGACCTGCATGATCTGCTCGCGGTCGGGCACCGCGTGGTCCACGGCGGAGCGCGCTTTAGCGACCCCACCCTGATCACCCCGGCGGTGCGGGCCGATATCGAAGACCTTGCGCCGCTCGCCCCCTTACATAACCCGCCCGCGCTTCTCGGGATCGATGCGGCGATGGAGGCCGTCCCGGGCGTTCCGCAGGTCGCGGTCTGCGACACCGCCTTCCACCAGAGCATCCCGGCGGCCGCGCACACCTACGCGGTCCCCGAGGACTGGCGCACGCGGCTGCGGGTGCGCCGGTACGGCTTCCATGGGACGTCGGTGTCGTCCGCGAGTCGGCGGGCCGCCGAGCTGCTCGGGCTCGCGTACGAGCAGAGCGATCTCGTGGTCCTCCATCTCGGCAATGGGGCGAGTGCCACCGCGGTCCACGGCGGCCAGTCCGTCGACACCTCGATGGGTCTGACGCCGCTCGAGGGCCTCGTCATGGGCACCCGGAGTGGAGATGTCGACCCGGCCCTGCACACCTACCTCGGACGCGTGGCGGGGCTCGACCAGGATGCCGTCGATAGGGCGCTCAATCGCGAAAGTGGCCTGCTCGGGCTCGCCGGGGTGTCCGATTTCCGCGAGGTGCTGGAGCGGCGGGAGGCCGGCGATGAGGCGGCGGCCCTCACCTTCGACGTGGTCGTGCACCGGCTGGTGAAGTATGTCGGTGCCTATGCCGCCGAGCTCGGACGCCTGGATGCGATCGTCTTCACCGGCGGCATCGGAGAGCACGCGGCTCCGTTGCGGGCGGCCGTCATCGAGCGGCTAGGTCTGCTCGGGATGATCCTTGATGCCAGCCGCAATGACGGCGTCGCCGGAGACAGCATCATCACGGCCGACGACAGCCCGGTCGCTGGAGTCGTGATCGCCGCCAACGAGGAGTTGGAGATCGCCCGTCAGGCCTACGACTTGGTTGCCGGGGCGTAGGGGCTAGATGTACCCGGCCACCACGTTGGTTACAGGCGGCTGATGGGTGGATGGCCTGCGAGTGAGCTGTGGCGTCGTTCAGTGTTGTAGTGCTCGAGCCATGGCGCAAGGGCAG